>JBAZWJ010000008.1:0-118451 GCA_041660385.1 Desulfobacteraceae bacterium | reverse complement strand
TCCGCTTCGCTCCGGGGGGAACGCGCGAGTTGAGCAGCTCACTCCTGATTCTCCCTCCGCTCCGCTACGGGGAGAACCAGGAGTTCGAACAGATGCCCCTCCGGGGCACTGCTCAACTCGCGCGTTAGGCCGTGACCGAATATATCCACACCCGTAAGGAGATTTTTAACAATGGACATCCCAAGAATATTCAACATCACCGAAAGTGCTCACCGCATCCATAACCCGTTCACACCCGAAAAGTTCGCCGCTCTCGGCGCGGCGTTGCGTCTGGAATCAGGGACCCGAGTGCTCGACCTCGGCAGCGGTTCGGGGGAGATGCTATGCACCTGGGCACGCGATCACGGTGTCATCGGCACCGGCATCGATATGAGCCAGTTGTTCACAGAGCAGGCAAAAATACGTGCTGAACAACTTGGCGTTGCCGATCAAGTCAAATTCATCCATGGCGATGCTGCTGGCTACGTCTCTGAGGTGAAAATTGATGTAGCAGCCTGTGTCGGTGCCACTTGGATCGCCGACGGAGTTGCCGGCACTATCGAGCTTCTGGTGCGGAGCCTGAGAACCGGGGGGATCATCCTCATCGGCGAGCCCTATTGGCGGCAGTTACCGCCGACAGAAGATGTTGCCAAGGGGTGTCTTGCCAACTCAATCTCCGACTTTCTCATGCTTCCAGAACTTCTCGCATCTTTCGGCCACCTTGGCTACGACGTCGTTGAAATGGTTCTGGCTGACCAAAACGGCTGGGACAGATACGAGGCGGCCAAATGGCTCACTATGCGCCGATGGCTTGAAACTAACCACGACGACGAGTTAGCGAAAGATGTTCGAGCCAAATTGACCTCAGAACCCGAGCGCTACGCCGCTTACACACGTGAATACATGGGCTGGGGCGTGTTCGCACTGATGGCGAGGTGATAAGGTGATTACCGGGCTACTCAGAAAGTAGGAAAATCCAATCATGCCTAACAAGACAAATGCACTCGGACGGCAAAAAGCGGCGCTCGTTCCTCGCTCTGTTTTTTGCCGCCGGTGATTTGCGGCGTAAGAGATAGAAAACGTTCTGTGCTACTGGAATCAAGAAAAAGCAAAGAGGACTATTTATGATACAAAATGAAGCAGCTATAGATTCTGAAGAATGGGGCAAATTCATTGACATGGTCCACGCCTCAAACACTGAGTTTGCTAAAGGAATAGTGGGAGACGTAACAAGGGCTGTATGGTCACATAGTGATGATGCCACAATTTTTGGTGGCTATGGTGGTTTTGTTGAACCTGGATGGAATAACGTTGAGGTGAGGCTAATGACAGTCTCCAAACAGGCCGCAAATGGTACATATTCATATAAACCTATAAAGAATACTATCACGGGGGATTCAGCCCATATTCTTCAAACTGAACAATATATTTTTCCAGGAAAATCAGCAATTGACATACGAGCAACGATTATCTGCCAAAAAGAGCCTGAGGGATGGAAGATTATTCACCGACATGGTGAAATTATTAATACACCCCTGTAGTTCCAGTAAATGTTTTCCAACATGACGCTTGCAGGGGGACGCGCAGTGTTGGGCGTGCGGTTTGGATTTCTGGTTCACTCCGGGGGGCGCCAAAGCCAAGGTGCCCGTTCGCTGGAAGCAATACGTGGTGACATGGTCCGCCATTTACCCTCTGGCAGTTGGAGTTCCCTTTGCTGTTAGGCCAATACTGCGGAGCATCGGCGTTCCCGACCACCCACTTCTGACCACCTTCGCTGTTACCGGAATAGTCGTATTTTTGATGGTCTATGTCGTAATGCCTCGCTACACCAAACTCATCAAGCGGTGGTTGTTCACTTGACCCGTACCGCGCCCAACCATGTCACATACGTGATGCACCAGTCGATATCCTGCACGACGCAGTTTATTTTATAACAATCTTTCATTCCGCTTCAAGAATACACAAAAAAGTCAAATATGCTTTCTGATCACAGCCAACAACACATCTTTCCTGATGGGTTTTTTTAACGTTTCCAGCGCGCCCAGAAGCTTTGCCGTTTTAAGATATCCGTCAGCATTGTTTTTCCCGCCGCCCGACATGGCGATAATTTTAATGGACGGATTCTCTTTTCTAAGAGTCATGATTGTTTCAATGCCTTCTTTTTCCGGCATGATAATATCCGTAATAATCAGATCAGCCGGGTTTTCACGATAACACTTTATCCCTTCAGTCCCGTCACATGCTTCCGTCACCGTATACCCCTCGGACTCAAGAAGCATCCGAAGCATTAACCGGATGGGGGATTCATCATCAATTACAAGAATATGTGCCATAAGCTGCCTCAACTTTCTTTTTTACCGTCCAGCAACGAACGGATTGTTTTCAACAAGTCTTTTTTTCCAACGGGTTTCATAAGAAAGACGTCAACACCCATTGATTCAGCGTTTCCAACAGATATTTTCGAACTGAAACCTGTGCAAAGAATCACAGGGATGCCCCTTCTGATCTGTTTCAGCTCAACAGCGAATTTCTCACCGGTCAGATCGGGCATGGTCATATCGGTTATGACCAGATCATAAGCATCAGAAGATGATCTGAAAAGTTCCAGTGCATCCAAGCTGTTTGAACAGGTGGATACCCTGTAACCCATCTGCTCAAGCATCTTTTTCTCCATTCGAAGAATCGTCTCTTCATCATCCACAAGAAGAATATGTTCATTGTCTTTACTGTTCTGGAGGTGATTGCCAACAGCAGGATTGACTCCATCGGCTTTGTCAATAAGCGGCAGATAAACATGGAACTCAGTGCCTATTTCCAGCTCACTTTTGACACGAATATCCCCACCATAGCTCTTTACGATACCTTGAACGACCGAAAGCCCAAGGCCGGTACCCTTTCCTGCTTTTTTCGTTGTAAAATAGGGATCAAATATTTTATCAAGAATATATTTCCCTATACCATGCCCTGTATCGGACACCGTGTAATGGAGAAAACGACCAGGATACACATCCAGATCCTCAAGATCTTTAACGGTTATTTCCACTTCGCACAATGAAATGCCCATGGTCCCCCCAATATCTTCCATGGCATGAAACGCATTGGTCATAAGATTCATCGCAATCTGATGGATATGCGTCGCGCTGGCGAGAATCATGCCGCAGTCGTTGCTGATCGCTGATTCAATGGAAATGGTTGAGGGAAGCGAAGCTCTCATCAATTTTATCGTATCATTGAAAATTATCTGCGTTCTTAATGGCATCAGTTCGATGTCCGACTGACGACTGAATGCCAGTATCTGCTGAACAAGATCGGCTGCTCGGAGCGATGCCTTTAGGATCTCATTGAGACTCTGCCTGGAATCACTGCCCTCAGGCACCGTATCTATCAGCATTTCGGTAAAACCGATTATGGGAAAAAGGATGTTGTTGAAATCATGGGCAATACCTCCGGCCAGAGTCCCTAAAACTTCCATTTTCTGAGATTGCTGGAGCTGGTATTCAAGATTCTTACGTTCCGCCTCGGCACGCTTTCGCTCAGTGATATCAATATAGCTTGCTCGAATCAGTCTACGTTTTTCCGATGGTAATCGTATCAGATGGACCTCGCAGAACAGTTTCCTTCCATCGGCAGTGTGAATCGCCCGCTCAAAGCTTACCGTATTCTCTGCCAGAGCCTGGTCTAAATGCTCTTGATAGCTTATGGTAACATTAAATTTATCAGGCTGTTCAACTGGGTAAAAATGAATAGGCAACAATTGCATCAATTGTTCTCGGCTGCAACCAAACAACTTTTCCGCACTGGCATTAACATCCACCAGCCTGGCCAGATCATGATCATAAACCATAATGGCATCCGGAGCATGGTTGAACAGGACTCGGAATCGGGATTCGCTGTCCAATGCGGATTTTTCAGCCAGAGCCCGACGGCGGTTTTGAATCAGAAGTGCAATAATAAAAGAGGTCAAAACAAGAAACACAACCATCACACCTGCAACGAAATTTTTGTAACGAGTCCATGGTGTTAACGGACGGTTGATAATAAGACTGTCAACCGGCAAGTCGTTGGGGTTGATTTTCCAGCGTTTGATCTGCTGCCAGTTGAACATGGGTCTGGTGTATTTTGAAATCGTTTCGAGGGTAAGGGTTTCCCCCTTTGCAAGAGTTACCACCGTTCTACCCAGCATGGCACCCACATCTTTAAAATCAATCATAGAGCCCCCAACCGTACCTGTATCGAGCTGTGAGGAAACCAGACAAAAAACAGGAGCGCTGGATTCACTGGCAAGCTTAACAGCCACATCTCTGGGGACAAAGACCTTTCCGGTGATATCTGATTCTATACGTGAGCTGATAACAATTGTATGTGGCAAAAGATGGGCCACCTTTCTCAGAACCTCATCCACGGAAATCCCGCTTGTGTATTCAAATTCCAGTTTATTCTTCCAGGGTAGAAGTTCAAGACGGGCACGGCTTTCAAAAGCCATGTCCGTCTTGCTTGTACCCAGAACCAGCAGGACTTTGCGGGTTTGGGGAAAAAGTTTCAGCGAAAATTCGAGGGTGCCTGGCAGATCAAAGTGCAAGGGGAATTGGATTACCTTCTGCCCGAATCTCTCCAGCCCGGGCCTTACCATGTTGAAAATAGACAGGCAAATGCTGTCAGGAGAGAGATCTTTGCCTTCATTGAGGAGAAAATCCAAAGCCGGATCATACAGTGTTACGATCAGATCAAAATGCTTTCCGGCGTATTTTTTGAACAACAGATTACGGAGAAGGCTACGCTCTTCCTGATCTTTCAGTGATATATCCAGATATTCATGGACAACGTTTCCAGATGGCAGATTGACTGTTTTTCTGGCTTTTTCAAGACCAGCGGTAAAATCTTGCTGGGAGGGAATGTTGTTATTGTACGAGTAAAGAACAAGAATATTCTTATTGTCGAATGTTAAAGTCTGAGATGCGTTCATAGACTTGGCCTGAATAAAATCAGGGCAGAAAAAAAGGCAAAATAACAGGGAACAGAGCATAATATTAACGCTTCGACTCATAGCATTTTCCTAAAAAACGTTGGTTCAGGATGGTATGAAAATAGAAATTGTCATTATTCTTGAATCATATCGGCATCAGGAGATTTTATATTTAGAATGTATGTGTGGACGGATTTACAGACACACCAAGGGCGACCGGCAGGTCGCCCCGCCGGGATCACGACCCAAAAGGGACAATCACCGACATTTCATGGGAACGGGCGAAAATCGGGGAACGTTCAGAAGTGGGTGATGATCAGCAAGGAAAGGGCATTCGTAAACCGCTTCCAGGGTTTCTCGCGTCAATGCCTGGAATGGGGTTCCTTTAGAAAAAATCCGACCCCTTTTAAGTACAAGAACCGTGTCGGCATACATGGCAGCAAGATTGATATCGTGAAGCACCATCACGATGGTCATGCTTTTTTCCCGTTTCAATCGTTCCATCAGGTCCATCACACGGATCTGGTGGGACGGGTCAAGGGCCGATGTGGGCTCGTCAAGAAGCATCAGGGACGGTTCCTGGGCAATGGCGGAGGCGATGAAAACACGCTGGCGCTCTCCACCGCTGAGACTTTGAACATCGCGGTCGCTGAATTCCGAAATCCCTGTGAACGCCATGGCCTCTTCCACCGATGCGATATCCTCGTTCTGTTCAAGGCCCAGAATGCCTTGCCGGGGTGCTCTTCCCGACATCACCAGATCACGGACCGTCATGGAAAACTCGGAGGGCAGAATCTGGGGGACAAACGCGATATGCTTTGCCCTGTCTCCTCTTGAATAATGATGGAGGGGCATTCCGGCAAGCCACACGGTCCCGCTTCCGGGTTTGTCAATGCCTGCGAGAAGCCTCATCAACGTACTTTTACCTGATCCATTGGGGCCGAGGACCACAAAGAATTCTCCCTTCACCACATCGAAGGACACATCCGAAAGAACGTCCTTTGTTCCTCTTCCGCGATACGAATACCGGAGTCCTTCCGCCGTCACCGCACTGTGCAGGCCCTGTGTCATATTTTCCTCCGCAACAGGATGATAAACAAAGGCACCCCGATCATGGCGGTGACCACACCCACGGGGATTTCGCCCTGTGACGGCAGCCATCGTGCCGTCATATCGCAAAACACAAGGTACGATGCGCCGCCGATGATGCAAGCGGGAGCAAGAACACGGTGATCCGAGCCCAGAATCAGGCGGAATATATGGGGAATCACCAGGCCCACAAATCCCAGAAGACCGCATTGACAGACCGTGGCACTCACCATGAACGAGGTTGCGATCATAAGGATCAGGGTTGTTTTTTTCACATCAACGCCCAGAGATTCAGCTTTGTCTCTCCCAAGAAGCATGAGATTCATGCGATGTGACATCATGGTAATAACCATAAAACAAGGGACAACCGAACAGGCCAGAATGGTGAACTGGCCCATATCCGACGACGAAAGATCCCCCATAAGCCAGAACATGATGGTGTGAAGTTTGTTATCCTGGGTCATAGACATGAGAAACATGATGAATGCCGAACAGAATGCGTTCACCATCACACCCGCAAGGATCAGGAATTCTTTTGTAAATGCGCCCCTCCCGGAAGACAGAACCACAACAAGGCCAAGGGTTGCCATGCTTCCGGTAAAAGCGGTGCCCCCCACGCCGGGAAACCGTGAAAAACCGGCAAGAATACCCAGAATGGCTCCCACAGCAGAGCCTCCTGAAACACCCAGTATATAAGGCTCTGACAAGGGATTTTTCAAGATAGCCTGAAACACAAGTCCACCCAGAGACAGTGCAGCCCCGGCAAAAGCAGCGGCAAGCACACGGGGAAGTCGTATACGATAGAGAATGGCATCAGCCATGGAATCTTTTCCACCAGAAGCAGCTCGAAAAAATTCAGCGACATCCACCTGCCCCGCCCCGGTGGAAAGTCCGAGCACCAGCGCCAGAGCAAGCAGCAGACCCAACACACCCATGACGATCATCAGCTTTGTCCAGAAATGTTTTTTCACTCGCATCCTTTCAACAACACAAACCCCGGATGAATCACCTTAACCAGCATCTCAAGCCCATCAACCATCCGTGGCGTTGGGCGGTCCAGGATATCCGAATCAAGAACATAAACCCTCTTTTTTTTCACAGCCGAAAGATCCGGCCATGATTCCCATTCCCGCTTCACATCTTCGAACACAAGCCCTCTTGTCATGGACGTGATAATCAGGATATCGGGATTCAGGTTCAGAACCTGTTCACGGGAAAATCTGGGGTAGGCCACGGCCCCATCGGCAAGATTCACTGCCCCGGAAAGTTCGATAAGTTCGTGGAGAAATGAACCTTTTCCAGCAGACACAATGGGAGATACCCCAATCTGAAAAAAAACCCTGGGGCGATGTTTAAGAGTCCGGTTGAACGCCCTCACATGGTTAATCCGGGTTTTCATGTCGTCTGTAAGTTTGCGGGCTCTGGCCTTGGCATGAAGAAGTCCGCCCACCTCGTCAATGGCACGGATCACCGAGCTGAGATCATGGGGATCAAGCACATAGACCGCAATCCCCATATCTGACAGCCGCTGAATAGTTTCCTTTGGATTCCCGTCTTTCACCGACAGACAGAGGTCCGGCTTCAGCCTGAGAATGCGTTCCAGATCAGGCCGGATATACGACCCCACCTGGGGAAGGGTCTTCACGTAAGCCGGGTAATCGCTGTACTGGGTGACGCCTTTAAGAATAGCCTGTTTTCCCAGAGCACAGACAATTTCACTGAGACTGGGGGCAAGAGCCACCACCCGTTTCGGGTCATCGGGGATGGTTATATGCCGCCCCATCTGATCGGTTACGGTGCGCTGGGCTATGGCGGCGGCTGGAATCATGGAAAGCAGCAGCCACACGTATCCGGTAAAGATTAATAGTGTTTTACTCATGTCTAAGACTCTCGTCCCGGGTTTCACCCTGACTTTACCCGATAAGTCTGCATAGCAAGAAAATCTTGTCAGCCTAAAAAGTGGATGACCTAAATACATAGCGACAAGCCTTTTGAACACCGAACATCGAATAATGGCAAAACCACCTCTGTCGATTTCATGAACCATTCTTACGGTATCATCTATTAAAAATTTTGAATTAAAAACATAAGCCATTGATTCCTAAACATGTATCCTGATCACTTTATCACATATCAAATGGCTCAATCCTTAATTCGATGTTCGATGTTCGACGTTCGTTATTGTTTTTATTCATTACCCATTAATATTTACAGAGCAAATGAGTCCTTCACACCTGAGTCAACTTGAACACCATGGGCACGACCACCCACATCTCCATGGGACAGCAGCTCGTTTTCCCAGGTTCGAACCGCCATTCTTTCACGGAATCCATGGCTGCCCGATCCAGCACCTTATATCCGCTTGATCGCCTGAGATTCAAATCCCTGACCCTGCCTTTCGTATCCACAAGAACGTTCAATTCCACGGTTCCTTCAAGCCGACGTACCCGTGCGGATTGTGGATAGAGTGGCGGGGGATTATGGCTGTAAAGCGGACTGGCTTTCTTTACCACATCCTTTTCTCTGTCGGAAGAACCAAGCGCCCCGGGTTGGCCTGATGAATCTGTATCCTTTCCACCGCCTGATATGCCATAGCTTGCACTGTCAGACCCTGTTCCGATATTTTCAGAACCGGAACTGGCCGTTATATCCTTTTCAGTTGAGTTTTCAGGCCCACGATTAGCGGTCTCAGCAACATCCGTGTTCACCGTACATGCTTTAGAAGGCGATACAGGCTGGACTGCCGGTTTCATATTTTCTTGATGAGACCTTTTATTGGCCCCTGGATTTTCAGATCTATTCCTTAGCGAAACCGGACCTGCGCCCTGCTTCTCCATTATCAGACCTCCCATTTCCAGGCTGACATCAACAAAGTTCAGGGGGATCGTTCCATCTTTTTTCCCATAATGAACGTAAGCAAGGGCTGAAAAAACAAAACCGTGAACCGCCAGCGAAACGAGCAGGCAAATCAGAATCTCTTTCATGTTCTTTTCTGTGTTCATCTGTTGACCCTTCCCGGATTATTCTTGATCATCATGGATTCAACCGTTCACGTGCTCCGCTGATCAGGGCGTTGAACGCGATTTCAAGCACTGTCGGAAGCCCCTGACCATGACAGACCAGTGACAATTCCGCCACTGGCTTTCCCCCAATATCAGATGCCATAGCAAGGCTGGCGGTTTTAAAGCAGGCCAAATCTCCTATCAACCCGTTTTCATAAGCATCGCTCAAAGCCATGGCACCTTCGATATATGAAGCCACAGGCGCTTCGAGCAGAAGATGTTCCAGCTCCACGGCCAGCCGGTCTTTTTGCATTGCACAATCACAAGTTGATGCATCGAGAAGAGAAGCAAACGTGATATCCCGTTCCATCATCCGGTGGTAGACCGAACGTCCTTTCACCAGTCCGTTCTGTTTGAAAATGGCCTCTTTCACCGCTTCATAAACAGCAGAACCGATCAGCTCACCCATTTTGGAATGACCGCCGGTGTTTTCAAGGGGGTTTCCCATCCCCTGAATCACAAGAACATTGTCTGTTCCCGTGCCTGTTGCCTGATGAAACCGGGATGAATATGAACTGCGGATGTCAAGATCCATGAGAGCGGCTGTCTTGGCTTCGGTGGCGGTGACGATGGCGCGGCCCATGGCCCCCTGACTCAGACATCTGCTTGTCATAATAATGATATTGATGGTTCCGGGTTCCACATGATCGCCTTTATCTTTCGATGTTCTCAGAGCGTTTCCCCGTACACCTGCTGTGACAAGGGCGACAACCTTCATGCCTTCGTATGTTTTCTCTTTGACCACCAGGTGGTCCATATTCGCGCCTGTGAAAAGAAAAGACGCAGTTTTGTCATCAAGTTTAAGTGCCTGAAACGTCCTCTTTTTCAAACCTTCAAGACCCTCATCGTGACCCATGGTCCAGGTCTGGGGAGGAAAGTAATGATTCCCTGCCCGCGTTATCCCGGTTCTATATCCTTCCAGAGTGGATATCACGTCCAAAGGGGTTTGAAATTCGATCACCAGACTTTTCTGAATAAAACCGAAAATCACCGATTGTTTCACCGACGCATGCTTGACATAGGGCAAATCAAAAAACAGTTTTTTTTCACTTTTTGTCTTCGGCTTCTCCGATGCCCTACCAGCTCTGACAAAAAGGTGGGGGTACAGATCTGCTGCCAGAGCCGATACAAAAACGCCCATGCGCCCCGATGCCCGACAGGTGAGATCGCAGGGATAATAGCGAATGGCCTTGTTCCGAACCGCTTCCACATCTTTCCATCCCGGTGCGGATAAAAGTCCTGTTTCAATGCTTCTGTCTCCGCCGCAACCATAGATCATCTGGGGGTTGAACGCTTTCCACTGCTCAAGGTCAAAGGGTACAATGGCTCCTTTTTTCCCTGAACGGGGCGCAATACCTCCGGCAGCCCTGATCAATTCGTTCTGAAAAGAATCGTCACCGGGGGTCATCATGCTGTTTCTTCCCATGAGGCGTAGAACACGTTTCCGTTCCAATGGGGGAACAGCGGCGACAATTCGTCCGATACGTTCCAGTTCAGACTTGTTTTCATTCACAAGAGCCTGCGCGTCATTTTCCCTGTCGCAGATAACACCCAGCTGGGTCATAATTTCATATGTCTTCTCAATGGTCCCGCAGTTCCATTGAATCACAGGACAGAGGGTTTCCCATTCGGCAGTACGTTCACGATGAAGGTCAGCCACAATCAAAAGATCCGGTGCGAGCTCCCGGATTTTTTCAGTGGACGGAGAGAAAAAACCACCTACGGATTTTCGTGTCGCCGCTTCCGGCGGGTACAGGTCATGGAATGTCACACCTTTCACACAACCACCCGCGCCAATCTCAAAGATGACTTCTGTGATTGAAGGGACAAGACAGACCACCCGTTCCGGCTTTCGCTCCAGCCGGATTGTTTTTCCCCGGTCGTCCTTAAACGTCAGGGGATAAGCCAGAGCTGAAACAGACCAGAGCAGCAAGACAGAAATGCACAGTGTTTTAAATAACAAGCCTCTGGATTCGGGCAGAAAATTTGTGTTCATGGTGTTCCTTTTGTTTTACATTATATTTCTTAAGGAAACGGCATATGTTCGTTAAATTTCTAATATAAAAAAAAGAAAGAGCCCGGCCCAATTGTTCAGACCCGGAGACAAGAAGTCTTGATTCGGGCTAAGGAAAATGTTAAGGACAAAAATCATTCAAGGTCCTTCCCCTTTTGAAGGTGGCGTCTTCATGGGGGACGGAACATTTTCCAACCGGGCCCTTCCAGACGTTCAGCTTTACATTTTTACCTTCACCCCGGCATATCCGGACAAACCAGCCGTGGCGTAAGACCAACATTCTTCGTAATACTCATCGAAAAGGTTGTCGATGCGACCGTAAAGCTCCACATGTTTTGTAAGATTGTACGACAGGGCGAGGTTCACCAGAGTGTAGGCATCAAGATAATCCACAGCATTCCCCTCAGCGTCAGTGGCGTAGGCCGTGTCCCGTCGTTTGTCCAGATAACGGATATCCAGGTTGACCAGAGCTTTTTCGATGAAACGATACCGGGCATTCAACTGGTACTTGTTGTATGGTCTACGGGCGAGCCGCGCACCATCCGGGTCTTCCGATTCGATGTAGTTGTAAGCGAGGGTGAGATCAAGATTCGTCATGGGCGACCATCCCACATAAGACTCCACACCGCTTGTTCGTGTTTTTCCGTCAAGTTGATTGTATTGTGATGTGGCAAAATCATAGACAATACGGTCATCAAACACCATGTTGAAATACGTGCAACCCAGAGTAATGCCGGAATCTTTAAAGGCCTGCTCCACACCGAAATCCCAGCCACTGCTCTCTTCCGGTCCCAGATCATCATTGCCGTATGTGGGCTCGTAAAGTTCATACAATGACGGAGCCCTGAAACCTGTTCCATAGCTGGCTTTCAGGCAGGTTCCTGTTTTGAAGGCGTAGGATGGTGCAATGCGATATGTTGTTTTATCACCGAAACGTTCGTGATCGTCAATGCGAGCCCCCACGATCACAGTGACAGCGTCATCGGGCATATACTGTTCCTGAATTCGAACGCTGACGATGTCTGCATTCCTTTCATCAATAGCCGTGCTTTCCATGAATTCCTTGTAATACGAAACCCCCAAGGAAACGGTGCTTGTGTCGAAATTCAGATCGCCCTGAAATGCCCCCTCATGAGACTTTCCTTTATAATAGCCACCGTCTGATCCATCGTTCTCCGTGTATTCCCGTTTCTGATCGGATAGCTGATACGAGAGGCTGGTGGTTACAAAGCGGTCGGCAAAACTGTTTTTAAGACTGGCCTTTGTAAGACTCTGCCTTGCATCAATGCTCCGTTTGTGGGGGCTTGAAAGATCCGGGACAGAATTCCAGTTTATATCATAGGCAAAAGCGTCACCGGCATAACCCGATCCGTAATCATCCAGATCCGTGCTGGAATCCGTATAACGGGTGACAAGGTCAAGGGTTGTTCCTGGAAAAAAATCATAACCGACACGGCCTGAAAACGTGTAGTTTTCGTAAGCATCTTCTTCGCTGGTGTTCCCGTCCTTATTAATGTGATCGTTTTCATCGTTGGCAACGGAGTAGCCGTCCGAATGAATCCCGGAAACGGTCAGAGCGTAGTTCAGCGATTTCGCCGCCCCCGAAACTCCGGCAGCTGCTTTCACCGTGCCGTAAGAACCACCGGAAAAATCGGCAAAACAGGCTAAAGGGCCTTTGCCCTTTTTCGTGATGATGTTGACAACACCCGATGTGGCGTTGCTGCCATACATCACGCTCATGGGTCCTTTCACCACTTCGACTCGCTCGATGTTGTCCACGGTGAGATTGGAAAGTTCCGCGCTCCGGTTCGCTGATGACGGATCGTTCAGCATCACGCCGTCCACAAGGATCAAGGTGTTTTTAGAATCGGCCCCTCGTAAAAAAACCGAGGTATTGGTTCCGGGGCCACCGTTGGCTGCAACGTCGAGACCCGGAACGCTTTTCAATATGTCCGCAACCGACGAAGGCTTCATCGCCTCAATGTCTTTGGCCGTGATCACGGTCACCGAGTTGCCGCCCACCTTGTCAGCGGATATTTCCGTTCCGGTGGCTGTGACCACAACCGCCTGGAGTTTCGTCACACCTGCCTCTTCACAGACGGCAAACCCGGCCGCTATAAAAGATGCCATTAAAACCGATACTGCCAGAAATCCTGTAAACCCTTTCTTGTTCATGTCTTTCTCCTGCTTGTGTCCGGGGCCGTTTCATCCTGTTTCCAGACACTAAACCCCGGAACGATGTTGTCATCTATCCGGGGTTTCCCTCTTAACTCCAGAATATATAATGGGCGGCTTATTTTGTCCGAATAAGCTCTTTTTATACCCTTTCGTTCAGGCAGGTCTTCTGACTTCCCGGTTCATTCTCCTCCCTCGCCTTCCGTTATAATAATTAAACGCGGCATTGTGAGAGAGTTGTCCCCGGATACAGCGGCGGGCCCGTTCCCGATTTTCACGGGATTCCCTATTCTCCCTGAAACAGACGTTTCAGAGCACCTGAACAATTCATTATCTTTATCAAAATCTGTTTAAAAACACCTCTTTATACACCACGTATGCGCCAGACTCTCGTAGGTCGGGTAGAGGAACGAAACCCGACAAATGATCCGATCCTTGTTCGACGTTCACATTTCCAGCCTAAACAAACCGTCCATCCGCCCTTTTCCCCGTCACGTCCCCCTCTTTTTTCTCCAGCCACCCGGACCTAATCTCACCGGAAGGCTGGTCAAAAGCTGGTGAATAGGGTTTGATATCAAGAAGCGGCGTTCCATCCAGAACATCCACACCCAGAATGTGAAGTGTTGTACCTTCCACCGCCTCAAGACGTACGATTGAAAGTCCGATGGGGTTGGGCCTTTTAGGAGCGCGGGTGGAAAAAAGCCCCCGTTTTTCCGTATCCATAAACGGGGTCACCGTCAGGCTGTATCCTTCGGAGCGATGAAAATGATACAGAAGGATCACATGTGAAAACCCGTCAAGGTCTTTTAACCCTTCTGCATATTCCGGGAGGAGTTCCACGGTTCCCGGCACTGCTTCCGCGCCTTTTGGCTGAATGGGCATTCCTTCCCTTTCCTTGTAAGGGCTATGGATGGTTCCTATCGGCTTAATCATCAGCATCACGTTCTCCTTTTTGGGCGTTGGATGTTCTTTTTTTCCGCCTTCTTTCTATTTAAAATGCTCCATAACTTCTTTCAGATGATCAACCCAGATGGCCACCATGTTGTCGTATTCCGCCGTGCCTTTCAACACAGGAACACAGACGATTTTTTCTTTGGTAAGAATGGATTTCCAGCTGTCATCCTCGTCACCGGCCATATCATTCCGTGCATGATCTCCAGCAACAGACATGAAAGGAACAAGCCAGGCTTTCTTGATTTTCTTTTCTTTAAGCATGGCTGCAATGTCGTCAATGTTCGGCGAACCTTCTACAGTGCCCACGAAAATATTGGGATCTTTTCTCTGAAGATTAAACATCATGGCTGCGTAAAAAGCATTGGATGGATGGGGACTGCCATGACCCATAAGAACCAAGGCATCGTTTTTATTTCTATCTTTTGGAATATTCGCCAGAACAGCCTTGCAGACTTTTTCCATATCTGACTGGCTTGTGAGCAGAGGATTCCCGACGATTATCTGCGCGAACCCTCCGGGCATATGGGCAAAAGCCGATACAGTCTTTTCAAGATCATCGAACTCCTCACCCCGTATGGTGTGAAGAGACTGCACCGCCACATGGGTGAACCCCTGATCCATCATCCGGGCCAGGGCCATTTCAACTGAATCCAGATTTTTTCCCTGACCTGCGAGTTTCTTACGGATGATTGACGATGTGTAGGCCCAATACACGGGCACATCGGCAAATGATTTCTTGACGTTAGCATCAATGTTCTTAAACGACACCTGGGCTTCGGGCATGCTGGACCCGAATGCCACGAGAAGGATGCCTTTTTTAACCGGCGTTTCTTTTCCGTGATGACCTGCGAATGCTTGAATGTTTAAAATGGCGGTAATAAGAATGGCAAATAAAAAGGTTCTGGTGGTGGTTTTCATGGTGAGCATCTCCGCTTGGCTGTGGTCTTATAGGGAAAACCTTATAGATTGATTCCCTTTGACCGTTGGCATTTGCCCGGAGAAAAAAAATCCCCGGACCCTTATGTAACAGATCCGGGGATATCCCTTTTTATCCATGGAGATCTTGCAGGAACCGGTCTCCGTCCGCGAGACATCTTGGTTCCATCGGTTCAGGCAGGTCTTCTGACTCTCCTTCCCTTCCGGCGGCCTTCCCGATCCATAACGATCAGTGGCACATAAAGCCGTGCGGGTTTCTTTGTCATGACAAAGACAAGGATTACAGCGGCGGGCCCGTTCCCGATTTTCACGGGATTCCCTCCGGAAATCCGCCAATGGCTTTTTTCCGGCTCTTTTCGAGCACCTGAACAGTGAAATCCAGTCCTAACCCATAAAACAAACTCCTGTCAAGTTAAAACCCAATTACCCGACCTACGAAAAATCCATAAATTCACCAGAAAATCCCCCTTGACACACCTGAGCTTTTCCTGATATTGGTCGGACCAATCAAGGTTTTTTAAAAATGTCAAAAGCAAAAAAAACATACGAATTACTTGCGGAAAGCATAGAGGGGATGATTGAAGCAGGTGACCTCAAAGGGGGAGACAGACTTCCCCCCGAGAGGAAACTTTCCGAAACATTCAAAGTATCACGGAAAACATTCAGATAAACTATACGGATTCTATCCGAAAAAAAACTGCTTGAAAGCCGAATCGGATCAGGAACCTACGTGGCGGCATCAGCTCTTGCCGTTCTCACATCTTCCTTTGACGAAGCCCTTGAACATAAAAAAAACCGCTTGAAAGATATCTTCGAATTGCGAAAAATCCTGGAACCCCAGATTGCCGCACTTGCTGCGAAACGCATCAAGCAAAAAACCGTTTCCATTCTAAGTGAAATCATCGCCAAACAGGAAAACGCTTTCAATTCCGGCCAGGAAAGCAGGATGTTTGATGAACTTTTTCACCAGACTCTGGTGGAAGCCACCGGCAATAACGTCCTCATCCATGTATACGAACGTCTCAAGGGTATCCTCAGTGAAAGCAGAGCCGGAAATCTACAAAGCCAGGAACGCCAGGAGCGCTCCTTGAGCATCCATAAAGACATTCTTGAAGCAATAGCTGCAGGCGACTCAAACCTTGCCGCGCGAAAGATGAAACAGCATATGCTCGACGTTCAAAAGACGCTCTCTCTTCTGGATAAACCACTGCACACCATGAAAAACTCCAGTGAAACAACCATCAAACAAAAAATAAGGAAATAGTATGACCTGGATCATGGCTTATATCGCCCTTGGTTCGGCTGTGGGATTCCTGGCAGGTCTTCTGGGAATCGGAGGAGGCCTTCTCATCGTGCCCATGCTGACATTCCTGTTCACGGCCCAGGGGTTTGCCCAGGAATATATACTTCACCTGGCTCTGGGTACGTCCCTTGCCAGCATCGCATTCACTTCGGTGTCAAGCCTCTGGTCTCATCACAAGCGAAACGCCGTAATCTGGAAAGCTGTGATCTCCATCACTCCGGGCATCATCATAGGAACATTCGGCGGTTCATACATTGCAGCCCGTCTTTCAACCCATTTCCTCAAAGGGTTTTTCAGCCTTTTCCTGTACTACGTGGCTACCCAGATGCTGATCGGCATGAAACCCAAACCCACACGAACACTGCCCAAAACACCGGGAATGATCGGAGCTGGTGGTATCATCGGTGCATTTTCAAGTCTGGTTGGAATCGGCGGCGGATCTCTTTCCGTTCCGTTTCTCTCGTGGTGCAACGCCAGCATGCATCAGGCCATCGGCACCTCCGCAGCCATCGGTTTTCCCATCGCCGTGTCTGGAGGCATCGGTTATGTGGTCAACGGCCTCAAGGTCTCAGGCCTGCCCCCTCACACCCTGGGTTTTGTTCACCTCACATCCCTTTTCGGCATTGCCGCAACCAGCGTTCTCACTGCGCCCCTTGGAGCGAAACTGGCACACAGAATGCCGGTGGACAAACTGAAAAAGCTGTTCGCTTTTCTGTTGTATGTCATTGCAACGAAGATGTTTGTGTCTTTGCTTTGATGCGGTGGACTTCGTGGACCAAGTGGACGTAGTAGACATAGTAAAAACCTGATAGACCGCTGTTTTCACCGTCCACCACGTCCATGTCCACATCGTCCACAAAGTCCACTTGGTCCACGTCCCCCCAGCCACCCCAGCCACCCCAATCACCCTAATCATCCTAATCATCCTAATAAACCAGCCTCACATCATCAACATAAAGAACCACCTCTGACTCAGGATTAACACAAAAAAGCATCAAACTGAAAATATGGCTCAAATCAAGTGCCCTTCCCGACGGACAGACAAAACTTTTCAACGGAATCTTGATCCGATTCATCCCCGGCTCCACATTCAATCCAAGATTGACCCGATCCTCGTATTCCGGCGCGTCTTTCTTGTCGTCAATCCTCAAAGCAAGACGCACACCCTTTGAACTCGGATAAAAACACGAAACAGCCAGACCGGAAAAACAACGCCAGTCCTGTGGAATCTCATGAAACGAAACACCCGGATAAGGTGATGGCGTCATGGTCATCTTCAAAGATGATCGGCCATGGCTGACACCCAGATCCGACAATGAAAAAAGTGTATGACATTTCCAGTTCAGCCGGTCCAGATCCCCATCGGTTTCAAAATCGTTGATAATCAGGTCACGGGTCGCACAGGGTTTTTCAGCACAGCAAACCAGAAACAGGCAAATCACCAGTATCCATTTCAAACTCCGAAACCTGGTCATATGAAATCCATCCTCCCCATCAAAAATGATACACCACGATTTCAGGCGGACAGAAAAATCGGATGGGCACATGGCTCGTCCCTATTCCCCTGCTGACAACCATGGATTTACGCCCCTCCTGAAACAATCCTTTATTGTACCGCGCATTTTTTTCGTAACCCAGAATTTTCCAAAAAAAAGCTGGTAATGGCAATTGTCCCCCATGAGTGTCACCTGCCAGCATCAGAAGTGGGATATTCTTGTCAAACTCATCGAAAATCAAAGGGTTGTGGCTGAGTACAAGCATGGGGTTATCAGACGCCATCTTTTTGATCAGGCCGCTCAGGCTCTTATCTTTATCGCCTTCATCAAAGCCAAAAATCGTAAGTGATCCTCCGTTCAAAGACATCGTTTCAGGGTTGTTTTTAAGCATGTGGACACCGTGGACTTCGGTTCTTTCCCTGCTTCCGGTTTTATGACAAAACAAACAGCTTTGCCGTGAAACGCTGTAATCGTAATCCCCCATCACGGCGTAAACACCCAGCTCAGCCCTGATCTTTGTCAGAAATTCCAAAGCTGGACCTGCATTACCGTTCCAGCCGATATAATCTCCGGTAAGTACGATGATATCCGGCTTCAGATGTTCGAGAAAATCAAGCACTTTCTTTTCACGATACCCCAAAGCCGTCATATGAAGATCGGACAGATGGGCGATGGTCCTGCCATGAAGAACCTCAACAAGCCCAGGTTCTTGGATGGTCATATGGGTAACTTTCACATGAAAGGTTTCAACATACCCATAAACGAGAAACGCCATCAGAAACATCGGCACAAACAAAAAAAACTGCTTCATTCCGTTACTATACATAGCGCAAATATTCGTTACGCATGTAGGGTGGGCTTTCGCCCACCATATGTGGTGGGCGAAAGCCCACCCTACGGCATGTTATTCCATGCGCTCTGCATACTTCCATTTTTTTCATCTTACCTCAACTTATTGTAATCTTTTTTCAATTCCCATCAGGATGTTTTTATACATAACCAGAGACTGTGCACCGATGATCTTCTGACCGTCGGAAAAAATGAATGCGGGGACAGCCGAAATCCCTTTTTCCCTTCCTTCCTCAAGCGAGGATGTCAGTCGGTTGATGTATGTTTTCTTCTCGAAAGCCTCTTTGACCTCTTCTTGTTTCAGGCCAACGTTTAACGCAATATCGCAAAGAACGTCTGGATCAGCAATATTTTTCCCGTCATGAAAATAAGCGGAAAAAAGAAGGGTGTGCATCTCATCATACACGCCTCTGTCACGAGCAAGTTCCGAAAGCTCAAGAGCAGTCCGTGAATTATAAAGCCGATCGATTCTATTAAAATGGATATCATACGGCTTACCGCTCCGGTTAAATCCGGCAAACATGGCGTCCCCGTCAACATGCGGGAATAATACCGAAATCAACACCCCTTCAAAAGGTAATTCCGGGTGGATTTCATAGGGATGCCACGTGACATCCAGTTGAAACTCTTTTTTCAGTTGATCGACAATACCCTTGCCGATAAAGCAGAACGGTCAGATATAATCCGAAAATATATCTAATTTATGTATCATGAATCACCTCGCAGTTTATTAAGTTGACGTCAAACCCAGCTCTTTTTTTCCGGCATTGCTTTTTCCCGCCATATTTCTTAAACATATGTCATGAAATTGTTGAAATCTCAAACACATTCAAAATCCTTTCAACCTTTGCCTATAAAGGGAAACCATGCGTATTCTGATCGTTGAAGACGACTCCAAAATCGCCTCTTTCGTTAAAAAAGGGCTTATGGAAGAAGGCTTTGCCGTTGATCATGCGGACAATGGAGAAGACGGGCTTCATTTTGCTCTATCTCAGACCTATGATGCGGCTGTTGTGGACATCATGCTTCCGAAACTGGACGGTCTTGGTCTTATCAAGACTCTTCGCCAGAAGGGAGATAACACGCCTGTCCTCATTCTTAGTGCCAGACATTCGGTGAATGACCGTGTCAAAGGCATCCAGACTGGTGGTGACGACTACCTGGTGAAACCCTTCGCTTTTTCCGAGTTGCTGGTAAGAGTCCAGGCATTAATCAGGAGAGCCGGTGGGAGAAGTGAAAGTTCCACCATCACGGTGGGGGATCTCACCATGGATCTTTTAAAACGACGTGTCAGCCGTGGCGACGAGGTCATTGACCTACAGCCCAAAGAATTCGCACTGCTGGAGTACTTTATGAGGAATCCGGGCATCACCCTTTCAAAAACCCTGATCCTGGAAAAAATCTGGGATTTTAATTTCGACCCCCAGACCAATGTGGTAGATGTGCTGGTCTGCCGCCTGAGATCCAAGCTTGACAAGGATTTCTCTGACAAACTGATCAAAACTGTTCGAGGAGTTGGCTATGCCCTTGAAGATCTTTGACAGGATTGCCGGGCGGCTTGGTTTCCGCTTGGCGATGTGGTATTCGGGGCTGATCATCGCCTGTATGATCGTCCTCTTTTTCATTGCCTATTATTTTCTTTCCGAAACCCTTAAAGATCGCGATGCCGATGAAATTCAATCGGAACTAAGTGAACTCGAATCCGAATTCGACAAAGGGGGTCTTGAGGGTGTCAAATCCTTTATAGATCTGCACCTGAGCAGCCGCCTTAAAAACCTGCTTTTCATTCGTCTTGCCGACACTCAAAACCACACGATCTATCTTTGTTCACCCTTTGAACAAGGGGAGTACGACATCGGCTCCCTCTCCACCATGAACCCAGCCCATAGGCAATGGACGAGATTAAAAAGCATCAACAGCAGCAATGATCTGATCCTTCAAACATCCTTAAAAGAAAAGGATATGATCTTGCAGCTGGGCATGAGCAACCAGCCCAGAAAGGAAATCCTTCATCATTTCAGAGAACTGTTCTTGATCGGGGTCATCCCTCTGGTGGTCATCGGCATGATTTTCGGTGTTTTTCTTTCCACTCATACACTGAAACCGCTGCGTCACATCATCGGTACAGTGGGAAGTATCGACATTGGGAAAATGGATTCCCGTGTTCCCCGAACGGAAAATGGCGACGAACTGGACGAACTGGCCCGACTGTTCAACGACATGCTGGACAGGATTGACCGATTGATCAGAGGAATGAAAGACTCACTGGACAATGTGGCCCATGATCTAAGAACGCCCTTGACCCGGTTGCGCAACATATCGGAAAGGGCGCTTGTAGACCTCCTTGAAAAAGACCCCTGCCGTGAAGCCCATGAATCTGTCCTTGAAGAGTCAGACCGTATTCTCAATATGCTGGACACCCTGATGGATATTTCCGAAGCGGAAACCGGGGTTATGGCCCTTTCTAAAAAGGATGTTTCCTTGAAAAACCTGATACTCCCCATTTTCGAGATGTACCAGATGGTGGCGGAAACCAGGCAGATCAGCATCAGCCTCCACATCCCCGAAGACCTTTCGGTTTACGCCGACCCTGACAAAATGGGCCAGATCATAGCCAATCTTCTGGATAATGCCGTAAAATTCACAGGAGAAAACGGCCGCGTGGTCATCGAAGCTGAAAAAGAAGAAACCCGTGTAAAAATAAGCATCCGCGACAACGGCCCCGGCATACCGCAACACGACATGGACCGGATCTGGGATCGCCTGTACCGGGGTGATCAAAGCCGTTCTCAAAAAGGTTTGGGACTTGGATTAAGCCTTGTGAAAGCCATTGTATCAGCCCATAAGGGAACCATCGATGTGGAAAGCCGACTTGGCGGCGGAAGTGTTTTTACGCTATGGATTCCGGGCCGGATCAGTCCCCACCCGGAATGAAACAGCGGAATTCCCGGAATTCGCCCGCTGGATCTCAAGACCTTGCCCGGCAGCACTCAAGGTTTGACCTTCATCCCTTAACATTCATCCCCTTGAATCTGTAGTGAAATAATATCTTTCATTAAATTGAAATGATTGTCTAATGTATAGATATTACATCCATTTTGCATTGCATTTTGAGCTATTATTAGATCAGGAATTCCAACACCATTCAGTCCATTTTTTAAACATTTATATTGATAATCTATAATTTCATTCCAATTTATAGAAATCACTAATTTGTTGATATTATGTAATAATTTAATAATTTTTGTTTCATTTCTGACTTTCAGGAACGGTATTAATTCTGTCAGGATAAGATCATTAGTTACAAGAAGGTTTTCATCAATTAAAAAGTCCATCTGTGCAGAATCATTTCCACCTCTAAAATAGTCTATCCATATTGACGTATCGACTAAAACCGACATTTACGCCCTCGAATTGTTTCTAAATCGATGTCTAAATTTATTTTTCCTTTAAATTCTTTGATTTCAGACAATTGCGCTCTTCGAATTAATTGTTCCAAAGCCGTGATAATGACCTTCGTTTTTGTTTTGATGTGAGTTGCTTTCATGGCTTCATTCACCAAATTCTCAGGTATATCAAGTGTTGTTCTCATAATCGCCCTCCTTTTATGCATAAAATTAACAATCTATGCACAACAAGTCAAATATTTTGTGCCGAACACACCGCTGTGAGGCGCGCGGTTTTTTGTGCGTTCCACACCAGCGATTTGTTCATTTATCATTGTCACTGTTTTTCGTTTTTACTCCGACTCCTGTTTGCACTTTTTCCTTAACACCTGTTAACAATTATGTCTGGCGTCCCCTGAATTCCCAGGGTGGATATTTCCGGCTGGCGCTATATGCTTCCGGTGGGCGTCGCCGGTCCATGGAATTTCGCCAGCACCTTTGAATTCAGGTTCAGGTAGGGAGCGATTCTCAAACATTCGTTACGGAGTCACAACACATTTTATGGAATATTGTCTTTAAAATACAAGCTGATAAGAAAAAAAAGCCCTCCGTTGCGGGAGGGCTTTTTTTGCTTACTGAAGGCTTAAATAAGCCAGACGGCGATTATCTGGGTGTATAACCACCCAAGAGTTCGACAAGCCAGAAATTGTCCAGGATGTTCTCCAGGTCGGGCCATGCGTTTTCAATGGGACCGATTTCAAATGTGCCGTCTCCGTCGGCGTCGGCTGTGATGGTGTAGCCTGATGTATCGAAGGATTCACCGGCGAAGACCTCGATCTTTGCCGCCGAGTTTTTCGCCCCGGAAATGGCAAGAGTCCCTTCGGTGGGATACAGGACGTTGGGATCACTCATGATCCTGTCCAGTAATTTCAATGGGTTCTTCATGCTGATCAGGTCAAGCAGCGAAGGAGTGGTCACATCCACGTAACCGTAATCCGGGTGGTAGAAGCGCCCGCTGACATCAGTCATGGTGGACGAATAACTCACCTTGCTTTTTGTTATAATTTCTTCGGATGCAAGGGTGTAGTCGCTGTACTTGTATGTCTTGTTTTTGATTCCGTCCCTGAAGAGGAGGTCGATGATCGTGGTTTTCAGACCCTCGTCGTCCGAGTTGTCCGTGTCAGATGTTATGGTGCCATGGAACGTAGCATCGAAGGCAGCTGACGCAAAGCGTGTATTGTCAAGGTTGATACTCAATGTTCCGTATCCGTTAGGGTTTCTCCGTCATTTTCTTCCACAGAATATGCCTGTTCAGCGGACATCGCTCCGGAAAATGAGAATATCTCATCATCCATGCTGAATTTCAAAGAACCTGAAACGGCGAATTTGGAAGATCCGGATTCAGTGTAATCCGTATGCTGTACCTGGTCAATTACCGAGTAGTCTGTGTCTTCAGCACCCTTTTGTTCCACAGAAAGCGCCCCTGACGACAAGGTCACTGTCAGGGAAAAAGGTGCGACTTTGGCAGCAACGGGCTCGGAATAGGAATAGGTCATATCGGCGCTGCCTGTGATGGACACACTCATATCCAGTTCTTGGTGTTCATCCAGGTTGTCGGTTAACGATTCTATGCCTTTTTTATGAATGGTCAGTACGCTACCGCCAGAATTCCCGAATTTTATGGTCATTTCTCCAAAATCACCATCTTCCGATGATTCGGTGCTGAACGAAAGATCCCCTTTCAAGCTGACTTCAAGGTCTCCGTCAGGGACATCGAAAAACGGGAGTTCCACACCGATTTCGTTCCAGTATTCCGTTGACACGCCATCAGTTTCTTCCTCTTTTTCATAGCAGAGTATGGATTTTGAAAGTTCTCCGTTTTTTAAAGAAAGAACTGTTTCTGTTTCTTCATTGTTAAAAGAGTCGGTGTAATGATCAGTAAGGGTGAGTGATCCTTTGAACTGGCTTGTGGTTTCCCAGTCCGAGTAACTGACAATGGCTTTGGTGTCTGTGGAATCCCCGGCTTCTGAAAAGCTGTACTGGCCGTTCAGGGTGTAGGTGTATTCCTGGTTTTCATAATAGGTGTCATAAAGGCCTGTGGTTTCATTGAATGAATCTTCGACAGGACTCCAGGACCGGGTACCCTGATGGGTAAATCCCTGGCATGTCAAGGCCTTTGAAACCGTATCATACCCTTCTTCCTTGATGGCTTCGAGCTTTTCAGCGGGTGTTTCATCGGTCCATGTAAAAACACCGTCCGGATAATTGTAGGTGAGGACTTCAATGCCTGTTCCGTTGAATGTCTCGATTCTCAGAGATTCGTCATTGGGCGTCTCCTGGACCGCATTTGCGAACACATGGGTTACGGTGAAGGTTTTGCTGTCTGTTGTTGTTACTGTTTCTGTGTACGTTCCGGATTTGTTGGGAAAGGTGTCCCAGTCGATGAAATCGAAGATACTGTCGGGCAACATGTCACCCTGGAAAATGCCGCTGTACAGGTCCTCGATAATGCTTACAGAGGATTTTGTCAGGGCCTTGGCCATAGAATCGTCAGATCCTGCAATTTTTGAGGAAAGCTTGAGGGGCAGAAGGTCTTCTGCGTCGTCAAGATCCCTGATGAATTTTGTGCCTACAGCACCCTCGGCCAACTCCTCGGCGTTTTGAGCCGTGATGGTTGCCTGACCGGTGAGGCCTGTGTACGCAGGATCCGTTGACTTTACCCCCCCGCCGCTGTCACTGCTGCAGGAGTAAAGGCTTCCAGCCAGAATGAGCGCCATGCAGGCTCGGGCACCCTTTTTCAAAATGAGTTCTATTACATGGGATACGTTATTCTTCATGCCATTTTCCTTTCAACTTTCGGTTTAAAAAAATCAGCTGCGGCACACAAGGATTAAAAAACCATGAAAACACGGGCGGTACATACTGCTTCTTACATAATCCGAGGATAATTTTCCCGCTGTCCCTTTTAACACCTTGGGCACGCCAATCTCCCGATTGGCCCTTTCGAAAACCATAAGGCTTTCAGAAGCTGAAAACACCAAAGTTTCGTCAGCCATTCCATTCAATGAAAGTTGAATCTGGGTATGAATCGACCCGTTTTCCGACCCCGTTTTCTAATTTCTAATGCTACTATTATTGGAATTCAGTAAGCTGTCCCCGGAATTCCGGAATTCCCGGAATTTTGTCCCCGGAATTTTACTGACCCCATTACAAGCGTTTTGTCTAAATCAAACCAATTCCCTTGATCTCTCACTGGATTACATACATGTCTTCGTCGTCTGTTGTGTTCTTATATTCTGCCAATCAACTCACCGTCTATTTATTGATTATCTTTTTCAAAATAGCCTAGTTCGGTGTCTTTTTTGCTTCTCTGATACCCGGTTGACATGAAGTATTCCCTTACTCCAGGCGCAGGATGAACCAGCACTTTCTTGCGGCCATGTGCACTGGCCCATTGCTCCATATTCATAAGCATCGCTCTGCCAATTCCGACATGTTGTAGGCCCAAATTATCAGGATTTTTCTGCCCTATCAAAAGCATATTTCCCAGAACTCGCAAGTCTCGAACAATTGCATCTGTATTATCTACACAGCTTATTCTTCCGTAGCCTAGGAGATTACCCTTGGAGCTGAGCGCCTCCACACATATACCTTCTTCTCCTTGTGGGATGCGCCTCACAACGAAATCGCTGTAATTCCCATTGAGATCCAGTCCCACTTGAGCTGGGGATCTTTGCCACAAGCATTTACATGTATCTCGATACCTCGACCTCTCTATGACTTTCGAGGGTCCAGCGCCAACCGCGTTGCTGTCTTCAGTCATTCTTTGAATGCGGTTGATATGTACATAACTCGGGATTCTGGGGAGACAAAAATCGAGCATATCGAGATACTGCTCATCGGTGAGCGGGTGCCATTTACCAGCGACCAACATATCCTCCAGGGATTTCTGGGTAGGCATGTTCCGATATAGGATGCATGGGTATAATTTCAAAATATCTGGAGAATACTCTTTCTGCCAGAGGGTGTCGCACAGCGTTTGGTAATCGAGATCCAGTACTGATCCAGGCATGCCAACCATCATGTGATATCCGAATTCGAACCCTGACCGACGTAGCAATGCACTCGCACGGCCCACGGTTTCCACATCATGACCCCTCCTGTTTATTTCCAGTACCCTGTCGTATAGGCTTTGTACCCCTATTTCAACTGTTGTGATCCCAAGTCTCAGCATCATCTCGCAGGTTTCTTCAGTCACTTGATCTGCACGGGTTTCAGCCTTAATCGTCACGCAACGGTCCCCAGCACTTTCATGAATCGCCTTGGCTTCTTCTATACTGCCCGATATCACGCCATTGTACATGTCGTAGAAGCTCTTGAAGAACCATTCAAGATAGTGTACATCCTTGTTTGTAAAGGAGTCTCCTTTGACAGCAATATCATACTTTACTCCTGAACCGAGTTTCAACCCGTACCACTCCATCCTGGTCGAAAGCTGTTTGACCGGATCCCACCCGCAGTCCCGTCCAAGGAGTGTGTCTTGATTTGCTCCCGTGCTTTTCGTCAATCCGTCAATTGAAAAGCAATAAAGACAACGCCCTGTGCAGTCGAATGGCTCACAGTACACGATCATCGTGACTTTGCCGTGATTCTTCCGAAACGGAGTGCGGAGGTTCTTTCCAGTATTCATGTTTTCCCCTTTCCTGCAAGCACAACTCATTTCAGGTCGTTTAGCCTCGTCAGCGCCATAAAATGTCGCCGTTCTCTAATTTTACGCTCCAACTCCTGTCGACAATAAGAGAGATCATTCATTGCTTGAGCATTTTTCTTCAGCCTTATGACATCAACGTCTGATAAGAAAAGATCCAGCTCAAAGCATTTGGCGTATTCTTCTGCATTGTTTATCTCCTCGTCGATGGCACGATAAGGGTCGGTCTTTATCAAATCTCCCAACTCTGGCCTGGTCAAGTAGTGCAACTTCCCGATCAGAAACAAGGTCATCATATCCGTTCGGTTTGTCTCCTCGGAGAACCTCAGAGCACGATCAAAATCGGCAATTATCCCCTCGGTATCAGAAGACAACCGTTCAGCAATGCGTGCTTTTAGATAGTAATAATAGCCCTGTCTCTCCGAATTCCGTGTTTGACATGACATCGCCAAGCCATCACATGCGCGGCTCTTGGCCATTTCCATTAACTCAGGATCACCATTGCGTACCGAGAGAGCCATTAGAGCCTCACAGTACAAAACATCATCGGCTCCAACCAGCCTCGAGTTGTACTTGGTTTCTGCTTGTTCAAAATGAGACTTCGCAAGCTCAAGCTGGTCGAGATAATAGCATACCATTCCCATTTTGCCTTCAGCCATCATCATCGTGGATTCATAAGTCAAGTATTGTGAATAGTAGTTGCTACTCGGGTGCTGTCTTCCCTTTTCCGCATATTCAACCGCCTTGCCGTAGTAAGTTTTGGCGCGTTCGGGGTGCCCATTTATCACTAAAGCTTGCATGAGTCTCGACACGTCGATAGACGTCAGAAGATATGCGGGCTCCCGTGCGTCTCTATTAGTTGCCTTCTCGACCCGCTCCAGAGCGAATCGGATCTGGCTCTCGCGTATTGCAATCGCTTTGCCGACGTCGCCCAAATTCTTCCGCAGATACGAATATATGGAGGGCAGCCACTCTATAGCGTCCTCACTCAACTCTGCTGCGGGTGCCTCGGTTTCTCCGTTGGGAAAAAATTCGGACAAACATGTTAGATCGCGATGATAGTATCCTTTGGCCTGACTGTAAAACTCACGACGCCGACAGATTCTCTCCCAGAATAGCTTGAGCGATTCGTCCAGCTTGCCGGCGCGACAGCCATGCCAAACGGCTTCGTAGAGAGGATCGAGGTCGTCTGGTTTATCCGGATCATATTTGGCTTTATAATAGTCGCATAGAAACTCGTGGTATTTTATGGCATCTTGGCGTGCCTCCGCACTATACAGTTTGCCATAATAATGTTTATAAAGACTGACAGCTGAGATCAAACCTCCCTGGTAATTAATAAGTCCTGAAGTATTCAGGGCTACGATTGAATGTTCAAGTTCACGTCTCGACAGACGCAGAGGAGATTGACTGTCGGCCAGCAGTAGTTCGAGCTGGTGGGTATTCAGAGAATGATTGAGCAAAGACAGTAGAAAAAATAGTCTACGAGGAATTTTGCCAAGATTATCATAAAGATTATCATAAAGCCTGTTTCTTATAGTACTCCCCCCGTGTGGCTTGATATTCACGGCGTTTATAAGTGGCATGCCCTTCGGTATCAGCGCGATCTCACCAGGATTGTAGTCACAGTCGGCAAGCAAATGTCTGAGCACTGCGGGCGCTCCTGCAATTTTCCGCTGTTTCAACAATTTTAGTCCCTCCGCTTCCGATAGCCGGAAATCTCCCTCATCCAGCTCCTTGTATCCCTCAGCGTCAGGACCGATACCACTTATAGTACGCGAGGTAGCAACAATGATAACCAATCTGGTGTCAAAAGTATTAGCAAGAGAATGGCTCAACAATTGTTTGATATATCCGTCTGTAATCCTGCCGTCTTGCTCTTGCATGTAGTGAAAAGAATCAAGAACAAGAACCGTATCCTTCAACGACAGCTTACGAAAGATCCGGTAAACAATATTGGTTGGCAGGTGATCTATAGCCTCTATGACACCCAGCTGTTCACCAAGCAACTTGAGCATAGACTGGGGATCCGTCTCTTTTATCTGAAACACCAGCTTCCTAGTATTCTTCAAATCATCCAGAAATTGCTTTGCCACTGTTGACTTCCCGAAGCCCGCCTTCGCCTTAAGTACGATAAGCTTCGTCTTTGGATCATCGTAGTAGTTCTTAATCAGTTTCAATATACGCATATTAGTCGGTGGTCCTGATTTCCCGACAATCTCCAGCGGCCAGTCAAGATAGTCAGACAATGCAGTCCCTGTGACTTCGACTTCACTATCAGACTCAACAACTGTGACCGGCCTGGCCGGTAGTTCTGGAGACGTATCCGACAGATAGAGTTTCAAAAATTCCCACAGACGGTCAAGAGTTAGGACATAAGAATATTGGGAATGAGGATCTATATGTCTCCATATCAGAATGCCAACCACCCGCCCATCAACCACTGTTGGCGATCCGCTCATTCCTTTGGCTACAGACCGACTCGCCACCCAGACCTGACTGTTACCTTCATAGCGAATGCAAGTACATTTAATTCTTGCTCGATCCGCATTTTCGCTGTCAAAGCCAATATACTCAAGCTCTTGACATACGCTAAGCCCACATTGGCCGTTATTTGCCAGAGGCACAATCGGTATGTCCTTTTCGCACATTGAGAGTTTGATTAAAGCAGCATCAAGATTGGGATGCGGCAAGACATTTTCAATAGCACGGGGACCACTCCACGCCTGGCCCCTCAAAAAAACATCTTGGTATTCGATACCCTCAATCACATGATAAGCTGTAAGAAGCAGATTGGGTGCAATTATGAAAGCTGTCCCCAGGAATTCGAACCCCTCGCAAGTCGCACGGCGATATACTTGGACAATGGCCCTCTCCCAGTCGTTCATTTAGCAGTCTCTCGCAATTCTTTCTTCCACTTCGCAGTAACTTTCAACGATGCATTCCCCTCGCCACCGACCAAGACCGGTATGGTAAATCCCGCATTACCCTTGAAGCCGATATTTATCTCTAAGGCCCACTCGTCAGGCTCGCAGGCCTTCATGCCCTTGTGAACAGCGGTTGCGACGGACTTGATCACCACATCCATTGTTGCCGCTGCATCTTTAAGCTTCTCAGTCACTCTGCCAACAGGCTCAACATCCTTGGGTAGTTTCTCGCGTGTAGTGCTTCCCAGAGCCGTGATATGTTCTGCTTCCTCGACTTCGACATAGATCCACCCATCGCCCAATTGGACTAGTTGCACGCTCTTCATTTTATCTCCCTTTCTCTCGTCACGTTGGCTCCAATGCAGACGAGACGTCTATACGCTAACAAGCACCCGGTCGAGGTCGCATCTTTAAACTTGACAACTACTGCTCAGCCCCATCAATGGATAATCGCCACCCAACCACTCAAAAACTGAACTCAAATAAACAGCCAATCTTTTGTCTTTTTATCACATGTAAATAATTTATAAAAACATCCACCTTCCCCTTTAAATCCCGATATCATCAATCTTGATCCCGGCCAGCAGAAAAAGGTCCGGTCTTTCGATGAGAACAACCACATCCACATCACTGTCATTCCTGACCTCGTTCCGGGCGACCGAACCGAAAACACCGAGTTACAGAATTCGGTATTTGTCGTCGTTCATTCGCTTATACTCCCGCAATACTGAAAATATTTCTTGTTGGTCCTTATATAGCCTCTTGAATCATCAGGACTGTTTGAGAAATCAGTGCTGTTTTTACGATCATCTTCTTTTAAATTTTTAGCTCTGATTAAAAAAGTTTCATAGATCGGGTGAGTTGTCAACATGCAAAGACTGGAGATTTATAAGGATAGGGTCATTGTAATTCCGTGGCCACCATACTTAATTCATGTCAACAATAAAAAACCAGATACGCAAATCGGGAATTCTGGAATTCATATTCAGGACGCCTTACTAAACCCCAACTATTTTCTGTACGTCAAAACAGGCTCGACTTTTTAATAATCAAGCCTGTCTTATTCTCTGATTTAATTATTGGTGGGCAAGCTTCGCGCTTATCAGGCGGTTAAGGCTAACACCAGCTTCAGCAGCTTCAATGGCAAGATGGCGATGGATGTAAGGTGTTATACGAACTTGGAATTTTCCGCTGAATTTTTTCACGGATAATGGTTCAGGTATTAATTCGTTTGACGAGGCCATGTCTTCCACAACGTCAGCAACTGTTGATCTTATTCCTTTCAAAGCCTCATCAGGGGAGGAGTCGAGCCAGCTAAGGCTTGGGAATTCAGCGCAAAGCCCTACATACTCGTTATCTTCCTCCGACCATATAACACGATATGTATAACGGTCATTTTTTAGAGTTTTCATATTCTAACCTCTCAATTGCCCTTAGGACTTGCTTAACTTGATACGCTTTTGCATTCCCTTTATCGTTCTGGATATTCACCCTTGGATCACCTTTCCATGGTGTTTTATAAACACAATGGCTTGACCCTTCTTGTCTTGGTGCCCCAAAATAATGGTTACAAATTTTACAAAGATCAACAAATCTCACACCCTTAGGGTTTGTCTCCATTATCTTTTTTATTTCGAGAACCTTTGTCATAATTGATAGTACTATTATTGATACTATTGTCAAGGATATTTACGCTTAAAAATCCTGATGCATGGCAGGGGCGACCCGCCATGACGGTGATGACCGAAACAGGCTTATACATGGTCCACCTTCTTTCTGGCAGCAAACACTTTTTGGCGCGGCTCCTTTGTCCGGGCCATCTGGAGCGGGCTTATGGTGGCTACGGGAGACAGGGTTCCAGCCATTCGGTCCTTTCCAGAATCCTCAGCACCCTGATCAGGGTCTTCAGAGTCACCCCTTTCCCCCCTTCGAGGTTTTTCACCGCAGACCACGACACCCCTGCCCTTTCAGCAAGAACACGCTGATCCATGCTCAATCGAAGCCGGATTGCCCTGACCTGTTCCCCCACTGCTTTTTCCCATTCGTCAACAGCACTGAACCAGAACCCGCCCCTCACCTTCACGACGTGTAAACCCCACGGAATCAAGATATTCAAACACAGGCACGGCCATGGTTCTGCCATAACCCAAGAGTTCCTGACTGTCTGAAAGGCAGACAGTTCCATGGTTTTCGATACGGTGCTGCACACGCTGTTTGATGGTGTCCATAACCTTGATGGATACGAATCGTTTATTGGAAAGCCGTATCAGTTTTTTCTGATTGTGCAGAAAATGGAGCATCCGTTTTGCTTTGTCCTCGTTCCATTGGCCAGGGGTTTCCGAGCAGAAGCGGCTGGCGCTGAACGGGACAAAACCCGATTGTTCAGCAAATTCAAGAAGTGTTCGGGACAGGCGTTCGTCGTCGGCTGACAGTGTCAGCTTACGGTCAGGAATCTTGAAACCGCCACCTTCTTTGACAAGCTTACCTTCACGGCAAAGCTCGTCCAGCATGGGGTGAACGAGATCTTCAGACAGCTGAGAATCCATGGCATCCAGAATCTCCTGAGCGTTGATGCGGGTCTTCAACCGTCCCTTTTCAATGGCCTCTTTTGCTGCCGAAAGAACGTTTTCTTTTCCCGCATGGAAATAATCCACCAAAAAATACCCCTTATCCCTGAAATCCATGACCACACCCTTGGTGAGCATCCGGTCCAGCTCAGACTGTATTCGTTGGAGATCAATCCCGGATCGCTGCTGAAGCAGACCCGCTGTGACCGGCCTATGAACAGCCATATCCACAGCTTTCCCGACAAAACAGGCCACATCATCGTCTTTCAACGCCGCAAGAACGGGTTCCATTTTCCCGGACCGGGCATTCGTGTATTTTTCCAATGGAACTTCAAGGACATATCCGCCCCCGACAATGCTGTTCACATTCATCAGACTTACGGCAAAGCGGTCTTTTGGATGTACCGGAACAGGTCGTGAAAGTCTGAACTGGACACGTCCACTCTGGCCTGGGCTGATCCGTTCACCACCCATGATCACAACCATGGCATTCACCACAAGGGTTCCGATATAAAGCTTGACCCTCATCCTGTTGGTCAGTGAAACCAGCTGTTTTACCCGGACATTCAATTCTGCATTGATAAGGTATGAAACGCTTGAGCTATCAGGACTTGAGATCATCATGCCCCGGCCTGCCTGGTCCATGGCAACGTTATGAAGGTTGATGCCCACACGCTGGCCTGCCACAGCCTTTTCGATTCTATGGCCATGGGACTCAAGAAAGCGGGATCGCGTGATCATACCCGATGGAAGAATCTGAACACGGTCATCCTTGCTCAAGCATCCTGAAACGATTGTTCCGCTTACCACTGTCCCGAATCCGTTCACATGCCTGGATTGATCAATCCAGAGCCTGAAAGGTCCATCAGTTGTTTTGGAGGAAATGGTCTGGGCTTCTTTTGTGGCTGCGACCCTTATCGACTCCGCCCCCCTTTGATCAAAGGCAGAAAAATGAATCACTTCTTTTCCTTCAAGGAAGGTCCCCTCAATCAGATCCCGTATTTCCAGTTCTGCCAGCTCAAGTGTTTCATCGTCCACCAGATCCGCTTTGCTCAAAACAACAAAACCGCCTTTTGAGCCGAAATAATGGAGGGTTTCCAGGTGTTCCAGGGTCTGGGGCATCACCCCGTCATCGGCGGCCACAACCAGCATGGCCAGATCAACACAGCTCAAACCCCGCACAGTGTTTTTTAAAAAATCCGTATGACCTGGCACATCCACAAGGGCAAGATTCAAACCATCCTCCATGATCCAGGGAGCAATCCCCGCCTCAATGGACACGCCCCGCTGTTTTTCCTCTCGCATCCGGTCCGTGTCCACACCGGTCAGACATTTCACCAGAGATGTTTTCCCATGGTCCACATGACCCGCAACCCCAAGGGTGATATAACGTTCCATAGACGAACACTTCCATGAAAAATGTGGAAGGGACAAGGGGAATCGAACCTCCTCTTTGTGTTTCAGACAAAGCCAACGGTTTTGAAGACCGTGGGGCGCCCAGCACCATTGTCCCTTTAAATGTGATGAACTCTTTAAAATCTTGAATTGGCTATAAAAAATGGCCGTGGCCCCAAACCAAATGCTGCATACAGGACTTCTAAGACAGGGCCAGAAGCCAGCCACATGGCTCAGTCACCATGGATTCCGGATCGAAAAAAGCCCCGCCCGGAATGACACAGCGGGGGTACACGACGCGAAGACAAGGCCCTCTCAGCGCGGTGTACTTCCTTAAAGGAATTGGCTCCGGGTCTGGTAGGTTTTTTAAGCCGCCATCATTTTTATAGAATTCATTTCGGTTGTGTTCAGAAGATAATCATGGGCGAACAAACATATCCCACATCATCCGCCAACCGGTCCGTATCCGCCAGTCCTGACGGAACCACGGGTATAGCTCAGTTGAATCGATAGGTTTGGGTCATGTTTTTTCCCTGTTGCAGTTCATAAATATGCGGGTTTGTCATTCGGTAGGATTATTAAAGAGTCAGCCAATTGTCAAAACCATTATTCCAATAAGTCACAAGGCGTTTCATAGAATAATTCAATGGTTGAATGGATAGCGAATCATTTCCTCACCCTTTGGGTTGCACACATGGGGATTCCCCCTTCAAAGCCAATGCTTCGCGAATAGAATCGGCCATATGTTCTACAGAAGCAGGTTTTTGAATAAAATTCCTGATTCCGATGGCCCTTGTTTTTTCCTGGTCAATTTCGGGAATGAAACCGCTGAGAATGATAACCGACATGTCAGGTCTTATCGTATGGATTTCCTCAGCAAATTCCATACCGCTCATCCGTGGCATGCTCATATCTGTTATAACCAGGTCATAACCATTCGGATCAGAACGAAATAATTCCAGCGCAGCAACAGGTTGTGTTTGCGTAGTCACCTTATAACCAAGGCCCGTCAATATTTTCCCCTGCATTTTGGACAGGACTGCTTCATCGTCCACAAGAAGAATCCGTTCATCCCCCCCCATTATTTTCTTTTTAGCCATCTTTTCATTGGATTCGTCAACCTTAGTCTCAAGTTTACGAAGTAAAATACTAAATGTCGTTCCTTTGCCCGGTTCGCTGGAAACTGTGATTTTCCCTCCATGACTTTTTATGATTCCATGGACCACGGCAAGCCCCATTCCTGTCCCCTCACCCTTGGGTTTGGTTGTGAAAAAAGGATCGAAAATCTTATCTATTGTCTCCTTGTCTATGCCGCAACCTGTATCTGAAACGGTCAGCATCAGATGGGGACCCGGATAAATTTCAAGATCGGACGTCGCTTCGGAATCACTGATCATGATTTCCTTGAGATCTATATTTAGTATGCCCCCTGTATCGTGCATGGCATAACCGGCATTTGTGCAGAGATTGACCAGGACTTGATGCATCTGGGAAAAAGACGCCATAACGGTTCCTTTTTTAGCCGAAATATTGCTTTTTATTTCAACATTTGCCGGAAGTGATGCACGTATCATCCTGAGTGTTTCTTTTATCAGGGCATCAAGACTCACCGAAGTTTTCTCTTCATCTGTATGTCGGCTGAACGTCAGAATCTGGCCGATCAGGTCTTTTGCCCTGTTGCACGCTGTCAGCACCTCATGCAGGTATTCTCCAATTTCGGCCGGGGCTTTTTTTTCTGCCATCTGTGCATAGCCCATGATGGCAAAGAGAATATTATTAAAATCATGCGCAATCCCCCCGGCAAGAACACCAATCGCCTCCATTTTCTGAGCCTGATAGAGCTGGGACTCCATTTTTTTTATTTCGTCATTCAACCGTGTGTTTTGAAGAGCCGTGCCCGCAATATTCAGCAGAATGTTAAGGGATTTGATCTGCCCAAGACTTAATGGCCTGACTTCTTTCTTAAAGTTGATGTTAAGAATTCCTATGATCTTACCCCCGATGATAATTGGAATTGAAAGGGAGCGCAGAATATCCGTTCTTGGCCGGATAAATCTGAATCGTTCATCTTCAGCGCACCCTTCGATAGACACGGATTCTTGATGGGAAGCGACCCATCCGGCAACTTTCTGACCCATCGGGATCCTTTCTCCCATAATATTCTCTCTCCCGTCACCTCTGACAACAGCCACATAAAGTTCCTTGTCATCGTTTGTCGGGAGCATGATGGAACCCTCATCTGCATGGCATTGTTTGATTGCGGCATCAAGTGTCTTGTTTAGTATCATTCTTGAATCTTGTGAATAGGCCATGGCCATGGAAAGTTCATAAATTTCAACTGCTTCCTGCAATTGAATATTCTCAAGCCTCAAACGCCGGGTATCCATTGCACGGTAAAGCACAGGAAGAAGGTTGGGCAGTTTAAAAGGTTTAAGTATATAGTCAAAGGCCCCCATTTTCATGGACTCAACGGCAGTATGCACCGTCCCCTGGCCTGTCATGATGATTCCAACAAGATTGGAGTCAATTTCTTTAGCAGCGTGAAGAAAACTGATGCCGTCCATTTCCGGCATCATCAAATCTGTCAGAACAATATCAAAACACTCTTTCTTCAGTGCCTGGATTGCGTCTCTGCCATTGGAAAAACCTGTAGCTTCATAACCCTGACTGTTCAGAATATCCGTCAGAGCTGTCATCAGTTCCACCTCATCATCCAAAATGAGAAGCTTTGCAATTTTGCATGTACCGTTCATCATGACGATGTTCTCCTTTAGCTGTTCAGAAAATTTCCATTCCTGTTAGAAACCAGAGGGAATATGAGCATGATCATAGTCCCTTTATGCAACTCGCTTTTTATAAATATATCCCCATTGTGTTCGTTCATTATCCTGCGGCAGATGGAAAGTCCGAGACCAGTGCCTTTTCCTTCCTCTTTTGTCGTAAAAAACGGCTCCATGATTTTTGGCAGATCTTCGGGGGCTATTCCTGTGCCCGCATCTTCGACCTCAATACGGATTTTACCATCGAATGACGCTCGTATAGTCAGCGTCCCACCTTTTGGCATAGCATCACCGGCATTGGTGAAGAGATTCAGAAACAGCTGGCGGATCTGCTGGCGGTCTGCGTGAATGAGAGGCAGATCAATGGGAAAATCAAGGACCGTATTGATATTTCTCTTTTTGAGATGATAATGAATCAGTTCAAGGGTTCCGGTGATCTCCTCAAAAAGATTAATGGTTGAAATCTGGCTGTGACTACGCCTGCTGAACTGGAGAAGATTGGCCACAAGAGTCCCCATGCGCTCCAGCTCCTTACTGATCACTTCAAAAATATGGTATTCCTGGACCTCTGGAGGGGTGTTCATCATCATGGCTTCCACCCTCAGACTTATGATCGCAAGCGGATTGTTCAGCTCATGAGCAATGCTCGCCGCAAGCTCACCCATGGTGGCCAGTTTTGTAGCCTGCCATAGTTGGCGTGTCATGGTTCTTATCTCTTCGCCTTTTTTTTCCAGCTCTTCCTGCACAGCCTTTCGTCGTGTGATCTCAGCTTCAAGTTCCCTGGTCCTCTCCACGACCTTCTGTTCCAGATACTCATTGAATCGGAAAATCTCTTCCTGTGAGATCTGGAGCTGGCGTTTCTTCTCTATCGCGTCCGTATAGGTGGAAACAAGGATATTGAGAATCTGTCTGCGTCCTGTTTTTACAAATATGCGTTTACCCCCATACCTGAACTCAAGATTCCCGTCAGCGTCTTCAATAGATTCCGATTCACGCCCATAAAACAAATTTTTTATCTGGGAACAGAGATACTCTTTCCTGTAAGGTTTCATGATGAAATCATCGGCGCTGCATTCCAGGCCATGAAGCACATCCATGGGATCTGTAAGGCTTGTCACGAGAATCACGGGGATGTCTTTCAGATTCCTGTCTTCTTTAATCCTGCGGCAGACTTCGAATCCGTTCATATTCGGCATGATTATGTCTGTAATCACAAGCGCGGGTTTATGATTCTTTATTGCTGAAAGAAGATCCATCCCGTTATTCGCGACGGTCACCCTGAATCCTTCTTCCAGGAGAATGCGCTTGAGGATCTCGGCCTGAACCGGACTGTCCTCTGCGATAGCCACCATGGCGCCGCAATGGTTTTCGAATGGTTGAGACGTCACAGGTTGATCGCGGCCAGTGATTTTTTTTTCATTCATAATTCATTTCCGCATCGCTTGTCAGGGATTTCATTTTGCCGTCCGCCATTGTTGATTATGGCCTGTGCTATTTCGTTTAACGGCAGGATATGCACGGTGCCTCCGATCTCTATGGCTTGTCTTGGCATTCCGAAAACGATGCAGCTGCCCTCATCCTGGGCGATTGTGATTCCGCCTGCCTGACGGATGGCAAGCAACCCTTCCGCACCGTCTTTTCCCATGCCTGTCAGAAGTACGCCAATCACGAAACGATTAAAGCATGCCGCCGCAGAACGCATCGTCACCGTAATGGAAGGGCAATGGCCTTCACATGCAGGGCCGATGCCGACAACAAACCGTCCTTCCGGGCTGAATTCCAGATGCTTTTTCTCCTGGGCAAAATAAATGGTGCCTGGAGCCGGATATTCACCGTTCAGAGCAAACCGGACAGCCATATGACATTTTGTTGCCAGCCATTCCATCATGCCTTCCATGAAGCCTTCGGTGATATGCTGGACACAAACAACAGGTATCGGGAAATCGCCTGGCAACTGCGGCAGAATATGTTCAAGCGCCTGGGGCCCGCCTGTTGATGCCCCTATAACCGCAATTCGAACGGGAGGAAGCATGGCCGTATTTACCAAAGAGCCGGGCAGAGCCGGTTGTGATATTGCAAACGGCTCTGTTCTCATCTTTTTAATGACCCTGACTCCTGAAAGGATTCTGATCTTGCGGATCAGCTCCGATGCATGCTTCTCGAAATCAGAATCAAGAGCCCCCCGGGGTTTGCAGTAAACATCCAGAGCACCGGCCTCAATCAGATCAAAGACATTCCCCGATCCTTCATAAACAGAGACACTCACCACAAGAACAGGTTTGGGGGACGTTTTCATCACTTCTTTTGTCAGGGCAAGGCCGTCCATTAAAGGCATATGCAGATCCGTACAGATAAGATCAGGGTTCAGCTCCATAATCATCCGCATGGCCGCTCTTCCGTTTGCGGCGGTTCCTATCACAGTGATATCCGGCGAGCTGCAAAGCATCCGCTTCAGAACTTCCAGGGCGGTCGGAGAGTCATCCACCAGCAGCACCCTGATTTTTTTATTGCCGTAATTTCCAGTCATATCCCGCCCATTCAGTGTTGATAATCGGTTTAAACAAGCCTCTTCAGCGTATCCAGAAATACCTTCTGATCAAAACCGGGTTTGGTGATATAAGCATTGGCCCCGGCTTCCACTCCTCTTTTCCTGTCTTCGTCCAAAGCGAGCGACGTCACCAGGATTATGGGCATCTCGCTGTATTTCCTGTCTTCCCTGATCTTTGCTGTCAGTGTCAGTCCGTCCATGTTCGGCATGAGGATATCGGTAACCAAAGCATCAAAATCCCTTGTGCCAAGTTTACTGTAAGCATCCATCCCATCCACTGCGGTTATCACGTCATATCCGGCGCCTTCTATAATCCTCTTCATCTGGGTTCTTATGGTCAGACTGTCTTCTGCCGCAAGCACGGTTTTTTTCCTTTTCTCAGTGTCGCTGTCTGGCAGCTCCTGAACAACAGACCGTTCACGCTTACGCACAGACTTTATGATATCGTGGGGAGCAAGGATCATACAGATTTCGCCTGTTCCCAAAATGGTTGTCCCTGATACGTTTCTGACCTTTTTTAGGATCTTGCTCTGGGGCTTGAGCACAACCTCCCGTTCATCCACCATTTCATCCACAAGAAGCCCGATCTTATGTCCCCCCGCAGAAACGACCACACAAGGGACCTTATCCGATAATGATTTGCGAGCGCCTGCGCGCTTGCTCCTGTAAAGAGGCAATTCAAGCAAATCAAAAAGCCGGACCACAGAAACAGGCAATCCATCCAGCCTGACCGTTTCCCGTCCTTCAATCTTAAAAAGGTCTGTTTTGCTGAGCATGAATGTCTGATCGATGTATTCGATAGGCAGGCCGTATTTGAGGTCACCCACAGCGGAAATCATGACGCGGAGCGTTGCCATGGTGACCGGCAGCTGGATCATGAACGTGGTCCCCTTTCCCGGAAGGCTCCGGATATTGACAGTCCCCTTAAGCCTTTCCACATTGGACTTGACCACATCCAGCCCGACGCCTCTCCCGGAAAGATCGGAGACAAATGAGCTTGTGGATAACCCGGGAAGAAAAACAAAATTCAGAACTTCGTCGTGACTCATGGCTTCAATGGCCTCTTTCCTGTCCAGTTTCATTTTGAGGGCAGCCTGCCTGATAGATTTGGAATCCATCCCTTTTCCATCGTCACTGACCTCAATCCATACGGCGTCGCCTGACTGAGAAGCCCTGAGCCGGATAATCCCTGCTTCGTTCCTCCCGTTTTTTTCGCGGACATCCGGTGCTTCCATGCCATGGTCTATGGCGTTGCGGATCAGGTGGGTGAGCGGATCTTTCATTTCCTCTATGATTCTTTTATCAACCCGTGTGTCTCCGCCCTCCATGACCAGATTGACTTTCATTCCGCGCTCCTTTGCCAGATCCCTGACCATACGTGGGAAAAGCTTGAACAGGGTGTCCATGGGAAGAAGCCTGGTGGCCCGAATTTTTTCATCCAGTTCACCGCATACAAGGTCAAGTTTGGAGCTGTCCTCGAATATTCCGTTTTTCAGGCGGTTGAGAAGATCCCCCATCCTTCCTGAAAGTTCAACCTCTTCACCAGCTTTCCTTACGAGCTTATCCCACAGGGCCAGGGATTCCTCCATTTCGGTCAGCCTGTGAATCGTTCTGCTCCGGGTGACATTCAACTCTCCGACCAGGGTCATCAGATCATCCAGCTTCTTTGTTTCAACCCGGATTGATTCGATATGGAAGTCCGTTCCAGCGCCGGTTGCACCTGAAGCGGCCTGAACCTCGATTCCGCTTCCCGCGTTTGCATCTTTTTCCATTCCGTCTTCAAGTTTCGTGTGCATTGTCTCTTCGGAGGATTCGGGGCGTTCCGCCAGGCCTGAATCAACCGGTTCTTTCTCATCTTCCCGCACAGCCTCTTCCGTCATCGTTTTTATGACATCCAGGGTATGGTAGAGCGTGTCAAAAAGAGCGGGGGTCAGAGACGTTTCCCCTTTCAGCGAGGCGCCGAGAATATCTTCGATGTGATGGGAGAGATTTTCGATCTTGGTAAGATTGATCATGCGTGCGGCGCCTTTAAGACTGTGGCCTCACGAAAGACTTCCTCAAGGATGGACTTATTGTCCGGCTCCGATTCAAGACGCAGAAGGCCATCGTTAAGATGCTGGAGATGTTCAGCGCTCTCCATTTTGAAAATTCCTCTGAGCTCCTTGTCCTCTATCATGAAAGCCTCCGTTGTAAATGCCTATGGTCATGCCTCTCCGGGCGGCATCAGATGCAAGATGTTCAGGTTGTTTTTTTAACAGGCCCTTACACCGTCGCCTTAAGAATCTGTGCCGTCCTGTCCAGCTCCTGGATTCCAACCTTTGTCTGGCTGATCCCCGCCGCCGTCTCCTTGGCACCTCTTCCGATCTCGTTCATGGCTTCCGTCACCTGTTTGAGAGCGTCGGACTGCTGCCTGGCGTTCAAAAGCACCTGCTGTGCATTCTCATAGACGCTTCCCGCAGTCATCGCGAGGGAACCGAACAGTTCATCCACTTTTTCCGTCATTCTGTTCACGTCCTCAACCCTCTTTGTGCCTTCTTCAGTGGCCATGATTGTGGCATTCGTGGCCTTCTGAATTTCTCCGATAAGAACATTCGCCTGTTCCGCCGATCGCTTGCTCTGGTCCGCAAGTTTTCGCACCTCGGTCGCCACCACGGCAAACCCCTTGCCGTGTTCACCGGCACGCGCCGCCTCCACAGCGGCATTGAGCGCAAGCATATTCGTCTGACCTGCCAGATCCATCACAAGATTTGCAAGACTGCCGATCTGACTGGTCTTGTCTCCAAGCTGAAAAATCTGGTTCGCAATACCCACCACCTTGTCCTTCAGATTTCTGACGCCTTCCATGGTCTGCCTGACGGTGTCGCTTCCTTCTTTTGTCAGTATTGTCGCCCGCTGCGCAAGTGATGCGGCGGATTCGGCCTGCTCAGCCACCTGACGTGACGAGGCACCGACTTCATCAAAAGTGGACGTCGTCTCACTGACCATGGCCGCCTGCATGCTGGCTGTGCGTTCGTGCTGGCTTGATGTTGTCGCAATTTCGGTGGAGGTACTGGAAAGAGCAGTAATGGCCCCTTTGATGGTGCTGGTGATGGTATTGGCTATCCAGAGACCGATCATTAACGATAAAATCAGACAAAACACAGGGCCAAGGACGATGAACAAGCTGAGTCTTCCCATACCTGAATTCACCTCATCCGTTTCTTTTTTCAAGTTATCCATTTCACGGTGTTGCAGTTCATCCATCGTGTTTTTAAACTCAGTGGCCAAGCTGATGGTGTTATGGGTTCCGAATTGGCCAATCACCATCGCCCTTTTGCCTTTGTCCACAAGATCGACCTGGGCCATGAGGAGTTCATTGATTTTACCTTCAATATCCCTTAACCGCCTGAGACCTTCTTCCTGCCAGGATTCCCGGACCATGCCGGTGAGAGGTTTGATCGCTTCCTGAAATTCTTTTTCAGCCTCTGCATACCGTTCCCTGGAACCCTTTTCTCCCGTCAGAATATATCCCCTGGCAGATCGCTGCATTGCGGCAAGATTCAGGGCCAACCCTTTGATATCGACAACAAAAGCATAGGCATCATTCATTTTTAAAAGATGCTCTTTATACGTCTGCATACTGGCAAAGACCATAATCGCAACCATCATAAAGAGTAAAACAGGCACCATATAGCCGAGAAGAATACGATGCCACAGCTTCAGTCTGTCTTTCATGCTTCACCTCTTTTTATATTTATGGTTTAAATTTGATAAACTCGTAAAAAGTCGCCGGATGGCTATGGAAAAAGGCCCATAGGCAAGGCATAGTGTTTGGCCGATTGTTACGGCATACATTGTAGTATGTCGAACGTCCGGCCAAACGCTATAACACCGCATATGGGACTTTTTACAACGCCATCAAATTTCTTCATTAACCGTCAGCTCACCTTCCGACAGCATCTTCGAAATATGAATAACACTCATCACCCTGTCGCCATACGACGCCGTTCCCCTGATATATTTTTCCTTTCCTTCACGCAGGCCTGACGGGGACTGAACCATTTCAGACGGATGGATATGGACGATGTCGAGGATATCATCGACGGCCAGCCCGAGGGTAAGGTCACCGTTTGAGATCACAATGGCCTTTACTTCCGATGCCCCGTCGGAAAGGGGCAGGTCGAAAATCCCTCTGATGTCAATCAGGGTAAGCACATTGCCTCTGAGATTCATGTTTCCGATAATATGACCGGGACAGCAAGGGACAGGAGTTACCCCATGAATCATGGCAAACTCCTGAACATAACTGATCTCAATACCGTAATATTCGCCCGAAATTCCGACGACCGCTACAGGGATACTCTCTGCCAGTGTTTCATCCGCAGGCGCTGCCATCAAATTTCTGGATCGCTCCCGAAAGGCTGTCAGTTCTTCAGGAGTGATACCAAAACAAAAGACCGGCGTGTCTCCAGTCTTGCAGGCAGTTTCTTCATGTGTCACCAAATGAGCCGTCACGCCTGAGAAATCAGATAGTCTGTCAGTTAGCCTGTCTAATTTGAGGATCATCAGGATTCCGCTTTCCAATTTGGCCAGCGATGCGATGAAAGACACGAAACAGTCCTTATCATGGCCAAATACAGGAGGCGGCTCAATGGACGTCATGGGGATGTTCAGAAAATCGTTGACTTCGTTGACTATGATCCCTATCGGATAATCCTCTTCCGTGATAAGGGTGATAACCCGGTCCGTCAGCGAATAAGGCTTCTGAAGACGGCCGAACCTGATATTCAGATCCATGACCGGAATGATCTTCCCTCTGAGATTCATGACTCCGGCGATATAATCCGGCATTTCCTCAACAGGTGTGAGTTCGGGAAGATAAAAAATCTCCTTTACGCTCAGGGCGTTCACGGCGAATTTCAACCCCCCAAAGCTGAAGGTCAAAAAAGACTGGTCTTCTGTTTTTATCATAATCCCGTCCATGTTTACTGTTCTTCGAGCATTTTCATTATGTACCCTTCAAGTTCTTCGGCAGTTATTCCATCGTAGTTTTCGATTAGGGCATCAGGGGGCAAAGCTTTGATAAGCTGAAGAGCAGTGCCTGTCATTTTCCTGGCGCGCACCGTGTCATTATCTCTCTGATAGATGGCTCCAAGCTCCAGATGCGCGGCAATGGAACCCGGGTCGAGGTAGATCACTTTTTTCAGGAAATCCTTTGCGGCTTCATGAACACCCCGGATTTCCGATATCTGCGCCAGAATGAGATACGGACCGGCCTTACCGGAATCTCTCTTGATCATCTGATTCAGCTCCCTGACCGCCTCATCGTAAAGGCCTCTTTCCGCATATGCTTTGGCCATGTAATATGCGGCATCGGTATTACCGGGATCAATGTTCAGCACCGACGCGGCTTTATCCATAACCCCTTTGTAATCGCCTGACACGAAAAGTGGTTCAATATCTTTGAGCAACTTTTTGATATCATGTTCCCCGGATGACCCAGAAACCCTGGGCATGTTTTTATCAGGAGCGGAATGGTGCGGATGATCTTCCTTTCTGATGGCATTGATGAGGTCCAATGTCACGGCGGAGGTAAAAAATTCCGGTTTATGAATCCCCGAATGTTTTCTGTCGCGGCGATAAATCACTGACTCAGGAAAAGTCAAAGGAGTCAGGGGATAAAGGTCCTGTTCATACAGTTCTCCATGGCCAGTCATGAGATAACCGCCATCCGCGAGTGCCGTTGATAGTTTTTTCAGGACGGTGCATACCGCCGTTTTACTGAAATATATAAAGAGATTGCGGCACAGAACCAGGTCCATATTGTTAAAATCCACACCCGCATTCGGGAATTTATCCTGAACAAGATTCAAAGTCCTGAATGTAATCATATTCCTGAATTTGCGATCTATCTCCCATCGGTCCTTTTTTTTCCTGAAAAACCTGTTTTTCAAATCAGATTCAACCCGCCTGAAAGACCATTGACCATATAACCCTTGCTCAGCTTTTTTTATGGATTCTTCATTAATGTCCGTTCCAAGAATGAGTATGTCCCATGCATGCCGATCAGTCATGAGCTTATCCAGAAGAATGGCAAGCGAGTAAGTCTCTTCTCCTGTCGAACATCCGGCGCTCCATATACGGAGAGAACGATGTTTTTTTCTGAGTTCGATCAATTCGGGCAGTATTCTGTTTTCAAGAAGTGAGAATTGGCCCTTATCTCTGAAGAAATAGGATTCTCCAATTGTTATACCATTTATAAGTTCTTTCCATTCCAATATGCTTTCAGGGGAATCCGATTCAAGAATCCTTAAATATGAATCAATATTCGAAAAAGGAACAGATCGCAGTTTTTCGCGAATATAGCCACTCGCTCCCCTGAGTTCATCAGTGCGAATTTTTATTCCTGTTTTCGTAGATATGAGATTGCAGCATTTTTCCAACTGAATTTGTTTTATTAATGAATTCATTATTCATCCGATAATCAGCCGGTAATTACAGATGCTCTATAAAGGAAGAAAAAAGATAGATATACACGTCTATAAATGAGGATGAGTCTGTCAATGTCCGAAAATTGAGAACAATGACTTGAGCCGCAAGATACTATTAAGGAATGTCAAAAAAGTTTTATAAGCTTAAACGGCATCAGGCTTGGGTAGTTAAGTTAAATAATATAAGCCATATACGCCCCAGCAACTCATCAGTACCATTTTTATTATATAAATTGCTGACTATTATGCCACATGAATCGACATCGTGCAACTAGTTCTATGTTTTTTTCAACCAACATTTGATCATTCCCATAAAGCATGATCATTTCACAAATGTAATGTTGCTGAAAGAATCGTGTAATTATTCTCGGTTATACTTCGGTTCGTTTAGCTGGTTTTTTTAATATAAAAGGAAACGACGGGCCTTTAGTCGATGCATAAGAAAAAAAATATACGCCATCTGATCTTTCCCTATTACCCCATTGTGATATTTTTTGTCTCTACACTGATTTTCCTGTCGGTGTTCAGACTTGGGCTTGTCCTTTTTCATCACGGACGGATTCCAGGTTTTTCAGGGCTCATCAAGATTCTGGTATACGGCATCAGGATCGATATCGTCTCTTCTGTATACGCCATAGCCCTTCCCGTACTCCTTACACCCTTTCTTGAAGGATACAGAATAAGCCACGGGCTCTGGCAAAAATTTCTTTCTACCTGGCTTACAATCTGGGCTGTAATTTTCGTGGTCATGGAATTCATCACTCCCGGTTATATCAAAGAATATGATGTCAGACCCAACCGATTGTTCGTGGAATACCTCACCTACCCACGGGAACTGGTGTATATGCTGCTAAAAGGCTACCTCATCCATGTGCTTATTGGGACTGCGGCCCTTATTCTCTCTGTCTATCTTGTATACCGGTTCATGACCAGACTTTCCCATCCGGCTTCAAACTGGAATTTCTTCCATAAACTGGCTTATTTCCCCGTACTTGCCATTCTCCTTTTTCTGGGTGCCAGATCATCCCTGGGGCACAGACCCATTAATCCCAGCAATGTGGCGTTTTCTTCGGATTCTCTAGTGAATGACCTTGCCTTGAACAGCACCTATTCCCTCCTTTATTCTGTATACAGGATGAAAGATGAAGCGGATGCCGCCAAAGAATACGGCAGCATGGACAAAGACAGGATGCTCGGTATTGTGAAGAAAAACAGCTCAACGGAAACGGAGGACTTCTCAAACCCGGATATCCCTACCCTCCATCGCCTTAAAGCCACAAGCCACAGGAAGAAACCGTTAAACCTCGTCATCATTCTGGAAGAGAGCCTGGGAGCCGAATTCGTATCAAATCTGGGCGGCACACCTGTCACGCCCAATCTGGAACGTCTCGCGAAAGAAGGGCTTTGGTTCAACCAGCTTTATGCCACCGGGACCCGGTCTGTCATGGGGATAGAAGCCGTTGTCTGCGGGTATCCTCCCACACCGGCACGGAGTGTAGTAAAACTGGGAAAATCACAGAAAAACTTCTTCACCCTTGCAGATCTTCTATCGAAAAAAGGATACGAAACCCGGTTCATTTACGGTGGAGACAGCAATTTTGACAACATGAAAGGATTCTTCCTTCACAATGGGTTTCAAAAGGTTATTGACGAAAAGGATTTCGATCATCCCGGATTCAAAGGCTCCTGGGGCGTTTCGGATCAGGATCTTTTTGACAAAGCCCATGACTATTTCATGAGCCGGAAAGGAAAACCGTTCTTCAGCCTGGTGTTCAGTTCATCCAATCATCCGCCTTATGAGTTCCCGGACAACACCATTGAACTCCATGAACAGCCTAAAGAAACTGTCAAAAATGCTGTAAAATACGCCGATTACGCCCTCAACAAATTTTTCGAAAAAGCGAGAAAATCGCCTTACTGGGCAAACACCGTATTTCTTGTGGTGGCCGATCACAACTCCCATGTGGGCGGCGAATCCCTGGTTCCCGTTCCCCGGTTCCGAATTCCGGCCCTGATCATCGGCCCCGGCGTCAAACCCTCTGTTTACAATGAAATTGCAAGCCAGATTGATCTTCCCCCCACCTTGCTTTCAATCATGGGCATATCCTGCGACACCCCCATGATCGGCAGGGATCTGACAGATAAACCCGCATCCCTTCCTGGCAGAGCGATTCTCCAATTCTATAAAAATCAGGCCTATATGACGGACGACCAGGTGGTTATCCTCCAGCCTGGTGAAAAAATAAACGCATACCGGTACACAGATTTAAAGTTGATTCCCGATGTTCTTAATAAAAATCAGGCTGAAACGGCCCTGGCCCATGCGCTGTGGTCTTCATGGACCTATAAAAATTCTATGTACAAGGTGCCATGAAAAAGTTACGGTTCAAAGCTTCTCGACACATATTTTGTTTATTGCGAGATTCATCTTCTCTCGAACCGTCAACTTTTATTTGTTCCGTACCAGGATTAAACAATGGACCTAATGAAAAACTTATTTAATAAGGGAGGTATAATCCTCTCAATCTGGCTGATATACACACTGTTCGATCTTTTCGGTGTAAGGGACATGCTCTTTATTCATGAGCATGGCTTACATGAACGTTTTATTGTCAATTATATCGCCAGTTCAGCTGCCTTTCTCTGCCTGATCATTCTCATCAAAGAGCACCTCATGTCCGGAAAAACAAAACGGGCCGTTGCATTCATCATCCTTTTTCTACCTCTTGTGGTTCAACTGTCCTATTTCGGAATATACCGGAAGTTCGTTTCAGCCTTTGGATTCAGTGCGTTTTATGAAGACCCGGCCATGGTTTTCGATCTGTGGATCAACAATCTTAACATACCCAAAATCATCCTGGCCTTTATACTTGCTCTGGGTTCGCTGAAAATCCTTAAAAGACTCCCCGGTCGTTTCCACTGGGCCGCCAGTGCAATTTCATCCTTTATCATTGTCGTTGTAACCAGCCTCATGGTGTTCAGCTGGTACAGCACTCCGGTATTTCAGAACAGCGTCCTCGCCTATGCCGGATCATTTCTTGAAATGGCCAAACAGAAATCCTACACCCATTACAAAATGGACAAACCGGTCATTCAACTTGAAAAGACGGATAAAATCCTGCCCAATATCATTTACATCATCGGCGAATCCACCGTTCTTTCTCATATGAGCCTTTTCGGTTACGAACGGAATACCACACCCGGCCTTGTGAAGCTTGAAAAGGCCAGGAAAATCGTAACGTTTGACAACTGCATCAGCATCGGGCTTATGACCCGCCTTTCAGTCCCCTATATGCTGGCCGGTCTACAGGGCATTGATCCTAAAGGAGTTTTTTACACTTACCCCACCATTTTCAATTACGCAAAGGCAAGGGGTTACGCCACGGCCATGATCACAGCTCAGGATCTGTCATGGGGCAACCTCAAAAACATCCTTATTGACAAGGATGTGGACGAGTTCGAGAACGGAACGAATTTTAATCCGGGCTTGAGTGTCCATAAAGGTGCCGATGATACGGACGTTCTTGAAAGAGGGGTTATGCCCTATATTACAAAAACAAAAAGCCCCTTTCTCCTGGTCCTCCAGATGGACGGAAACCACTATCCGTTCAACCAGCACAGCAACAAAAAGAATAAAATCTTTTTGCCGGAAACCGAACCCAACTGTGTCAACGCTTTTGATAACAGTGTTGTGGAAACGGACTTGGTTCTGACGAAACTCATCGATGAAATGAGAAGCAAATTCCCGGACTCGTGGATCTTCTTTTCACCGGATCATGGCCAGAGTCTCGGAGGAATCAACGGATTTTACAACGACAATTACTCAAGCGATGTTATCCACAATCCATTGATTGTTTCTCCGCCGTCGGCATTCGTTTCGATTCTTTCAGAAAATCGACACGCGCCCTTGAGCCAGTCGGACATTGTCCCAACCATACTGGATCTCATGGATATCAAACCTGTTAAACCTCTTGACGGCTATTCGATCCTTGGAAAAATTCCCCATGACCGATTGAGAGTGTGTAGCACCTACATGCCCACGTTTCATAATACACCTGAATCAGTCCTTGTTTTCCCCGATCTCACTTACTACTTCATCGACCTCGACCGAAAAAGCGTGACGCTTAAAGACGGAAAAACCACGGTGAAATTCGATGACATGGATAAAGAATACCAAGATGTTTTTTTAAGGCGGATGTAAATCAATGCAATTCAAGTCACTTGAGAATGGAGTTCCCATAAACACAGACATACGGTCATCCCATCTAAGTGACATCATATGCATCCTCGCCGTTCTTGCGGTATGTTTAACCGGTATTGCAGGGCACGACCTCTGGAATCCGGACGAGCCCAGGGATGCGGCCATGGCGCTTGAAATGGCAAACACCGGGGACGTAATCATTCCAAGACTGGCCGGAATTCCTTTTGTTGAAAAACCACCTCTTTACTTCGCTGCGTCAGCGATAATGGCCAGGATATTGGGCCCGGTCGTCGGCAACACGTCGGCCATCCGGCTGTGCTCTGCTTTGTTCGGAATCGGGGTTCTCATTATGACCTTTCTTCTTGGCCGAAGCATGGGTGATATGAGGACGGGAATTTTATCCGCCGTCATTCTCGGCACCATGGAAGGATTCGTGGAGAACTTCCACTGGATCAGGGTTGACGCGGCTCTTTCTTTTTTCGTGATTGCTTCCGTTTACTGTCTTTGGGAGATGTACCGCAAAGACCGATTCGGATTGGGATTTCCCGCAGGCATCTGCCTTGCCGGAGCCTTTCTGGCCAAAGGATTGATAGGCCCCATCCTTGTTTCCATTCCCTGGTCAATTCTGTTCGTGACACGATTGTTCCAACGCAAGGAAAAACCCATTCCGGTTCGCCGTTTTGTGTTGGCTCATCTGGTTCTCGTTCTATCTTTCGCATGTCTTTCCGGACTATGGATCATTCTTTTCTACATGAAAGGTAATGCAGCCCTCTGGCATGAATGGTTCTGGGTCAACCATGTGGGGCGTCTCACCGGAGAAGCCGTGGACAAAGGCCACATCAAGCATGGCAAACCCTTTTATTACGTAATCCAGCTTCTGGGCTACGGTGTTCCCTGGTCACCGTTGATCTTCGCATGGTTCGGCATCGTCACTTTTCAATCCATCAGGAAAAAACATATCGGACTAACGAACCTGTTTCTCTATTATTGGGGGGTTGTTTCCATCGTTATCCTTTCTCTGGCCGCCACAAAACGGGGAATATACCTGACACCTGTTCTTCCCGTTTTCGCACTGATCTCCGCAGTAAGCCTTGAAAAAGGGCTGCCGAAATGGTTCAAACCTTACTCTGTGTTCTGGATAATCTTCAGCCTCATCCTGATCACGGTGATCACGTTTATCCCTTTCTTTTCATCTTTGTTGCCAACGAACATACCCTATCGCATCCTGGAAGAACTGTCAGATTTCGGCTACTACAACGTGATTTCTCTTTCAGGTCTTCTGGCCTGTATAGCCTTGATATTCAAGTACCGTGACATTTTCTCCAAGGAAAGCGTCCTGGTTCTTGTCACTTCCGTTCTATATATCTCTCTTCTAGGTTCTCCCATGAAGGCTATGGACCGGGAAAAGGGGATGGGGAATGACATCCGCCATTTTGTATCCCAGATTCCCAAAGAAAGACTGGAACGGCTTGCAGGGACAGAGCTCAGCGAAACCATGCTGGGATGTTTTTACTATTATTGTGACCTTCGAATCCCTTTGGTCAAAGACAGATATGAGGTGAACGCCATTCTTTCTTTTAAAGACTCTCGCTTCGACAGCCTTATCACCAAAAAGAAAAGCAAAGCAGGCGATGAAACCCACCTTGCTGACGTACCTTACTCTGTCAATGCTAAAATCGTAACCGGAACGGATGCGTCGTTGTTCTGGATTCAAGGACCAAAAAATGAATCGAATCGTTAGTAAACTTATGGCTAACTCTGGAATTGAGATTTTGATAAAAAAAAACGGATTAAGGAGAACCACCGAATGAGAAAGGAATTTCTACCATTTTCAAGGCCTTGCATATCCGAAGAAGAGATATCTGCCGTGGCCGATGTGCTCCGGTCGGGCTGGATCACCACGGGCGCTAAAAACGCCGCCTTTGAACAGCAGTTCAATCAGTATGTCGGCAGCCGTCACGCCGTGGCTCTTACATCAGCCACAGCAGGGATGCACATTCTCCTGAAAGCCTTGAATATTGGGCCTGGGGACGAGGTGATTACTCCTGCCATGACCTGGGTGTCCACCGTGAACTTGATTGTCCTTGCCGGAGCCACACCGGTGTTCGCCGATATTGACAGGGATACGTTGATGGTCACGACTGAAACGGTGAAGCCCTGTCTTTCAAGCCGGACTAAAATGATAATTCCTGTTCATTTCGCGGGAGCACCTGCGGATCTTGATTCCCTTCGAAAACTCGCTGCCGATCACGGGGTTTTTCTTGTGGAAGACGCGGCCCATGCCATAGGAACGGCATACAACGGAGAAAGGATTGGATCAACAGGAACATCCATCTTTTCCTTTCACCCCATCAAAAACATCACCACCGGTGAGGGCGGAATGTTCGTTACGGATGACGACCACCTCGCGGAACGCATTAGACGGCTGAAATTCCATGGCCTTGGCGTGGACGCCTTTGACCGGACCACGCAAGGCAGATCTCCCCAGGCCGAAGTCATCGAACCAGGCTACAAATACAACATGCCGGACATGCTGGCTGTGCTGGGCATGGGTCAGTTAAAACGTCTTGATGAATTCATCGAAAAACGCCATGGGCTTGCCATGTGTTACCTTGAACATTTCAAATCCATCGACGAAATCATCCCACTTTCAATTCCCGAGGACCGGATCAGACATGCCTGGCATCTGTTCATCGTCCGGCTTGACACAGACAAAACAGGCATCACCCGTGATGCGTTCATGGAAGAACTGAAGAAACGAAACATCGGAACCGGGCTCCATTTCAGGGCGGCTCACCTCCAGAAATACTACAGGGAAACATTCGGATTCAAGCCGGGCATGCTTCCTTCAACCGAATGGAACTCAGACAGGATTTTCTCCCTTCCCCTTTTCCCGGATATGACAGCAGACGATGTGGATGATGTGGTTGCTGCCATCAAGGAGGTCTTATGCCGATAGTCGAAAAACCATCCCTTTCCGTGGTCATTCCCGTATACAACGAACAAGAGAACCTTACCGAGCTGATCAAGCGATGCCTCATGACCTTGCACTCCATGGATCTAACATTTGAATTGATCCTGGTTGACGACGGCAGCCAAGACCGCTCCGCCGACATGATCGAAAGTGCTGCGGCATCAAACCCAGGAGAGGTAGTCGGGATTCTTCTCAACAGAAATTACGGACAGCATTCGGCGGTGATGGCCGGTTTCGAAGCGTCCAAAGGTGACATTGTGGTGACCCTGGATGCGGATCTCCAGAACCCGCCAGAGGAAATTCCGGCTCTTGTCGCCGCGATTATCCAAGGGAATGATGTGGTGGGAAGCGTAAGACAGGACCGCCAGGACACAACGTTCCGAAAAATGTCATCATTCATGGTCAACAAAGGCGTTCAGAAAGCAACCGGTGTAATGATGACCGATTACGGCTGCATGCTCCGGGCTTACAGGCGGAATATCATCGACGCCATTCTCATGTGCCATGAGCGAAGTACATTCATTCCCGTCCTTGCCAACAGTTTCGCACGGAATACCACAGAAATACCGGTGAAACACAACGAGCGCAAAGCAGGTGTCTCCAAATACAATCTTCTCAAGCTGCTGTCCCTTCAGTATGACCTGCTGACCTGTATGACCACGTTTCCCCTAAGACTTCTCAGCATCGTCGGGGGACTCGTGTCCATGGCCGGCATGGGATTCGGATTCACCCTCATCGTCATGCGGCTTCTGTTCGGTGCGGCCTGGGCCGCAGACGGCGTGTTCACCCTTTTTGCCATCCTGTTCATCTTCATCGGCGGGCAGTTTCTGGCCTTAGGTCTGCTTGGGGAATACATCGGACGAATCTACAATGACGTGAGGTCAAGACCACGGTATTTTGTGGATCGGACGGTGCGGATGGAAAAATGAAGGGGCAACGAAATAAATATGAATATTTGAACGTCGAACATCGAACACTGAACATCGAACGTCGAATTAAGGATCGGGTCATTTTGATTTGATTTTGAATATTGGGATCATTTGTAGGGTCAGGCCCGTGCCTGAACTGTGCATATGCCTGACTAAAAATACATAACTTTTTTTAACGATCATCCCCGAATCACCGGGTCAAACATCATTCACACAGGAGAAACCATGAAAACAATCGTTTTCGCTTATCATGACACAGGCTGCGCCGGAATCAGGGCGCTTTTGAAACACGGTTTTGAGATTGCGGCTGTTTTCACCCATACGGACAACCCCCAGGAAAATATCTGGTTTGAATCGGTGGCGGAACTGGCCACGACAAACAACATTCCGGTCTACGCACCAGAAAACGTCAACCACCCCATCTGGGTGGAGATGATCAAGAAAATTGCCCCGGACATGATGTTCTCATTTTATTACAGAAACATGCTCAAATCCGAAATCCTTTCGATTCCCTCCAAAGGCGCGTTGAATCTCCACGGCTCCCTTCTTCCGGCCTACCGTGGCCGCTGCCCGGTGAACTGGGTTCTGGTCCATGGTGAAAAAGAAACGGGCGTGACGCTCCACTACATGACGGAAAAACCCGATGACGGGGATATGGTGGGCCAGGAAAAGATTGCAATCTCCGATGACGACACAGGCCGGACGCTCCACAAAAAATCCACGGAAGCCGTCACAGTCCTTCTTGACAAAGCCCTCCCCTTACTGAAACAAGGCAAAGCACCACGAACGCATCAGGACAATAGCAAATCCAGTTATTTCGGTGGTCGTGGACCCAAAGACGGAGAAATCATCTGGAAAAAAACTGCAACGGAAGTGAGAAACCTGATCCGGGCTGTCACCAGTCCGTACCCCGGTGCCTTTTCCTTCACGGGCAACAGGAAGGTGTTCATCTGGAATGTAAGCGTTGTGCCCCTCGTTGATCAGGTCAAACCCGGAACGATTGTGAACACCTCACCCTTCGTCATCGCCTGTGGCAAAGACGCAGTAAAGGTCTTGGCCGGTCAAAGCGAAGCGGGCCTTTACGTCACGGGAGATCAGCTGGCCAACGAACTGAGACTTGTGGAAGGCATGCGTTTCGGCCAAGCCCTCAATGTGGAGATGGAGTCGAACCGGAAAAAGCACGTTCTGATACTGGGAGTAAACGGCTTTATCGGAAACGCCCTGAGCGAACGATTGCTCGAAAGCGAAAAATACGAAGTCCACGGCATGGATATACACAGCCACGGCATTGAACGATTGATGGGGAAACCCGGTTTCCAGTTTCACGAGGGAGACATCTCGATCCACAGAGAATGGATTGAGTATCATGTGAAAAAATGCGACATCATCCTGCCCCTGGTGGCCATCGCCACACCTGCCGAGTACACAAGGAACCCTTTGCGTGTGTTTGAACTGGATTTTGAAGAAAACCTTCGGATCGTCAGATACTGCGCCAAATACAACAAACGCATCCTTTTTCCCTCCACATCGGAAGTGTACGGCATGTGTGACGATCCCGTCTTCGATGAAGACCACTCCCGACTGGTTCTGGGACCGATAAGCAAGCAGCGGTGGATCTACTCGTGCAGCAAACAACTTCTCGACCGCGTGATTTACGCTTACGGCCAGATGGAAGGTTTGCAGTTCACCTTGTTCCGTCCTTTCAACTGGATCGGACCGCGCCTTGACAGCCTGTCCTCCGCCCGCATCGGCAGTTCCCGGGCAATCACCCAGCTGATCTTGAACCTGGTGGAAGGCACGCCCATCCAACTTGTGGACGGCGGCGAGCAGAAACGCTGTTTCACGGACATCTCAGACGGTATCGAGTGCCTTTTCAGAATCATCGAAAACAAAGACGGCCTCTGTGATGGCAGGATCATCAACATCGGAAACCCGGACAACGAAGCCAGCATCAGGCACATGGCTGAAATCCTCGTGGAAAAATTCGACCGACATCCGTTGAGGGACAAGTTCCCACCGTTTGCAGGCATGCGGGAAATCGAAAGCAGATCGTTTTACGGCAAAGGTTACGAAGATGTTCAGCACCGGAAACCAAGCATTGAAAACGCACGGAAGCTTTTAGGATGGAGTCCGTTGGTTCATATGGACCATTCCATTGAAGAAACCCTGGATTTCTTTCTGCGGGAGCATGTGGGGAGATAAATGAAAAACGAACGTTCAACGTCCAACATCGAACGCTGAATGTCCAATTGCGGATGGCTGCCAATTTTATGAAAGGATATGAATGAGCATCACCCTGAAAATAGGCCTTCGTATAGATGTGGATACGCTACGAGGCACACGGATCGGAGTCCCGGCATTGGAGAAACTCCTTTTTCGATACGGAATCCTTGCCTCGTTTTTTTTCTCTGTGGGGCCGGACAACATGGGACGAAACCTCTGGCGGCTCCTGAAACCGGCATTTCTCAAAAAAATGCTGAGGTCAAAAGCCACAAGCCTTTACGGCTGGGATATCCTCTTGATGGGCACGTTCTTCCCCGGCCCCCTTATCGGAAAGAGCTGTCATGATATTATCCGAAAAGTCGCTGATCAAGGCCATGAAATCGGACTACATGCTTGGGATCACTACACCTGGCAGAGCCGAATGCTCTCCATGGATGAAAAAGCAGTCCATGCTTCCATAAAAAAAGGATATGATGAACTGATACGCATCACGGATAAGGCACCAACATGCTCCGCTGCTCCTGGATGGATAGCCAACAATACGGTTCTGTTGGCCAAAGACCGATTCCCTTTCACCTACAACAGTGATTGTCGGGGAAACCAAGTGTTCATTCCTGACGTGGGGGGTAAACATCTAAGGACGCCCCAGATACCCGTTACTCTGCCCACCTACGATGAAATCATTGGTCGAGACGGTATCACAAAAGAAAACTACAACACCCATCTTCTTGCGATGATAAAGCCGGATGATCTCAACGTTCTAACCATCCATGCCGAGGTGGAAGGAATTGTCTGTCTTGATCTTTTTGAAGACTTTATCAAGCAAGCTCATCGCAGAAATATGTCCTTTGTACCCTTGTCCGGATGTCTTTCAGATCAACAGGATATCCAACATTCCCAAATCGCTCTTGAAACCATCGCCGGACGGGAAGGCCAATTGGCCGTTCAGGCAGCTCACCTGCTCTCATAAAGGAAACACACGATGAAACGACCTCTCATCATCCTTACTCTGATTTTTCTTGCCGTTTACATTCTCCCCCTTAATCTTAGACCCCTTGTGGACCCTGATGAAACGCGGTACTCCGAAATCCCACGGGAAATGAATGTGACAGGAGACTATGTGGTTCCCAGATTAAACGGTGTGCTATACTTTGAAAAACCGGTGTTGGGCTACTGGCTGAGCGCTCTTTCCATGAAAGTCTTCGGAGAAACAAATTTTGCAGGAAGATTTCCCCAGGCCCTTGCCGTGGGGTTTTCAGCTCTTTTTATCTTCTTTGTCACGACCCGTTTCGGGGGTGGCCCCCAGACTGGAACCATCGCCGCGCTCATTTATATGTCCTGCCTTGAAGTGTTTGCAGTAGGGGTTTTCAATACCCTGGACAGCTTGCTCTCCTTTTTCCTGACAGCTTGCCTTGCCTCATTTTTCCTGGCCTGGGACAGGAGAGAACGTAAAAAAGAATACTATGCCTTTCTTGTTCTATCCGGTTTGTTCTGCGGCCTCGCCTGTCACACCAAGGGTTTTCTCGCTTTTGCCGTGCCTGTTCTTGTCATCGTTCCCTTTGTAATCTGGGAAGGACACTGGAAGGAAATGTTCAAAATTCCCTGGATTCCCGTGATCGTTGCTACACTGGTAATGCTCCCGTGGGGAATCCTCATACACCTGCGCGAACCGTCTTTCTGGAACTATTTTTTCTGGCATGAACATGTTGAGAGGTTCTTTTCAGGGGCTAACCAGCACAAAGAGCCGTTTTACTTCTTCATTCCTGTCCTCGCCGGAGGTTTGTTTCCCCATATCGTTCTTGTTCCAGCAGCCATATCAGGTCTTATCATCAAAGGCTTCGACACATCGTTCAAGCGATATCTGTTCTGCTGGTTCCTGTTTCCCTTTGCATTCTTTTCAGCCTCTTCCGGGAAGATTGAAACCTATATTCTTCCCTGCTTTCCACCCCTTGCAATGCTTCTGGCCATAGGTCTTCTCGCTGCGGTTGTTAAAGATAAAAAAGATACGAAAGAATCGGGAAAACAGCACATGAAGGAGCCGAGGAAAAAGCGAAGAAAAGAACTGAGAGAAACGTTAAGAGAAACACAGAAAAAAGAATTGAGGCAAACCTTGAGGAAAGAAAAAGTATTCACCAATGGAATACGTCTCTTGATGGCGTTTCCCGTGCTCGCAGCAATCGCAATCATAGGCCTTCAAAACGGTGTCAGTCATAAAATGGCGTATCTGTACGCCGACTCGTATAAAATAGTATTGGCCCTTGTGTCCATGGTCTGTTTCGGAGCGTTGCTCTTTGGATCGCTTAAAGCAAAAAAACCATACAATAAAATAATGTTTTTCGCCCTTTCTCCCCTTCTTTTTTACGCTTCGGCCCATGTTCTCACCCCGGACAAAGCGTTGCTGAGGAATTCTCCCAACATTTTTATTGATGAGAACCTCAGCCTGTTCGACAAGGACACCATTGTTGTTTCCCCATCCACTCCAATCAAAGCCGTGTGCTGGTCTTTAAAGCGCAATGACATTTTTTTGCTGGATGAAGGCGGCGAATTAAGCTATGGTTTCGGTCAAAATAACATGCGGCACAGGCAGTTGACCTTTGAAGCGTTTGAAAAAATGGTGACCGACAACAAAGACTCCAAAAAAATCGTTCTGATTCTCGATGAACGGCGATTCAAACGTTTCAAGGACAAGCTTCCTGAACCAGTGGACATGAAAAGCAACGGTAAAGACGGTTTTCTCATGGCCATCTATCAATAAAGCATCACCGAAAGGATACGTGAAAAACGTCCATATACCATGATCATCAACCGTTACACAGCCAAAGGTTTTTTCAAGTATTTCTTTCTGATCATCGGTGTTGTGATCTCCCTTTTCACCATCATCGAATACCTTGGACGAGTTGGTAAATTCATCAAGCAGGGCATGCCTTTGTTTGACGGCTTTATTTTTGTTCTTCTCAATGCACCTTTTATATTCTGGCTTGTGGCACCTGTGGGATGTATCTTAAGCCCCATCATTTTCTTTGGGTTGATGAAGAGGAACCATGAACTGGTGGCGCTTCAAGGCGGGGGAATGAGCCTTTTCGGGCTGTTCAAGCCCATGGCGGTCTGTGGAATTATTATGGGCCTTGCCGTTTTCCTTGTGGCTGAAACCATTGTACCGGACACCCAGTCCAAAGTGAATGCCGTCAAAAGAAAGCTTCGGAACAAAGCAGAGGCCACGACCCGTGAGAACAACATCTGGCTGAAAGACGACAGAACCATCATCTATATCGGAAACTACAACGCAGAAGATAAAACACTCACCGATGTGACCCTTTACACCATGGGGCAGGATTACACGCTGGAGCGAAGGGTTGACGCCGCATCAGCACGGTATGAGAACGAGCGATGGATTCTGATAGACGCCCTTGAAATAAAGCTCGACAGCAGAACAGGAGACTACAACACCACGTTCCACAAGGAAATTACGAAAAGCATCCGAATCGCCCCCAGCAATCTCAAAAGGGTTCTCAAAGACTCTGAAGAAATGAGCATCACCGAGCTTTACCGTTATATTCGGCTTGTGGAATCCGAGGGGTACGCATCAGACAAATACAAAGTGGACATGTTCTCAAAAACAGCCGTTCCTTTCACCTGTCTTTTCATGGCAATGATGGGTACAGGGCTTGTATTCTCGCGGCAGAAAAGAGACGCGATTCCTTCCAACATCGCCCTTGGCACACTGGTCGCCTTCGTATTCTGGGTCTTCAACAGCTTCTGCGTTTCTCTGGGCTACGCAGGCCTTTTACCCTCGGCTCTCGCAGCATGGCTTGCCAATATCCTTTTCATGTGCGCCTGCGGCATTATACTGATCAAGGCCGAATGAGCGTGCCGGAGAGTCATGTCATGGGGGAGCGATCTGCCTACCCGTCCCAGGTTGTTCTCCCTGAAACTAAAAAAGGCACAGTCACTCTTCTGGACTTTCTGGAAAAACGTTTCCCAGGCATCAGCCGCTCCATCTGGGAAGGCCGAATGAGGGTCGGAAATGTACTTGATGAACACAAAAGGCCCATCTATGAAGATGAGCCTTACACACCGGGCAAAAGGATCTTTTATTTCCGGGAATCTGAACAGGAAATTTCTGTGCCCTTTTTTGAACAGATCATCCATTCCGATGATCACATTCTGGTGGTCGAAAAACCCCATTTCCTGCCCGTTATTCCTTCGGGGCCATACGTGAACCAATGTCTTTTAAACCGCTTAAAAAAGACGACAGGCAACGAAAATCTCACCCCCATCCACCGTATTGACCGTGAAACAGCGGGCCTGGTGGTTTTTTCCGTCAATCCCAGAACCCGTGGCCTGTACCAGCAGCTTTTCATGGAAGGTCAGATCCTGAAAACTTACGAAGCCGTAACGTTTTGCACGTCGACGGCCCCTGATCAACCGGTGGCTGTGGAAAACCGGATCGTCCAGGGTGAGCCTTTCTTCAGGATGAAAACAGAACCAGGTATTCCCAACACCAAATCATGGATCCGCTGCATCAAACACAACAACGACCTTGCCGTGTTCCACATTGAACCGGCCACAGGGAAAAAACACCAGATCCGCCTCCACCTCAGCGGCCTGGGCTTCGGTATTGTAAACGACAGATATTACCCTGATCTTCTCCCCGAGCAACCGCCTGATTTTGATAAACCGTTGCAGCTCCTGGCCCGTTCTTTGTGTTTCAAAGATCCGATCACAGAGAAAACCATGGCTTTCACCTGCCAAATGTCTCTTATGGATATCGGTTGATATTGGTCAATCGATGACCGATCAGGAGATCGGTGTCCCCAGATCGGTGTCCCCGGTTATCATCACTCACCATCACAAAAGCCTGCTGTCTGATCACATCCCTGTGACAAGATTTTTCGCAAGTATCTTGAGATTTTCTTCGGATCTGTCACCAAGCCAGATACCAAAAAGAGCTGATTTGATGGGCATTCCGGCAACAGTGATTTTTGATTCCCTGTTACCGTTCTTAAAAACCTGAACACCCACGTTTTTTTTATATGTAATTTCGAACAGATCGCCATCATGAATTTCATCTGCAAAGGCGCTCAAAAACGTATCGATCTCTTTCTGGATAGGAGCGGTGTTTCCTTTTGTGGATTCCTTAAAACCTTCCCTGGCATGATCAATAAATTTTTTAGATGTAATCAGAGATGTGACGATCTTGATCCGAAGCATCATGGTATCGTTGGCTTCAATGATCTTTCTGGCGTCATTGGTTTTGTCTTTGAGATACAGGCTGGCCACATAAACGTCTTTTTTGATCGGGCCAATCTTTTTCACCCTCATCCCTGCCCCGTTCAAAACAAGTTTCGCGTCACCCACAGACAAAGTGTCGGGAACAGAGACCCCTTCAATCACGGCGGCATAAGCTGTTACACTCGCAATAAGACTGAAAATCATAATAATCACACATTTCTTGCACAAATCCTTTACCATCTCTAACCTCACATGTTTTCATCGTTGCTGGTTATCGGCGTCTTTTTCAAATCGTCAGAACCGTTATCTGGCGATTTTTGGGCCGGTTGTCCAATTCAAAGAATCCTTATCACGTATTTTACAAATGTTAAATTAAATTTCAGTCTATTTATAGCCAATATAGAAGCAGTCAAAACACTTCAATTATCTGATATATTGATTAATCCATATTTATTCTATCCGAATTACGGTAAATATTTTACAATAACCTAACGTTAAATAGCCTTAAAAAAAACAATAGCCATTCCGGGCTTTAACAAAATTAACCAGCCGTTCAACACTTTCTCTCTTGACAATTTTCCACTATCAGTTTAGCACTATTTTACAAAGTATATAGCTACACTATATACCATGAGCACTGATAACACTATATTATCAACCGTTCCGAAAACTTGCGAACCCTCAACGCCGGTTATGGGAACGGAGACATTATTAACATTATTTGAAGGGTCATGGGGAACAACATGAAATTAGAAGACATCCAATCAATCACCATTCTCGGATCAGGTGCAATGGGTCACGGCATCGCGCAGGTATGTATCGAAGCGGGCTTTCAAGTGATCATGCGGGACATCAAACAGGAATTCATTGACAACGGCGTGAAGAAAATCAAAGACAGCTTCACCTTTCTTGTGGGTAAAGGCAAAATGGCTCAGGAAGCCATGGACGCGGCCATGGCCAGACTGACCACCACGACGGACCTCAAACAAGCACTTAACGGTGCAAAACTCGTCATTGAAGCGGTTCCAGAAATCATGGACCTCAAGAAATCCGTGTTCAAGGAAGTATCAGACCTTGTGGCAGATGACGTAATCATCGCCACCAACACATCCACCATGAGCATTTCAGAAATCGCCACTGTGGTAAAAAACCCAGCACGTTTCGTAGGCATGCACTTCTTCAACCCGGTCAACCGCATGAAACTCGTTGAAGTTATTTACGGCGACAAGACATCCGACGAAACAGTGGAACTCCTCTGCGAAGTATCCAAGAAATACAACAAGGTCCCGATCAAAGTCATGAAAGACAGACCCGGATTCATCGTCAACAGAATCAGCGCCCCCAATCAGGCCTTCATCAGCGCCATGCTTGATTCAGGCGAAGTGGTTCCAGACGAAGTGGACACTACCATGAAAAGCGTGGGCCAGAAAATGGGCCCCTTTGAATTGATTGATTTTGTTGGGGTCGATGTTTTTTCTCACACACTGGACTACTACTCCAAAACCCTTTCCAAGGAATTCGAACCTGGAAAAGTACTCAAAGCCAAATTGGCCAGTAACGATCTGGGCCTGAAAACAGGCAAAGGGGTTTATGAATGGAAAGACGGCAAAGCCATAATTGATGGTTCCAAACCCAGCACCACCATTGGCCCCATGGATTTTGCAGCTATTCAGATCAACGAAGCCGTACGTGTGTTCAAGGAAGGTATCGCCCTGTCCACGAAAGACATTGACGACGCCGTGAAACACGGCATGGGTGCGTTCTTCGGTCCCTTTGAACTGGGTGCAGGCCTCGAACCCCAGCAACTCACGGACACGCTGAACAAACTGGCCGCTAAATACAACCTCAGCATCCTGAAACCCGAACCTGAAATCGTGGATGGATCATTTAAAACTATGGGGAAATAACCCTGATTCATCCGGTGTAATTTAAAAAAGCCCGCAGCACAGACTGTGGGCTTTTTTTATTCATTAGGTCCTGCCTCATCGCTTCGACGACTCCAGAAATTCTTGTTCTTCTGGATAATCGCATCCAGATTCTCGGGTTCGGAATCGTCTGATACTTCCTCCAGACCTTCTTCAGACATTACGACCTCATCGGCCAAGACCAACGGTTCTTCCTCTGCAAAATTGCCTTCACTGTCGTTCACATCGACCAGATCAATGATTTCTCCTTCGTCTTCAGAACTTCCCGCAGACACTTCTTCATTCGGCAGATCCGCGCCCACAAGGTTACCATCCCGGTCGAACATCACCGCCATGGCCACTGTCACCTTCAGATTCATTTTATAAACGATGCGATTGTCCACAATATCCATATCCCCATCAACAAACTCCATGCCGTCGGGAGAAAGATTCTGGGCTGCAATGGCTGCAAGAACCTGAGGATCAATTTTTTTCATGATGGAAAGGATCATCTCCCTTTCACCGGTCTTTATACTTTGGGAATCAGCGATTTTCATGATGGTTCGTCTCCCTGTGAACGGGTTGTAGTGGTATGTCGAACGATAAGCCGTGTGACGAAGAACGGGATAGATCCCGTTGAAAATATCCAAACGATCATGGAGAAAAATAAAAACCCTCACAAAACGTTCTGCAAATTATAGTTCAAGGGCGGGCTTTATGTCAATTCAATCGCCTTTTTTCATTTTGTTTGGCTTCGTTGTTTTACTGGTATTGCCAAAGAAAAAAAAATTTGTTAAAATTTCAATACAATTTTGACCATGTACATATCTAAACAAACAATCTGATGAACACCAGCTTAAGTTCTATTTAAACGATACCGATAAACATGAAAGAATAATGTCCGGACGAGATCCTGTTTCGCCCTTTCCGGTTATGGAAATGGCACAATCGTTGATTTCGTTGCGAAACCCGAATTTTTCCAACTGAATAATCAAAAGAACGAACCGCTTGACCTCACATAGGTACAAAAGTTGTCCCGTCGGATCGTCTTTCGTCACGTCCCAAACTATGTCACAAAGGAGGGTACCATGCCTGACACTCCTGTTATCAGGATCGGTCATTTGAAAATCACGGATCATCTTGTTCTTGGGATCACGGCGGATAAAATCCGAAACGGTGTGGAAACGCTGAAACACTGTATTTTAGAACCGGTGTTGATGCACGGATGGAACCAGGTGGCGGACGCTCTTTCAGACGGCGGTCTTGAAGGGGCTCTGATCCTCGCCCCAACTGCCATGGATCTTTTTAAATCGCAGGTCCCGGTCAAACTGATTCTTCTGACCCACCGGTCCGGAAGCATCCTTGTAAAAAACAAGGCGGCTGGAATTCGAAACATGCGGGACTTCAAGGGGAAAATCGTCCTTATTCCCTACCAGCTATCGGTTCACCACATGCTGTTTCACAGACTTCTTGCAGAAGTGGGATTGAAACCGGGAACCACCAAAGACCCCCATGCCGATGTTTTTCTAGAAGTGATGGCGCCCACCATGATGCCTGAAGCCATTGAATACGACGAAGATGGAGAAATCGGCGGGTTCATCGTGGCTGAACCCATCGGAACCCAGGCTGTGGCTGGCGGATATGGCGAAGAAGTCTGCCTTTCCAAGGATCTTTGGCCAGGTCATCCCTGCTGCGTTCTGGTGATGAGAGACCACGTGATCAAAAACCATCCTGAAGCTGTTCAGGAAATCACCAATAGCTTTGTCCAATCCGGATTTTTCATGGATAAAAACCCGGCAGAGGCTGCAAAAATCGGTTCAACCTTTCTCGCCCAGGACGAAATGCTCATCCGTTCCGTTCTATCGTCTCCCGCTGACAGGATCACGGCGAGCGAGCTTTTCCCGAGAGTAAACGACCTCATCGTTATTCAGGATTACATGATACACGACATGAATATCATGACGTCCGCCATCGACATGAACGCGTTTGTCGACATTCGATTCGCAAAAACCGCCGGGGCGAAATGAAAACCTCTGACGGTATGAATATTAAAGAGCACCTGTTTTCTAACACCAGACAAGGAGAGTCAAAATGCCAGTTGACATGAATATGACCATATTGGTTGTGGATGATTCCGTAACAATGAGACTGATGTTCAAGCAGTACCTGAACAAAGCCGGATTCAGCAACATCCTTATGGCTGTGGATGGAAAAGACGCTATAAAAAAACTCGAACAGGGATTAAAAATTGAACTAATCATCAGCGACTGGAACATGCCGAATATGGATGGTCTTGCCCTCCTGAGATGGGTAAGAAGCAGCACCGTATTCAAAGAAATTCCATTTATCATGGCAACAGCTCAGGGTGACAAATCCCAGCAGCATGTCGTCATGGAAAACGGCGGAAACAACCATATCGCCAAACCCTTTGATTCGGACGAAATCAAAGCGAAAATCTTCGCCGTTTTCGAAGGTGTTTCGGAAAAACCCACGGGCCAGAGAGTGCCTGAGCTTGTGGATGGAAAAGTCAAAATTAAAATGGCCCATATCCAGATCACCGACCATCTGATTCTTGGTGTTCTCAAGCACCAGATCGCTATAGGAGCAGTTGTCCCTAAAACTTTCTGCCTTGAAACCGAATGTATCGGAGGCTGGAACCCTATTCAGGAAAAGCTTGAAACAGCCGCTGTGGATGGTGCCTTTGTTCTCGCGCCCATTGCCATGGACCTTTTCGCCTTTGATGTACCTATCAAGCTTGTTCTTCTCGCCCATAAAAACGGCAGCGGTTTTATCAGAAACAGGAATTACGACACTGAACCCTCGGACAGCCTCAAAGATTTTTACAAATACAAAGTGGTCAACATCCCCCATAAAATGTCCATCCACAACATGCTGGCCCATAAGTTCTTGAAAGGCTTGGGGCTCAAACCTGGTGTACCCGGAAAGAAAGCCATAGATGTCCGTTTTGAAGTGGTTCCTCCTGTAAAAATGCCTGGGATCATGAAGGAAAACGAGGATGTGGGCGGATTCATTGTTGCCGAACCCATCTGCACAAAGACCATCGCCATGGGAATCGGTGATATGGAGTTCATCTCAGCTACCCTCTGGCAGGACCATCCCTGCTGCGTGGTTGCCATGAGAGACGAAATCGTGAGCGCTTATCCGGACGCCGTGTTTGAGTTGACGGATCTTCTGGTCAAAGCGGGCCAGTTTGTGGAGAACAACAAGGAAAAGGCTGCGGAAATTGCCGTTAATTTTCTTGATCCTGACAAAACCGTGGGTCTCACCACCGCCGTGCTGAACAAGGTGCTTACCCAGCCCGGCGGGATCACCATGAACAACCTATATCCGATCAAAGAGGATTTGAACAAGATCCAGCAGTACATGCACAATGAAATGGATATCGGACGGCTTATTGATCTGGACCGGTTTGTGGATCTTCGTTTTGCTGACAAAAGCTGTGGTTAGCTACTGGGTTAATGAATGGTCTGGCCATCCGCCTCTTCCAGAGCCCCTGAGTCTTCCAGGAACTCCATAAAACGGCGTACCGAATTCTCGGGGGTATAAAATGTGTCGACAATATCGTCGGCACTCATGACAGCCACTTTTTCAATGATGAACCTGTCCACGCTGGATTCCATGGCTATCCTGTCAAAGCCTTCCAGATCGTCCAGAAAAAGCTGTTTCAGTGCGAGGGTTAAACGTTCGATGATGAAATCTTTGTCTAATATCATTGTCATAGTTCAATAGAATCACAGAATCTTTGATACCTGGAATCGATTTTTAATATACGATTCCAGATCATCAAGGAGAGATGTCTGTTCATTGTCGCACCGGTTTTCTTCTCTGATCTCCCCGATCTGTTCCAGTGCTTTTATAGGTGTCAGTTTCCGTTCGTTTCTATAATCCACCATCGCCGTTTCATCATTCACGGCGTTTACCTTGTCCATGTATTTTTGAACATCTTCTTCATATCCCTTAAAATCGTTCCTGTCAAAACTTCTTAAAAAGATCCGAAGGGCAAGATGTTTCAGGTGGCTTGTACCAAAACCTTCCACAAGGGAGAGCCCTTTGTCACGAACATGACGGTGAAATGAGGCGCAGAGTTTTTCATCGTCTCTGGACAGGAATCCGTTGGTATAAAGAGACGCATCCGGGTCCACGTTCGGGACGTCGGGATACCTGAATTCACAGTATTCCTTGATAATCGCGTAGAAATTCTTTCGTTCACGTTTCAGCCAGCTGATGTTTTCATCCATGCAGGCTTTCCGTTCATCGCTCAGCCTCCCCATAAACCGATCAAGAGGGGGAAGGATGATTTCAGGTTCACCCATGCGTTTCCGCACGGCCCGGGTTGTTTCGAAAACAGCCCCTTCCACCGTGTTTCGGAGTTCAGGCTGATCGATTCTGAGCCAAAGACTCTGATTCTTATAAGGAATGGAATCACCCAGATAAACCACCGGAGCCTGGTACAAAGAATCCCCGCCGAACTTGCTGCCGGTCATGATTCCCATCACATGCATTCCCGCTGCCGAATCAAAGGCAGACGGAAGTTTGTTAATCCTCTCCTTGTCGCTCTCCTTGTTGAAATAGCCGAGAACGAAATCCCACATGCTTTTTTCCTGTTTGAATCGCCGGGCAAGTTCCAGCGTGGCTTCCACATCCACCATGGCATCGTGGGCTCTTCCTTCGGCAAGTCCATTTTCCCGCAGCAGATGCTCAAGCTTAAGTGTGGGTTTCCCATCAACAGTCGGCCAGACGAGAACGTCCGGTTTGTAAAGATAATACAGTACGGCAACAGGCAGTAGATCCATCCGTCCGCAACGGTTGGCATACTGGTGGGTGTAAGGGGGAAGAAGGTTACGATGAAAGGAAAATCGCAAAAACTCATCGTCGAAACCCAGGGTGTTATAACCCAGGCTGACAGTCCCCGGCGTGTTCAAAAGGGCATGAATTCTCAATACAGCGTCATATTCCGGGGTCCCTTCCATCAACTGGGCAAAAGGAATCCTGTGGGTGATCACCGCATAAGGAGAAGGTACCACATCCGGCCGCAACTTCACCTGAATGGAATGCCGTTCTTTTTCATTCAGATGTTCATCTGTTCGGATGGCTGCAAACTGAAGGATTTGATCGAAAGATTTGTTGAGGCCCGTTGTTTCCAGATCGTAGAAAAGGTAGCTTTTCATCAGCTTAACTTGTCCACAATGGCCTGAAGCTTGGGTTTCAAAGCGATGAATGTTTCTGCAAGAGACGGATCGAAATGGGTCCCACTCCAATTTTTGATTTCTTCAATAGCCTCTGTCACGGTCCAGGCTTTTTTATAAGGCCGCTCCGACACCAGAGCGTCGAAAACGTCGCAGATACAGACAATCCGGCCAACCAACGGGATTTCTTCTCCTTTTAAACCTTCAAAATACCCTGAGCCGTCCCATCGTTCATGGTGAGTCTTGGCGATGGTTTCTGCAAGCTGCATCAATCGTGACGTGCTTCCTGACAGAAGTTCCCCACCGATGAAGGAATGTTTTTTCATTTCTTCCCATTCCTCGTCGTTCAAAGCGCCGGGTTTAAGAAGAATCTTGTCAGCGATTCCAATTTTCCCGGCATCATGCATGGTGCTGGCAAGGGCCAGAAGCTCATATTCCGCCTCAGTCATTCCAGCTGCCTGGCCCAGAAGACGGCAGTATTCGCTCATTCGCTGAACATGCTGACCCGTTCCTTCATCCCGATACTCCGATGCAAGTCCCAGACGGTTGATGATTTCAAGCTGGGTTTCCTCCAGCTCCCGGGTCCGTTCCTTGACTTTCTGTTCTAAGATTTGGTTCTGTTCTTTCAGCTCCGCCTGGGCCGTAATCAAAGTCAGATGGGTTCTCACCCTGGCCTTTACTTCAGCAATATCAAAAGGCTTGGTGATATAGTCCACAGCGCCCATTTCAAACCCACGGGTCTTGTGTTCGGGAGCATCCATGGCCGTAATGAAGATAATGGGTATATGCTGGGTTCCGGGGTTCTCCTTCAGTTGTCTACACACATCATATCCATCCATTTCCGGCATGAGCACATCCAGGAGAATAAGGTCCACAGGGTTGTTTGTGGCGTAATCAATGGCTTTCCGCCCATTTAAAGCCACACCCAGCTTAAAGTCATCTTTGAGTGTCTGGACTAGAATATCAATATTGGTTTTCGTGTCATCAACAAGTAAAACCCTGCAATTGCTCAAATCACGCATAGAACTCAAAATCCCAGTTGTTTCTTCAGTTTTCTGTCAAGTGTTTTCAGGGTCATACCCGCTTCATCGAAATGGTATTCCCCCACCTGCCTTTCAAGAATCCGTCCCAGATCTTCAAATTCAGAATTAACCTCGCCAAAAGAGAAACCTTTCTTGATTTCATTAAAACACGATTCTGATCGGACGGGGTCGGATTCTTTGAGGCTTTCACCCAGTTCTTTGAACAGTGCAAACAGCCTTTCCGGATCTACTTTTTCACCTGGGTCCACCACATGAACCCTGGCTTCATTTTTGAAACCCATTTTTTCAAGGGAGTCTTTCACTCTGATAAAGGCGTCTTGGGCCGCCGGAATTAGCATACGGATACGGTCTTTGTTGCCTTTGATGCAGGCCTGCTCCAGAATACCGGCTACGGTTTTAAGCTCCACAGCGGAAATATTACCGGCAGCTCCTTTCATGGAATGAGCCAGAAGCCTTGCATCCGTAAAACTACTTTTATCAACAAATTCACCAAACTCAATAAAAAAGTTCTGAAACGTATGACAAAAATCACTGCCAATCTCAAAATACCGGTCCCAGTTACCTCCAAGACGCCTTAATCCTTCGACGATATCAAGGCCTGCCAGGGTGAACGCATCTCCTTGAACCTTCTCTGTTTTTTCCTTGCGATTTTTCCCAAAACCGGTCAGATCTTCTTCCAATCGGGATATGTTGCTTCTCAGAACCGAAAACAGTTCCTTTCTGTCGATGGGTTTGGGAACATAGTCGTTCATGCCGGATGCAAGGCATCGTTCCCTGTCTCCATACATGGCATGGGCCGTCATGGCGATGATGGGGATGTCCATAAGTTTCAAATGATCGCGAATGTATCTTGCCGCTTCAAGGCCGTCCATTTCAGGCATCTGCACATCCATCAGAACGGCGTCATAACATTTTCCCCTTAACGCATCTATGGCTTCAAGCCCGTGGTTGGCCTTGTCCACCGTGATTCCGGCTGAGATGAGAATTTCCGTTGCCACCATCTGGTTGATGGGGTTGTCTTCCACCAGAAGAACGGTCATATCGTTAAATTCGTCCCAGGTCATCAACCCTTGAGAATCGTCGCTGCTCTTCATGGCCTTGAAACCGAATATTTCCATAATCGTATCGAAAAGAATGGACTGTTTGACCGGCTTCATCAGAAAACTATCGGCCCCGGCCGTCCTTGCCCTTTGCACGTCACCGTCTCTTCCGTAACTTCCGGTACAGATAATGGGGGGAGATTTGTAGCGGCTGTCGTTCTTGATTCTGCCGATGGCTTCGATACCGTCCATCCCCTTGAGCTTCACATCCATGATGATCAGCCCGTAAGGTTCCTGGGTCTGGGAAAGATAGTAAAGCTGGAGGGCCGTTTCCGCTGAATTTGCCATTTCCGTCCGGAATCCGAAGGATTCAACAAACCGTTTAATAATAAGCAGCGTGGAAGGATTGTCATCCACAATCAGGACCCGCTTGTCTTTCAGATTCGAAGGAACGATCTGGGGCATCTCCTTTTCACCCTGAGTTGTCCGTGTTTCAATGGTGAAATAGAACGAACTTCCCTTGCCGATCTCACTTTCAACCCAGATGTCACCGCCCATCATCATGACGATTTTTTTGCATATGGCCAGCCCCAGACCAGTGCCGCCGTATTTCCGGGTGGTTGAACCATCGGCCTGGGCAAATGCGTCGAATAGCCGGTCGGATATGGATGAGTCAATACCGATGCCCGTATCTTTCACACAGAACAGCAGGTTCACCTGGTCTTCAATCAAACTTCGGGTTTTTACGGAAATACTGATTTCCCCTTTTTTTGTAAATTTAAATGCATTGGACGTAAGATTGGCCAGAACCTGACGAAGACGCAAGGGATCGGACACCAGTTTTCTAGGAGCTGCCGAATCGATATCCACAACCAGTTCAATATCTTTGGTCATGCTCCGTTCCAGAAACATGTCAGACACTTCCTCGATCACCGAGCGAAGGTTGAACGGCACGTTTTCAAAGCCCAGTTTACCTGCATCGATTTTTGAAAAATCAAGGATATCGTTGATCAACTCTAGAAGAGACCTTGAAGATGAACGGACAATGCTCAGGTATTCCTTCTGCTTGCGCGACATTTCAGTGTTCATCACCAGATCGCACATCCCGATGATGGCATTCATTGGTGTCCTTATTTCATGGCTCATATTCGCGAGAAACTCGCTTTTCGCTCGCCCCGATGCGTCGGCGGCCTCCATGGCTTTTTTCAACTGGGCGTTGATTTCCTTGAGTTCTGCTGTTCGCTCTTCCACCCGTTTTTCCAGTTCATCATGGGCTTTCTGGAGAGCATATTCCGCTTTTTTTCTTGGGGTGATATCGATAACCGACGCGATGGTCTTGCCTGTTTTCGCATCGGAATTCACTTCTGAAAAGACGTGAATGATCTCCCCATCTTTTCTCACCAGCTTGAACTCGTATTCGTTGGGTGAAGCCTCCCCTCTGGCCAGACGTTCAAGATGGTCCTTTTTCAGGATTTTCCTGTTCTCCGGTTCAACAAAGTCCATCCAGCGGAATCGGCCTTCGATCTCGTGCCTGCCGTAGCCGGTCATTTTTTCAAGCATGGGGTTGGCTTCAGCCACAACCATGCTCTCATCAATGACAAGAAGTCCGGCCCCTGTGTTTTCAAAAATATTCCTGTATTTGTTGTTGCTGACTTCAAGAGCCAGTGTTCTTTTCCTTGTCTCTTCCCTGAACTCTTCGATTCTGAAGATGAATTTGTAAACATAAAAAAGAACGGATAAACAGAGGACAAACAGCAGCAGTTCAGGTGGATTGAAATTCAGCACATAGCTTCGTAGTAAAAAAACAAAGGGGGCAATGGCGATGATGCTCCAGCTCAGAAGGTTGAACGCTCTGATTCCATACTGGATTCCGTTTCCCACAACAATGATCACCATAAACAGCATGAGAGGAGAAGGTGTTGACGGATCGTAGATCCATGCCATGTAGGAAAAACCGAGATCGGCAATAATACTGGGCCTGATGTGGCGCCAGGCCATTCCGTCTTTTTCCATAATCTGGCGGATGTACAGCTGGATCGCCACGTAAGCTGCGATAAAAAGAAGAACAGGGACAATGCTCACCATACGGGATGGAGGCATTATAAACAGGTAAACAAGAAACAGGCCAACGAGCAGGGTCCTGACAATATATTGCAGGCCTGATACATGACTTTTTTTATTTTTTCCGCAGTCCGTCTTTTCGGCGGGACCATCCGCCGTCAGGTTTCCATCACCCATAAGTTAAACCCCAGAAAGACAGATGAATGATATGAGAGATAGCGACCAGACTCCCCCCACAACCGTTCCTCCCCACCGAAGGCAAAACAATCCCGGCATTTGATGGATTACCCAATGAACAACGGATCATCAATTATACAACCGGAATATTAAACATGTATTTCAGGTGTGAACTTTAGTCAATAGAAGAATTTCAAATGGTTAGATTAGCTCAAAAAATATGCGGGACTGAGACACGAAACAAAGGGAAATGGCCCTTTTCCTTGGTTATAGATTAACATGCTGCCTTGACATGGTCTGCAACTGAAAGCCTGACGGCTTTCGCAGGGCCAATCGGGAGATTGGCGTGCCCGGGGCTTGAGTACATCGTTATTCTTGATAATACAATCAATTACTGGGGGAGTAATGAATTATTTGCGCGAATTTTCTGAAAAGGAGAGCGGAAATGGGGCACTCCAATTACCGCTCTCAATCAAAGTCTTGAATCTGGTTCAGCTTAACCTTTCTTTCAGGTTTTCAGATTCCACATACATGATGGAGTTCAAAGAATCTCTCTGGGCTTCGAATTCCTCGGTTGTTTCGGTTTTTTCAAATTTGACCATATCACCGTATCGAAGAATGACTTTTGAAAAGGGTTTGGGAAGCATAAATTTGTCCCAGCTCCTGAAATACCAGGCATTGTTTGATGCAATATAAAAGGGGACGATCACGGCGTTTGATTCATGAGCCATGCGGATGATCCCTGCTTTCACTTTAAATGCCGGGCCCTGAGGGCCGTCAACGATATGTGCCGCAAGACGGTGTTCCTTGACGTGGTCGACCATCATCTCCAGAGCTTCCTTGCCGCCCCGTGTGGATGATCCCCGCACAGTCACCCAGCCTGTCCTGTTTGCTACCGCTGCAATGATCTCACCGTCTCTGCTCTGGCTGATCATCAGGCCGGGTTTGTAGAATCGATACGTCTTGAAATAACGTATCGCCGAGAAAAACTGCTGGTGATACACACACAGAATGACCGCTCCGCCGTTTTTATAATGATCCATCCACTGTTTTTCATTCTCAACCCTGAATCGAAACAACAGGGAATACAGACGAATAAAATGGTACAACAAGGTATGCATCAGGCTTGAATAATAAAGCTTTTTTTTAATCGCTCTCATCGTTTTCCTTATAATAACTAAAATTAATGACCATAATGATATGGCCAGTGTTTTATAAATAACTGGGCATGGTCTTGATCAATCTCCAGACCACCTCGATCCAGACCCCGCTATTGTTTTATATCTCGTTTATCACAACCCGGAACCCCAGGTTGATGTATTTGAGCCCTTGGGACATCCTTCGCCGTGCTGCGGCTCGGCATCTCCTGGCATCCAGGTTGAACGCACCACCACGGACCACACGTTCCATCACATGACGTGAAGAAACGGAGATATTCCGAACTGCTTTTTTGTATGCATCTTCATCAAAGTAATCATCACACCACTCCATTACATTACCGCACATGTCATACAGCCCAAGTCCATTGGATTTTTTGATGCCAACCTCTTTGGTGGAGTGATCGCTGTTTTCCTTGTACCAGCAAAGTTCATTGATATCGCTGCCGCCAGCGTAAAGTTCATCTTGACCACCGCTTCGGGCGGCGAACTCCCACTGTTTTTCTGTGGGAAGCTGGAACACACTACCCTCTTTCGGATTATCGTTAAACTTCTGAAGAAAGCGCTGTACCTCGTCCCAGGAAACCTGTTCCACAGGATGCTCCGGAGTTTTGATAAAATGGGAAGGATTGCTGCCCATGACTGTTTTCCACTGAAACTGGGTCACAGGAAATTTCCCCATCCAGAATCCATCCACGCGAACGTCATAAGCCGGTTTTTCATGCTCATATGCCATGGGATCATTTTCGGCACAGCCCATCCTGAATGTTCCACCGGGCACCCAGTTAAACTCCATTCCTGTCCTGGGTTCCTTCCAGATCTTCACCATGGCATTCATCAAATCCGATGACCGTGACGTTTGGCTTGTCTTCCGGATTCCCATATCAAGGGTGGCGGACAACTCTTCTTTCTGAGGCTCAATCCGTTCCACCGGTTTTCGCCTTCCCTTTTGAAGAACAGGTGACGGGGTCATGGAAACCGACTCGATATGGTCGATCCGCTGAATGATTTCTTCAAAACTTCCAGGTCTGTCATCCGGCTCAAAGGCCAGGCATTGAAGAATCAGGTCGTGGATAGCCACAGGAATGGACGGGTTATCGTAATGAATTCCTTTTTCTTTGATCTGGCGGATTCGTTCGATGAAATCCTCTTTTTCGTAAGGCAGCTGTCCTTCCCAGATGTAATAGGCCACAAGACCATAGGAATACACAGCTGAAAATAGAGTGGGTCTTTCACCTTTAAGCACCAGTTCCGGTGCGGACCAGTTGGGCGTAAACTGGGCATTAGTAATGGTAGACACGCTGCTCAACCGTTTAAGGCCGCCCAGATCACCGATCACCAGCCGGTTGTCTTCACTGAGCAACAGGTTGGACGGTTTGAAATCCGTCAGAAGAAAACTACTCCTTATTCCACGGGAAAGGCGTTCGAGAACTCTGGCCAGGGATTTCATATAAAAAAGGGCTTCGCTACAGGACACGGGGAAATGATCAATCACATAATCATGGAGGTTGATGGGACAAAGCTCCATCAGGATCACCAAGTGGGCTTCAGCTTCTTTTCTTGAAATATGTTTGTCCACAAGATGAAAATCGTAAACCCCTATGACACCGTCGCCCTTGATGGTTTCGTAGTATTCTCTCACCGCATGGAAATCCTGGGAGACTTTCGAGTCCAGATCCGTCTCGGTTTTATAGAGACGAGAGCGTTCCACTCGGATAGGAACGATTTTTACCGCCCTTTCCTTGAGCTGATCCCTGACCCTGAAAACACTTCCGTGGATACCTTCGCCGATTTTATCGACGATCTCATAGGTCGGAAGACATTTCGCGATAATATCCTTCATCCATTCTCCCAGATTAACCCCTTGTTCCTGCTACGTAAATTCCGTAATAATAAAACTGGTGTTGTCTTTCAACTTATTTTTTTTAAGAGCCTTGATGAGTTTCGCACCGTCAGCCACGGGATCAGGCCCCAGGACTGAAAGAATTTCATGATTCCGCATGATGTCACTCACCCCGTCGGAACAGACAAGGTAAATGGTTTTCCTTACAATGTCTTCTTCGAAAGTATTCAGCTCGTATTTGTTTTTCACTTTAATAAATGCCGGACCAATGCCAAAATTAACCACGTTTCTGTATGGATGGTGAAAGGCTTCTTCCTCGTTTATCATTCCTTTGTCCACAAGGTCCTGAACAAGGGAATGGTCCCTTGATACGCAGACGATCCCCCTGTCATCAATTCTATACACACGGCTGTCACCGGCATTGAACACAATGGCCCTGTTATTTTTCACAATAAGCCCGGCAAGGGTTGTACCGCTGCCCCTTGGCAGTTGATCCACCGAAGAAGTCTGCACCACATTCATGATGGTCTGAAGACTGCCCACAGAAAAATCAACAAGATCTACGATGGTATTTAGTTTCTCACAAACGAATCGGCTGGCCTCTTCCCCTGCGTCATGGCCACCCATCCCGTCACACACAGCCATGAGAATCATGTCCGATTCGTAATTCGACACATTTGCCAGCTGTTCTTCCTGAAACACATGATTTTCAACAAGAATGCAATCCTCCTGTCCGGAGCGTGGCCCTACATCCATCACACATACGTATCTGCACTTCATTATGGGCGTCCTTGGAATTGTGAAGATATCACCGCTTGACTAGATTGCACGGAATCTATATCCGACCGAGTGGCGTTCAAGGCCCCCTCACCTCAACGCATTAATCTGTTTTAAGTGATACCTTTTTCTGATATATGGAGATTACATAGGCTTATGACAAGATACAAGTTTTATTTTTAACCCATATAAAAAACAACACACATAGACAATACGCCATGAATGAGCATTACAACGAGCAAGACAGCGAAAAAGATGAAAAAAGCAGAACCCGCGTCAAAAATGAAGACCGGGAACTCCAGAAACTCGGAGAAAAGCTTCTCACCCTCAGCAACGACCAGTTGAACGGAATCGATATCCCTCAGGAGCTGATCGATGCCGTGGTGGACGCACGACGGTTCGGGGTGCGTGAGGCCAGACACCGGCAGATTCAATACATCGGTACGCTTATGCGGGCCATTGATCCAGCCCCTGTGATCAGGGCTTTTGAACTGATTGAAGCGGGTGTTTCGGTAAAGCGGAAAAAAGTTTCCCTGGCTGCGACATGGCTGAACAGCTTGATCGAAGGGAATGACTCAGTGGTAGAAGAAATCACAGCCCAATGTCCTCAAGCAGACAGGCAGAAGCTGCGGCAGCTGACACGAAACGCCAGAAAAGCAGCAAACAGCCCTGAAGCGGGAAAGTTTGCGAAAAACCTGCTCCGCTACCTCAATGAGATTTCAAAAACGTGAGATCAAAACAGTATTGATCTCCATAATTATTTCTAACCCGTCTGTTCTGATATGAGGTTTCATGAAACTATCCGCCATTCAAGCTGTTGAAATACCAGAAATGAAAGCAATGCTTTTATGTTCTAAACTCAAGCCATCAGCAGAAGATATCAAAACCATCTCAGCCCTCGTTGGTAAATCATTTGACTGGGATCGTTTTATTATTCTCATAAAAGAACACAGACTCTTTCCACCTGTTTATGAAACCCTGAAAAACCATTTTAAAGACAATGTCCCAACCGACGCATACAAAAGGATAGAAGCATTAAGAAAAAAAAATCTCCATAAATGCCTTACGAATATGGCCACAGCAGTAAAGGTTTCAAGATTGCTCAACGAAAACGGTATCGACCATTTGTTTTTGAAAGGTTTTTGCCTGTCCCAGATGTTATACGGTCATCCGTGTTCCAGATATGCTGGAGATATCGACTTGATCGTTGATGAAAACATGTTCGATAAGTCCGTAGCCTTATTTGAAGAGAAAGGATATCAACAGGTTCAAAGCGATACCGAGCTGACGCCTGAAAACAAAGGCCAGTTTCTGGACCTGACCCACCACCTGGCCTTCAAATGTCCTGATACATATGCAAAAATAGAGCTTCATTTCCGTTTTCACATCATTTCCAACTACTACCCAATGGACTTTGCCGAGGCATGGAAACAGAAACGTCATGTGACCATAAACGGGTATGGCTTCCCAGCGCTGGGTGAGCGTCATGCCCTCAAAAATCTAACACTACATGGTTCGAGTCATTTCTGGAGCCGACTTTTCTGGCTCAAAGATATTTCAGATTATTTCAGGATAAACAGGTCAACCGATGAGCAGATGTTTTACAATGACATGGTAGCTGATGATCTCTCCAGACCAGCCGCAGAAATGTTATATTTTTCAAACACTATTTATGGAAATGATTTGCCGGGCAATGTCCTCCGTGTCATTGAGAACGACTGGTTCCTCAGCGTTGCTCCGTTTATGATGAATTATACCCTTATTCATCCTAAACACCCATTAACTATAATCTTTAACTATTTTCATAAGATATTCGATCACCGAAACATCAGGTACAACCTGAAAAAAATCAAACACATTTTTTCAATGAAATACCAAAAAAAAAAGTACCACCCGGAAGACAAATCGAGGTTGCTCAAGGCCATTGCAAAACGCTAAAATAACCCACTCCTCATTTTTTTTTTTGCATTTTGCTTTGCAATACGTATTCCGTTTGGCATTCAAGATAGCAACGATAAGGGGCTCGGAAAATATTAATTTACCTGGATCGCGCACGAATTCAGAGGCAGATTTTGCACGGGCTTCGCTCTCAAGACCGCAGGCGTAGCAGAGCTACGTTGAGGATCTTGAGAGTGAGGCACGGGCAGAATATGACCTGAAGTCGGGATGCGTAATGGTAAATTAATATTTTCCGAGTCCCTAAATTATGCTGACAGAAAAATTGCATTAAAATTACGCTTAAAATCCTTCCCTCCTTGTGATATGGTTTTCTTCTTAAACTTAAAGGAGAACCACCCATGAAGGCGTCTCAGCTTAAAAAAGGCAATGTGGTCAGCATCAACGGCGCACCACATCGCGTTAGCAGCATCGACGTGTCTTCCCCAACGGCACGGGGAGGCAACACGATTTACCGTGTGAAGTTTTACGGTGTAACCACCGGCCAGAACATAGATCAATCGTTCAAAAGCAACGATATTCTGGAAGAAATGATCCTTGACCGCAGACCGATCACCTTTCTTTACAGCGATCCGGAAAGCTACCATTTCATGGACAGCGAAAGTTTCGAGCAGTACAGCCTGCCCCCTGATCAACTCGAAGAACAGCGGGATTATCTGGTGGAAAACATGGAAGGATTGTTTGCCTTACTCTTGAATGGAGAGATCGTGGCCATCGAAATTCCGGCAGCCGTTGATCTGGAAATCATGGAAACAGCCCCCATGATCAAAGGTGCCACAGCCACAAGTCGGAGCAAGCCCGCCACCTTGAGTAACGGCCATGTGGTTCAAGTCCCGGAATACATGGCGCCCGGTGACTGGGTTCGTATCAATACCGAAACAGGCAAGTTCATGGCGAGATCCAAATGAAGTTATTTCCCAGTGGCCAGCCCCCGTGTCAATGCTGTTGACTTAACTATTTTCGAACGGCATTACTCACAGGCTCCTGCACTTACTTTACCCAATAAATATTACTGAGCAATGAATGAAAAAAGAGCGAACATCGAACATCGAACGCCCAACATCGAACATCGAATGTGGGAGCCGCTCAACGTCGGCCTGGGGTTGATTTGGGCAGTTGCGCGGAGCGGGTTTGGGGGAAAGCTTGATGGAGATAAATAAGGAGTTGAGAGAAACCCAGAGATGGCTGAAGCTTATATAGCGCATCCCTTTATAGAAAAAACAGAACTGTTGAACAACGTTTTAAACGAAACAGAGGAACTGATCAAAATTTTTGTAACAAGCATAAAATCATCAGGAAAAGACGATGCATCCGCTGGCATCAACCCCAGGCGGACGCTGAGCGGCTCCCATATTCGATGTTCGATGTTCAGTGTTCGATGTTGGATGTTGGATCTTTAAAAAACCACCCGCCCGATCCAACTTGACCTAATCTCCAGCCTTAAGTTTCTGGCCCTCGTTCCGGGGAAAATCCCCGGAACGAGGGGCTGTTACACGATGCGATTGGCGGAACCGTTTTTTTATTTTTGATTCTCTAAAAAGATATGCCATTGCCCTGTTGGACTTACAGTATTTTGTTTGGAGCAAAGCTTAAGTCAACAGCATTGACCCCCATGTCTGCCCTCAGACGCCGATAGCCCCAAATATCAATCCCGATCAAAACACGGAGCGTCAATTTCCACCCGATTCCGCCCTTTTTCCTTGGCCCTGTAAAGAGCCCGATCTGCCCGGGCAATAAGGTGATCGGGTGATCCTTGAGATCCGGGAGAACAGGATGCGACACCAAAGCTCATGGTGGTCATGATTGTAGCCCCGTCAAAAGCCACTTTGTGATCGGCAACCTGTTTCCTCAACGATTCGGTCATCTGGAACGCATCATCATCGTCAAGCCCGGACAACAGCATCACAAACTCTTCCCCACCGTATCTCGCCACGATGTCCGTATCCCGCTTGAACCTGTTGCGAAGGACACGGGAAATGCTGACCAGGTATTCATCCCCCGCGATATGCCCCAGGGTATCGTTCACCTTTTTGAAAAAATCGATGTCACACATGATAAGCGTCAGAGTGGTTTTATCACGACTTGCCCGTTTCCACTCAAAGTCGTAAATCTCGTTAAAGTACCGCCTGTTGTAAAGCCCCGTTAAAGGGTCCGTATGGCTCAACCTCTTCAATTCAACCGTTTTTTCTTTGAGCTTCGCTTCGTTTTCAAGGGCGTCCCAATATTCCCGGCTTCCACGCAGTGTCAGCAGAACAAGATAGATCGAATACATAAGAATCATCACAGCCAGACTTGTATCCGTCCCCCTTGAAAGACTCATACCAACAGGAGGAAGAAGCATAAGCAAATTGAAAACGATGGATAAACGCCTTTCGGGAATAAAAGCGACCACACCTCCTGAAGCAAGCCCCGCCGAGCAGATTGCCACAAGCATCTTGACCGTATATTCTTTGTCGTTGTTCATGAAGTAAGCGAAAGACCCACCCCAGGTCGAAGCTGTCAGCAGAACAGTGGCGAAAAAAATGGCGTTGTTCAATCGTTCGCTGTACTGTTCCAAAGACTTGAAAAGAAGGAGATGAATGAACCGAATGACACACACGCCGTTGATCATAACAAGAAAAAGAAAGGAAAAGGAGGGATTGCGCTGATAAAACCCTTCTTCATAAACAATAATAAAGGAAAGAATCATATAAAGAATGATTCCTATGGATGATCTCCGTTTTAGATCATCTATGACTCTGCTGTTCAGGGTGTATCGCTTCAATACCGGTGTTGTCCTTTCCCTTATCCTTCCTTATCCGTTATCGCCATTACCATCTTTTAAGGAATATCCTAAAAAAGCCTTGATGTATTGCGACAAGTTTGCCATGAAAAAAGCATCTTCGCTTATCCGTTCAGTCAAAATGGCTGATTCACCCTCATAACCCAGACAAGGGAAATTCTTTATGAAAACAATCAAGAAAGGGTCTTTCGAATACATTGCTGGCAATGACCCGTCCATTCCATTAAAACCCGATCTCCTTTTCATCCATGGAGCTTCTCTTTCCAAAGGATTATGGAAAGCCCAGGTCCAGGGACTTTGCGACGTTTCAAATCCGGTGGCGCTTGATCTTCCAGGTCATGGAAACAGCCAGGGGCGTGGCAAAAACACCATTTCCGACTACGCAAAGGACGTGCTTGACTTTATCCATGAAACCGGCCTCTCCAAAGACAACCTGGTTGTGTGTGGGATGAGTATGGGGGGAGCTATTGCTCAGCAGCTGATGATTGATCACCCCAGTCGGTTCAAAGCAGGAATTCTGATCAACACCGGAGCCCGTTTGAAAGTCTTGCCCGCTGTTTTCGAGGCAGTGACCCAGGATTTCAACGCCTCTATCCAGTCCATGCCCTCTTTCTCCCTTTCCCCCCAAACAGACCTTACCCTTTACCTGCAACAAATACTTGAATTCTCAAGTTATTGCGACGCACTGACAGCCGCAGGCGATTTCGAAGCCTGCAACGGGTTTGATGTCATGGATAAAATTAAAGCCATCACCTGCCCCGTTCTCGTCTGTTCTGCCGAGCAGGATATGTCAACACCCCCAAAATACGGGTTATGGCTGAAAGACCATTTGCCCGATGCCCAGCATGTCCACATTCTCCAGGCAGGACATTTATCCATGGTGGAAAAAGCGGAAAAGATCAATGGGGCCATCAGAGAGTTTCTATCAAAAATTGGCTGACAATCAATAGCAATGTTCAGAAGCGGGAAAAGATCCGTTATGAACTTCGGCTATAAACTCCGCAACGCCTTTGCGGGCTTCCTCTCCCAGATTGACGTATTTTTTAACAAATTTGGGGATATGGCCCTGATTGATGCCCAGCATATCATGCATGACGAGGATCTGGCCGTCACATTCCGCCCCGGCACCGATGCCGATGGTGGGAATCCTGAGTTCTTTGGTAATGGCGCTGGCAATAGAAGCCGGTATCCCTTCGAGAACAACGGAAAAGGCGCCTGCCTCTTCAACGGCTTTGGCATCGTTCATCAGCCTTTCCTCGTCCCTCTGGACTTTGAAACCGCCCATCTGATGAACAGATTGAGGTGTAAGGCCGATATGAGCCTGAACAGGAATCCCTGAAACAGCCATGGACCGGATACGATCACACACAGAAGCACCGCCTTCGAGCTTGACAGCTGAGGCTGCTGTTTCTTTAAGGAATCTTCCGGCGTTTTTAACCGCTTCTTCAACACTGACCTGGTATGACATAAAGGGCATATCCCCGATGACCATGGCCCGTTTGCAGGCAGCCGCAACAATCCGGGTATGGTAAAGCATCTCCTCCATGGTCACATGGAGCGTGCTTGACCCGCCCTGAACAACCATTCCCAGAGAATCTCCCACAAGAATCATGTCGATACCGGATTCGTCAAATATTCTGGCGAATGGAGCGTCATAAGCTGTCATGGAGGTAATTTTCACACCTTCTTTTTTCATTTTTGCAAGCGTTGACGTGGTCACTTTTGTGTTCATGGCCTTTCCTTTGCAATTTTCCTTTATTATTATTCAGACTCCGGCAAATGTATTGTCGTTCAATCATTACATTAACTTTAACTGGATTATATCTCGGTATTCTATCAGAATTTAAACGGCAGAGAAATCACTTTTTATTGCCCATCCAGCTCATCAATGTCCGTCAAGCACAGCACGCACACCTGTCACAAGCTCTCGAAGATTCACCGGTTTGTTCAATACGGCTTTGAGCCCCATGTCAAGGGCCTTTTCTTCGCTGAGATCCTCATTGTAGCCGGTACACAGCATAACGGGGATATCCGGCCGGATTTCCAGGATATGCTTGACTAGCTGCTCTCCGGTCATATGGGGCATGGACATGTCTGTAATGATCATGTCAAATGAGTGAGGGGCTGTTTTAAAATGCTCAAGAGCGTTGAGGGGATTATGGTGCGAGTCCACTTTGTAACCAAATTTTTCAAGAATTTCCCTCACAACTTCCACCAGGGCTTTTTCATCATCAACAAATAGAATACGCTCCCGGCCCATGGGAAGCTTAGGAATTTTGCTGTCTTCTTTTTGAGGCGATGCTTGAATGGCCGGAAAAAAAACCTGAATCAGAGTGCCTTTGCCGACCTCACTTTCCACAATGATCTCACCACCATGATTCTTGACAAGACCGTGAACCACCGCAAGCCCCATACCTGTTCCTTTTCCAGTATCCTTTGTCGTGAAATAGGGCACAAATACCTTGTCCAGCAGATCGGGAGCGATGCCGTCACCCGTATCTTTCACTGAAATGCAGACATAACTCCCATCCGGCAAGTCATGGCCCCTGGCAACAGGCTTTCCGTTTTTAATAAAATGGGATAATCGGATATCGAGCGTTCCGCCGTTCACCTCCATGGCATGGGCCGCATTGGTACAGAGGTTGATCACAATCTGGTGTATCTGGGTCGGATTGGCGAGAACCATGGGAAGGTCATCCTCCTCCCAGTATTTGATCTCAATAGTTCGTGGTATGGATGCCCTCAAAAGGTTGACCGTTTCCTTGACCACGAAGGTGATCTGGTTCGGTTCTTTTTTATCGTCGGATTTCCTGCTGAAGTTAAGAAGCTGCTTGACCACATCCTTGGCTCTGTTGCTGGCAGTCATGATCTCATGGAGATTGTCATAGGCCGGACTGGCATCGGGGATCCACTGAACGGCAAGCTCAGCGTTACCAAGAATGATTCCAAGAATATTATTGAAATCATGGGCGATTCCACCAGCAAGTGTCCCAATGGCTTCCATTTTATGAGAATGTTTGAGCTGCTCTTCAAGACGCCTTAATTCCGTAACATCAATGGTGGTCGAAGAGTAGAACAAGGGTTTGTCATTCTTATCCTTGTCCAGAATCAGGTTTGCATTCATCAGTGTGGGAAAAATAACTCCGTCTTTCTTCACATGCTCCAGCAATTCCGCCGAATACTGCCCCTTGTCGATAAGTATCCTGCCCAGTTCTTTCAGGCGCGGTATCTGCTCTTCTTTGTGAAAAGTAAAAACATGCTTTCCGATGATCTCTTCAACAGTATACCCGTGCATGAATGCAAAGCATTCATTGGCGTAAATAAGAAAACCGTGGGGATCGCAAATGGACGCTCCGTAATTCGCCTTGTCGGTTATGGTCTTAAATTTCGTCATCTCATTTTCGACCAGACGCCTTTCCGTGGTGTCGATGATAATACAATAAATCGTCAGTCCTTCTTCGGACATGGCTGGTTTAGAAAAAAGCTGCAACCAGCGTTCCTGACCACCCTTTGTTATGGCTCTCAGCTCAACCGTATCTCCAATTCCCCGCATATTCGATTTATATAGATCCAGGGCAAGATAACCGTCGTCCGGATGGAACAGATTAAGCAGATTATCGTTTTCAAGCGTCTGAAATTCTTCTATGGAATATCCGATGATCTTTGAAAGTCCTTCGTTAGCAAAAATCATCCTGCCGTCTCTCACGATACTGATGCCTATAATGGCCTGTTCGGCAAATGTCCTGAATTTCCGCTCGCTTGTTCGTAATTCGCCTTCGACCCTGTCCTGTTCTTCGGTATAATAATTAATGGCCCTTCTGAGGTTGTCGATGGTTGAAACCACCTCATCCAGTTCGTCACGATCCGAACGGCTCCTTTTTTTTCTGTTCAACCTTAACGGCTTGTCAAAAGTTTCCACATCCACCGCACGCATATAACCCGCAAGAGTGATCAAATGGCGGGTGACAAGGTGGTGGATAATAAACAGAATGAAAAAAGACACGAATAACATCCTGACTCCCTGGGCAGTGAGGATAAGAACGGCTCTTTTATACAAGCGATTGTAAACACCTCGTAAGTCTGCCTCAACATAAAGAGTCCCTAAAAACCTCGTAAAGGAATCATTTTTATAAACAATTGGAATCGAAAGGGATTTATACGGATGGGGCCCTGCTTTTTGACCTGAACGAAACGAAACTCGCCCAGCTTCCCGAATCTCCAGGTATATAATATCTTTAAATGTCAAGGCATTGTTCAGCTGGGCATTGATCTGTTCTTCATTCAGCTCCCACAAACTGCTTGTCAAATTGGCGAGATGACTTCTCCCTATCTGCTCAAGCTGGAAGTCGACAAAAGCCCTGTCCTGTTTAAATTCCACAGACAGCTGAACACATGTGTCAATAAGCGTGATCACAGAACTGAAAACCAGAATGGCAAGAAGCTGCTTGCGGGCAAGCGGGCTTTTAAAAGCTTTCTTCAGATTTTCAATGCTATTTTTTATCGTTTCAATATTCAATAACGATACGTGTCGTTCAGTCAAGCGTCACCCACCCTGCACTGTTTTTTATTACTCTGCTTTTCGTTACGTTTTACCAGGAGCCATTTGCACCATCAGTGAAAATCTATCGGATGCCTTGAACCTCAGCGTGGCTGGAATAGTTTTATAATCAGGATTGTCTTTCTTTTCTTATACATATCTCTGTTTAACCCGGCATGTCAAACAGCTTGTTCAGATTTTTCTTTGATTATCATCTTTCCTGTTGAATTGGGTCGTTGTACAAATAACTCTTTGAATTTATGTAGCGCTGTGCCAAATCGGACATATTTGATAGTATAAAACAAACAACTTGACAACTATTAATCGTAAACATATAGTCCATTTAGTTGTTTGGCTAAATATAAATTCATAAGAAAGACACCGATGAACAAAACCCTTGCCATAACCAAAGCCATTTCAGACGGCAACAGGCTTCGTATACTCATGGCGTTATCGGATCACCGGGAACTATGCGCCTGCCAGATTACGGAACTTCTTGGAGTCGCCGGGGCAACCGTCTCAAGGCATCTCACCGTGTTAAACCATGCAGGGCTTGTCGAAAGCCGTAAGGATGGCCGGTGGGTCAACTTCTGTCTTGTGGAAAATCCTGAACATGCCCTGATAATCACCTGGCTTAGAAACTCACTCACAACTACAACACAGATCGAAGCTGACAAGGAATCGCTCGGTTGTATCCTCGGCCAGGACCCTGAAGATATTTGCCGCAAGCAGAGAGGTGAAGCCTGCTGCCCGGTGAAAAAACCATAAACAAAAGGATCAGACATGAAAAAAAAACTCAACGTCCTCTTCTTATGCACCGGCAATTCATGCCGGAGCCAGATGGCCGAAGGCTGGGCACGACACCTTAAAAGTGATGTGATTGACGCCTGGTCTGCGGGCATCGAAACCCATGGACTCAACCCCCATGCCGTCAAGGTCATGGCTGAACGAGGCGTGGACATCACAGCCCATCAATCAAAGCTTCTTTCGGATCTGAACCACATCTCCTTCGATGTGGTGGTGACGGTCTGCGATCATGCCCATGAAAGCTGCCCCCTTTTCCCGGGAAAAACACGGCGGTTTCACATGGGTTTCGAAGACCCGCCCCGCTGTGCAGCCGAAAAATCCACCGAAGAGGAAAAACTGAATTGCTACAGAAAGGTCAGAGACGAAATCCGTGAATTCGTCGAACAAATGCCCGATGTACTCGCTACTGACGCAGGAGGAAAATAACAATGACTCAAACGAACACATCTGACAATATAGATGGGGATGAGACAACGGACGTTTCCGGAAAGCTCTCCTTTCTCGACCGCTATCTGACGTTATGGATCTTCGCAGCCATGGCCGTGGGAATAAGTCTTGGCCATTTTTTACCTGATGTGGCTCCCTTCATCAATCGTTTCAATGTGGGCACCACATCCATGCCCATCGCCATCGGTCTGATTCTGATGATGTATCCGCCTTTAGCAAAAGTCCGATACGAAGACATGGGGCCGGTTTTCAAAAACACAAAAGTGCTCACTCTCTCCCTTGTTCAGAACTGGATCATCGGCCCCATTCTGATGTTCGGCCTTGCGGTCCTTTTTCTCCACGACAAGCCCGAGTACATGGTGGGCTTGATCATGATCGGTCTTGCCCGGTGCATCGCCATGGTGATTGTGTGGAACGATCTGGCCAAGGGAGATACGGAGTACTGCGCTGGCCTGGTGGCTTTCAACTCGATCTTTCAGGTTTTTCTCTATTCCATTTACGCCTACGTGTTCATCACGGTCCTGCCCACCTGGTTCGGTCTTGAAGGTGTTGCGGTTCATATCACTGTCCGCGAAATCGCCGTCAGTGTTTTCATCTACCTGGGCATCCCGTTCATCGCCGGGTTGATCACACGGTTCTCCCTGATCAAACTCAAAGGCAAAGCCTGGTATCATGAACAATTCATCCCAAAGATCAGCCCCATCACCCTCATCGCCCTTCTTTTCACCATTGTGGTGATGTTCTCCCTCAAAGGCGAAATGATTGTGGAACTGCCCTTCGATGTGGTGAGAATAGCCATTCCCCTTTTCATCTACTTCGTCCTGATGTTTTTTGTTTCGTTCTTCATGTCAAAAAAAATCGGCGCCACATACGGCCAGGCCACCACCCTGTCCTTCACCGCCAGCTCCAACAACTTCGAGCTGGCCATCGCCGTCGCCGTCGCCACCTTCGGCATCAACCACGGCGCCGCCCTTGCCGCAGTGATCGGCCCCCTGGTTGAAGTCCCTGTTTTGATCGGCCTGGTTAATGTGGCATTGCGCCTGAAACGAAACTACGGGAAACAATAATATTTCGTTGTCCTGTTTTAATTTTGTTGTGGCCTCCGGCGGCCCTGCCGGGGCCAAACCCCTCTCTTCGCTGGGGCAGGCTTTTTGAAAAGTTTGACAAACAGGTTTTGTTGGATCATGTTTGGTTGATAAGATTTTATTACCATACAGAATTACATGTTTGTGTAATATTTAATCTGCATGCCCTGGAGAAAATTTCGCAGGACCTGATTTTTACAGTCACGGTAGTGTCTATTATCCGGCCGACGAAAAAATGCACTTAATTCGTGGTTACTGATCTTAAAATCAGCCAATTCCATCATCTCCAATATGTCATCCGCTTTCAGATCTAAAGCGATTTTTAATTTTCTTAAAATAACGTTGTTTGTTAAAAATTTTTCAGGTTCGAGTTTTGGCCCGTCTTTTTTGCCTCGCCTATCGATAATGAAACCATCTAAAAAAAGAGCCATCTGAGAGTCGCTGCATTTTTGAAACGCAGGGTCATCATCTCTTTTCAACCAATCGCTAATCTGCTCCCGCGTGACCAAATCATCAGCCAGGCCAAAGATTGCGATCATTTTTGAATCGCTGAAGTCGAAGGTGTATCGGATACGTCGCAAGATATCATTATTTGTCATAAGTCGGTCCTTTCTATACTGCACACGGGTCACAGTTTTTATTTATTATAAAATTCCCCCTATCGGGGTTCTAAGCCCAATAAGAAAAATTCAACAGTTTGGATTATAACCCCTCGTTGAGAAGATCTCCGCCATGCAAGGGGCAGTACTCTTTTGGCTCGGTACCGATAACAAAGAATTCTTCATTTTTATCCGGGCATTCCGGTGTGGCCAGATAGCCAGTCGACGGGTCGATGGTCAAGGCAATGACAGTCTCCGGTTTCTGGAAATCATTTATCGGCCTGTTTGTCAATGCTGAGCGCATGAATCGCTCCCAGATTGGGGCGCAGATTGCACCGCCGGTAAAGCCTTTTCCACCCGGTTTTGGCTGGTCATGACCTACCCAGACTCCGGTTACGAGCTTGGGGGTGTAGCCGATGAACCAGGCATCACGATAATCGTTGGTTGTGCCGGTCTTGCCAGCAGAGGGGTATGTCTTGTTGAATTTTTTCAGGTTTTTGGCCGTGCCATAGATCATGACGTCCTCCAGCATCCGGGTCGTGACATAAGCGATGGCAGGGGAAAACACAGGAACAATCACTGGCGGATAGTCCGCCAACGTGCGGCGTTTGCGATCGGAAATTCGGATAATGGTCCGTGCTTCTGTATGCAGACCACCGTTGGCCAGGGGTGTGTAGGCCTGAACAAGTTCACTCAACGAGACCTCTTCGGTCCCCAGCGCAAGGGAGAGATAGCCCCGGTTACGCAGAGAAAGCCCCATCTTACTGGCAAAAGCCGTAAAATAGGGGATGCCGATAGATTCCAGCAACTTTATGGTGATGACATTGTTGGAATATGCCAGCGCCTTCCGTAAGGAAAGGTCGCCATAGCTCTTTCCGTCATAATTCTGAGGTTTCCAGGCTTCTTTGCTGCTTCGCTTATAAGCGACCACCTTATCGTTCCAGATGCTGGCCGGAGTTATCCCTTTTTCAAGCGCCGCAGCGTAGATCAAGGGCTTGATGGCTGAGCCGGGCTGGCGTCTGGCTGAAAAGGCCCGGTTATAGGGGCTTTTGGTAGAATCGACGCCGCCCACAGCAGCTAAGACATCGCCGGTTGAGGCGTCCATACAGATAAGGGCACCTTGCAATTCGGGCGAAATCCGTTTGACCCCTTCTTGAACAGCCTTCTCTGCAAGCTTTTGCAGGTTCAGATCCATGGCGGTGGTTACTTCAAGTCCGCCCGATTCGATGATGCTGGGTCCGTACTTTTCAATCAGCTTGATCCGGATATGAGTCAAGTAATAGGATGCCTGGGTGCGCTGTACAACCCTCGGATTGATCCGGAGCTTTTTCTGCTGTTTGAGTGTGATCATGTTCAGATCCACCATCCTCTTGAGAACCAAATTTCTTCGATTCATCACTTTTTCAGGTGTTCCCAGGGGGTTGTAATTTGTCGGGGCTTTTGGCACTCCCGCCAGCAGGACGCATTCGGCGTTCGTCAAGTCCTCGGGGTTTTTGTCAAAATAGAGCAGTGAGGCCTGGGCAATGCCCCAGGCGCCATTGCCGTAATAGATTTCATTGAAGTACATCTCCAGAATCTCTTTTTTGGTGTATTTCTGTTCATACTCCATGGCCATGAACGCTTCTTTAACCTTCCGGTCGATGGTTTTCACCCCGGAAAAGAATTTGACCTTGATCAACTGCTGCGTGATGGTCGAGCCTCCCTCAACCAGTTTTCCTTTGACCACATCCGTCACCAGGGCGCGGGCAATACCGCGAATATCGATGCCCTTATGGTCATAAAACCGGGCGTCTTCGACGGCTACCAGGGCTTTTTGAAGGAATTCAGGAATCCGGTCGATGGGGACCCAGTATCTTTTATCGGGTAATATCCGCCCGGCAACCCGGCCCTGGTTGTCAAATACTTTAATGGAGGTGTAGCCCGTCGGCAGAGGCGGGTAGTCGGCGGACTGTTCCAATGCTTTTGTCGGCATAACGTAGGTGACTGTAAGAACAATAACAGCGATTAGACAAATCACGCTTTTTTGATGTGAGCAGTGACGGGAAATCAAAATGGGATAGTTACTCCTGAAAAACGTTGAGGTATCTTAAGGATAATACCTTCGATTTCTTTAACGGTTTCCACATGGATGGTCAGGTCATGACGGGATCTGATTTCATCGCCGGGTTTAAACCGGACTCGTTTAACCGGCGCTTCAGCAATGGTATACTGTCTTTCGCACTGACTCCCGTAAAAGCTGACATGGATGCGCCTTTCTTCAATTCCGGTGATTGTCCCAAGCCCCAGTTCCGGTTCTGTTTCACTAATCCAGCGTTGCCCTTCCGTAAATTTTTCCATTCTGATCAGACTTGTTTATCCTTATCGCTAACCCAAAGCATGGCTCAGCGTAGTATCGCAATTTTTTAGTGGTTGCCCGTTTTTCTGTCGGGCTTTTTTTAAAAGAGGGGAGGTTGTAACGGAAATGTATTTTAATGTCAAGCTGTTATAATATCGGATTATAGACTTGAATTAAGTGTGGTGTCCGAAGAACCTGGTGCAGAACCAGAGCAAGGCTTTGCATTGCATACTCTCCGATATATGGAATTGACTCTCAGGCGTGCTATGATATACCCGTATCACTGGAGACACTGAATGCAAAAAGAAGATAGAGTGGCCGTATATGCAGGTACGTTCGATCCGATTACCCTCGGGCACCTGTGGATTATTGAAAAGGGTTCGAGACTGTTCGACAGGCTGGTGGTATCGGTAGGTACGAATCCTGAGAAAACCTGCTATTTTTCACTCGAAGACAGGATGAAAATGATACAGTTATCGATTGCAGGTATAAATAACGCAGTCGTAGAAAACTATACCAACAAATTCCTTATAAAACATGCCGAGAGTATCGGTGCGAAGTTTATCCTGAGAGGAATACGCAGTACTTCGGATTACGAATATGAAAAAACGTTAAGCTATGTGAACAGAGACCTGAATTCTGATATCGTCACGGTATTCCTTCTGCCTCCGAGGGAGTTGATCGAAGTAAGTTCGAGCATAGTCAAGGGGCTTATAGGTCCCGAGGGATGGCAGGACGTGGTCAAGAATTATGTTCCGAAATGCGTTCTCGACAGACTAATTGCGTAGCAGGGCAAGCGGGCATAATCGAGATAATTCCAAAATCCAACAGCTATTTGTCGGGTTTCGTTCCTCTACCCGACCACGAGGGCTTTCGCAATGGTTGGCCTGTTAATATATACAAGCATCTAATATTGATAGGACTTCAGACAATAGCTTGTCATTTCGTGGTTCGATACGTTTGACGAGACGAGCATGAAAATCAACTGATTTCACTTGCTCAACCATGACGAAACCAGTCAATTTGCTTGTTTTTGGAATAGGCACATGAAATGGGAAATTACGATCTGTGTTTGTAATGGGGCATACAATAGCCATTCCGGTGCTGCTATTGAATAAATCTTTGCTTACAACCAGCGCAGGGCGGCGTCCCTTCTGTTCATGGCCAGCTTGCGGATCAAATGTAATGGCTATCAAATCACCCTGTTTGGGAATATAGGTTGCCATTTACCAGACCTCTTTACCGGTTGGTTTTCCCCAATTGGTTTCCTTCGTTTGGTATCCGTCAGGGATTTTCGCCACAAGATCCTTGAGATTATATTTTTTTCGGGTTTTTTGGGCCGGGGTGACGATTAATGCGCCATCTTTTACGGCTATATTGACGTCATCACCTACACTTATTTGTGCGTCTACAAGCAATGCCTTTGTAATACGAAGACCTTGGCTGTTTCCCCATTTTTGAATTTTTGCAAGCATATGATCACCTCTTAATGTATATCCAAAGTTTAGCCATCGCATATTTGATGGTCAAGGATTTTTTTTCAGGCCAAGGAATAAGATCAACGGTCGCTGAAGTTGTGGAAGACATGATCTCTTCAAACGAATCAATTCCTGAGCATTTATCCGTGAAAAAATTCAGCGGAAAATTCCAAGTTCGTATAACACCTTACATCCATCGTCATCTTGCCATTGAAGCTGGTGTTAGCCTTAACCGCCTGATAAGCGCGAAGCTTGCTCACCAATGATCATAACAGAGAATAAGACTGGCTATATTATTAAAAAGTCGAGCCTGTTTGATGTATAGAAAATTGTGGGGTTTCGTAAATAATAATCACAAATCAAGGCCCCCCCTTTTTTCTTAATTCAAGTCTGAAAACTGTAAATAAGTGTGGTGTCCGTGAATCAGGATGTCCACTGAATTAGATTCAGCCTTTTCAGTCATTATTGCACAAACGTTAATCCACTAACATTTTCCTGTATTCCATTCAATATGTGCTGGCTTTTTATTCACTTCCCACCGCACAGCACCCGGGCACGCCAATCTCCCGATTGGCACACACGAAAGCCAAAGGCTTTCAAAAACCCACAAAAAAACATTAAAAACGAATATTTATGAAAGAATATCACGAAAAGCGGGTATTAAATCCTTACCCTTCATTCCTTAACAAAGTTCTTGAAATTTTTATTTGGTTTAAGATTTTTCCGAATTGGGCAGGCCGTTTTCCAGTTTCCGGGAGATGGTGAACGGGTAGAATACGATGGAAGGAATTATTTGCCGCTGGGGATTTTTATTCATGTTTCTGTATCACTTCAATTCATTCTTTTGGAGGAAAATTTGATTCATGATTAAACCCTGATCCGAGCGTTTTTATTAGACGACAGCTTTATGGATGAATACTTTTATGTGAATCATATCAAGTTAAGTAAGGTGTACCCAGAACTCTTTTCCCAGTCCGAGTTGATGCGGTTGTTATAGCTGCCTTTGTTTCTCTGCTATGATTTTCTTTGCTTCTCTTAAATCTATTTTCGCGTGATGGCCGTGTTTTTCTAAGAGATGTAATAGGTTCGATCCGCTTAACAGCGTCAGTGGCTTTCCCTTGGCAAACTCATATGCATCAGGGCCATAATCAGCAGTTGAAACTAAAATACCTTTTGTCGCCCCCTCATTTAAAACGGTACCATATAAATCACGCACAGCCGAAACACCAACAGTATTAGTATATCTCTTGGCCTGAATTACTATTTTCCCGCCTCGAATCGGATCCGGATCAAATGCGACGGCGTCAACACCGCCATCTCTGCTTGCCTGAGTCACTTTAACTTCACCGCCATTTGATTGAAATTCTTTTTCAAATAATTCCCTTATCAAATGTTCAAAATCTTCCCAGTCCATTGCGGCGATGTTCGTGGTGTTGTCAAGCTGATTTGCAACGTCATAGCTTTGTACAAATCTTTTGTCAGATTTATCAATCTGTAGTATCGGTTGAACGGGGGTCAAAGCGCTTAGCTTGCTACTTGCTACGCCTTTCAAACTTTTAAAACAAGTCTTTGGATCAACATTGCAAAGATCAATAGATGTAAATTCATCTTTTTTTACCTGAATGGTAAGGATACAATTATTTTCTTCCTTGCCTGTAGCCTTATTTTGCCCTCGCCCAGCCGTTGAAAGAAATAGCCGCAACGGCATCAACCGTGTCTGCTTCAAATAATTCATGAAGTGACCTCAACGTAATTTTGTATATTGACTCATCGAACATTTTATTTTGATGAGGCTCGGATATGTAAGTCTGCTTCAGTTCCTTCCGAGCAGCGATATATTTAACTTCTCTTACTTTTGGCAGACTTTCTATGGAGGGTAGCTCATACTCAACAATCAAGATTTTATTGTCGGGGTTGTATTCCAATTCAAAGTTCTTAGGGAACGTCTCAGGATATTCCGAATTATTCAAGACCATTTCACAATATTCAAGAATCGAGTCTGGATTCTTCTTTAAATATGCCTCTCGCATTTTGTCTATTTTAGAGTTGAACTCATTTTGTTGTCGCAAAAAGACAGCTTTCCTTTTTTCCCATTCTAAAACATCATTCTCCCATTTCTTTATTTCGATTTCGTTGAAGTCTTTTTCTATCTTTTTATTGAGGCCGTCAATCGTTCTTTTTTCTTCTTCCCACTTAGAAACGGCTGTCATGTGTTTTGTGTCAGCCTCTTTGATTTTTCTTTGTTGTCATGATTTCAGAATTAGCCTCTCTATGAAAGTAAAGCTTGGAGATTCCTTTTTTGGTGCATATGGATATTCTCTATATTTTCTTTTAACAGGCTTTTCAGGTTTTTTTTCAGAATATATTTCTCTTTTCTTCAGTCTTTCCCAATCTACTGCATCATTAACCGATAGAGTATGAAGAAGCAGATTATCAAGTTGCTTTAAAGCCTCAATTGCCTCTTCTGTCTTGGAAGCTGCCTCCTCGATGTTTGCTTCCTTTTGTTGATTAGTACTACGCCTATTTTCTGTCAGGTTCCATTTCTCAGTCCATTTCTGAGCCTGAAAATTTGCCTTGTTCTGCAACATATCAATCTCAGGAGCAGATAACAATTTATGTTCATTCAGCCCCTTATGAAACATTTCGACTGTATATTTCAAGACTCGCGTGCCAGAGACATTTCGATATGCTTGCGCTTGCCCGACCTGAATTTGTTCAGCATTCATTCTTTGCCTCCGATAATTTTGATGCTATAATGCTCCGCTGGTGCGGGGCGCGCGGCTTTTGGCGCGTCCCACACCAGCGGAATGTTAGATCATTTTTTACTCGGTTATAATTTATCCCATTTTGACATTATTTCATGGTCCACTACAAAAAGCCTACACGTAATAAGATTATCCATTCCTGTAAGTAATTTGATGGGTAAGCTAAGGCCATTGTAATTTAGAACAGTCTCAGTCAAATTTTGATCGGGCGACTGAATGACTTGAATAAGGGTACTCCAGTGTATATAGAATCTATCTTTGGGATTTGATTTCTTATGAAACTCCAATGCACAATCTGCAATATCTTTATCTTTTGGCTCAAGATCATGATATTCCATTAGAATACTTTTGATGTAACCCATCTTCATTCTTAGAAGCGCTAACCTAATATTGTCATTAAGTGCGTCTCTACCTAATCTCTCCCAGTTTCTGCCTGAAATATTACCCTTAACTTCGACATAATCCGATTGAAACAAATAATCTGGTTCTGACCTCATATAACATTTCGGACTTATCCCAGATAAATATGGATCATCACTAAACAACATACCGTCTTTTATGAGAGAAGTCCCTTGTTTGCTTTCATGAAAATGTATTGCTTTGGGGTGATTGCTACCATCATTTCTCAGAATTTCAGAAAGGCCAAGACGATTAAATAAGGCTTGAGCTCTCTTTTCTGGCCAGTTTTGTTTTCGTGTCATTAAAGCCTTCCTCTTTGATCTAACGCACCGCTGTGGGGCGCGCGGCTTTTTGCGCGTCCAACACCAGCGGAATGTTGTACTCTTTTTTATTTTGATTGTTGCATGCTCGTTAAAATTCCATTTTCAAAATATAGATAATCAGAGTTGATACTGTCATGGATAACCCATTGCTCATGTTCGCCCCACGCCCCAGAAGTTGTATTGATTTTATATGGTTTACCCCATGCAGTTTTCACTTGTTGGGCTGTCATGCCTATATGAATTTTCTTCTCTCCAATGACATTGCAAATACCGTTTGACCAGTCCTGATGTTTCACTTTTATTTTTTTCCCCTTTTTTGTAAGTGATACTTCTTGCATTTCTGATTGGATAGACCCAGTTGAATGGGCATTAAATGTAGTTTTAGAAGATGGCCCTGACAAATAACCGATATAACCCAGAATAATCAAACTTAAAAATATTTTTGCGGGCAAGGTCAACCCAAATTTTTTTTTACAAAATGGGCAAACTTTTGCTTTTTTATGGATCATCATTTTGCAACTAGGGCACTGCTTCTCTGCCATTGTAGCCACCTCCATAGATTATACATATGCGCTTGTCGTTATTATATTCAAGTACAACTATTTTATTAGCACGCCAAAACGCTTAATAATCCCGAAAGAAATTATGCGTTTATAGCGTAGTCCGTGATTGATGATGCATTATAAAGCATCGTTATTTCGTAATATTTTTAATGAACGTAAATTTCAAAATACAAAATCATGTTCATATCCAAACCGGAAAATTGCGCCAACAGTTAACAAGCTACAGGTTTTTTATTGCGAGTTGGATCGTCATATTCCCGAAAATCCTGGAATATTGAGCGTTTTAATATTCCAGGAGTGAGGCTTTGGGGCACATCCTTATTCTTGGAAACATTATGTGGATTCACCCATGTCCAGGGATAAGGATTTAACACATAGCCGATGCGTGTTTATCTTTAATGGGTTTTGGAAATTTGGCGCGATTGAAAAACCATGCAGACCATTGATTCTCAGTAAAACGGGTTGTGAAGGTTGCGACATGGTTAATCCCCTGTTTTGTGTTCGCATAGGAATCCACAACAAACAGAAATGATATGGAGTGCATATGCAATTCCTGGCCGGTGTATTCGAATTGTTGTCGAGATTAATGAACCGGGCTTGGCCCCCCATAGACTGAACCCGGACGCACCTTCACTAAATTGATTTATTGATGATCTGTATCGGATTGATTTGGGCTTGTCCAGTAAATTTATTTACCCTTGAGAATATTTATTAAGGAAATAATCTTGACTGTTTTAATAGGAGTTTGAACAGGATCTGGAAAGGACATTATACGGTTATCTTTCGTTGCTGTTTTCCGCCTGCCAGAGATCATAGTTCCTCTTCAAATTCAGCCATAATTCGGCTGCTGAACAGAAAAAGGTTGCAAGTGAAACGCAGGGCAGAAACACTGAGCCCCGCCCGGTCGCACTGGAATTTATTGTTGAACGAAGCCGCTCTCGCGGCGGAAAAGCACAAAGACAAAAAATCGTGTATAACTCCTTGACGTGTTCAATGGGAACACATTCGTTTTCAACATTAAAAGGAGTTAACCATGAATCAATCAGAATTGGACCGATTTGACAAGTTTTATCAACAGCAACTGAAGACCCTGAAGCTTCAGGGTAAGGCCCAGAAGACCATAGACGCCTATTCACGAGCCATAAGGCGAGTCAGGGACTATTTTGATCGCTGTCCGGACCAGCTGAAGCCGGAGGATCTTGAGACCTACTTTGCCGACCTTGTGGAGTCTCACTCCTGGAGCACCGTCAAGATTGATCGAGTGGGTCTTCAGCATTTCTGGAAATTTGTCCTGAAACGTGACTGGCAATGGGTGGATATTGTCAAACCGCCCAAGGTCAAGACCATCCCGGACATCCTCACGCCTGCCGAGATTGAACAGCTCATCGGAGCCACCCGGAAGCTGCGTTACCGCGTCTTTCTGCTGACAACTTATTCCATGGGGCTTCGTCTGGGAGAAACCCTGTCCCTTCAGATAGGAGACATCGATGCCGCCCGCAAACTCGTTCATATTCGAAGGGGTAAAGGTCATAAGGACCGGATGGTGCCCCTTCCCGACCTCACGTTGATCGGACTTCGGGAGCTCTGGAAAAAACACCGGCATCCCACGTTGTTGTTCCCCAACGCCAACGGGAACATGGAAACGATCCGCGAGGCCAAAGGCCCCATGGACCGGGGTGGGGTTCAGAAAGCCATGCAGATCGTGGTCGCAGAATGCGGCATTAAAAAAAAGTCTCCATCCATTCCTTACGCCACAGTTACGCCACCCATCTCCTTGAAAAGGGCTTAAGCCTCCGCCACATCCAGGCCCTTCTCGGCCATGCCAGCCCCACCACCACGGCCCGTTACGCCCACCTCACCGATATCACGGAAAAAGACAGCATGACGGCCATCAACCATCTGGTCAACTCCATCCATGTAAACTTCTGGAAGGTGGGGCCATGAAAATCGCAGCCATCATCGACGAACACTATGACGCCTTTGCCTCCCGGTACAAGAACAAGGTGCTGCCTGGACACCTTAAGGCGCTTAACGCCATGCGCCATTGCCGCACACCCGAAGCCGGAGAACTTTATGTGAGGTGCCCCGATTGCGATCACGCAACGTGGCAGCCCTTGTCTTGCGGCCACCGTAGCTGTCCCCAATGCCAGAATCATGAAACAAGCCGCTGGATCGACCGGCAGCGACACAAGCTTTTGCCCGTTCCGTATTTCATGGTGACCTTCACGTTGCCCCGTGAGTTCAGAAGCCTGGCTTACGAAAATCAGCGGACGGTTTATTCCCTTTTGTTTTCATGCGTGTCGGGCACGCTTACAGACTTCGGCAGAAACCCAAAGCATCTGGGAGCCGACCTGGGCATGACCACGGTGCTTCACACCCACAGCCGGAAACTGGACTTTCATCCGCATATCCATGTCGTCGTTCCCGGCGGCGGCATTGATAAGCGAAGACGGCAGTTCAAAAAGAAAAAAGGCAAGTACCTGTTCAATCAAAAAGCCCTCGCCAAGGTCTTTCGTGCCCGTTTTCTCGACGGGCTGAACAAACAGAAACTTGCCGTTCCCAAGGGTGTCACCTCGGAATGGGTCGTGGACTGCGTCCGTGTGGGAACCGGTATCACCGCCTTGACGTACCTGTCCCGGTATCTGTACCGGGGTGTGATCAGCGAGCGGAATATCGTCGCCCATGAGAACGGCCAGGTGACCTTCAGGTACACGGAAAGCAAAACAGGAAAGTCCTGCCTTCGAACACTTAAGGGCGAAGAGTTCCTCTGGCTTATCCTGCGGCATGTTCTTCCGAGGAGCTTCCGAAGAGTCAGGGATTACGGCTTTCTTCACAGCAATGCCAAAAAGACACTGGCCCTTGTTCAGCTTGTCCTTTTTGTTAAAATCCATGCCCCGGAACTTCGTCAAAGACCGGTATTCACTTGCCCCTGCTGCAAATCGCCGATGATCGTCATCGGCTTTAAGCCTCCAGGATATAAACCAGGATAATTCCACCTTTGGTAGAAGACCGGCTCAACTGCGAACAGAAGGGATCTAACGCTATGATTTAATTTGATTTTTAAAAAAGCCCCAAAAGGGCTCCGCAATACCTGCGCCCTCAGGAAAGCTCGACTCAAAATCCGAGCCTTCCTGGCCTCCAACTCCAAAAAGATATTTTCTTATATAAGATCTCAAACTCAACTTCACCGGGCTTGTTCAACCACCGGATAAGATCGTGGTTCGTTCCTCACACGATCTATCCTTATTCGTTGGGCGATTTTTGTAATTTTATGCTTGTCTTTTTCCTGTCTGTGAACATGCAGTTTGAATCCCAGCGCGTGAGTCACCTTCAAAATCGTAGCAAAGCTCGGATTTCCAACACCGGAAAGTGCCTTGTACAGGCTCTCACGGCCTAACCCGGTGTCTTTTGCAAGCTGGCTCATACCTCGGGCACGGGCAATGGTGCCAAGTGCTTTTGCGATGAAGGCTGCATCATCACCCGCTTCTTCCATGCAGGCTTCAAGATACAGGACCATATCCTCCTCCGTTTTGAGATATTCGGCGCTATCCCATTTGCGTAATTTTAATGTCATGTCGCCCTCCTACAATTTGCCCGCCAGTTTTAGCGCGGTCTTGATATCCTTGCTCTGTGTAGAGTTGTTGCCCCGCCAGTAGGATCACCAGTTCTACGCCGCGCTGTACGAAATACACTCGATAGCCCGGCCCATAGTGAATTCGCATCTCCGATACACCCTCACCCACTGGTGAACAATCACCGAAATTGCCATCTTCTGCCCGGTCGATGCGTGCTTGAATGCGCGCTACTGCCCGCTTGTCTTTCAGGCTGGCAAACCAAGCATCGAAGATGTCCGTGGTCTGAATACTAATCATGATTTATATTCGTATCATTTGGGATACATAATGACAAGAGCTATTTGATCCGGCTCGTTGCTGACAAGCCCAACTATTTTATTTGGTATTCGGCTGTTTTCTGTTTTTGAAAGCCTTACGGCTTTCGAAGGGCCAATCGGGAGATTGGCGTGCCCAGGTTGGCCAAAGTGTGGTTGTGGGGTTGGGATCAAGCCCATCAACTCCCGGAATAAAAACTGATCAAAAAAATCCCCTTCATATTTTCTTTAGAACCGTCAATTTTGAATCTAAAATTGACGATTTTAAAGAATATGACAGCATTGGTTAATTGCATAGAGCTGTCTCCATACATGCAACAAATTGTTTGTGGTTATATTTATTGTACGTTATATTGTACAAAATATTTTTATTCATAGGGAGGTACCATGCAAAGATTGAGAATAAACGACGATATAAAACCGCTATCTGAAATCAGGACTGGAATCGCCAACTATATCCGGCAAGCCCATGATACCAAAAGGCCGATCATCATCACTCAGCATGGAAAAAGTGTCGCAGTTCTCATGGGTTCGGTTGAATACGAAGCCATGCAGGAAAAAATAGAACTGTTGACCGATATTCAGGAATCACTGAGCCAGATCGGAAACGGGCAGGGCATCGACCATGGTGAAGCCATGGAAATGGTCTTAAAAAGGGCTGTTCAATGAATATCGTCTGGTCACCTCTCCGTGGACAGGGTTTCGGAAATCGCCTCATATATTGCCCAGGATAAGCCTTCAGCAGCCGAACGATGGATTAGAACCGTATTTTCAAAAGTTGAAAATCTGAAATATTCACCTGAGATCGGAAGAATCGTTCCCGAGATTGGCAACAGTCAATTCAGAGAACTCCTCTTCGGTAACTACCGGATCATTTACCGTGTTGAACCTGAACAGATATCCGTTCTTACGGTCCGGCACGGAATGCAGATATTGCCGATAGAAGAAATCGTGGAATGAATATCGGTTCCGGGGAGAAACCCCGGAACGAGTGCGAGGGTGCGGATCATATTCAGTAACCGCCCAAAATGACAAGCGCGGTGGGCTGTTCATTGTGGATGAATTATTTGCTGTGGTGGGCGATAGCCCACCCTACAGGTTTTATGATGAATTCCCGACTTCTTACGATGCCATCAGCGTTCGATGTTCATCTTTTTCAATTCATCTCTTCCCATATCACTCAGCCGCTTCCACCAAAGGATTCAATTCATAATTCCCGGCAAGGAAATTCTCCGCAACCCAGACCACGCTTTTTTCGGATGTCATCAGCATGTCCATCTGACGGGTGAAGATGAGAAGACGGCCGAGAATATCCAGTTTGCTTGCGATATATGAGCAGGGATATTTCTGAACACGGGCATCCACTTTATCAGACACCACATCCACTTTGAATCCTTCCCGTTCGAGAATCAGGGAAATGGCTTTGACGCGACGGATTCGTTTTACTTTGTCTGCGGCTCCGCCTTTGAAGGAAAAGGTGATGTAGTTCTTGTTCACCGTTTCTCCGCAGTAGGCATCCACCACGCTGTAATGATAGCCCACTCGGGAGCTGAAGTTCAGATACTTGTCGGCGATGATGGCGTAGCTTCTGTCTCCGAACCGTTCTCCCACATGGCCGGGCGAAAGGGCCTGCTCGCGCATCACGGAGAGCAAACCTGAAAAATTCACAGGCCTTGGACCAAGAGCCAGGATATCTTTGTTCAACATTCCATCGAGCAGAGCCTTGAACGGCGCGGATCTGACGCGATCCACACCCACCAGGTTCCCCTCACTTTCATCGGCAAGACCGCCACCCAGATCGATCATATGAAGATCCATGGGAAGTGGCGCTTTGAGTTTGAGAGAACTGCCCTGATACTTGGACGCAATGTCACTGACTCTGAACATTTCACCGTAGGAATATTCATGGCAGAAACGGGCGATATCGTGGAGAGTGGTACACCGCGACGGAGTGAAACGGGGCGACCTGGGGTTGATAAGATGAAGGGGGTTTATGTAATCCGACACCCGTTTCAGGTACTCATAAACCGGCGTGTCTTTTAAAAAAGCTTCTTCTTTTTGTGCTGCTGAAATGAGTTCCGCAACGTGCCCCTCATAAACCCTTCCTGAATACGCATCAACGGTGATGTCCATGCCCGCTGGAATGAGTTTCATGGCATGTTTCGATCCGATGAGGGTGGGGACATTGAATTCACGGGCAATGGCGGCCATGTGGCCGCTCACACTGCCTGCCTCCACAACGATGGCACTGGCTTTTTTCATCACCACCACGTATTCCGGGGAACTGTGATGGGCGATAAGAACGGCTCCCTCGGTGAAACGGACGAGATCATCCATGGAATGCACATGAAAAGCATAGCCTTTACCAATGCCCTGGCAGGCGATCTCGCTGTCTTCGATGATAACTCTGTAACCGGCCACAGGTTCCGCTTTTGTCTTTTGCCCGCTCCCGGCTGTGATTCGAAGGGGCCGGGATTGCAGGATCACGATATTTCCCGAACGTTCCAGCGCCCATTCCACGTCCTGCGGGCCGTGGTAATGATTTTCAAGCTGACGGCCAAACAAAGCCAGTTTCTGTATCAAATCATCGGTCAGACAGGGTTCCCCCTGTTTTTCAGCAGGCACGTTCTCTTCAACAACACCGCCGTCCGGCCTGCATGTCAGCTTGACAGGCTTTATCGCCGGATCTTTTCGGACGATAGTAAGGGCATCGTCTTTGGTCACCCAGTAGATATCTGGTGTAACCACACCATCCACCGCATAGGGACCAAGACCCCATACAGCGTTTATCATAATGTTTTCATTGACGATATCGTAAGGATGCCGTGTATACATCACACCACTGGCCACCGAATCCACCATGCGGACACAGGCCACGGCCATGGCCAGATCTTCGTCGTAAATCCCTTTGGATGTTCTGTAGGCTATGGACCGCGCTGAATAGAGACTGGCCACGATGGCTTTGTACGAGGCTATCAGGTTTTCCCGGGTCACGTTCAAAAGGGTCAGATATTGACCGGCATAAGAAATGTCACCGTCCTCGCCCACGGCGCTGCTCCGCATGGCCACACGAACCGTTGGATCGTCACCCCACAGTTCCTGATACTTGTCAAGGATGTCAGTTTCCACATCATCTGGAAGGGGTTTTGATTCGATCAGAGCCATGGATTCGGCGCTGAGGGAGCTCAGAAGGTCCACATCATTCACATAAATCAGGCTTCTTTTTTTGATGATCTCATCTTTCAGATGGTCATGTTTGAAAAACTCCCTGAACGCCCGTGTGGTTATGGCGAAGCCCTCGGGTACGGGAATGTGGAGGTTGTTTCGGATTTCTCCCAGATTGGCGTTTTTTCCGCCCACCTTGTCCGCATCATGGATACCGATGGCGCTGTACGGCATCACATAACCAATATCCTGATCATCGTCTTTCTCTTCAATAACGGTTTTTATTTTCAGATTGATGTCTTCCAGAACCGTGTAAAGTTCATGGTATTTCCCACCTGAAAGCCGGTTGATGCTTTTCACCATCTGGAAGGTCTGCATGAGGGCTCTGTTCGTCTGGTTCTTGATGTAGCTTGACCCGAAAACCACATCGCCTTTCAGCCTTTCCTCCATCTCGGCCATGATGGTCAACAGCTCGGAATTCGCTTTGAGCAGTTCTTTGAAAAAGCCGTACTTGAACCTGAAAACAGAACCCATGCCGGTTTTTCCGTTCGTTTCCGTGCTGGTGTAAACCTTCTTCCTTCCTTTGAACCAGGGGAGATCGGTAAGAAAGTCGATGAAACGATTGGACTGGGACAAATCGTACACGCCATTTTCAAGATCAACCATCATCTTTTTCATATTACCGAGAATTGTCGTCATGGTATTATAATCTATCTCCTCTCCCATCATTCAGCCCAATGTATCATTCAACGCCAGGTGTAAACCAGATGTAATAAACAAAAAGCATACCATAATAATGGCCGCCATCCGCAATTGGACGTTGAACGTTCGACGTTGGACGTTGGACGTTAATTTTTTCGTTCATTACTTGAAAGTATATTTGCTCAACAGCATTTGCCCAGAGCCACCGTTCACACTGTCGCTGTAAACAAACCTGACGCATTCTCTCTGATCCTTTACACGTTTTCTTTACATACTGTAAAGCTGTACCGCATGGTCAAAATTTTTTACACCTCCCCCTTCGCGTCTCCCGAAACCTTTAAAATCAAGCAGATAAAGATGGCAACCAATAAAAAATCTTCTGGCACGAGAATTGATATAAGGGAATGCAACTGTTCTAAAAATGAACATGTTTAAAGAAGCTGTCATGGACAAAAAACAGCTAAAACATAAGGATATTTTTTTAAACATTTAAAGGATGATGGAGGCAAGAATGAAAAGGCTATGGACAAAAATCAGTGGATTGGCCCTGATGGCATGCATTCTCCTTCCGGAGATGGTTTTTGCTGCCGGTGAAAAAGCGGCCGCAGTGGTCATTGTAGCGGACACAAGGGGAATTACGGGTATACTCAAATGGTGGGGTGACCTTTACAATGAAAGTCATCTTCAGTTCTCGTTACTCACCATCGTGTTGATTCCGGCAATCGGTCTTTGTTTCGGTATCATTGCAGACATGGTTATGAAAACCATCGGCATTGACCTGGAATCACGCGAGCTGGCAGAACATTGATATAAACCCGCATGAAAATGGAGGAATAAATATGGATTGGTTGTATGTATTAATGCCTATTTCAGGCGTCACGATTTTCTGGCCCGGCCTCATCATCCTTGGTATTGGCGTGGGTATCATCGGCGGTTTTTTCGGAATGGGCGGCGCCTGGATGGTTACTCCCGGCCTTAACATTCTCGGTTTCCCCATGGCTTTCGCCATCGGCACGGACATCGCCCATATGGCGGGGAAATCTCTTATATCCACCATGCGCCACGGCAAATTCGGAAACGTGGACTACACCCTGGGATTAATCATGCTCGTAGGGACCATTGTGGGTTTCGAAGTGGGCGCTCAGATGATCATGTGGCTTGAGAGACTTGGCAACGTTGAAATCGTTGTTCGTTATCTCTACCTGGTTCTTCTCTTCCTTATCGCCTGGATGGTTTTTGCCGACGTGGCCAAAAAGAAGAAAAAAGAGCGCGCTGCTGTGGCACGCGGTGAAGAAATTAACCATCTGGAAACCGGTTTCGAATGGCATAAAACCCTGCACAAAATCAAAATCGCCCCCATGGTTCATTTCAAAACAGCCGGCATCACCTGTACAGCCTGGTTGCCCATCCTTATCAGCTTCCTTACGGGCTGGATTGCAGGTATTCTCGGTATCGGCGGCGGTCTCATCCGCATGCCCGCCCTTATTTACTTCATCGGCTGCCCCACCCATGTTGCGGTTGGAACAGACCTCTTTGAAGTTATGATCTCCGGTCTTTACGGTGCCTTTACCTACACCATGAAAGGGCGTACGGAACTTGTGGCTGCCATTATCATGCTCGTCGGAGCGGCTGTTGGTGCTCAGGTCGGTACGGTTGCAACCAAGTACATCAAAGGCTACGGTATCCGTATCGCTTTCGGAATCGCAGTTATCGGCTGCGCGATTTCCATCGTGCTCAAGCTTCTTGCAAAGCAATTCCCGGTTTACAAGACGCTCTGTGACAACACGGCAACAACATTGATCCTCAGTCTTGTGTTCGCCATGTCAGCCTACATATTCGTAAAAATGGTTCAGGGTGCGAGAGCGGAAGTGGCCGCAAAGAAAAACAAATAAGTACAGGCATATAGCATAGATATATAAGGAGACTTCTATGAAACAGTTAACAGGATTTATCATCATAGCCGCCCTCTTGATCTTCACAGGCTGTAATGAAATGGGCAAGGTGACCCAGGGTCGTACCATCGCCTTTGATAAAGACGCAGGAACCGTAACGTTTATCGTGGACAAAAGCCCCGGCAGCGTCAAAGGCAAACCTGATTACACCGGGCTTCCCCCCGTTGTCTTCAAAATACCTGCGGACGAACATGAAATGGGACCAGCTCCAGCCGTAGGCCAGAGAATGGGACTTGACACTGAAAAGAACGAAATCACGATTTTCGATATGGCCACAGGCCAGCTTAAAACCATCGTTTACACGCCGGTGGATAAAAAAGATAAAATCGAAAAAGACAACGCGCTTGTCAAAGATGTGAAGTTCCCCATCGTCGACAGGACGGCCAAGACGATCCAGATTTACTCCAAACGGCAGAAACTCCTTGTGACTCTGGCCGTACCGGATGAATACATGGATCTACCGGATCAGACCTGGGCTGCCGGTGATGAAGTGAGAATCTATTACAAAGATGACGGTCAGGCTCTTCGGATGATGAACATCACCAAGACCGATATCTTCAAGAAGTAATGGACTAAAAGACAGATGATTGACAAGGGCAGCGTCTTCGTTTAGACGCTGCCCTTCTTCATGAAACACAGGTTGGAAAACAAAGATCTGGAGAACAAAGATCATGGAAAAACTAATCGCCACACGAACATTCATCAGCAAACTGAGTCTCATTGCGCTTGTCATCACTTTTGCAGGGGTTCTTGATTTGCTGATATCCGGATGGCGAACCCCTGACAACCGGTTTGATCTGGTTCAAGGCCATTCAGCCGAAATCATCGGTAAGTTCTACAGCATGGCTTCCAATCCAGCCGATCTGGGTTTTGTTTCAGATACCCCCGGAGTCAGCATTAATTTTGACAAAGAACCGTTCACGGGATTCTGGCTCGGTGATAAAATGTGGCGAGGTCATATCATCGTAAGCCCTGATCTTAAACAGGGAACCGCGTCTGTCCGTATCACATTCAAGGATCTGTCGAACATCAAACCCAAAGACCGCCCCAAGGTGGATCAACTGCTCACCTATCAGGTCCGCTATTTTGAAAACGAACGTGCCAAGAGAAGCCATGACATGTCCCTTGTCCGCCGTTATCTTGGAATCCCGCCCTGGGCCCTTTCCCTTTGCGGTCTGCCTGTGATCCTTGCCTCAGGAATAATAGGCTTTTTTCTGTCAGGAAAAATCGAACGAAGCATGGCGGAAAGCGGGAAAGCTGAAATTTTCAGAGTGGGTAAAAAGGACGACCAATTTGAAATCCATTTCGGAATGGGCAAGGACCATGGGCTTACCATCGGTGAACGGCTGATGCTTTTCAATGATGCCGGACTTCTAGTCACGGAAATAGTTGTGAGTACCCTGGGGGCTCAAAGCGCCATCGCCTTTGCTGAATGTTCGCACCCTATTGTGCCTGGGTTTCTTGTATCAAGGGTTTGATCGGATAAGGTTCCCTCAGGTCCATAGCCGTCAGGCTAAGATAAAAAAATAGAAAAGCCTTACGGCTTTTTTTATTCCCTCTGGGGGCCAGCTTTTGAAAAGCTGGACAAACAGGTTTGATGGCGTCGAGGAGCGACGCCAACAGCTGAACAATATATTAACCTGAAAAAATACATCCGCTAATAATGATATCGGGCCTGAATGAAATCAATGCGATCATGGCCGACCACATAGACCAGGCGGTGTTCCTGGGTGATGCGCCGGGACCAGACATTCGGGCCGAGGAACTTGAGGGGTTCGGGCTTACCGATGCCTTGAAACGGGTCACGCATGACCGCTTCGATCAGCTGGAAAATCCGAAGAGCTGTTTTCCGGTCGGTTTCCACCCAGTGTTTCAGATCCTCCCTGAATTCAGACTGGAAAACCGACTCTCTCCCGGTGCAAGTCCTGGGCGGTGTCCCTGATCGTTTACTCAAAACCGACCTCTTTTCGAAGATCGTCAACGGTCTGGGGTGATCCGGATTCTTTACGGACCCTGTCAAGAGCTGCAAATAGACGCTCCGCGTTGGCAGGTGACCTCAAAAGGTGAGCGGTTTCCAACAAACCGGCCAACTCATCGGCTGAGATCATGGCTACATCGCCGCATCCCCGCCGCTGGATGATCACCACCTCCCGATTATCGGTGACCTGATTCAGTAATGTTGCCAAATTCGCCCGTGCCTGGGTGTACGTTGCCTGTATGGCCATAGATCCCTCCTGATTTTATGTACAGATAAACTGTACCTATCATTATGGATCATGTCAAGTCCGGATTGTGACCCGGGCTCCATGTTGGTATTTCAAATCCACCCAACCCATTTGTCCAGATTTTAAAATCTGGTCCCCCGGAAGGACACCGGAGGTAAACCAGACCAAAAAACCAACAAAAAATTACCGATCAACCACAGGATTCTTAAGAGCAGCCCGGATAAAGTCCACGAATAAAGGATGGGGCTTCATGGGTTTGGACTTGAATTCCGGGTGAAACTGACAGCCCAGATACCAGGGGTGATCTTTGATTTCAACGATTTCAACAAGGGTTCCGTTGGGGGATGTTCCGCTGATCACAAGACCTTTTTCTTTAAGAACATCCATGAATTCGTTGTTGAATTCATAACGGTGGCGGTGACGTTCGGAGATCTCCTCGGTCGCATACGCCTCAAAAGCAAACGTGTCTTTGTAGAGCTTGCAGGGATAAGCGCCAAGACGCAAGGTGCCACCTTTGTCCGAATCCACATCACGGCGTTCCATTTCTCCTGTTCTTTCGTTCAGCCATTCCTTCATCAGATAAATCACAGGGTATTTAGTTTTTCTGTCGAACTCGGTGCTGTTGGCGTGATTCATACCGGCGATATGGCGGGCAAATTCAATCACGGCGATCTGCATACCCAGACAGATACCAAAGTAAGGCACCTTGTTCTCGCGGGCGAATTTCGCCGCAATAACTTTGCCTTCCACACCTCTTGGACCAAAACCGCCGGGGACAAGGATTCCGTTCAGCTTACCAAGAATCTCCCGGCAATTGGACTCGTCGATTTTTTCCGAATCGATAAACTGGAGATTAACCCGAGAGTCATTGGGAATGCCACCGTGATAAAGGGCCTCATTCAGACTCTTGTAAGATTCGGTGAGATCCACATATTTGCCCACAATACCGATGGTCACCGAGAACTGGGGCCGTTTGAATCTGTCCACAAAATCCTGCCAGTCACCCAGACGTGGAGCCCGTGTCCAGATATGGAGGCATTTCACAATTTTCTCATCCAGGCCATCCTCGTGATAAATCAGGGGAAGCTCATAGATGCAGTCCACATCCTTGGCCATGATCACCGCATCTTTGTCCACGCTGCAAAACAGGGCGATTTTTGCTTTCATATCCGGCGGTATGTCACGATCTGTCCGGCAAAGAAGAATATCGGGCTGGATGCCGATGCTGCGAAGTTCCTTGACGCTGTGCTGGGTGGGTTTTGTTTTCAGTTCCCCGGCTGTGGCAATGTAAGGAAGAAGGGTCAAGTGAATATAAAGCACGTTTTCCTTGCCCAGATCAGCCCGGAGCTGCCTGATGGCTTCGAGGAACGGAAGACTTTCAATGTCACCGATGGTACCACCGATCTCGATGATGGCCACATCCACACGACCGGAAAGGAGGAGGATGCACCGTTTGATTTCATCGGTGATATGGGGAATAACCTGAACGGTTCCACCCAGGTATTCACCGCGCCGTTCTTTGGTGATCACCGAATTATAGATACGCCCCGTGGTGAAGTTGTTGTCTTTTCCGAGGACGGCGTTGGTGAACCGTTCGTAATGTCCCAGGTCAAGGTCGGTTTCCGCCCCGTCGTCCGTGACAAACACTTCGCCATGCTGAAAGGGATTCATAGTTCCGGGGTCCACGTTGATATACGGATCAAGTTTCTGGAGGGCAACCGTAAGGCCCCGCGCTTCAAGAAGCGACCCGATCACAGCCGAAGCAAGCCCTTTTCCCAGAGAGGATAAAACCCCGCCCGTTACGAAAATAAACTTTGTGCTGTTACCCATACGTTTCCCCCTGTTATTTTGTGATTTTTTACAAATATGTTCAATATATGCTGCCATGCAGCAATGAGGGCGGATTAAAACCCGCCCTGCATTATGACTATTTCAATTTTTTAACCCGACAAATGAACCGAACCTTCATTCGATGTTCGACGTTCACTTTTTCATTATTCAGCGGATCACACCTTTCCGAAAAACAAATCCCCGGAAAACACCGATGCACGGCCCAGTTCTTCTTCAATACGGATCAGCTGGTTGTATTTGGCGACTCTGTCGCTTCTGGAAAGAGAGCCTGTTTTGATCTGTCCGCTGTTCACGCCAACTGCAAGGTCTGCAATGAACGTATCGGCTGTTTCACCTGATCTGTGTGAGATCACCGTGGTGTAACCGGCGTTTTTCGCGATGGTGATGGCATCCAGAGTTTCCGTAACCGTACCGATCTGGTTCAGTTTAATAAGAATGGAGTTGGCAATACCGTCTCTGATTCCCTTTTCCAGAATCTTGGGATTGGTGACAAACACGTCGTCGCCCACAAGCTGAACGGTTGTTCCCAGTTTTTCCGTCATCACGGCCCAGTTGTCCCAGTCACCTTCGGCAAGGCCGTCTTCAACAGACACAATGGGGTATTTATCAATTAGGGCTCTGTAGTAATCAATCATTTCAGCGGAAGAAAGGCTGCGTCCATCGGATTCCAGAACGTATTTCCCGTCTTTGTAAAACTCACTGGCCGCTGCGTCCATGGCGATGACGATATCCGTTCCTGCTTTATAACCCGCAGATTCAATGGCCTTCATGACGTATTGCAAAGCTTCTTCATTGGATGAAAAGTCAGGCGCAAACCCGCCTTCATCTCCAACGGATGTGCTCATGCCTTTGCCGGTCAGAATTTTCTTCAGATTGTGGAACACTTCAGCGCCCATTCTCACCGTATCAGCCACTGTGGGAGCGCTCACCGGCATGATCATGAACTCCTGGATGTCCAGTTTGTTCGACGCATGGGCTCCGCCGTTCACGATGTTCATCATGGGAACGGGAAGTGTCCGAGCGTTTATACCGCCCAGATATCGATATAAGGGAAGACCAAGTGCATCGGCAGCTGCGCGTGCCGTTGCCATGGACACAGCCAGAATGGCGTTTGCGCCCAGTTTGGATTTATTCTCCGTTCCGTCAAGGGCCAGCATCTCCAGATCGATTTCCATCTGATCAGCCGCATCCATGCCGATCAGCTCAGGCGCAATAACTTCATGGATATTCTTCACAGCATTGAGCACACCTTTTCCAACGTATCGGCCCATATTCTGATCACGCATTTCAAGGGCCTCACGAGTCCCGGTAGAGGCTCCTGATGGAACAGCTGCCCGACCTATGGCACCACAGGACAGGGTGACATCAGCTTCCACTGTGGGGTTACCCCGTGAATCAAGAATTTCACGCGCTACAATATTCAGTATTTCGGTCATAACTTACCTCCGGAAACAGTTCGTTTTTCAACGTGCTTCAAGTATTATTCAAACCATGATGATTATAATTATAAGCCGCACTGGAAGTGTCACGAAGCATAGACGGAATTGGAACCCGTTCTTTCAGCGCTGAAGCTTAATGAAAATCAGAAAAATCACATATCAAACAGTTCAAACGCCGGATTTCTTCCCAAAGCCTTGGCCAGCCGATCATGTCGTCTTAAAATCAAGTCTATCCTTCTGGGATTGTTATATTTTCTCACAGAGAAGACCCTTTGGGCCACCTTGTTCCAGCGGTAACGATGAGTTAACAGATACCCCAAAGATGGAAGGGTGTAAACATGTTTTTTATGATGGGATGAACATCGAACATCGAACACAGAACATCGAACTTTGAATGAATTGCAGGACCACCGCTGTCTCTTTCATGAAGCATTCTCGTGGTTTCATCTGCTATAAATTTTGAATGGTAAAACAGATACAAATTTATTTTTTCTAAAGATCCTGACTCTTATTTGCCCAGATCAAATGGCACGATCCTTTATTCGATGTTCGATGTTGGACGTTCGATGTTCGACGTTTATTTTTTATTTCTTCATTCATTCTTATTCTATCAAAGAAAACTTCCTTTTTCCTCGAAACCCCACCACAATCATTCCCACCCCAAACCAGACCACATCTCTTATTAAAAGTTCCAATCCGGCTGCATCATGATTTTCCTTTTGAAAAGAAAAACAACCGCAATCGAATTCATGGCCGCGTATCAGGTTGATGGATATGGCGATGATAAAAGCGAGAAGGAGCCCTTCGATTAGAACAGCCGCTGAGCGCGGAAAAATTCCGATGATCAGGAAAAAACCTGCAAAGAATTCGATATATGGAAGGACGATGGCTGTTATATTGATCGTTATATCTGGGAAAAGTCCATAGCCATAGATGATTTTGGCAAACGACCCGGGGTCGATGATTTTATGGATGCTGGCGTAAACAAAAACACAGCCCAGGCAGATGCGGGCGATAAGTTCGATAAAGGGATTTGAAATCAGAACATCAATCAGCTTTTTCAACGGGGTGTCCCTCCTTGGCCCAGGCAGGATAACCATCCACAAACACCCGGACATGGGTATATCCGTCTTCTTTCAGATATCTTGCAAGGGTATGGCTGTCTTCGCATTCCCTGCCCGAACAATAGGTGACAATCGGCTGATCAGGTGGGTATTTGGCCATGAAGTCGGAAAAAAGCCTGCCGTAATCATATACAAAAAGAGGAACAGCTCCCTCTATGTGACCTTCATTAAACAGAGATTCTTCCCTGGCGTCCACAAACACAGCGGATTTTTCCTTGAAAATGGCGTAGGCTTCTTCGACGGAATTTATTTCGATGTCCCGGGATACGGGCTGGTCTTTGGCTTTGGCTGAAATAACGCCTTTAGATGGGTCCCACTCGCCAACAAGAGCTATCCCTTTTGGAGAAAAAGCGTTTACCGTAAATCCAACGATAACGGATAGAACAACAATCAGAAGGATATCTCTCAGAATCTTCGGCATCACCGCCCCTGTCTTGGCCCGGTTTTCCGGCACTCTTCGTGCAAAAGCCCGGCCCAGCAACGTACCAGGTCGATCAGATCACCGGATTTCACATTCGCTTCAATTTTCATTTTTTTCTCACACAAGGCCAGAGCTGAAAGGTAATCGCCCCGTCCCGGTTCTTTGACAAGCAGGATCTTAAATACCTTTTCGGCATCCTGATAATACCCCTGCTTCAGGTAAAGATCCCCAAGGGTTTTTGTGAAAAAAACATGTTTTGATTTCATTGTTCTTTTGTTTTGTCCGGTTGGTCTTCAACTATGCCCGGTTGCTCTTCAACTTTCTCCGGTTGCTCTTCAGCCGTGTCCGGCTGGTCTTCGTCTTTGTCCGAATGGAATTTCACGATGATCTCATTTTTCTTGATCATTCCAAGCTCTTTACGCGCCACCTGTTCGATGTATTCCTCATCGTTTTTCAGACGGTTGACTTCACGGTAAAGAATCTTGTTTTCCTCTTTCAGCTCGTCGTTTTTGGCCACGGATTCCTGGAGTTCCGCTTTTTTCTTGCTCAGATCGAGAATACCGTTTCTGGCAAAAACGATGAGCAACAGAAAAAGGATAAGGATAACACTGACAACAGGCAGAGCTGCTCGTTTGGCCGTTTCTTTGTACTGGGAGACTTCCACGTTTCCTACTTACCTCTTCTTAATAAGGGACAATACCGTTTCGAGTTCGGGACTATTCATGATCCGGGAGAGAAGAACATAAACGGCAATACCTGCGGCTATGCACAGCGCCAACCCGGATATCATTGATAAAGATGGGCCATTATATGACCTAAAAACATAAATCGCAAGGATATGAACACAGATCCCCATGACAAGAGCACAAAAAAGACTGCGCATGATGGAAGCAGCAATTTCAAATCCACCCACAGTGCCCAACTGTCGTCTGATCATGAACACCAGCAGCGTAAGGTTAACAGACGAAGCAAGGGATGTGGCCAGAGCAAGTCCGCCATGTTTCAACGGTCCCATAAGGACAATGCTGAGAGTGATGTTGAGAAGAATGGAAAAAACAGCAATCCTGACTGGGGTGATGGCATCTTTTCTGGCGTAAAAAACAGGGGCCGCAACCCTTACAGCAGCCACAGGACAGAGGCCTAAACTGAAATACACCAGCGCCTGGGATGTCATTTCAAGATCATAAGCCCCGAACTCACCCCGCTTGAACAACACGGCCACAATGGGTGTGGCAAGGGCCACCAGTCCTGCCGTAGCCGGAAGGGTGATGTAAAAAACAAAGCGAAGCCCCTGGGAAAAGGTCTGTTTAAGACCGTCCATATCCCCTGCCGCCGCCTGACGTGAAAGGATAGGCAAAACAGCCGTGCCCATGGAAATGGCGAATATTCCCAATGGAAACTGGAACACTCGGTCCGCATAGTAAAGCCAGGAAATGCTACCTTCGAGAAGAAAGGAAGCCAGAATGGTTCCGGACACCACATTAACCTGATAGACACCTGCCCCCACGATGGAAGGCAGCATCAGCCGCCCGATCTGCCGGACACCCGGATGAACAAGAGGCGTGGTCCGACGGAACCTGAAACCCTTCTTCCATAAAAAAGGAACTTGGAGCATCAATTGGACCACTCCGCCCACAATGACGCTCCATGCCAGAATCATGATCCTGACCCGACTATCCTGAGAAAACATGGCCCCGCCCCACATTCCGGCGATCATCACCACATTCAGGAGAACAGGTGCCAGAGCCGGAGCGGCAAAATGTCCCAGAGAGTTCAAAACCCCCATACAGAGAGCTACCAGGCAGATGAAAAATACATATGGAAATACGATTCTCGTCAGGGTAACCGCCAGTTCCATTTTGCCCGGTTCATCCATAAACCCCGGAGCAATAACCATGAGTATATATGAAGCGAACAGGATGCCACAAAGGGTGAGAACCGAGAGAATCAGCGTCAAAACTTTGAAAGATGATTCGGCAAGGCGGAACGCTTCATCCTGGCCTTTCGCTTCCAGAGTCTCGCTAAAAACAGGGACAAACGCGAGAACAAGAGACCCTTCCGCCAGAAGCCGCCGCATGAGATTGGGAAGCCTGAACGCTGCGATAAACGCATCGGTGATCAACCCGGAACCAAAATACCCGGCCATCATCATATCCCGGACAAAACCGAGAATCCGGCTAAGCAGGGTATATATCCCCACGGTTCCTGCTGCTTTGACCATTTTTTTGTTTTCGGACGACATATTCCCCGCTATGCCACAGTGTTTTGCAGATCATCATGATTCATGTTTAAGGATGAATGAACAATCCATTAGTCTCTTTTGTGTAAAATGGAAAGAATAATAATGAGAATTATCCGATTGATAATATCAGATTAAACTGATGGTGTGACTTGCAGAAAGGTCTGATGGAAGAGGCTATAAACAGGGCTTCTACATATGGGTGCAGATTATTTCATTCCTGAATTTTCTGATCACTTTTGCACATATCAAATGGCACGACCATTCATTTCCAGACTATTTTACGAATTCATCATCGTTCGATTTATTCAATCCTTGACATATCCCACGCGCCAATATACTCATACTCCCTATATGTATATTTCAAGGAGGATATCATGACATTATGCGGAGATGACCATCCCAAGCTGATCGCCAGGATCAACCGGATTGAGGGGCAGGTTAAGGGCTTGAAGAAAATGGTGGAAGAAAACAGGGAGTGTTTGCAGGTGCTGAAACAGATTGCTGCCGCTTCCGGGGCTTTGAGGTCGCTGGGATCTTTGATTCTGGAAGATCACCTTAAAGGATGCGTGACCCAGGCCATTCTGAATCGGGAAAACGAAACGGAATTGATCACCGAAGTGATCGACATATTCAACAAGTTCAGCAAATAGGAGTTTATCAAAAATGATCGGGCGTTTTTCATCATTGGGTGTTTACCGGGAGTTGTTCAGGCTACGGGATTTCTACATTATTTCCATCGCCGGAATTCTGGCACTTGCCGCTTTCATCATCGATCATGGCGGAAAACCCGGCATGACCGGAACGATTCTGGCCCTGGCTTCGGTTGCCATCAACGGGTTTCCCATTGTCTGGGGTGCGGTAAAAGGTCTTTTTGAGCGGCAGGTTAATGTGGACGAACTGGTCAGCATCGCCATCGTGGCCAGCCTTGTCCAGGGGGAATATCTGGCTGCTGCGGTGGTCTGCTTTGTTATGAAAGCGGGCAGTCTGATCGAACAGCTGACCAGCGAATCAGCCCGGAAAGCCATCAGGGCGCTTATCCGCATTGCCCCTGAAACAGCCACGGTTATGGACGGAGAAAATGAGCGAACTGTCCCGGTTGAAAAAGTTGTTGCTGGGGATATCATCCTTGTAAAACCGGGAGACCGAATTCCCGTGGATGCCTGTATCCTTTCCGGCCTTTCGGCTGTGGACGAATCGGCCATGACCGGCGAACCCCTTCCTGTGGACAAAAAGGCCGATGACACCCTTCTGGCCGGAACCCTGAACCTCAACGGCGTTTTGAAAGCCCGTACCCTCAAGGTGGGCCAGGATACAACCCTTGGACGGATCATCAGCCTAGTCAGCGAGGCCGAGCAGCACCGGCCTGAATCGGTAAGGCTCATCGACCACTACGCCAGGTGGTTCACCCCTGCCATTCTGATATGCTCCGCCCTCACCTGGCTGATCACAAAAGATGTGGGCCGGGCCGTGGCTGTTCTGATCGTGGGCTGCCCCTGCGCCTTGATCCTTGCAGTCCCCACAGCCACGGTGGCGGCTCTGGGCCGTGCGGCAAAGGCCGGAATTCTGGTCAAGGGCGGCCAGTATCTTGAACGTGTGGCATCCGCCAAAGCCGTTCTTTTCGATAAAACAGGCACTCTCACCGTTGGAGAACCCAGGGTTTCGGACATGTCCGCTGCCGAAGGTACGAGCCGCGAAGATCTTCTCCATTTTGCCGCAAGCGCCGAACAGCACTGCACCCATCCCCTGGCCCGTGCCATTCTCAAGGCAGCCCATGACGCCAATGTGTCCTTAACCGGTGCGGAAAATGCCTTCCATGAAATAGGGCTGGGTGTCCGGGCCATGGTGGACGGGGTCATGGTGGAGGTGGGCAGCGCCCTTTCATCAGAAAATCCGGCGCTTTTTTCCCAGGATCTCAAGGATTCCATAGCCAGCTCCGTGGCTCAGGGTATAACGCCTCTTGCCGTTTACTGTGATCAGAAACCTGTGGGCCTGCTCCATGTCACAGATAAAATAAGGACGTCTGCCGCTGAAACCGTCAGACAGTTCAACGATCTGGGAATCACAGACATGGCCATTCTGTCCGGTGACCATGACCGTTCCGTCAAACGGGTGGCCGATGCGGTGGGTATAAGCCATGTTTATTCATCCCTGAAACCCCAGGATAAAATGGATGTGATCAAGGATTATCAGAATAGAAATCTGCCTGTGATGTACGTGGGCGACGGAATTAACGATGCCCCGGCCCTTGCCATATCCCATGTGGGTGTTGCCATGGCCGCCGCCGGAACCGATGTGGCCCTTGAAACAGCCGATATCGCCCTGATCAACGACGATATTTCACGGCTTCCGTGGCTTATCAGCCTGTCCCGGAGAATGCTCTTCATCATCAAAATCAACCTTGTCTTTGGTTTGGCCTTCAACGCCCTTGCCGTTCTGGCCAGCGGCATGGGCTGGCTTTCCCCCATCATGGCCGCCATCGTTCACAATGTGGGCAGTGTGCTTGTGGTTGTGGCGTCGGCGAGCCTTGGTTTTGTGCCGGATGGGTTTGGTGGACAGCCTTTAGAAAAGTAAAAAATAAACGATAGCACTGAATTTTCCCTGTACCAACCAGACTTCAAAGATTATATTGAAAAAAAAGGAGGTGGATAGAATGCCCATGTCATTAGATGAAATACTTTCCGAAGCAATCATTCTTCCTGTCGAAGCAAAGGCAATTCTTGCTGAACAACTGATTGAAAGCATCGGTGCTGATATTGAATCTCAAGTTTCTTCATACCAGCTTGCTGAGGTCAAACGACGAAGAGATGAGCTACGTTCTGGAAAAATAGAATCGATCAATGGGGAAGAGGCGTTAGCCAAGGTAAGAGATTTAGTCACGAACTACCGGCGTAGCCGGTAGCTTGATGAGGGCCCCTAAAAGGGGCCAGTCACTTACTCGTTATTTAAAATCAAATTCCAACTGCCTACATTCTGCTTCTTCTTGATTACGAATATAT
>JBAZWJ010000007.1:0-119521 GCA_041660385.1 Desulfobacteraceae bacterium | reverse complement strand
AAACCCTTTGCGTTGACAGTATGCGTTTTAACTTGCTATATTTAAACCATCTTTTATGCATGCAATCACGGCATGGCTTATGCAAATCTTACGCCTACATCATTAATAAAACGTCTTTCACATATAAACAAAAGAACAGGAACGATACGATGAAATCATATTATGAAAAAAACGGTATTCGCATTTCAGCCCTGATCATGCCGATGTTTGAAACGATCTTGACACCTGATGCCCTTGATTTTGTTGCAGGACTTGCACGTGAATTTGAAAGCTCAAGACTGGAGCTCCTGGAACGGCGGAAAAAAGTTCAGGCCAATATCGACAAGGGGATTCTTCCGGATTTTTTACCGGAAACAGAACATGTCCGAAAAGGCGACTGGACCATAGGACCTGTTCCAGCTGATCTCAAAGACAGACGTGTTGAAATTACGGGGCCTGTTGAGCGGAAAATGGTGATTAATGCTCTGAACTCTGGGGCAAAGACGTTTATGGCTGATTTTGAAGATTCCCATGCTCCCACTTGGGAGGGTACCATTAACGGCCAGATTAACATGCGGTATGCAGTGGACGGGGTCATTCAACTCGAAGTGGATGGAAAGGAATATCGCTTGAACCAGCGGCCAGCCACACTGATCGTCCGGCCCAGGGGGTTGCATCTTGTTGAAAAACACATGACGGTGGATGGCGTGCCTGTGTCAGCAAGCCTGTGGGATTTCGGCCTTTATTTTTTCCATAACGCCCGTAATCTGATAAAAAAAGGGTCAGGGCCGTATTTTTATCTGCCTAAAATGGAAAGCCATCTGGAAGCGCGTTTCTGGAATAATGTATTTTTGAAAGCCCAGAACGACTTAGGTTTTCCAATGGGTACGATCAAGGCCACCGTTCTGATCGAAACCATCCTTGCAGCCTTTGAAATGGATGAAATTCTGTTTGAGCTGAAAGACCATGTCGTGGGCCTGAACTGCGGCAGATGGGATTATATTTTCAGTTTCATCAAAAAATTCAAGAAAGTTCCGGGTTATCTGTTTCCTGATCGGGCTGAAATCACCATGACACGTCACTGCATGCGTTCATACTCGCTTCTGTCCATTAAAACCTGCCACAGGCGCGGCGCCCACGCCATTGGTGGTATGGCTGCCCAGATACCCATCAAAGATAATCCTGAAGCCAACGAAACAGCCATGAACAAAGTGCGGGAAGATAAAAAACGGGAAGCAACAGACGGTCACGATGGAACATGGGTGGCCCATCCGGGGCTTGTGCCATTGGCTTTGGAGGTGTTTGACCGTATTATGCCCGGCCCAAATCAAGTGGACAGGAAGAGGGATGATGTGAACGTGTCTCAAAAAGACCTTCTCACTCTGCCCGAAGGAACGATCACAGAAAAAGGTTTTCGGAACAATATCAGCGTTGGGCTTCAATATCTCGCGTCCTGGCTTTCAGGCAACGGCTGTGTTCCCATCAACCACCTTATGGAGGATGCGGCAACGGCTGAGATTTCACGAGTTCAGGTCTGGCAGTGGGTCCATCATCCAGATGCCAGGCTTGAAGACGGAAGAGGGGTGGACAGAGCCATGTTTGAATCCATGCTTGGTGAAGAATGCATCAAATTGATGGACGCTATGGGCAAAGAAAGGTATGAGAAAGGCTGTTTTCCTGAAGCTACGGAAATGATGCGGCAAAGCGTGATAAACGAAGAGCTGGAGGAATTTTTGACGTTGAAAGCCTATGAGCGGCTTGAATACTGAATAAAAATACAACACAATAAACCCACCAAAGGGGGTTCATGATGAAAACTATTGAAGAGAAAGCTATAGAACTTGAGCAGAAACTCACCTGTCATCACATTGATTTTGATGAGGTTGATGAACTTGAAGAACGCTGGGAAAAAGACCCACGGTGGAACGGTGTGTTGCGACCTTACCGAGCGGCTGAGGTACTCAACCTGAGGGGTACACTTAAAATTGATTTCACATATGCCCGGGTGGGTGCCAAGAGGTTGTGGCGGCTTTTGAAAACCGAAGAGTATATCGGAGCGCTGGGGGCCTTGACCGGAAACCAGGCAGTTCAGCAGGTGGAGGCGGGGCTCAAGGCCATATATCTGAGCGGATGGCAGGTAGCTGCGGACAACAACCTTGCTGGAGAAATGTATCCTGACCAGAGCCTCTATCCGTCCAACAGCGTTCCAACCGTTGTGAGGCGGATCAACAACGCCCTGCGGAGAGCTGATCAGATTCAGGTGCTTGATTGCAGAAAAAAAGGACCCTACTGGTTCGCCCCCATCGTGGCTGACGCGGAAGCCGGTTTTGGCGGACCTTTGAATGCATTTGAGCTGATGAGAGGCATGATCGACGCTGGAGCTTCAGGCGTTCATTTCGAGGACCAGCTTGCATCTGCCAAAAAATGCGGCCATATGGGTGGCAAGGTTCTGGTGCCCACCAGTGAGTTCATCACCAAGCTGGTGGCTGCACGGCTGGCGGCGGACATCTGTGATGTGCCCACCGTTCTCATTGCTCGGACCGATGCGGATGCGGCAAAGCTTTTAACAAGTGATATCGATGAGCGGGACAGACCTTTTGTGATCGATGCGCCCAGAACGTCAGAAGGCTTTCATCTGTTTAAAGGAGGGATTGAGGCGGCCATCGCGCGGGGCATTGCCTATGCTCCCTATGCGGATATGGTCTGGTGTGAATCGTCCAAGCCCGATCTGGAACAGGCTAAAAAGTTCGCCGAAGGCATCAAAAGGCATTATCCAGACAAGATGCTGTCGTACAACTGCTCGCCCTCATTCAACTGGAGGGCCAACCTTGACGACGGAACCATCAAGCGATTCCAAAAAGAACTGGCCGCCATGGGATACAAGTTTCAGTTCGTGACCCTGGCCGGTTTTCACACATTGAATCTTGGGATGTTCGATCTGGCCCACAGTTACAAAACAGAAGGTATGGCTGCCTATTCCAAATTCCAGGAGGAGGAATTCAAGCACGAACGTTCCGAAGGCTACATGGCCACAAGCCATCAGAAATTTGTCGGAACAGGTTATTTCGACCGTGTGATGTACAGCATTACCCAAGGTCAAAGCTCGGTTGATGCACTTTCAGGTTCAACGGAAGAAGAACAGTTCAAATAGTATTACGGTGGCTTTTTTTAGACTATAAAAACGGTGCAGCCAAACGAATCGCGCAACAGTACCTCGTTCCGGCGAGAATCCCCCGGAACGAGGGCAGACAATCATAACATATTGTGTTTGTAGGGGGCGGGTTCCAAACCCGCCCTGCCTGCTTAATCACTAAAACGCTTATTATATTAACCCTGCAAATTAATTGAACAACCGGTTGTTGTTGGTTCATGGCAGCAACATGGCCGTAGGTCGGCTTTCGCCCGACTACTGGGTGTATTTTATTGCAGGGTTAGTATTCAATTTGGGCAACCACGGTCTTCCCTACAACCCATCTTCTTGCTCATTTCAAACCAGTTCCTGTTCCATTTCCAATTGCCTCTTATAGACTATTTACTTTTTTAACTCACTGTGACAGTTTATGAAGCTTCAATCACCACAGGATCTAACCTGCTGGAACATCGGCGTGAAAATAAGATTTGTTATTGTTCTTGCCGGTTTTATTCGGGCAAGGGTTCAAGCCATGGTGCTTAACGTCACGACATATTGCAGTAAAATAGTTCATGGAGGATCGGTCACATGATAACCGAAAAAACGAAAGAAAGACTGATAAAAATTCTGATTTTTGCGGGTCTTTGTGCCGCTGTACTGGCGGCCATTGAAAGCCGGGTGGAATGGGTGGCATCGCTTTGCAGTTTCATGGGAAGCGGCTGCCGTGAAACCGAGTATGTCACTTTATTGAAAATTCCCGTGTCCATATGGGGCGTGGCTTTTTATATTGTTCTTGGGCTGATGTTTTATTTTGTCCGGAACGGTTTGTTTTTAGCTGTGATGGCTGGGGCAGGCTTAGAACTGACTTTGATCTCAGCCATGGTTGAAATGAAACTTGTCTGTGGATTCTGTCTTGTCAATCTCGTCGTGGTGTTCATTCTTATCCTTTTGACTTTTGACCATCCACGAATGTGGCAGGCCCTCACTCTGGCGTTTTTCTGTTTTCTGTTATCGGATCACCTGCTTCTCACGCGGAAAATCAAACATGGTCCGGTAAGCGTTAAAGCTCCGGAACCTTCTGTGGTGGCAGTGATAGGTGGTAGGACAATTAAAACCCGTGAACTTGAAGGACCGCTTTCAACCAAAATATTCAAACTCAACTCCCAGATATATAAATTGAAAAAAGATCGCCTGGACTTTCTTATCAACTCGAAACTGATCGAGATGGACGCCATTGAAAAAGGCCTGTCACCCGAAATCATCACCTATAAGGTTATGACTGAGGGCACTGATGTGAGCGATTCCGAAGTTGAAACTTACTACAAGGATCACCTCAATGAGTTTACACAATGGCAAGGAACCATCGACGAACTGAAAGTCCGTATCAGGCAGTTTCTCAGGGAAAAGAAGACAAATGAAAAAGTAGATGAGTACACTAAACCTTTAAGGGAAAAATATCCGGTCAATGTTTTCCTGACACCTCCGCCTCTGCCCATCACATCGGTGAGCGAAGGAGACAGCCCGGCTATGGGGCCTGCCGACGCAGCTGTCACGGTGGTGGAGTATTCGGATTATTTATGCCCGTCCTGTCGAAAAGCCCATGAAATTACAGCAAAAATCAAAAAACAGTACGAGGGAAGAATCCGATGGGTTTTCAAGGATTTTCCTTTGGATCGTCACAGAAATGCAAAACACATGGCCGAGGCTGGACGATGCGCTGGGGAGCAAGGGAAATTCTGGGAATTTCAGGATAAACTTTTCACATCGGCAAAAAACGTCGATGACCAGACGCTCAAAGTGTACGGTGAGTCTTTAGGATTGGACAGCAAACTGTTCAACGAATGTCTTGACAGTGACAGATATCTGTCTCTGGTTGAAAAAGACAGAAGGGATGGACGGGAAGCAGGTGTCAGCTCCACGCCGACGTTTGTTATCAACGGACGTTTAAGTCCAGGCTTTTTGTCTTTCGAAGCGTTCAGCGATCTCATTGAGCAGGAGTTGAACAAGAGTCTTTGATGGCGTCGTAAAAAGTCCCATATGCGGCGTTATGTGTTTGGCCTATGGGCCTTTTTCCATAGCCATCCTTCGACTTTTTACGAGTTCATCATAATTCTATCGGGTAAAGTCAGGGTGGGATCCGGTAACGAGTGAAAAAACTGAATAAACACAAAAGGAGACAGGCGTGAGACAGATTGAAATCCAGGGAAACACAAGTCGTTCACGAATTCTTGTTGGCGAGAGCCTCGAACGTCTTGCCGATTATATCCCGGGAAAAAATGTGGTCATTATCACCGATGAAAATGTGAAAGCTCTTTACGGGAAGTCGTTTCCGGCGTTTCCTGTCATCACCATCGGCATGGGAGAGGGCATAAAAACCCTTCAGACCGCATCGGATATCTTTCAGGAACTTCTTGATATGGAAGCCCAGAGATCCTCGTTTATCGTGGGCATTGGTGGAGGAATCGTTTGCGACATCACAGGGTTCATTGCATCCACGTTTTTGCGGGGCGTTGGCTTTGGTTTTGTTTCATCCACACTGCTTTCCCAGGTGGACGCAAGTGTGGGAGGGAAAAACGGGGTGAACTTCAAGGGTTACAAAAACATGGTTGGAACATTCAACCTGCCTGATTTTGTGATCTGTGACATGGATCTTTTAAAAACCCTGAATGAACGTGACGTGCTTTGCGGATTTGCTGAAATCGTCAAACATGCGGCCATCGAAGACGCAGCTTTATTCGATTACCTTGAATTGAATCATGAACGAGCCCTTACCCTTGACAGCGAAGTGATCGAGAAGCTGGTTTACGAATCGGTTGTCATCAAATCCGGCGTGGTTTCGCGTGATGAAAAGGAAAAGGGTGAAAGAAAAAAACTGAATTTCGGCCATACCTTTGGTCACGCCATTGAAAAAACCATCGGCCTTCCTCACGGCGAAGCGGTGAGTCTGGGCATGGTTCTCGCGGCGTCCCTATCCGTAAAAAAAGGACTTCTTTCACAGGCTGACGCGGAAAGGATCACACGATTGCTTGCCATGTACAAACTACCCACACGGATTACCTGGGATAGATCCGCCATTGTCGATGCGCTGAAACGGGACAAAAAAAGAAAAGAGGAGAGCATCCAGTTCGTTCTTCTTGAAGCCATCGGACGTTCGGTGATTGTGGACATCACCATTGATGAGCTTGATCAGGTCATGGACAGTCTGTGAGGGAAAAGATGAATCTCAATACACCGGTCATCGGCATTCTGAGAGGCGTTGACCCTGGATTTTTCCCTGAGATTATGGATGTTTCATTTGCATCGGGTCTGGATGCCCTTGAAATCACAATGAACACCCAGGGGGCGCTGGATATTTTAAGAAAGAATCTGTCCGGTGTTCCAGCTGGTAAATTCCTTGGTATTGGAACGATCTGCTGTCTTGATCAGGCAAAACAAGCGGAAGATGCAGGAGCCATGTTTTTTGTGACGCCCAATCTGGATACGTCGGTGATCGAGTTTGCCTGTTTGCGAAATATTCCCGTTATCTCAGGAGCTTTCACCCCTACAGAAATCTACACGGCCTGGGCCGCAGGTGCCACCATGGTTAAAGTCTTTCCCTGCCATCGGTTCGGGCCGGGCTACATCAAAGATCTGAGAGGCCCCTTTGACCAGATCTCTCTTGCAGCTGTGGGTGGGGTAACGGTTGACAATGTGGCCGATTATTTTAATGCCGGAGCAAACGCTGTGGGTGTGGGTGATTCTCTTTTCGGTAAGCGTGCTATGGAGCAGCGGTGTGTTGAGTCTGTGGGCGATAACGTTCGGCGATTTATTGAGGCATGTCCGAAAATTACACATTGATCTTTGGTCCGAACGACAATCATCTGTAGGGGTGGGTTCCAAACCCGCCCTGCTGTTATGGGATAAACAATTCATTTCTAAACAGTTTTATGTGGGTGACATTCGCGAAACGGCCAATCAGGAGATTGGCGTGCCCGGACGGGCAGGTATAATTAAACCTTGTAAAAATGGATGAATAAGGATAATGACAGAAATTCGTCCGATAGAAATTCAATCATAATATACCTTCAAACGTGTGGAGAAAATCATGTTCAGGCCTGAAATTAAAGTGATCGATTGTACTGTCCGTGACGGCGGACTGATGAACAAATGGATGTTTGATGATGAGTTTGTAAGAAAAGTGTATCTCGCCAATGCTGCCGCCGGTATTGATTACATGGAGATCGGCTATCTCAGCTCTGAAAGTGCCTTTTCCCGTGACGAATTCGGACCCTGGAAGTTTTGCGCCGAAAGCGATTTAAAAAAGATTATCGGGGATGAAGAGAAGAAGATCAAGTTGTCCGTCATGGCTGATATTGGCCGAATTGATTACGCCGATATTCCACATCGTTCCGACAGTTCCATCGACATGGTCAGGGTGGCCTGTTACGTTCACCAGGTGGATGCGGCCATCGCCCTTGCCCATCACTGCATGGACAAAGGATATGAAACCACCATCAACCTTATGGCTGTTTCAACCGTGGGTATGAGGGATCTGAACGAGGCACTTGAGGATCTTTCTAAAAGCAGGGTTCCCATAATCTATCTTGTGGACAGCTTCGGCGCGTTTTATTCTGAAGATATTGATACCCTGGCCGCCAAATATATGGAACGTCTGCCGGGCAAAACCATCGGTATCCACACCCACAACAACCAGCAGCTTGCTTTTGCAAATACCATCACCGCCATTATCAACGGCATAAACTTCCTTGACGCCAGCCTTTACGGCATTGGAAGGGGCGCGGGGAACTGCCCGCTGGAACTGCTTCTTTCCTTTTTGAAAAATCCCAAGTTCAACGTCAGACCTTTGATTCAAGTGATCGAAGAGCAGATCTTTCCCTGGCGAGATAAAATCGATTGGGGTTACTTCATCCCTTACATGGTCAGCGGAGTTCTGAACGAACATCCCAGAAGCGCCATGGCCCATATGGACTCGGATCGGAAGAACAAGGTGGTGGAGTACTACGATAAGGTGACCGGAGAATTGGGTCACGTCTGATTCGAAACGGTTTTGCTTGTTGTTGAGGCTTTATCTTTGGTGGGCATTGCCCACCAAAAATCAATTCAAAGTGAAATCTTTCGTCGTCATGTAAGGGCACGATGCGCCGTGTCCCCTATTGGTAAACACTTTTCGATAATCCGTAAAGCGCCCTCACCGGAACAGCCAGCGGTACAATCTCTCCGTCAATATACTGACCGACCCGATCCACATTTCCATTGAATTTTATACCGTCCCATGAAAACAAGGTCTGTCTGTACGTGTCGGAATCGAGAACATACTCAATTTTGACAAAGGCTCCGAAAAAGCCTGAAAGCAGGGTGATTTCCTGATCCAGGTTATTGTATGCGTTTACGTAAATGTCGTAGTTGAACGGCCTGTCATCATCTGTTCCGTTTAACTGGGACACAGACAGGTTTGCAGAATAAGGAAACTGAATACCGATGAATTTAAGCCCTGTCTCCACACCGGCACTGATGCTTGCAACCCCTGAAATACCGGCAGTTACACTGGCCTGGGCAAAGGCGTCGAAGTCCATGTGGGGTGTGAAGGCGAAATTCAATGTTTTGCAACCATTGCCCACGTATTGCATCTGCTTGTCCGTATTGACAACTGTGGATGCATCAATATCCCCCGATACAGCACCCCGGATGGTGATTGAAATAATCCCGCAGATCGGAACGGATTTCTGAACATCCACGGAAATCATTTGGGCTTCCGGAGCAGGGCTCTGGTAAGCCAGGGTATCGCCTGAGAAAGGCTGGCTGTGGGTGTATTGAACCGGCGTCTGGCTGAACCCGCCGTTATCGTAACTGAATGTCATCTTTTCGTTCTTGATGAACATGAAATAATTGGTGTTGACCCCAGTTTCCGATGCTACGGAATTGATGTCATTGTTGATTCTGTCTTCGTTTTCTTTTCTCGAAAGAGTCGGTGGAACAGGCCGCGATGCCCCGGATGTCTTGTTGCTGGCATAAGAACCCGCCGAACAGATAGTAAAATCTCGGCCCAGAAACGAACCCCCTGAGAAATAGTTGCCAAAGGCAAAGAATCCTGTTTTCTGGCAGACAAAGTCCCTGTTGTCGATGTTATTGTTCTGGATAGTTGCGATATCGTCATACCCTTCGTAAAGCCAACCCAGAGCATATCCGAAGTTAAGCCCTGCATACTCTCCGCCCACACTGTCGTAATACGACCTGGATTTACTCATCATCACTTTTCTGGTTACAGGGTCGTAGTAATTCATATTGGCGTCAGCCAGGGTTTTTTTAACTTGACCGGCAATGATGGAGTCGCAATCAAGAAGAGCTTCGGGATATTTTTTTACAAGGCTTTCGAACATATGGAACTTTACAGTATCTCCCGTATAATCCTGATATTTATTAGGACTCCAGATTGAAAACAGTTTATTGTCCTGACATGCCGACGGGAACTGAAACCTGAAATTATCCACATTCATGCCTTCGAAATCACCCCCTGTGATCCGCATGCAGTCGGTATAGACATTTTCGTAATAAGAATCGGGGATCAGGGTGATGGCTGCCGTAGTGAACATCTCAGGCGTCCAGTCACATAACGCTTTGCTGTAAAGAAGATCGATTGTTTCATTGTCGTTGGTTAAAGTCGGGTAATTGTGCACATCCGGTCCCCAGATAGAAATATCAAAACAACCTTTTTGCCGGGCCTCAAGAAGAACCGTTTCAATTTGATCGTCGATATTTTTTAAAATAGATGCAATGGGAATGATATTGTCATTGATATCTATGAAATCAATTATGTTCGCTTTGGTATGTTTTCTTGATTGCGCAACTACCTGAGGATTGATCCTTTCGTACAGCTTCATTTTTGCGTAATCTTTTTCAGAGGGTGGAAGTGTCTCTGATCTCGTAAGAACCCTTTCTGAAAAACTGCTTTCCAGGATGAACGAATATTCTTCGTATTTTGCACGTTCTGCCATAAGTTGAATCAGATGTTTTCTTAATAGTTTGAACTCCAGGAGTTTGTTTTTCAGGGTCGTGCTGTTGGTATACTGCCGTTTGGCAGCTTTCAGCATAAGGAAATGGTATTTGAAGCTGTTGTCATAACACTCCATAGCATAGCCCATTTCATCGGTACCCATCAGGTCCAGTAAATTCTCATCAGACAAAACAATGCCTGCCCTGCGGTCCTGGTTATCTTTAATTATTTTTCCCAGTACTTCAACAAAGAAGTTTTTCGGCATAAAATTGGGATCAGGTGTCTCAATACATTGGGGAGAAGCGTAGCCACAGAGAATACGAACCTGATTCTGAGAAAAAATATGATCCCAGTAAACTTCTACATCAATATCTGGTGACGCACCTTTCCAGAACGACGAATAGCCGTATTGTGGAGCATAGTAGTAACTGATACTCATTTCTTCAAATATGGACCGGGGTTCTCCGCCTTTGCGCTGAATGACTTCACTCAAAGGTTTTGGTAGGCTTTGAAGAGCGAAGGTTGACATAAATTTTGTGCCGACGGAGCCGGGCAGAGCATAATCATCATTGATGAAAATTCCGGTTGCATTGAGTTCTGAACCTCTGAAAGCGTATTCGGCAACTCTTAAGTGATCGTCCTCATGAAGGGACATGAAATCCTTGAACAACGAAAAATCATAGAATTTTTCATAAGTGTATTCTTCACATGATTCAACGCTGTTACCGTTTTCGTTCCAGTCGCTGACTTTGCCTGTATAAAGATTGTCAAGGTAGCTTTCAATGATGCTTTTATTGTAGGCCATGCCTTCAAACATGTAATTTGCCTGATTCGGCCTGATAGGTGGGGTGATTTGATCTGCTATCGAAGCGGCCTTGGAAAAAAATTTTCCTAGAAGAGGCACCGTGGGGTTGAATTCGAGATCAGGCAGCAACGGATGCCGGGTGGTTGTGGCGAGAATCTTGTCGTTGATATTGAGAAGGTTGAATTTGGCGTTCCGCATATAGTAGGTTTCCGGAACAACGGACAGAGGAACGAAAAGATAAGGCTGATCTGCATAGGACACATCATATCTTTCCCTTAACGTGTCTTCGGAGCCTGAAAGCTCAGGTACAAGATCCAGTTGCCGGTTACTTGCGCTGTAATGATCCTGCAAAACGTTACCGCAGACTGTTTCGATATCGGTTCCTTTTTCTTCGCAGTCCGCACAGTATGCATCATCAAGGCATTCAGAAACAGTAGGACTCGAACAGGGCGAATTGTGACTGTCGCTGCAAGCACCAAGAAGCAGAATAAACATGATAATGATGGGGTAAATGCCTTTTTTCATGGTTGTTCTCCGTGATAGTAAGGGGAATGAATCTATCGTTCTGGATTAGGAACGTTCTATCCTCTTCACGTTTTTTTTTCAATCGGATTTTTAATAAAGTGGATGAGGTGTATTTTAGAATTTTTTAACCTATCAAGATAATAATAACCATGCCAGCGACATGTCCGTAGGGGCAGGTTCCAAACCTGCCTTGCCCCATGATCCGTCTCATAGTTCCGGGCGGGTTTGGAACCCGCCCCTACAACAATATTCTTAAGGAAACGATAGTGGGGTTAATATTATGGAAGCGGCATTGGATTTATCCTTATAAAAAAACAGACATCAACCCTCAACCCGACCGCATACCACGGCCGAAGTCACCGCTGCTTTTAAATCAATCCGTTTCACATCGACAACGCCATTTCTCTCAAGCATGGCCACAAGTTCCTGCTCTGAATATGCCCGGCCTTTTTCAGTTCCCAGAAGCATGTTGATGGAAAAGAGGGCAGGGAACAGCGGCCCGGTTTTTTCGTTGTTCAAAATAAACTCATGGATAAAGACCATTCCCCCCGGCTTTACCGCCGATACAGCGTGTCTCACAACTCTTGCTGCCTCATCCGGTCCTTCTCCGTGCAGGTTATGGGAAATCCAGGCCACATCATAGACCTTTTCCAGATGAACCGTTTCATCCACATAACTTCCTTCCGCAAAATCAATGCGATCTTTCAACCCAAACCGTTCAATGGTTCTTTCCGCGAAAACCCGTGTGGTGGGCAGATCGAAAACCGTTCCTGTCATGCCGGGGTTTTCCATGCAGAAATGAATGGCATAGGTTCCCGGTCCTCCGCCAAAATCGAGAAATCGTTTTTTTTCTGAAAGATCAATCTCTTTCGCAAATGAAGGTGCAAGTCCCATGGCAATGTTGAACATCCCCATGAGAAAACTTTCCCTCTCCGTTTCCACTGACGTTGATACTTTTTGGCGGCAGGGTTTTCCGCTCAAAACCGATTCGCTCATTCTGTTCCACGAATCCACCAGATGGTGATGATGCATGATGATGAACCCTGTGTAATCCGGCGATTCCTTGACCAGAAATTTCAAAGAAAAAACCGAATTTTTATAAAGTTCGTTCTCTTTTACCAGAAGATCCATGGCACACAGCGCATTCAAAAGCGTGCCCACACCATGTTCATCTCCGTTGATTTTCTGTGCAACATATTCAACCGTTAGCGCCCCGTTTCCGATCACCGAAAACAGTTCCAGCTTTACCCCCGTATGAAGAGCGCAGGTTTTCCAATAACTGCCTGATGTTTCAAGAAGCGCTGGCTTGGTCCATTGTGTCTGTGTCATGATGATGCTCCATTATTTAGGTTGAGATGAATTCATTTCCAGAGAATAATCTCAATGCCGTTTCTTTAAGGCCGTAGGGGCAGGTTCCAAACCCGCCCTGATCCGCCGCAAAATTCCGGGCGGGTTAAGAACCCGCCCCTACAAAAAAAATCTTAATGAAACGGCATTGAGAATAATCCCATAGACAGATATTATCAACATCAAATCAGACGAGTTGTCATGATAAAATCGGTTCTGTTATGAAAATATTTTTATTTCGCCGCATATATTTGATTAAACTTTTAGAACAAGAAATGGGTCGGGAGATGTTAAAGGGGTGTGCTGTTTGATTTGAATGTGGATCATGGCTTTTAATCCGTTTTAGGATACGTTATAGTGAACTAATAATGTTTGAGAGGGTGGTTTGAATCTTGTTTTATTACGATTTGAATTTATTGTGGCATAATCACCAGGTGGGTTTGAAACCCGCCGCTACGGGTTGTCTGTCTTTATAGTTATTTTGATTGCAGTATGGAATGAGTTGCTTTCGATTAATGGTTTCCGTTCTCTTTCTACCCGGCCGCATATAAAAAACGTCAAGCAGTTATGGGGTTTGGATAATTTCTTCGTAAAAAATTCTTTTTTTTCATGATGATTTAATGTAAGTTCCCCGGTTCTGTCTTTTCCTGAAATATCAGTGGAAAAGGTTGCGTTATTGGGGACGGTTTATCCGTTTTTTTGGTTATCCGGGCATGGTGCGTTGATGCCGGGAATGGAATCAAAAAGGATCTGACAATATGATTAAGGACAAAAAAATGAGCGATAAAACATGGGCGGCCTATCCGGAAGCTCAGGGATTGTATCATCCGGCACACGAACACGACAGTTGCGGTGTGGGGTTCACAGCGGCTATCGACGGGACGAAGAGTCACGCGGTGGTCAGAAACGGTATGGAAATATTAAAGAACCTTATGCATCGCGGCGCAGTGGGCGGAGATCAAGCCACAGGTGACGGAGCCGGGATTCTGATTCAGATTCCCGACGGATTTTTCAGAAAAGTATGCCCTGAAGCAGGTATTGTTCTTCCTGAGGCCGGTGCCTATGCAGCGGCAATGGTGTTTATGCCGAGAAACGAGGGGCTTCGGAAACAGTGCATGGATATTGTTGAGAGGAAAGTTCAGGATGAAGGTTTGGGCTTCCTGGGCTGGCGTGAAGTTCCCTGCGATCTTTCTGCCATCAGTGGTCAGGCTCTTGCCAAGCGGCCGGAGGTCATGCAGTTTTTTGTGGATGGCAAGGGGCTAACGGGAGATGCCTTTGAGCGGAAGCTTTACGCAGTAAGGCGATTGATGGAAAAAGAAGGGGACAGGATCTCCATTGACGAGGGCTGTTTTTATATTTCAAGTCTGTCCTGCCGGACCCTTGGATATAAAGGTCTTTTCACGGCTCCCCAGCTTCCGGCGTTTTACCCGGATCTTTCAGACGAAACCATGACAAGCGCCGTGGCTCTGGTTCATCAACGGTACAGCACCAACACCTTTCCTTCCTGGGAACTGGCCCAGCCATTCAGATATCTTGCCCATAACGGTGAAATCAACACGCTCAAAGGCAATGTGAACCATATGAAATCACGTGAAGCGGTGATGAAATCGGATCTTTTCGGCGATGACATGGCCAAGATTCTTCCGGTGATCCGTGAACGGGGCAGCGACAGTTCAAGCCTTGATAACACAGTGGAGCTTCTGGTGAAAGGCGGCAGGGCTCTGGACCATTCCATGCTGATGCTGATCCCCGAAGCCTGGGGTGTGAAATATCCCATGGGTCCGGATTTAAGGGGTTTTTTCGATTACCATTCAGGCATGATGGAACCCTGGGACGGCCCGGCGGCTGTGGCGTTTTCAAACGGTACGGTGACGGGCGCCCTTCTTGACAGAAACGGTCTGCGTCCTGCGCGGTATACGATTACTAAAGACGGCATGATTGTCTTTGGGTCAGAGACGGGCGTTCTTGAAATCGATCCGTCCAATGTGGCTGAAAAAGGAGCGTTGCGACCTGGCGAAATTCTTCTGGTTGATTTTACGAAAAAAAGGGTGATGAAAAACAGGGAAGTCAAATCCCGCTGCGCGAGAAAACAGCCCTACAGACGCTGGGTTGAGGAAAACAGAATCATCCTTCGCGGGTTTTACGGTGATGTGGTTCCTGTGGTACCGGATTCGGAAAGTCTGATGCGACGTCAGCGGTTGTTCGGTTACAGCCGTGAGGATCTTGATGTGATTCTGGGGCCCATGGCTGTGGAAGGTCAGGAACCGGTGGGGTCCATGGGTAATGACGCGCCCCATGCGGTGTTGTCTGAAAACAACCAGCTTCTCTATAATTATTTCAGGCAGTTGTTTGCCCAGGTCACCAATCCGCCCATTGATCCTGTGCGTGAAGAACTGGTGATGTCCCTGATGACGTTTATCGGGAACCCCGGAAATATCTTGTCGGAGATTCCTCAGAACAGCCGTCTGATCAAGCTGCTCCATCCCATTTTGAGTAACGAAGATCTGAAAATGCTGAAGGGTTTGAAATTTCAGGATTTCAGAAGTTCTGTGCTTTCCATGGGTTTTCCCGCAGGTGGGACAGGGAGAGATCTTGAAGATGCCCTGACTCAGATTTGCCAGAGAGCGGAAACAGCCATAGAAAACGGTAGCCGAATTCTGATTCTCAGCGATAAAAATCTGGCTGAAAACATGGCACCCATTCCGGCCCTTCTTGCGGCTTCTGCGCTGAACAAGCATCTGGTCCGTATCGGCAAAAGGACCAGTGTCGGTGTTGTTCTTGAAACAGGTGAAGCCAGGGAAGTGATGCACATCGCCCTTCTGCTGGGTTACGGAGCCACGGCGGTAAACCCCTATCTCGCGTTTGAATCCGTGGCGGAACTGGCCATTAAAAACCGTCTGACCAAACCGGTTGAAGTGGCCAAATCACTTGAAAACTACATTAAATCCCTGTGCAAAGGTCTTTTAAAAGTCATGAGCAAAATGGGGATTTCAACCCTCAGAAGCTACAGGAGCGCCCAGGTATTCCAGGCGGTGGGGCTTTCTCGCCAGCTTGTGGATCAGTATTTCACAGGGACGTCATCGGTCATTGACGGTATCGGACTTGATGAAATTGCCAGAGAAGCAAATCAGAGGCACAGCGAAGCTTATAAACAACCTGAGAGCCAGAGGGGAATTCTTCCGGCGGGCGGCCATTACAGATTAAGAAAAGACGGCGAACGCCATCTCTGGACATCACGGTCCATCAGCGCTCTTCAGAATGCGGTTCGGACGGATGATTATGGTTTTTACCGCGAATATGCGGCCTTGATCAACGATCAGGGGACGAAGCAGAGCACGCTTCGAGGGCTTTTCACATTTAAATACGGCAATGCGGTTCCCTTGCACGATGTGGAACCTGCAACGGAAATCATGAAACGCTTTGTGACCGGGGCCATGAGCTTCGGCTCCATCAGCAAAGAAGCCCACGAAGCCATTGCTATTGCCATGAACCGGATCGGTGGGCGTAGCAACAGTGGGGAGGGCGGCGAAGATCCTGTTCGTTATATCCCCCTTGAAAATGGTGACAGCAAATCCAGTGCGATTAAGCAGATCGCCAGCGGCAGGTTTGGTGTGACCACCGAATATCTGGTGAACGCCAAAGACCTCCAGATTAAAATCGCTCAGGGTGCGAAACCCGGAGAAGGGGGCCAGCTTCCCGGTCATAAAGTGAACGCGGAGATTGCACGTGTTCGTCACTCGACGCCGGGCGTAACGCTGATTTCTCCGCCGCCTCACCATGATATTTATTCCATCGAGGATCTGGCCCAGTTGATCTTTGATTTGAAAAACGTAAATACCAGCGCCATGGTCAGTGTGAAACTGGTGTCCGAAGCAGGGGTTGGAACGGTTGCGGCAGGTGTGGCCAAAGCCCATGCCGATGCGGTTCTGATCAGCGGCAGCGACGGCGGAACCGGTGCATCGCCCCTGTCATCCATCAAACATGCGGGCGGCCCCTGGGAAACAGGTCTTGCTGAAACCCAGCAGACATTGATTCTGAACGGTCTGAGAGACAGAATCCGCATTCAGGTGGACGGCCAGATCAAAACAGGCCGTGACGTGGTTGTAGGCGCGCTACTCGGTGCAGAGGAATTCGGTTTTGCGACCTCTATTCTGGTGACTCTGGGCTGTGTGATGATGAGGAAATGCCATAAAAACACCTGCCCGGTGGGTATTGCCACCCAGAACGAACAACTGCGAAAACTGTTCAACGGCAAGCCGGAATACGTGGTGAACTTTCTTCGCATGGTGGCGGAAGAGGTAAGAGAAATCCTGGCGAAACTGGGATTCAAAAGCATGGACGAGATCATTGGAAGGTCTGATCTGCTTGTCACAGAACCGGCTGTTTCATTCTGGAAAACCAAAGGAATTGATCTTTCACGGATTTTTCACAACCCCTGGGCAGGAGATGAAAGTGTGCCCCGGAGATCCTTACGGCCTCAGCCATCGGACATCAAGGATGCGTTTGATAAAACGTTGATCGTCCAGGCTAAAGCTGCCCTTGAATCTGAAGAAAAAGTTGAAATCGAAGCCAGAGTGAAAAACAGCATGAGAACCGTGGGAACCATGCTGTCCGGCGAAATTGCCAGACGATACGGCGATAAAGGTCTTCCCGAAGACACCATCGTCTGCCGTTTCAACGGTTATGCAGGCCAGAGCTTCGGTGCGTTTGCCGCACGCGGACTCACGATGATTCTCACCGGAGAAGCCAACGACTATCTGGGCAAAGGGCTTTCAGGCGGAAAAATAATCGTGAAACCCCAGGACGAATGCACTTTTGATCGTTCGGAAAACATCATCGCCGGAAATGTGCTTCTCTACGGAGCCACAGCCGGTGAGGTCTATATTTACGGCAAGGCTGGTGAACGTTTTGCCATCAGGAACAGCGGAGCCTTGGCTGTTGTGGAAGGTGTGGGGGACCACGGTTGCGAGTATATGACAGGGGGCCGGGTGGTTGTTCTTGGAGAAACAGGCATCAACTTCGCAGCGGGTATGAGCGGCGGTCTTGCCTTTGTGTACGATCCTGATCAGGGTTTTGATCAACGCTGCAATCTGGAAATGGTGGATCTTGAACTTATCACGGATAAAGACGAAGCCGAAGAACTCAAACGGATGATTGGCCGCTATGCGGAATACACGGGAAGCACCAAGGCCAGGGATATTCTGGATAATTGGGACGAACGTCTTCCCAATTTTGTAAAGGTGTTCCCCATGGAATACAGAAAGGTGCTTGGAAAGATGATCCGCGAGGACGTGGAAACAGAACGACAGGAGATTCAGCATGGGTAAAGATACAGGTTTTCTTGATTTTGAACGGCGTGAGCCGGGTTACAGGGATGCGGAAGAACGGCTCAAAGATTACAAGGCCGTGGAGAACATGCCCGACGAGGAAGATATTTATGATCAGGCGGCACGATGCATGGATTGCGGTATCCCGTTCTGCCATGATTACGGCTGCCCCTTGCTGAACATCATTCCCGAGTTCAACGAGCAGGTTTACCGGGGAGACTGGAACCAGGCTCTTTCCATTCTTCTTGCCACCAGCAGTTTCCCTGAATTTACAGGGCGGATCTGTCCAGCCCCCTGCGAAACGGCCTGCGTGGATTCGGTGAACGGCGACCCCGTGATCATCAGGCAGATTGAACTGGCCATTATTGAAAAGGCTTTTGAAAAAGGCTTGATGAAACCCCAGCCGCCGGAATCCTATTTTGACAAAAAGGTGGCGGTGATCGGTGCAGGACCTGCGGGTCTTGCAGCGGCTCTTATGATCAACAGGGCCGGATACCGCGTGACGGTTTTTGATGAAGCGGACAAACCGGGTGGTTTGCTGCGATACGGCATTCCCGATTTCAAGCTGGAAAAGAGCGTGGTGGAACGAAGAATCAGCCTGATGGAAGCTGAGGGAATCGTGTTCGAACCCAATGTTCTTGTGGGAAAAGATATCAGCACCCGTTATCTGATGAACCATTTTGACGCTGTTGCTTTAACCTGCGGCGCACGTAAACCCAGAGATCTGGATGTTCCGGGTCGGAATTTGACCGGGATTTTCTTTGCCATGGATTTTCTGACTCAGCAGAACAAACGGATCGGTGGTGAACATATTCCTGTGTCCTGCAACATCAACGCGTCCGGCAAGAAAGTGGTGGTGATCGGTGGTGGTGACACGGGTTCGGACTGCATTGGGACGTCGCTTCGTCAGGGTGCACGGGAAGTGCTTCAGCTTGAAATATTGCCCAAACCTCCGAAAGAAAGAGCGGACAGCACGCCCTGGCCCATGTGGCCCATGCAGCTGCGAGAATCCCATGCCCACAAGGAAGGCGGTTCGCGGCGCTGGTCTGTATCCACCAAAGCATGTTCCGGTGAAAACGGAGTTCTGAAGAAAATCCGCTGCGTGGAAGTGAACTGGGTAAAACGCGACGGACGTCTTGTGCCCGAAGAGATCAAAGGCTCGGAATTCGACATCGAAACCGATATGGTTCTTCTGGCCATGGGCTTTACCGGTCCGGGCAACGAGTCGCTGATTCAGGATTTCGGTCTTGAAACCGACAATCGTGGCAACATCAAGGTGGATGAAAACATGATGACCAACACCAGCGGCGTGTTTTCCGCTGGTGATATGTCCCATGGCCAGTCTCTTGTGGTCACTGCAATTTACTCAGGTAAACAGGCCGCGAAAGGGGTTGTTGGTTTTTTGGCGGGTGATTCAAAATAATATTGGAGGGGCGGCTTTTCTGGCCGCCCCTTTTGTAATGAAGAACGAATAAAAGCCGATTGACAGGATTTTTGAACATCGAACACTGAACATCGAACATTGAATAATAGCAGAACCACCTCTATCGCTTTCATGAAGCAATCTAAAAATTTCATCTATTAAAAATTTTGAATTAAAAACTCAAACCATTTGATTCCTATTCATGTATTTAATCACTTTTTCACATATTAAATGGCACAATCCTTCATTCGGTGTTCGGTGTTCGCTCTTTTTCATTCATTCATTGCTCAGTAATATTTATCGTGTAAAGTCAGGGCTTCTCCCCGGAACGAGGGGCTGTTGCGCGATGCTGGTTTGAATCTGCCGTTTATTATTATTGACTCTAAAATAAATGATAAACGATTACCCTGTGAGACAACCAACGAATCCTTGACATCAATTGAGATGGCGACATATTAATTTTATTATTATTCAATATTTGGCATATAGGTCAGGTAGAGACACGAAACCCGATAAATGCTACAATCCTTTCTTAAAGTTCATTAACGTACAATATAAAAGTGAGGTCCTCCATGGAAATTCTTACGAAAAAACGCTGCATTCCCTGCGAAGCAGGGGCAATCCCGTTTACTGAAGAACAGTCTCTTGACATGAAAAAAAACATCCACAGTGACTGGAACCTGACACATGATAACACCCGGATTGAACGTGTGTTTCGTTTCAAGAATTTCAAAAACGCCATGAACCTTGCCGTTCTTGTGGGAGATCTGGCCGAACAGGAAAATCACCATCCTGACCTTCATGTTTCATGGGGGAAGCTGATTGTGGAAATCACCACTCACAAAATCAAGGGCCTGGTTGAAAGTGATTTTGTTCTTGCAGCCAAGGTGGATGCGGTTTATGAAGATGTTGTTCGTAATGTTTCCCCGGTACAGTAATTCCAAATTAAACCCAATAGGGAAACGGCATTGAGTATATTTTTAGCCACGAATGACTGGTTAAGAACGATGATCCTTCCTAATAAATTCTGGCCTTCAATTTTTTCTCCTTGAGTTCGAGCTGTTCCTGAACACTGAGGCAGTAAGACGCGACTGGGCTTGCCTCAAGACGATCAAGGCCGATGGGCTCATCTGTTTCTTCGCAGTAGCCGTAGGTTCCAAGTTCGATACGGTCAAGTGCCTCGTCTATCCGCCGGATGAGCTGGTGAAGACGGGTCTGGTTGTAAAGATCGATTTCTCTGTCAACAGCATGGGCGCTGCGCTCCATTTCCTCAATGGGTCTTGAATCCGGTTCATTCATTTTTTTGAGACTATTACGGTAATCAAAACTGAGTTCGGCTCTCCAGGACAGGAGTTTACCTCGGAAATAAGTCAGTTGCTCAAATGTCATGTAAGGTTCGTCAGGATGTGGCATGGATACTGGGATTCTGATTTCAAACATGGGTCCTCCTTGGTCGGTGCTATATTGATTTATCCGAAATTTAAAAGGAGAATAGAAGACTCGTGTTAGAGCAGTATGAGGGGAACATGTGAATTGTTTTACTCAAAAAGAAAACCAAACCCAAGAGAGTACAGCCAGAAGTCGTTTTCGCGACCTTCGGTTGTCATGTTGTATTGAAAAAGTCCAGACGGGATTTGCGAAATGACGATCAAAGCTTTTTGATCCGTGGATTTTGTAAAAACCGTTGAAAGATCTCAGTAATTCTGCAATATATTGAGTCCAAACCTCATCGGATCAATACTGGTCTTCAGGATTATCCCAGCGCAACCTGACCGGACAAGCCACATGAGAATGAATTTTTCGTCGTTGAAAATCAGGTTTTTCATGTCGCTTATCGTATATAAACAAAGAGAAGGTTTATGAAACGTTTTTCACGGGTATTCATGTGTTTTGTTTTATTTCTCACGATAAGCCATTCAATGGTTTATGGATTACCAGGCAGGGCAGATAAAGATAGTGTCGAAATAGCATATAAGGCTGGGATCATAAGCCGTGAGCAATATGTGGTCTCCCTTATCGATTCGTATTTTACAAAAAAAGGAAAAAGTGCCGTGGATGAATCTCTGGCAACAGGAGGTTCATCTATGTCACTCACCATGCTTCTCAAGGAAGCGGTGCAGAACTATATGTTTTACAGCAACGAATCACGGGTTGTTGTGGACAGATTTCTGTTAAGGCCAAGCGAATCCAACAACAACTGGCCTTGGAACAGTCACGTTGATTTTTATCTTCCCGACACCGTGTTGACCTTTACACCTTCCGTGGAAGACTACCCCCATATCGGGGGACAATACACGTTCTGGTATGTGATCCACAACACACCGGACAGCGGCGGACATGTACACACAGCCTCCCAGTCGTTTGTCACAGCTGTTGCCCAGGCCTTTGAAACAACTTATGCAGCCATCGTTGATGATATGGGTTTTGTAGCCCCCCTTTCAGACTTACTTTTTTTTGACAACGGTGTTGACGGAACACGGGACGTTTATCTGATGAATTGTGGTTTCGACGGGTTGTATGGCTACACCATGAATCTTTCAGATGATAGAACAACCCCGTCTTATATTGTTCTTGATAATGATTTTGAAGAATTTACAACTGACACCACGACTGCCGAACAAGCGATGCAGGTGACCGTTGCCCATGAATTCCATCACTCGGTTCAGTTCAGCATGAACAGTTATGCTGATATCTGGATCATGGAAGCCACGTCATGCTGGATGGAAAGCAAGGTTTATCCGGCCTTGAATGATAATATCCAGTATCTGAACGGCTCAAATGGCTATTTTGCCATGCCTGACGTTTCTTTAGATGATGATGATCAATGGTACAACTCATGGATTTTTTTGAAATACATGACCCTCATGTGGGGAGATCAAACGGTGGAAGACCTCTGGGATTACCTGTTGTACAGCAGCGACGGCATGGTTGCTGTATCATCTGTTCTTTCGTCTGTTGATTCGGATTTGAAAACAGCATTCACCGATTTCGTAATGAAAAACCACAGCCAGACCGGTTTTTATCCGGATGCCGATGATTACGATGAAGTCCGCATCTCAAACAATCAGGGACAGATCCTTGATTACAGTTCAGAAAGCTCCCATCTTATCAGTACGGTGACAGCCCGGGTGGATCATCTCGCCGCAACCTATTACAAGTATATCCCTGGGGATGATCTTGAAGGGGAGAGGCTTTTAGTAGATGTTTACGGAGAAGATGGTGCGGAAGTTCAGGCTGCTCTTACGGTGAAAAAAATGGATGGCAGTTACACCGAGAAACCGTTTGTGCTGGACGGGCGCAATGACGGATATCTGTATGTGGATGATTTTTCAGCCTCTTCTGTGGATGAAGTGGTGGTCCAAGTGATCAACTATTCCACAACCGACGATAATGTGGAGATGATTGTCTCTGGGGGGCTTGGTTTTAAAAGTGCCCTGGACGGTGGAGGTGGCGGATGCTTTATCGATACAGTGTTGAATTAACGGGGGTATCATGAAAAAAATCATACGATCTTTGTTTTCAAAAGATGGGCCTTCACCGTCCTATCCGGTTCGTCCCGAATTGAACGACCTTGGAGAATCCAATGTACGGGGCCTTTTTATGGCGGGGGACGTGGCTGGAAAACCCCTGATCAAGGTGGGGCTGAACGAGGGGTATGATCTGGCTGAACGTCTTTCAGCGAAGCTGGAACAACAAGACCCGGGCTCCTGGGATTACGATGTGGTGGTGGTGGGTTGCGGCGTGACCGGTGCCTCTGCCGGGGTGAGACTTCATGAACTGGGAAGACGTGTAGTAATCCTCGAAGCGGGCCGAACTTTTCAGACACTGAGGACATTCACCAAGGGTAAGATCATGCTGGCCGAACCCGAAGGACTCATGCTCAAAGGGTCACTTGCATTTCGGGAAAGCAGTATTGAGGAAACCCTTGAATCGCTCAAGGAATCTTTAAAAAAATCCGGTGTTGACGTCCTTGAATACACAGGCGTAACCGATATAAAACCCATGGATCAGGGTTTCAGGCTTGTGACCGAACGTGGTGAATACACAGCGGCGTTTGTTGTTTTAGGCATTGGGAAAGCTGGCCACCCCAGGAAAGCTGAAGTGCCGGGTGAGTTGGAATATCCTGAAAAAATAGAGCATTTTCTGAGTGATCCTGACGAGTATTCGGATAAAACCATTCTTGTCTACGGAGGAGGGGATGTGGCGGCTGAGGCGGCCCTGGCCCTGTGTGATCACAACACGGTGACTCTGGCCACCATTGATCATGATCTGATTTTTCCAAAAAAGAAAAATGTGGACAGTCTGAGGCAAAAGGAACGGGATGGAAAACTGGTTATCTTAACCGATTCACGGCTTGTTTCCATTGGAGAATCCGAGCTGACCCTTGAAAATACGGATACATCGGAAACAATGACTCTGCCGAACCAGGCTGTTTTTGAAATGATCGGGGCAGAACCCCCCAGAGCTTTTTTCAGGAAGGTTGGCATACGGTTGGAGAAGGAATGGAGCGCTTCCAGAGTTTTGACCCTTCTTTTCTCTCTTGCTCTCTGTCTGTTGATCTACACCTGGAAAAAAGGCTACTATCCTTTTCATTACTATGGTGAAGGGCTGACCCATTTCACAGGGATTTTCAAAAATCCTTCGTTCTGGTATTCGGCGGTATACACGGTGCTGATGGTGACGTTTGGTCTTGCTGCCATGCGTCGGTGGAGTAAGGGCTGGACAGATAAGCATCAGATATACCGGTTTTCCAGCTTGATTGTATGTCAGGTCCTGTCGTTTTTTCTCATCGAATGCCTCTTTGCCATATACCTGCCCGGTGATACATGGTGGCGGGCGTATGCCGTGAGTAACCCCTTTCCCCTTCTTTTTGATTCGTTCTACAATTTGTCCGGTGTGAGCCCTGGTGATTTGAAAATCATCATCGCTGTCCTTGGAGCCCTGATGACTTTTGTTGTTATTCCCATTGCTGTGAGATACCATGGAAAGCGTTTCTGCTCCTGGGTCTGTGGCTGTGGAGGTCTTGCCGAAACTCTGGGAGACCGATGGCGTCATCTGTCGCCAAAAGGTGAACGCAGCAGGCGGTGGGAGATCATGGGCGATTTAGTGTTGTTCTGGGCTTTTGTGAGCGCATTGACGATTCTTGTGTTTTATGATGGCAACACAGGCGCTTCAGGACTATGGCATAAAGCTTATGCCGTGATTGCTGATTTCTGGTTGATTGCCGTGATACCCATGGCCCTGTATCCCATTTCCGGTGGGAAAATCTGGTGTCGTTACTGGTGTCCGCTGGCCAAATATATGGAACTTCTCAGTCGCTGGTATGGAAAACTTACCATTGTTTCAAACGATCATTGCATCCAGTGCACCCAGTGTTCTCTGTACTGCCAGGTGGGTGTGGATGTGATGGCCTTTGCCAGAAACGGGGAGACTTTTTCCAATAAAAACAGCAGTTGTATTCATTGCGGGATATGCATCACTGTTTGTCCGATGGATGTTCTAAGTTTCAAGAGCGATTAATGGGATTGTTGTAAAATGAAGGATTACGAGAATGATGGATCAGGAACAGGGGTATGTGCATTATCTGTACGAAAAATACCAGGGAAGGATCGCCATCGGCGTGGGTTATGATACGGAGATGGAGGAAATATTTCCTTTTGTTTTTGAAAGCCCTAAAGGGAATTCGTTGGGCATTGTGGCTCTTTCAGCGGTTCAGCAAAAAGCTGGGCCGGTCGTATATATTTTTCATTTTAGCACTTTTAATCCTAATCATGGAAGCGGCCGGATAATGATCGGGGAATTATGTCGCCTGGCGGATCATTATCAGGTGGTTTTGAGTCTCAGCCCTTTTACATTACCCAATGGGGGGCTGGGTCTGATGAACTCAAAACAACTGAAATCATGGTACGTTTCCTATGGATTTGGAGGCAATCATAGTTTCAGACGAGAACCGATTTTACCACTCAGCCCCTTGTCCGCTTGAATAATCCATTATTATTCTTTATTCCATTTTGGCCGTCATGATGGCATTATGCCCACTGGCTGATTCTGTGCGTGAGCATGATTGTGGCCAGTGTACGAAGATTGGAATTGAAAATGTTTGTTGGGGCACGGCGCGCCGTGCCCCTACGCGAGAGGCTTTAGAAAAAGTCTAAAAATGATAGCTGATAATCAAGTTGGGTCACAAAAAAATAATGAAAGAAAAAAATAATAATAAATCCCATGTCTCCAAGTCGGTATCGGAAGATCAGGCTTCCGGTTCAGCCATGGTCACCCTTTTTGTGGTCAGTGCTGTTCAGTTTCTCACGCCGTTCATGATGTCGGCGGTGGGGGTGGCCCTTCCAACCATCGGCAGGGAATTTTCAGCCAGTGCCGTCCATTTGAGTCTTATCGAAACAGTTTATATCTTAGCGTTTTCCCTCTTTCTTCTTCCTGCGGGAAGACTGGGGGATATCTATGGACGCAAGAGGATTTTTACCATCGGGATTTGTGTGTTTACCCTTGGAACACTGATGGTTCCGTTGTCGTTTACGATGGAGTCATTCATTCTTTTCCGGTTTTTTCAGGGCAGCGGCGGAGCCATGATCACGGGAACCAGCGTGGCTATTCTTTCTTCGGTGTTTCCTCCGGCCAAACGGGGCAGGGCCATGGGAATCATTGTGGCTTTTGTTTATCTAGGGCTCAGTATGGGGCCTGTTCTTTCGGGGGTTATGGTTACCCATCTGGGCTGGCGCTGGATTTTTTTTCTGGGAGTTGTAGTGGAAGTGACAGCTCTTTGTCTTACGGTTTTCAAACTGAAAGGGGAATGGGCCGAAGCAAGAGGCGAACGTTTCGATTTGCCCGGAGCAGTTCTTTACTGCCTTTCACTGTTGTGTCTTATTGTGGGGGCTCTGAACCAGAAGCAGGGCGTAGTCTATGTGGCTCTCATGATAGGAGGATGCGCCGGTTTACTGGGATTTCTTGTATTTGAATCACGGATCAAAAGTCCTGTTCTGGACGTGAACCTTATTTTTCACAACCGGGTGTTCGCTTTCAGTAATCTGGCTACCCTTATCAACTATGCGGCTTCCTTCGGAATCGGTTTTTTCTTCAGTCTTTATCTTCAGTGTGTCAGGGGGTATTCACCACAGGCTACCGGAATGATACTTATTGTTCAGCCCCTTTTTCAGATGGTTCTTTCACCTTTTTTCGGCAGGCTTGCGGACAGGTTTTCTCCATCCATCCTTGCCACATCGGGCATGGGAGTTTGCGCCATCGGCCTCGGCCTTGCCACACTGGTCAGGGAGCAGACGCCCATTCCTGCCATCATGGTCATGCTGGGTATTATGGGCTCGGGATTCGGGATGTTTTCATCACCCAATATGGCTGTGGTGATGGGTAGTGTGGAGCCCAGACATTACGGCATTGCCTCGGGATTTACAGCAACCATGAGGACTCTGGGGATGCTGCTGTGCATGACCATGATTACCCTGATTTTCAACCATACCATGGGAGAGCATCCGGTGACGTTTGAAACACGCGGATTATTTTTATCGAGTATGCATCTGAGCATGGTGATCTTTTCAGCTCTCAGTGTTCTCGGCATTCTTTTTTCATTTGGACGTATCAAACCATCAATCAATGTTCCGTGAGGCATGATTCGACGAGATTCATTTCATTGGGCCGGATCGGCCTCCATGTTGTTTCGTAAATGTATTTCCCCCCAATTTTCATTACGGCTTTCACCATGGCGGCTCCCATGTTCTCGTTGATGGAGTTTTCTTCAACCCAGAGAACTTTTTCAACATCAAGTCCGAACTTGTCGCATACGGACAGGGCGAATCGTTCAAACGTGTTTTTAATGCTGAACCCTTCGCCAGTGTCTGAAAGGATGCAAAGATAAGGTCTCATCAAAACAGCTCCCGGGGCTCTGTCTTTGAGATCAATGATTTTGATCTGATAAGAGCCGGGCCACCAGCTAATGGGGAATCGTTCGGATCGCTTCTTTCCATCCCACTCGAATTTTCCGTCGTATATCACCATGTGAGAACCTCATAATAGAAGTGCGGTATTTTATACATAGCCGTAGGGTGGGCTTTCGCCCACCATATTGTGGTGGGCGAAAGCCCACCCTACGGCTTGTGATATAATGCGCCCTGTTAAAAAAAAAGAAACATAAAGACAAATTCCTAATTATTACAAACGATTGTTTTTTAAAATCACAGAACATGGACTGGATTATGGGGCGGGCTTAGAACCCGCCCCTGCAAATCGTCTTTATATGATATTGCGATTCAATAAAAATTACAATTGAATCTCCCGTCTGTCAGCCATATCCACCAGAGTTCTTTCTCTTGCTTTATCTATGCCAAGAGCTTTACGTTTTTTGTCGATGTGTTCGATCATCATGTGGGCCATTTCAATGGGGTCTGTTGTGTGGCCCCATTTACCGAAACCCTGTTTTTCAAGACCATTGAAAAGAAGATCGTGGAACTTGGTGTTCTTCACAATGGGGAAGCTCACGCCGAATACGGTGAAAACACCGGAAGCCACAAAGTACTGGCCAATGGCAATGGCTTTTTCACTCATCCATTCCGGGGCCGCACCGGCAGCAGGGAGATCGGCGATGGTGTTTCCCAATCCTCCCTGTTTCACCATGGCTGTGGCGGCGATGAGAATGCGTGTGTTGTCCACGCAGGAACCAAGGCCCAGGATAGGCGGCATTCCCACAGCTTCACAGACTTCCCGGAGGCCTGCCCCTGCGAGGTGTGCTGCTTCAGGTGTCAGCATGCCGTGTTTTGCCAGAGAAATCTGGGAACAACCGGTCTGGAGAACCAGCACGTCGTTTTTGATCAGCTCTTTGACCAGGGCCACATGGGCTGAATCCTGTTTTACCCTGGGGTTGACGCAGCCCACCACGCCCGCAACACCCCGGATTCTTCCGTTGATGATGTTGTCATTCAAAGGGGCGAAACCACCTCTGAAGCTTCCGCCCAACATGTAGTTGATGTACTCGTATGTAAAGCCGTGAACGCCTTTGGTGACTTTTTTCGGAATCACCACAGGTTTGGTCCGGGTGGCGAACCGGGCAATGGCCTTGGTGACGATTTCGTCCGTGCAATCCCTGGGGGTGTGTTCGTGGAACTCAATGTGCAAAGCCCCTTCGATCATACACCTTGGATTGGTGGTGATCAGATGGGTGTCGTAACACTGGGCAACCGTTACAAGGCCCTGTTTGATGCACTGGATATCCACAGCCATGGCGTCCACAGCTCCGGTTACGAGGATTGCTTCGGTGCTTCCGAAGTTCCCTGCATGGGGGACGCCATGCCGTGACATCATTTCAGCACCGGAACAGCACATGCCCACCAGATTGATGCCAGCGGCTCCCTTTTCTTTGGCAATGTTGATGTAGAACGGGTCATTCACAGTCGCCAGCATAGATTCGAAAAGATTGGGTTCATGACCGTGGATGATGATGTTCACCATGTTTTCCTTGAGAACGCCCATATCCACGTCGGCAAGGATGGGGGAGGGCGTACCGAACATGATGTCCGACAGTTCGGTGGCGATCATGGAACCTCCCCATCCATCAGCCAGAGCTGTCCGCGAAATCTGACGTGTTAGATTTTCGTAATGCTGGTCGCAACCCATATGGGTCCGGCTCATGATCTCCATGATTTCTTTGGGCGCGCTTCGTGGAACGAGTCCGTGCTTTCTCCAGAGTTCGACTGTTTTTTCCGGCGCACGTTTTATGAAAGGAATTTCTCCGTCGAGCTGAGTGTACGTTTTGATAAGTTCATTATACAGGGCCTGGGCCATTTCCTGCACGCTAAGCCCTGCGGTTACGATATCCAGAGAACGGCACAATTCTTCCAGTTTTATCGGGTCTTTGATGGTGTAGTCGGTTATTTTACCTGATGCAACATCCTTGAACAATTCGAGAATGGCAAGGCCGTGGTCACTGTGGGCTGCTGTTCCGGAAGCCACCATGCGGGCAAAATTTCTTGCCATAATGGTGTCGATGGTGGCCCCGCAGACCCCCACTTTGTCATAGGGTTTTCTGGCGTTAATACGGCAAGGGCCCATGTGGCATATCTTGCAGCAGGCCGATTCCACTCCGATGGGGCAGGGCTTCATGTCCACAGCTCTGTCCCAGGCTGTGGAGACCCCGTCTTTTCTGGCTTTTTCGAGCATTTGTTGTGTAGATTCGCAGGTGGTCAGATCAGAAACCATGGGAAGGGTTTTATCGTCAATTTTTTCCATTTTCTTCTCCTTTGGGAAAAGGGGTAATCAAAATTCATTCAAACCAGAAAGTTTAGCTGTTAGTTTGGTTTGAATGGGGGAGAGTTGGGGGACATGATCTATAGAGCAACAGACGTGCCATGTCAGATGCTGATCAATGACCCGATTCATTTTGTTACAATGACAAGAAGAGGCACAGAAAAATCCCTATGCCGGAATTTAGGTAAAAAAATCCGGTAAGAGAAGATATATCCGAGAATCAACACGAAGAGAGAATCGCATGTGATTTGGAAACTCTACCATGGCAGTATGAAAATAAAAAGAAAAAATTAATGGTGCTCTGGTACCGTAGTTTTCTTCGGTTTAAAATTCTGTTAATGTTCATTGCTGATGAATCTGGCTGATTTGAGATTTGTTCAGGTTTTATAATGCTTCTGTTTTTTTGTCATGGTTATTGCTAATGAAAACTATTACATGCATAGCGCAAATGTTTGTGACGTATGTAAGGTGGGCTATCGCCCACCCTACGGCATGTTATTTCATGCGCTCTGTATAACATGTCACACGATAAAGGATCAAAGACATCAAAAGGATTACCCCATGCCAATGAAAGCACCCGAAAGGCTGCGGAGATTTTACTCCATGTTTCGTGGAGATGATCGTGTGCTTGTTGTTATCAACGCTGACCCGGACGCCATCGGATCAGCCTTATGTGTGAAGCGACTGTTGTGGAGGAAGGTTATATCGGTGGATGTGTGCAGTATCAACATCGTGAAACGTCCGGACAATGTGGCCATGGTGGAAATGTTGTGCGGAGGCCTTCTCAAAGCGTCTGAAGTCCATAAAAACGCTTACACCCGCTTTGTTCTTGTGGATTCCCAACCCACCCACAATACCGCCTATCAGAAATTCACCTTTGATGTGATCATTGACCACCATCCGATGGAGGTCCTATACAATGGTTTTGTGGATATCCGCCCTGAGTACGGTGCCACATCCACCATGATGACACAATACCTTCGGTCGGCGAAAATCAGACCTGCCCAGAAACTCGCCACAGCCCTTTTTCTCGGGATAAAAACAGACACCAATGATTTTCAGAGAAAAGCGTATATTGAGGACATCAAGGCCTTTCAGTTTTTATCTCGTCATATCAATCTCACCCTGTTACAGAAAATCGAGTATTCTGAGATCAATCCGAGCTTTCTAAAATACTTTCAACTGGCGTTCAACACCAAGGTAATGCGCCGTGGAAAAATCTACATTCATCTGGGACATGTGACGACGCCGGATGTGTGTGTGCTTATCGCGGATTTTTTTCTCAAGGTCAAAGGTGTCAACTGGACCTTTGTTTCAGGTGTGTTTGGGAAGAAACTGGTGGTGATTATCCGTAACAGCGGGCTTCGTTTTGATGCTGGCGAGCTGGCGGTAAATGCTTTCGGGAAGCTGGGTTCAGCAGGCGGTCACAAAACCATGGCCAGAGCAGAACTTCCTGTTCCCGGTCTTGAATGTGTCGTGAATTGCCAGAATGATAAGAAGGTTCTCAAATGGATGATCGACCGGGTGGAAGGCAAACGCATCGAGGTGAAGGCCCATGAAAGCAAGGCTTGAAAGCCTTTATCATACCTACAACAACCCATCGTACATTCATCCCGATCCTCTGGAATATGTCCGGCGTTACCCGGCCATTAAAGACCGTGAAATCGCAGGGGTGATCGCGTCCTGTCTCTCTTTTGGCCGGGTGTCCCAGATACTCTTGACGCTGTCACGTGTATTCGATGTCATGGGCCCATCGCCACGAGCCTATGTGGAACAAGGAAGCCAGCGAACTTTCAACAAAGATTACAAAGGGTTTGTTTACAGATTTGTCCGTGAGGAACATCTGGTTAGCCTTTTGACCGGCCTTGGTCGAATGATTGAAGACCATGGGACATTGGAAAACTGCTTTGTGTCCGGACTGTCTCATGATGATGAGACAATTGTTCCGGCCATGGGGCGATTCGTAAACCAGATCGTGCAGAATTATGATCCGGGATATCTGGTGGCAAGACCGGACAAGGGCAGCGCCATGAAACGCATGAATCTTTTTTTAAGGTGGATGGTGAGGCAGGACGCAGTTGATCCTGGTGGCTGGAATAGGGTAGATCAATCCAGACTGATCATCCCACTTGATACCCATATGCATCGCATATCAAAAAAACTTGGATTGACCGAACGTAACCAAGCCGATATGCGAACAGCCATGGAAATAACAGAGTCTTTCAGACGTTTCAGCCCAAACGACCCTGTAAAATATGATTTCTCACTGACTCGATTCGGAATCCGCTCAGAACTTGATATGGACCAATGCTGCTTATTTCTGAATTCGCAATCTGTAGGGGCGGGTTCCAAACCCGCCTGATGATCGTTATTCAAAACGAACAAGAATATCATCAACCGACTTTCGCCATTTTGGTGGGACCAGTTCCTTACTTGTATCAAAATAGCCCATGGCTATCAAAACAGGAGCCCAGTAATGATCAGGAATCTTGAATTCCTTTTTTACAGCCTCGTGGTCAAATCCGTCCATGGGGTGGGTGTCAAGACCCAGGCTTTTCGCGGCCAGCATCAGGCTCATGGCGAAAAAACCGGCGTTTTTGCAGGCAAAGGCAAGCTGTGTTTCGTCGTTTCCGCCGTAAAGTTTTTTTCTGGCGCCACTGAACCAGTCACGGCTGTCTTCTGTTGCAGCTCCGGCCTTGATCATTTCCTGGAAAGTTTTTTCCACAAAGGGATTTTCATCTGCCCAGCCGCGTCTGTCGCCGAGAACGATAAAGGTAACCGGTGCTTCGCTGACTTTGGGCTGGTTCATGGCGTGCTGCTGTAACCGGAGTTTGTCTTCTTTTTTTGTAAGGGCTATGAGGCTCCAGGGCTGGAGGTTGAAGCTCGATGGTGATTTTGCGGCCATTTCAATGACCTTTTTCACCAGTGAATCCGGTACATCTTTTGTGGTATCGAAAAAATTTACTGCTCTTCTTCCATTGATGACGTGGTTAAAATCCATGGTTTGCCTCCTTGATAATTAAGGAAAAAAAAACGGGAGCAGGTCCTTTTATTGAATTCATTAAGGGTTCCCGGCTCCCGGATATGTCTTATGACCTGAACTTCAACCGCGTTTCTATACATAGCGCAAATAGTCGTTACGTATGCAGGGTGGGCTTTGGCCCACCATATGTGGTGGGCCAAAGCATAACTTAATCTTCGATCACGAACCGGGCCAGGGTGCTCTTTGCAGGGATGTATTCGCCGACAGGTACAAGTTTCTTGTTGAACTTCACGCAGTCAACAACTGTGTTCCAGAGTTTTTCCAGGCTGGCTTTCTCTTCTTCAGTTTCAGGTGTAAATTCAACAAGGTTTTTATCGAGTGCAATTTTCATAATCCACCTCCAGAGTTAATAAGTTCAAGCGGCATATCCAGGTCTTGATACCGTTTAGATAAACGTAATAGCAAACCCCGTGCCGAAGTTAAAAAATGACCTGATTTAATTAATAAGTTCGCCCTGTGACAGAGCAGGATCTTTGAAAGCCAACCTCACGATGGTCATGTTGATTGTCAACAGGCTTTAAAGTGCCCCATCATACACAAAACCGTTTTCTAAAACAACCCCGCGTTCATTTTTTTGCAGGGGTCAGCTTGTAACCCGACCGGTTCAGGAGGTGGTTGGGATTTTCCCCTTCCTGATCCGAATAGTAAACATCCCCACCGGGGTTGACCCAACGGTATTTGTAGGCGCTGGTGTCAAGCTCCTTCCTGCCGGTGTGAGGGTTCACGTATTCATCCTGGCCTGTGAGAACGAGGTAATTATCATTCATGATTTTTGAACGGGTCATGTTGGTGTTTTTGACGATTTCACGGTCAATACGCTGGATTTCCTCGTAGGTTTTGCGGACCACTTCGGCCCGGTCCCGCTGACCCTGGGCTTCACGAACAAACCACTGGGTGTTGAACTGAATGGAATTTCTCATGATATCCATGGCTGGTTTCCAGCTGTCAAACTGGGCCAGAGGCGCCCTGAACGACAGGGTTCGTGTGTTTTTCCAGCTATATGCGCCCCTCATATTTACGATGCCGGAAAGGATCACTTCCCTGTAGCGGGTAGAACCTTCATTGTAATCGATCACACCGGCTGCCGCATCTGCTTCGAACCGCATTTCGGCCATACCGAGCTGGGCCAGAAGGTTATTCATATAGGCCATGCCTGTGTTCATGGATTTGATTTCTCCGGGCAGGCGTTTGATCGCGACATACTTCACCTGGGCCGCGTTTTTTCTCATGGACGCGAAAAGGCTCCGAACAAAAGTCGGAGCATCTTGATAGGGTTTTACCTGTGCCCCCTGGTAATTGGAGCCTGGAGGAAAGAAGCCGCCGCCAATTCCGGGTATGCCGTAGTTGACATCGGGGTGGATACGGAATTCAACGCTGCCTTTGGAATCTTTTTTGAAAGACAGATCGCATTTGGCTTCCATGGAGTTTAAAGGTCCACCCACTTTGTTGGGGTCCACACGGAATATGCCACCTGAAAGTTTCCAGCCAGACGGCACCAGTATGGAAAATGCCTGTTCCCGTGGTTCGTTCATCCGTTTGAAAGAGGTGCCTGAAAAAACCAATCCAGGCAGAACGAAAAGTGTGACCAGAAAAAAGGCAAGATACATGGCAACGGTGTTTTTCCCGGAAAGTCCTGATTTTGACATTTCAACCTCCTTAAGATTCTATTAAAAAAATGATTCTTGGAATGACATTTTAAGGGGTATGGAATCCGCCATCTTATCAACCGGCAGTTCCAATTTTCATAACGGATAATTTTCATCATCTTTTTGACAAACCGGCAAGAAAATAACCTGAAAAATAAAAAAAACTTGATACCTTCAACATAAGAGGTTAAGAATACGGCAATCAAACGCTGATGCGGATGAACTTTGAAAAACGCCACATTTTTTCATCACAACGCGCCCGTGGCCCAGTGGATAAGGTGTCGGCCTCCGAAGCCGAAGATCGCTGGTTCGATTCCAGCCGGGCGCGCCATATAAAATCTCACCATATTGAATCTAAAGTTATTAAAAATTTGGAACCCAGGATTATGATTTCCTACAAAATCACTCAAGAATCATTGCGATGAAATAAAATAATACAGATTAAAAAATTAACTGGACAACCCTCAATCGATTCGATACAGATCACAAACCTTGATTGACAAACTAATGAAGGTGCGCCCGGGCTTTAAGGTAAGGGGGAAAGCCCGGTTCATTAATCAACTGTATTCAAGTGTATTCAAGATTCTGCAAATGAAAGACATATATTCACACATATGCCTTTGTTTATTTGTATTGGATTAATATACGAGGGCAAAACAGGAGATTAACTATGCTGCAACCTTTACAATCGGCATTTCAGTGCATCCACGCCCTGCATGGTTTTCCAATCGCACCACATTTCCGAACCGCATTTGAAAAAAACAATCATCGGCTTTGTGTTACATCCTTACCCTTGGGAACGAATGAATTCCAATATAAAATTTCCAAGTATAGTGATGTGTCACAAAGTCTCATTTATGGAATAAACGAAAAACGTCGTCAAAAGTCACAAAAACAGGAATACAAAAACGCGGTCATTGACAGTATAAACAAAATAAAACCTTGATTTGTCAAGGATAATGATTTGACCCTGGCTTTTTTTAGTCCAAGTTATTGAAAGTGATGTATCTCATGGAAGAAAGTCTTAGTAAAAGCATGATAGATCAGCTCAGAGAATATCTTGAGACCGAGCTTGGCGACTCCGCTGCAATGAAGCGTTGGTCAATGCAAGTATCTACCTTCTTAAATGTGGCGATAAGCGCTGATGAAGCCGATAAATTTCTTAAGCTAAAAGATTCAAACGAGTATGATGAATATGCGTTACGAGTCGGACATATTCAAGGCCTAATTGCTAAATCAGAAGCAACTGATATGCTCCGGGCAACAAATCAATCCACGCCTTATCTCGGTACTGCTGAGACACGTAAGGTTTTTGTAGTGCATGGCCGAGATAATGAGGCGAAAGAAAGCACAGCACGCTTTTTAGAAAAATTAGCTCTCAATGCAATAATCCTCCATGAACAGCCCAATTCGGGCCGAACAATAATTGAAAAATTTGAAGTATACTCTGGGGACGTTGTCTTTGCTGTCATTATTCTTACGCCAGATGATATTGGTGGCCTTAATGAAATTCCTCATGAACTGAAACAAAGGGCTCGTCAAAACGTAATTCTTGAACTTGGGTACTTCGTAGGGCGGCTAGGGCGTACAAATGTGTGCGCATTGCACAAAGGCGATATTGAGCTTCCATCCGACTATCAGGGGGTAGTCTACATTGAGATGGATGAAATGGGCGCCTGGAAAACGAAACTTGCACAAGAGTTGGTTCAAGCGAAAGTTCCAATTGATCTAAACGGCCTAATCGGGTGTTAAAATTTTTCACCAGATTCGGGCCAAAAAGCGGCCCTCTATGGTGAGCAATGCGTTAAGTTTAGTAGGAAAAAGATATGAGTGAACACACATTCTACTCTATTAGAACAGGCAAAAACCAAAATATTGACGGCTTTGTCCTTGATGACTTGAAGGATTTGTTTCATCGAGTATACAGCAACATGACTGAAGAAGGATACTTCAGTGAAAGTTTTGGCTATTGGTGTGTGGATGCCGATAATGTCCCAGGCAAAGTAACGGATATCGAACTCGAAATATTCTTGAAGATAAGAAAAAAGACTTTATGGCCGGTTCAAAAGTATATCGAACAGTATAACGAAGAGGACCTTTTTGATATAATTGAGTTTTTATATATGCATGTATCTAAACCTATAGATGGTACTTACCATAGTTATAATAATTGTGGAATGCACTGGGAAACATTCAATAAAGCAGAAGGGCAGAAGGAGTTTAGATCAAATATTAATGATGTGCTTGGTATGTATACTGGCCAGTATGAGTTAAACGAAAAAGGAGAGATTTTTTCAAAGCCAGAGGTAGGTTTTGAAAATATTTTTGAGGCAGATATACCATCCAGAAATAAAAGCATCACTGATCGGGTTAATTCTGCGATTTCTCAGTATCGTCGGCATGGAGCAACCTTAGATGATCGCCGACAGGCCGTAAGGGACTTGGCTGATGTTCTTGAGTATCTGAGGCCAAAAGCCAAAGCTATTTTTACAAAACAAGATGAGCAGGATCTTTTCAATATAGCGAATAACTTCGGAATCCGACACCACAACGATAAACAAAAGACCAATTATGATAAGGCCCTCTGGTTGAGCTGGATGTTCTATTATTACTTAGCCACCATTCACGTTATCCTTAGAAAGATCGAAAATGTGGAACTTAACAAAAGCGTTCAGCGGACGCAAAAGGGCCACGCCGCTGACGCTTAAAGTTCGGTGCCATAGGGAGTGACTATGCGTACCAGTTTTTGTATCGAGCCCAACACAGCGCAATCCTGATCAGGAGAAGTTACGAGATGTGGTGCTAAGTATTCTTGAGGAACTGCGTCTTGAACCCAGGGCTCTCCGGAAAAAGGAAAAAAGGGGTCAGATTTTTATCCTTGACAATTCATTGGGATAAGGGGAGCAGTTCATACCCAGATCTTACTTTCTTTGAGCGCAATGGCTAACGAAATTTTGGTGTTCGTGCTGTTTTCTGCTTCTGAAAGCCTTACGGCTTTCGAAAGGGCCAATCGGGAGATTGGCGTGCCCAGGTTCGGCCAACGGTATCTTAAGACGCAGCCGGAAAATTTCACACTAAGACCCTGAAAAACGGGAGATCCGGGGACTCTACTATTTCATGTTTAACCCATACTACCTCGCCCTCACTATCCAAATGCAGAAACAACATCAAATCATCTCGGGTCGTCATTACAAAAATCTCGTATACCATGGGTAAGCAAAAGATCTTGACACGCATGTATAGGTGGTGCAGAATACATGCATATATTCGGAGGAAAAACATATGCCAACATTACAGGTCAGGGATCTACCGCAAGAGATTTATAATAAATTGAGTTATCTTGCAAAAAAAGAGCACAGAAGTATGGCTCAGGAAACAATCGTTCTTCTTAAGGAAGGGATCGAAAATCGCCTCGACAATCAAACCCGTCGTCGAAAATTGTTGGAAACTTTCAATGGGCTTGGGGTTGATACAACTGGATTGCCGACACCGGAAGAGCTGATCAGAGAAGAACGAGATAACAGATGATTATTGTACTTGATGCAAGCGGAGCTGTGGAAATTGCCTTGGGAAGAGAGAATTCAATTCTCTTTATGAATCATTTGAAAAATGCTGATGTCATTCTCGCGCCTGATACATATGTCTCGGAAATAACCAATATCTTCTGGAAATACAGCAAATTTTCTCAATTTTCTGATGAAATCTGTTTAAAAGGTATCGATTTTTGTATTAATCTGATTGATGATTTTATTGATTCAAAAGATCTGTGGCGTGAAGCGTATTTTGAAAGTGTAAAAAATGATAGTTCAACATACGATATGTTTTATCTTGTGGCTGCAAGAAGGAATTATGGTTTAATTATCTCAATGGATAAAAAACTGAACAAATTGGCGGAAAAGGAACACTTAAAAATGGGTTCCGAGGATGCCTGATTCAACTCAATGACGCTGTTTTCATAGTAAAATCAGAAAAACGGCAGAAAAACGAGAACAACGCGAGAAAAATGAGGTTGGATCTTTATCCTTTACAATTCATGCCCAGCTTCAACTTTCATTGAATGGAATGAAATTCCGGGAACACCTTACTAAATTATTGATATCAATCAAAAATGGAACTTATTAGGTTTCGCAATCAAGATGATACTTAATAGAGTCGACCAAGGGCAGACACAAGGTCCTGCCCCTACAAAACATGACAAGAATCCCGAATTCCGGGGCCGCCTACCCCAAAAGTAAAGATCTGATCCTGTTCGCGCTTTCTGCAAAACAATCCGAGGCACGGCTAACCCTTTGAATCAATATCGCAACAGAAAACTCTTGAGTCTTCCTCAGACTCAAACATCATTGAAAGCGTTATGCAAATCGTCTCTCCTGTTATTGACATATAGGGCCTTGTCACTTGAAGCTGATCAGGGTGAAGAACCGCACGCCTGAGATAATGTCTTCGAAACCAGTCAGCACTTCGCGCATCATGAAGTGGGGCAAATCTCATGTCTGTTTTATGAACCATACGGGGAGACAAGACTGTAGGGCCTATCTGGATACCTGAAGGTTCAAGCATGTAACATCTTATCACAGATTCATGACTGAAAAGATGAACGCAGGCGTCATCAAGAGTTTTACCCTGAATGAGTTCTTTGACGGTGTTGCAGAAAAGCTTTCTGTAATCATGATATTTTGTTTTTATTTTCGAGTGGCTATAAAAGTTTGTCTTTTTATAATTACTGAAAAGTGTATCAAAATCATGGGTGCACGAGGTTACGGCTTCAAGATCAGTCGTTGGTTTTGCGAAAAAGTATCCTTGAACAAAATCCACATCCGATTCGATGGCAATAATGGCCTGTTCCTCAGTTTCTATGCCTTCAACAAGAACAAGGGAGCCGGACTGATGCAACAAACTCACGATTCCCGGAAGCATCTGCCTTATCCTCGGTTGATAGCCCGCCCGTGTTATCATGCCTTGTTCAAGCTTGACAATATGGGGACGCATGGACCAGACTCTTTCAAAATTTGAATGCCCAGCTCCAAAGTCATCAATAGCAAGCAGGCAACCAGACTCCCTGTAATAACTGATTGATTCTTCAAGAGCCTTTGAATCAGCCTCCGGTTCTTCGACAAGTTCAACAACAACACGGTGTGGCGGGAACCCGACAGTATCCAGCATGTTTCTGAAAAACGCGCCGAATTCATGTCCATGAATCATCACATAAGGGGCAATATTCAGAAAAAGCCAGTTTATGTCATCTCCAATTTTTATAAAATTCTTAGTGTGAATATATCGGCATAACCGGTCAAGGAGGACAACGTCCCATGGGGCCATGGTTTTCTGGAACAGCATTGCAGGGCTTACAGGGATTCCGTTTTTATCTTTTGGTCTCAAGAGGGCTTCATAGCCAACAATCCGCTTGTGCGCCAGGCTAAAGATTGGCTGAAACGCCGAATCCAGGATAAAAGAATCAAACTGTCCCAGAACTCGATCATTATGTTCAAACGAATTAAGGGCAATCGATTCAAGGCCCAAATCTTTTTTATACAGGGTTGCGGAGGTGTAGATCCTATTTTCTGACCCGTTCATGTTATTACATTCATCCTTTACACTATCAAATAACACTGTTTGATCCGACATATGAACAATATCTTCTTATCGTGTCTTATGCAGAATACCTTAAGGTTATTTAATATTGAATTCCGTGAACGCCGATGCTGACGTAGTACTGAAGTAAAAGATAAATAATTGACCTGGCCCTTAAAAGTCCCTCTAACGTCCATAAGACACAAAAAAACAATGCCTGGTATAAAAGAAACTGCGGATTCCTGGGACGCCTTCCTGAATCAACTCAAATCCTGTCTTCTTACCGCAGTTAGAGCTTTAAGCTGATCCGTGTTTGCCATATAATGGTTCTTTTTCTTTGTAAGAAGATTCATTTCAACAAGTTCTTTCACGTCTCTTTTCAATGTAACGGGTGATGTTTTTGCGTAATCCAGTGTTATCTGAGGTGACGCGAAAATGATTTGTTCGAGTGTTAATTCTTTGTTTATCGGGAAATCAAGGGTCAGGTTTCTTTTTCTCTTAAAGACATCTGATTTTGTATATTTTATATCTGAAAATTTTTCAAAAATATAATACTTCCAGTATGTAATGAACTGGCTTGTCTGGATGCTTTTCAGGGTTTCATTGAGGCCATCTCTGAAGCCCATGGCCGCATAGTAGATGAAGTCTGTCGGAACTATCATATGGTTTCCCCTTATATGACTGAGTAGCTGTTCAACCATTTACCGAATACAGGGTCGACCACGATCCAGATTTTGTTATCCATTTTTTCAATGAGATCCAGTTGCATGAGTTTTTTCAATGCCGCCTGAATTCCACCCACCGATTTAAGTTGATGTTTATTCATGTAATTCGCAGATAGGACAGATGGTGATGGTTCTTTGGCTATGGCCTTCAAAAGGGCGATTTGCTGGGGGGCAAGGCCAAGGATAATGGATTCGAACACGGGTGCCTCTCCCTGGATCATGGATTGAAGAGCCTCCTTGATATCCTTGGCACTGATCTTTTTCTGAGTGGTCTGGCAGAGGGTAAACGATAGTTTTTGGGCATAATAAGGATGATTGCCCACAACCTTGACCAATGACCCGGCGACGTCATCGGTACATTCTATTCCTGCATTATCGAAATTGTCTGTAAGAAAACGCTTCAATTCATCTTCCGGAAGCTCATTGAGTTTATATAGAAAAGCGCTCTGGAAAAAGGGTCTTTTTCTTGTGGTGAACATGTCCAACAGAATGCGCCGCCTGCTTCCCACAAAAAAATAAGCGGCCTGATGCTCTTGGATATGCTTTCGTAGTATTCCTTCAATCCTGGGATCTTTCAGTTCGGTTATCTCCTGGAACTCATCGAACACTATATGGACTATTGTTTTTGATCCGGCGATGAAGGTACCAAGATCTTCCATTGTTTTTTCAAGAAGATCAATGCCGGAAATGTCCCTCGGAATCACTTCCACAGACATTGAAACTCCGTCAGCCGTGGGCCGCATCACCGGGCGAAAACTTTGAAACAAGGTCACGGTTTTTTTGAAAACGGTTTTATGCTTGTAAAGCATTTCGTAAATGCTTCGGGCAATCCTGCCCGCGATGTCGTCCGTCGAACTGAGACCGAACAGATCAATATAAATAGTAGTTATCCCTTTCTGGGTTGCCTGATGCTGTACACGCTTAACCAAAGAGGTCTTGCCAAATCTCCGGGGTGAAAAAATAACCACATTGGTTTTGTTCTCCGCATAGGCCAGAAGTTCTTTCTGTTCCTTTTCACGGTTACAGAATGGCGCGTCAGGGGGGATGACTTTGATGGTAAAGGGATTTTTCATAATGAACCCACTTCTTATTTGGTTACAGTTATTGGAATACAATAACCATAATTCAATACTTTGGCAAGCCCATTCGGTAAAGTATTGGCGACAAATAAGCGCTGTTATTTGTCGCGTATTTTTTTTCGGCTGTTGAAAGAGGGACAACCACGACCGTGTGTCTCGCTTCGTTGATGGGGCTTGCGCCCACAAGCACACATGGCCTCATTGTTTTTATTTCAGATCCAAGAGTCGGATCAAGATTGACCCAATGAACACTACCACGTTTCAGGTTCAATGTTGTCTCCTGTTGTTGTATCCCAGTCCGCCATTTCCCTGTTCAGGTCTTCATCCGCTTCAACTTGACAGGCACAATTGTATAATTCTTTCTCGCGTTTTTCGATTTCCTGTTCAAGAAGCTCGGCGATGAGCCGGCTGCGATGTCTGTTCGGAATAACGATTCTCATTCTGTCTGCAAGGCCATCTGGCAAGGCAACAAGTATTTTCTGCATGATAAAACCTCCTATGCCTACGTATATTGTATATACATATATACAATATATTCGACGAAATCCATCAGGATATACATAGTTTATCTTATACAATATTTTATACAGAGCGCAATTCTGGTGACGCCTTCTGGATTTATGTCACAAACCAACGTAGGAATTCAGGCCACCACTAGAGTGGTTTCGGCAGCTTCGAAGGCATTTTTAAAAACATCCGGGGGTTCGGAATCCGTGAAAACGATATCGATTTCAGAAAGATCGCCGAGTCTTACCATGGCGTTTCTTCCGAATTTACTGGTATCTGTGACAAGAAAGACCTTTCTCGAATTTCGAATGATTTCCCGGGTAACCCAGACTTCATTGTAATCAAAATCAAGAAGCGTTCCGTCAGCATCAATGCCGCTCACACCGATAATCCCAAAATCCACCTTGAACTGGCGGATAAAACCGATGGTGGTTTCGCCGGTCAAGCCCATGTCCCTGCTTCGCAAAATCCCGCCTGCGACAATCACCTGGAAATCTTCTTTATCGGATAGAATGGAGGCTACGTTCAGATTGTTTGTGATGACCCGAAGACCCGTTTTTGTTTTTTTGAGTGACCGGGCCACTTCTTCGGTCGAAGTCCCGATGTTCAGGAAAATTGAGGCGTTGTTCGGAATAAAACTTGAAAGTTTATCTGCAATACGGATCTTTTCATCCGAGTAAAGACTTTTCCTGGTCTGGTAGGCGATGTTCTGGACGCTCGATGCCGCGAAGACTCCCCCATGAAATTTCTGGAGAAAGCCCATGTCACTGAGAGCTTTGATATCCCTGCGGATGGTCTGCGGGGTGACGGAAAACTGCTTGGAAAGAGCATCAACACTCATATATCCCTGACTCGAAACGGTTTCAATGATTCTTATATGCCTCGCGGGCATCAGATTTTCATCGTCGTTTAATTTTTCGTCGACCATAATTTCCATATCTCCGTCAGATCATTTTTGGGGGAAAATGATAATTTTTTTTCCAAACGGCTCCCAAACTGATCATGGATTCGATTCATCCTAAAGCCGCACGCCTTAGTTATTAACATCCGGTAGTTGTTCTTTCAAGATCAGAGTGGTCGCAACAGAATTAGAACATTAATGTTCGTTTAGGATTGCTGCTTATTTTATCCGGATTATATTTTTTAACAAACATATATAATAAGATATTATTTAATGGTTCAAATTTTAAAACAAGCATCTGTGTTTGGTTTTTAGAGAGAAATGTGATTCGTATTTGATATTAGATGATCATATAAGAAAAATAATGTTGTTTTAAAATCATTATTTGATATGTATGTAACAGCTCACCGAAAACCAAATGGTAATAAAACAATGAAAAAAAGAATAAAAACACAGGTATTGATCGTGGGTGGGGGCGTCACGGGCGCTTCTGTTCTACGGGATTTGACGCTGAGGGGGATACACGGTATCCTCGTTGAAAAAAAAGATATGAATGCAGGGGCTTCCGGTGCGAACCACGGCCTTTTGCACAGCGGAGCCAGATATGTGGCATATGATCTGGAAGCTGCTGCTGAATGCCAGTCTGAATCGGAAATATTAAAACGAACGGCATCCCGGTATATTGAAAACACAGGGGGGCTTTTTGTTGCTGTCAAAGGGGATGACGAACAGTATATTGCCGATTTCCCACATTTTTGTTCAAAAGCGAATATCCTGGCAGAAGAACTTACCCTTGATCATGCCAGAGCACTTGAGCCCTCACTCTCTAAGGACATCATTGCTGCTTACCGGGTCAATGACGCATCCGTTGATCCTTTTGGATTGTCCCTGAAATGATTAAAAATGCCATTCAGGACGGTGCAAGGGTTTTTTATCATTCCCGGATCACGGAGTTTCATAGGGAAAAAGGCCAGATCGTTTCGGCAACCATTGAAAACAGTCGCACGAGAGAGACCTTCGACATTGAAACGGATCTGGTTGTCAATGCCGCCGGTGCCTGGGCATCTCAAGTCGCACACATGATCGGAGTAGACATCCCCATGGCCTATTCCAAGGGGACTCTACTCGTCACCGCTCAACGGATCGCCCAACGCGTTGTCAACCGTTTAAGACCCCCTGGCGATGCGGACATCATCGTACCGGGAGGCACCGTGTCCATCATAGGGACAACATCCCGCAGGATCGATAACCCGGATGATATCTGTCCAACGGTTTATGAAACAGACACGATTGTCGAAGAAAGCAGTATACTGATTCCAAGGTTAAAAACAGAAAAATTCATCAGAGCCTATGCCGGTGTACGACCTCTTGTCGGTCTCACAGGGGAAAATGACGACCGGACGATATCCCGTGGTTTCACCCTGATTGATCATGCACGGGACGGTGTTGGAAATTTCATCACGATTACCGGTGGAAAACTGACAACATGCCGTCTGATGGCGGAAAAAACATCGGATCTTGTCTCTGAACATCTGGGGGTTTCCGAAAAATGCCTGACCAGGACCACTCCTCTTCGGGAATCCCCAGAATGCCGGTGGACAACCCCTGGTGCGTCTCCTTTGAACTGGTTTAGGAAAAAAGAACCGAAAGATCTGATTCTTTGCGAATGTGAAATGATTTCAACGGACATCATTGATGAAATCGCCCAGTCAATCATGGATGAGGGGCTGCCGGTCTCTCTTGTTCCACTGGGGCAGCGGAGCAGATTGGGCAAAGGGCCTTGCCAGGGTGCCTTCTGTGTTTTCCGGGTGACCGGTCATCTTTACAATAAGAAATTCGTGAAGGGCGATTTTGGCCTGCGCCACATGAAAGCTTTCATTCAAAACAGATATAAAGGCATACGGACCGTCCTCATGGGACCGTCACTGGCCCAGGTTGAACTTCAGGAAACGTTTCAGTGCGGTCTGTTCAACCTTGAGCAGCAATGATTTCATTTATTTTATGGTAATCAATACTTTCCCCGGAGGGAAAAAAGAATGAATACACAACCGGATTTATCGTGCAATCTTTTTATCATCGGCCAGGGACTCACCGGAATGTCTGCGGCTCTTTTTGCCGCGAACAGAGGGCTTACAGTCTGTCAGACAGGCAGAAGTCACCCTCTTGTTTTTCACAGCGGACTTTTTGACCTTCTGGGTGCTTTGCCAGCCCATATGAAAACCAGTGTGGCTGATCCGTGGGAAGCCATCGAAGATCTGAAAAAGAAGAACAGGCATCATCCCTATACAAAGGTGAACAAACGGGAGATCAAAGAGGCGTTCAACGAAATCAAAACGTTTTTATCGTCCGAGGGTCTTGTTTATGACGATGCGTCAGGGGGAAATTCCGAACTGATCACCTCTATCGGCACGGTAAAAACATCCTATCTGATTCCGCTGTCCATGCGTTCGGCAGTTTCGGCTCTGAAAGAAAAGAGCCCCACACTCATTGTCGATATTAAAGGTTTCAGGGAATTCAGCGCGGTTCAAATCAAGGAAACACTTAATAAATCATGGCCTGATATAACCACAGCAACCCTTGATTTGTCCTTTGGCCAGAAGGGTGAAAAAACCGCCGAACACCTTGCACGGGCCCTGGATCTTGAACAAAACCGCAACATCCTTGTCAATGCAATCCTTCCCCATTTAAAACACGAAAAAACGGTGGGGCTTCCTCCCATCCTGGGAATTCATAAAAGCACGGAAGCAATCCGCGATATGGAACGTAAACTGGGCGTAGCCGTGTTTGAAATTCCCTTCCTTCCTCCAAGCCCGCCTGGTGTCCGGTTGAAAGAAGCTTTTGAGCAGGGACTGGAAAAAAAAGGAGTCATCCGGTTTGGGAATGCTCAGATAGAATCTGTTTCCGCGAATGACGACGGGTCGTTTACCGTGTCCCTTTCTTCGGATTACATGAAAAAAATCGTTCTGGCACAAGGGGTTGTCCTTGCCAGCGGGAGATTTCTGGGAAAAGGGCTTGTCGCTGACGGGAAAAAAGTACGTGAACCGATTTTTGACATTCCTGTGGTTCAACCTGAAAACCGGGAGGGTTGGTTCAGGCCGCTTTTTTTCGATAAACGGGGACATGCAATCAATAAAGCTGGACTTGTGACCGATTTATTCCAGAGACCACTGGGACAGGACGGTGCTGTTTTACATGACCGTTTGTTTGCCGCCGGTTCCATTCTGGCCCACCAGGACTGGACACGTGAAAAATGTGGATCGGGAATCGCCCTGGCAACAGGGTTCAAAGCGGTATGTTCATTTATCGAATTGAACGAAGGTGCGTTCTGCGGCGTAAACTGTCTTTCGGCGTGATGATTTCAAAGAAAAAAACCCAGCGACTGCTGTGGGCATTTATACCATCATTTTCACTTAAAAGTTACTGATGTTCCGCTTCAATGAAAAAAGATTGACAAAGACCGGTAATCGGTATAATTAGATTTTTCTTGGCTAAATAGATCCTTCTAATTAACTAAGGATGGTCTTACGGTCTTCGGCATACAAGCGCGAAGAAAGTGAAGGCGTAACATGATGCGTTTTATTATACGCACCGTGTTACGCCTTTTTTTATTTTGACGGGCAGGCGAGGGGAAAAAAGCTGCGGTGTTAATATGAGTAAAAAAAGGATGAAAAATAATGATACTTTCCGACATCAAACAATATCTGAAAGATAGACGGCAGGCTTCTCTGAATGATCTTGCCGTGCATTTTGACACAGAGCCGGACGCCATGCGTGGAATGCTTGATCAATGGATCAGCAAGGGCAGGGTGATGAAATCCGAATTGCAGACAACCTGCGGAAGGGGCTGCTCCGCGTGCACCTGTTCGGAAAGTCTTGAAATTTACGAATGGCGGGTGTGACTGTATCTGCGCGTTGCCGAACAATCTGATTTAACATTAAATTGCAAGAAAAGGAGATGTGTATCACATGAAGAAAGTTTTATTCCCGTTGGCATGGCTGCTTCTGGCCGGTATTTTTGTTGTTAACCCTGCCATGTGCCTTGAAACAGGTAAAGATGTTCAAACTGCCCCATCTTCCGAAGGAAAAAGTCTGGAAGACCGGATACAGAAGATTGAAGAATCCATGAACCTTAAAAAAGAGGCGTCGTGGTTTGAAAACGTCAAAATCAGCGGTGCTGTTGAGGTTGAGGAGGGTTATTCCAACACAGACCTTGATGATCCCGCAGGACAAGATGAAAAAACGGGTGATGTGGACCTGTCAGCCGTGGAAGTGGCCATTGATGCGGTCATTGCACCGCAGGTGGATGCCCACGTTCTTTTTAAATACGAAGACGATGATGTGTTTCTTGATGAAGGGTATATCACGCTGAAAGGACCCGAAGGATGCCCGGCAAGTCTTACGGCAGGTCGGTTGTACATCCCTTTTGGCACATTTGAAAGCAGTTTCATCAGCGATCCTCTTACCCTTGAACTGGGTGAAACAAACGAAGGCGCGGTTGTGGTGGGTTGCCGTCTGCTTGATGAAAAAGTGAATCTTGATCTGGGTATCTATAACGGTAAGACAGAGGAACGGGGCGAGGACGACACCCTTTCAAATTACGTGGCACGTGTCACCGTTGCTCCCATGGAAGGCATCTCTTTTGGGGCGTCATATACGTCAAACTTTGCATCGACTGACGCTTTTTCAGAACAGGTTCAAGACGATCTTGACCAGTATGTGGCTGGCTGGAGCGTTTTTGTTTCAGCGACCCTTATGGACAAACTGACAGTGAACGCTGAATATCTGGCAGCCATTGATAAATTCAAAGCCGGAGAAATCTACGATGCGGCAGACACGACGGATCGCTCCCCCGAAGCCTGGAACATCGAAGTGGGCTATGCGTTCATGGACAACCTGAATGCGGCTCTCCGTTACGGCGGTTCCAATGACGGTGATGCGGAACACGGCGAATTTCTCGCCGAAACCCAGTTCGGTGCTGTGATGAACTGGGATATGTTCAATAAGACAAGCCTTGCTCTTGAATACATGAACAGCTCCTATGCTGGTGATTACCAGACAGTTGATACGGTATCGGTCCAGCTGACTGTGGAGTTTTAGCGCGGCTTTGGAGAGCGAACCCTTTTCCCGGTTCGCTCTCCTGATTCATGGTTTTTGTATGTGTGAGTTTGTATGACGGCAATCCTGATTGTCACTGTGTAATTTTTATGTCATCAATACATCATTTAAATACAATAAAATCAGATAGATAAAAATTACGTTCTGCTCTTTCTCCGGGCTGAAATATGCATTTGTGATGTCATAATGTATTATTTTTTTCATTATGCGTGTCATAATGTTTATTGGACCAGCGGGAGAATATGAACCGAAAGTTACGATTTTGATTTCAAGCCGCTTGATCGGCTGGATGTCGATCATCGTTCAAGGTGCTGGCCGGTTTATGTTTTGACCTTTGATCAATTTTCCTCCAAAAAATGCTCTTGTGATCGTGGCGGTGTTTTTTGTTCAAGCGGCTTGTGATAAAGGCGAACAGCGCTGCCAGGAGGCCCAGGCCAGTGGTTCCTGCCGGGCATAATGTCTGTCCACAGACAGGGCAGCGGGCTGTTCCCGCGAACAGGCCGGCAAATGCCGAGAAATGGAAAAGATAACGTTTGATCGGTTCAGAAAATAATGAAAAGAAACTTTTCGCCTTGTGGATCATATCTGATTCTCCTTTAGCCTGAACACTCCGGGCATTTCCCGTATAGAAAAACCTCGTGATCTTCAACTACGAATCCCTTGGGTGCGATGCCGTCCTCTTTCAAAGCGCAGCCTGGAACATCATAAACCTTGTTGCAGCCATGACAGTGAAAGTGATGGTGATGGTCTTTTTCTGCTGTTTCGTAAAGCGTTCCCTGAGTTGGATGAAGGATCTGCCGGACCGTTCCACAGTCAAGCAGCAGCTTTACATTCCTGTAAACCGTGGCCTGGTTCAGCGATTCCACGATTTCCTTTCCCTTTGAGAGAATTTCATCGATGCCCATGGGTCTGTCCGAATCCTGGATGACCTGTTCAATGGCGCTGCGCTGTGATGTCTGCCTTGTCATGCGTTCTCCCTTGATGATTTCAAAAAAAGCCTTGAGTTTAAGATATAACGAATCAACTAATTTATTGCAAATCAATTTGCAATAATGCTTGACTTTGGAAACGGCGATTCCTATTATTTTGAAAATGCAAATGCATTTGCATTAACACAAAGGACATTTTTTCTGCCCCAATCGGGAAGATGCCGATGGACAGGCTGAAAAAATGTTATCTTGATGAAAACATCGAATCCCAAGGAGAAACAAGCCATGAAACACGTGAGAGTTTATTTTGTTGTATTATGCTTCCTTTTGTCCCAGGCTCTTTTCGCCGATGCCTCGTCCAGGAACACCAAACCACTTCACGTCCTGGTCTCCACATACCCCATATATCAGATCACCCGGAACGTGACCAAAGGCGTATCAGGGGTATCCGTGAAGCTCATGATACCCGGCAACATGGGCTGCCCACACGATTACGGACTGACGCCGCAGGACATGAAGAAAATCGCCGAAACGGACGTGTTTGTTGTGAACGGGCTGGGAATGGAGGAATTCATGGGCAAAGCATTTCACAAGACAAATCCGGGAATAAAAATCATCGACAGCTCAAAAGGCGTCAAAGAAATCATGGCCTATTCGGACGATGGTGAAGAAGATCACGGGGACCATGATAAACATCATCATGATATGCACGGAGATCATCACGGTCATGACCATCACGGGCTCAATCCCCACCTGTTCGCAAGTCCTCGCATGGCTGCCCTGATTGCCGGAAACATCGCCAACGGTCTTGGAAAAGCAGACCCGGCTCATGCCAGACAGTATGTTGACAACGCCAAGGCCTATGCCGGAACATTGAACGACCTTGCCCGGCAGTTCCGTGAAGCGGGAAAAACCCTGAAAAACAATCGAATCGTAACCCAGCACGGGGTTTTCGATTATCTGGCCAGGGACATGGGGCTTTCGGTGGTGGCCGTGATTTCCGCCCATGCCGGGCATGAAATGTCCGCCCACGACATCCTCCATGTGGTGTCCGTGGTCAGAAAGGAAAAACCCGGCGCGATTTTCACCGAACCCCAGTATCCGGACAAGGAGGGAAAAACCATCTCAGCAGAAACGGGTATTCCTGTTTCGCTCCTCGATCCTGTGGCATCGGGCCCCGATGACGCCCCCCTTGACTACTACGAAAAGGTGATGAAGAAAAACCTTGAAACCCTTGTCAGAGTTCTGGGAAAATAAGGATCTGCAAACGATGACGGGGAGCCGTCATGTTTCAGGTGCGAGTCGAACCGAAGTAGCCATGCTAAAATCCCCTTTGAACATGTGTCATCACGAGGCTTATATTCGATTTGACCGGGGCAGCCGTTAATGGAATACGGCCCAAACCCTCTTTTCAGACTATATAGAATAATCTCAGCTCATGATTGAACTCTTTTTTCTCTGATGCTAAAGAAAAGGCTCAGGAAATCAATGTATAATGTACAACACCCTTCAGGAGGTCGATCATGGTAAAAAGAACATTCATCACGGCCATTGTGTTTTCCCTTTTTTGTCTCACGGCATTCGATACGGCATCGGCCTTGAATCTGTCAGGGCCGGGGCGCCCCATGATTGCGGTGAATGGTGCCACAAAACCGGAACTTACAATGGACATCGTGTCGGTTGCTTATGACAGCGGGTTGAACAGACTGGAAGTGACGCTGAAAAACTGGGACACATCTTTGTCCTCGTTCAAGTACAGTGAATCAGACCAGTTTATCCCCGGTGTTCAAATTTCCCTATTCATGGGGCCTCAATCCCAGCAGGTCAAACTGTTTGACGGAATTCTTTCCACCTGTACACCCCATTTTAACCAGTACGAACCATCCACACTGACATTTGTCGCAACAGGATCAGCTCCACCCGCAAAAACCAATCTCATTCAGATGAGTTACAGAGCGGAGCTTCTTCAGTTCGACCCCACGATCACGTCAAAAAACGACACGATCCAATGCAAGGGCCTGACCGACGGGAATCCTGATATCCAGACAGGCACATCCATTTCGGTCATCGGTGTGGGGCAGCGATATTCCAGGACCTACCGTGTTACCAAAACAATTCATACCTATGACGACTCAAGGGGCTATAAAACCCAGTTCACTGCTACGACGGGAACAGAACCAGTTATTCCCGATGTTCAGATTCAACGAAAGCGGTTTTAGGGATTCACTGTCTCAATAACGACATTCTTTATCAGTGTATTTATAACAACTGTAATAATATAACCAAATGATCTTAAATGGTTGACAACATGTTTGCTTAAAGAATAGATGAGTGCGTCGGACGAAGGATTTACATGTTTTAATCATGGAGGTAATTGTTTGGAAAATTTTGGCGAAATACTAAACGGAATAAACGGCTATGTATGGGGAGTGCCAACGCTTGTACTTCTTGTTGGAACCGGTATATGGCTTACTTTAATACTTAAAGGGCTTCAGTTTACCCAGCTCTTTCACTCGCTTTATCTTGCATTCATCAAAAGAAAAGAAGAAACGGACGAGGAGGGAGACATCTCCCATTTTCAGGCCCTTATGACAGCTCTTTCAGCCACTGTCGGTACGGGAAACATAGCAGGTGTCGCCACAGCAATTGCAGTCGGAGGGCCAGGAGCCATGTTCTGGATGTGGGTTACGGGCTTTGTGGGCATGGCGACAAAATACGCTGAGGCCGTTCTTGCCGTTCATTACAGGGAAAAGGACAAAAACGGAAATATGTGCGGCGGCCCGATGTACTATATAAAAAATGGTCTCGGTTGGAAATGGATGGGGACTCTCTTTGCAGTATTCGCATCTGTAGCCGCCTTCGGAATCGGCAACATGGTTCAGTCAAACTCAGTGGCAGAGGCTGTCAAGGCGACATTCAACGTGCCAACGTGGGCAACGGGGCTTGTCATCATGTTTTTTACCGCTCTTGTCATACTTGGCGGAATAAAAAGCATAGGCAGGGTGACATCGGTTCTTGTTCCTGTGATGATCGTTTTCTATGTTGCAGGCTCAATCGCCATACTCATCATTTTCATCGACAAACTTCCTGAAGCCTTCGCACTCATATTCAGGCAGGCATTTAATCCGACTGCGGCGTCAGGAGGATTTCTCGGTTCTTCTGTTATGCTTGCGGCACGAATGGGAATTGCACGGGGTGTTTTTTCAAACGAATCAGGACTTGGAAGCGCTCCGATAGCTGCGGCGGCTGCAAAAACAAAGCATCCGGCAACCCAGGCGCTTGTATCCATGACCCAGACCTTCATAGACACCATTGTAGTATGCTCCATGACCGGGCTTGTCCTTATTGTAACAGGTGCCTGGGATTCAGGCAAAACAGGGGCGGAAATGACAACCATGGCATTTCAGTCCGCAATCCCCGGCGGGGCATTGATTGTGACCATAGGCATCATTCTTTTCGCCTATTCGACAATACTGGGATGGTGCTATTATGGTGAGAAATCCATGGAATACCTGTTCGGTGAAAAGGCAGTTTTTCCCTACAGAGTGGTTTTTGTGTTTTTTGTCATCATAGGGGCTACAATGAAGCTTGAAATGGCCTGGACGCTGGCGGACATATTCAACGGATTGATGGCTCTGCCCAATCTTGTCGCTCTTCTCCTGCTGACTCCTGTTATCACGAAAATAACCCGGGAATATTTTGAAAAGATTAAATGACGCTGACTTTTTATAGGAAATTGTCTTGACACCGATGTGGGGATTTTATATTAGGATAATCTAATTAAATTTGAATTATCTAAAACACAAATGACAGGTGGTTAAACCATGGGCGTTACAGCCGCAGGGAAAAACGAAGAAAAACCTCTGACTTCAACAATGGAGGATTATCTTGAGGTGATTTACGATCTGGACGCCGAAAAAAAGGTTGTTCGGGTCAAGGACATCGCAAGTCGCATGGATGTGAAGATGCCCACGGTTACCAGTATGCTTCGTGCTCTTAATGACAGGCATCTTGTGGACTATGAAAAACATGAGTACGTCAGGTTGACAGAAGAAGGGGCAGGCGTTGGAAGAGAGATGCGCCGCAGGCATGGCATTCTATTCAGATTTCTCACCGACATCCTGAAGATCGACGGCCCCACTGCCGACGGAGAAGCTTGTAAAATGGAGCATACTCTCAGCGAAACCACATTGAAAAGTCTTACGGACTTTATGGAATTTATCCAAACCTGCCCGAGGACTGGAGAGAGCTGGTTGAACTCGTTTGAAGAATTCCGCAAAGTGGGTCTTGATGCTGATAAATGCGATATCTGCTCCGAAAAATTTCCATGCTGGCTTGATCAGCAGAAGGCTGATACCGTGAAAACCTGATATCAAAGTTGACTGAGTTATGGGAATCGATCCTATGCCGTCTTGTCCATGGACAAGACGGCTTTTTTAGAACCATAGAGTTAGAACATTCGAATTAAATTAGGAGTAGCTATTTTGAACGGGATCATTAAAGACGAGTTTGTAACCGCATTGAATAAAAGTGTTCAGGAATTGCAGCAGGGAATTGATATGCACACATGCCTTATCGCTTCCATGCTTGGAAAGGATGTGGACCAACGGAATCTTAAGACTCTTATGGAAGGCTGCCCATGGAAGTACCGGGAAGTCCAGTTGAAAGAAGCCATCAAAGAGGCCATTGACGTGCTTGACGAGAGCCGGAAATCGTTCAAGTCTAAACAACTTGAATCTTTGAGAAAAAGGCTGACCCAGGTTCTTATAGATAGCAAGTGACGAGATGAAAAAATAGGGATGTCTTACGGTTTTCGGACTTTTAGTTTCCGAAAAAAGTGAAGGCGTAACATACGATCACTATAAGGATCGGGTTACGCCTTTTTTTTCGACGCAATCAATCAAGCAAGCAAGCAAACAAGGAGAAAATATCATGTGCATGTTACACAATGTTTCGCAAGGAAATGATCAGCATAACGCAGTTCATGAAATCAAGGGGATGACGAGTGACCAGATGTTGTCGACCAAAACCATGAAGAGTCTGCCGGATTTTTCCCTGTCGGTTGAAGCGCAGACGGAAGCTGTTCCGTTCAAACTATGGGAAATTGACCATGTTTTCAGGTGCCCTGTGGTGGGCATATGTCTTGATCATGCTGAGCAGAAGCAACTGCTTAAAAAAAGCGGAATTATGTTCAAAGACAAAACACCTTATGAAATCCACGAAATTCTGGTGGCTGGAGCGGAATCCGACAACCGCCTGTCTCAGCGGGTGAACCGGTTGCTTCATCGAAAATTCGGACGAAAAGCCTCCGAACTATACGGGCTGTCAGAAACTGATTTCATGCGCTGTTGGAAAACAGCCTTTGACTCCGGTGATTATTTGGCTGAGCTCTGGGCTGCTGTGACCAGACGCGATTTAGACGAATCGTCACGAAAAGACATCTTTGGAGCCATCCACATGGTCATGCACAACCAGGCTGAATCCTTTGCCAGAATGACAAAACAAGTGACGAGGGCAGACGAACGGACCAAAGAGCAGGAAACGAAAATAAAAGACCTTCTCGTTTCAAGGCGAACGCTTGTCAAGGAAAACGAATCGCTTAAACGGTTGCTTGATCAAGCGAAAAAACCCATGCGATCTGGGGAAACCGGATTGAATCGCACGTCATTCGAACAGCCCGGTCATGATAGAGTTTGTCGGATTTCCGAACTGGAACTTGAAAATAAAAGGCTTAACCAGATTGTCATTGATCAAGCCGAAACCCTTAAATTTAAGGAGCAGAAACTATCGTCCCTGATTATGCAACTGACGAATTTGTCAGATGAACGAGAGGAGTGGAAGCAGGCCGAATGGCGATTCAGAAAAGAAGCGGAACAAACCATGAATAGTTTTTCATCGCTGAACCGTTGCGAAGAAGACTGTCCGGCTTTTGATCTGTGCAGCAAACGAGTGCTTATCGTAGGCGGTATCGAACGCATGGAAGCCCTTTACAGGCAAGTCATTGAGCGCAGCGGTGGTATTTTCGAATACCATGCAGGTCATATGAAAGGCGGGGGCAAAACCCTGGAGAACCGTCTGAAACGTTCGGATATCGTTCTCTGTCCCGTGAACTGCAACAGTCACGCGGCTTGCGCCATGGTGAAGAATCTTGGGAAAAAACACAACAAACCAGTTCATATGTTGTCGAGCTTCAGCTTAAGTACGGTTAGCCAGGTGATAAAGACCTGCGGTGCGGTGCAGGCTGCATGAGGCAAATGTGATACGCTGAAAGCATTGTCAAATATATATTTGTTTTTCAGATGATATACTGTAAAATCATTTGAATTATCGATCATGTCCCTGATTCGTGAAACACACGCTTATTCTATTCAAATCACATTAACCGCAACATCAAAAACATTTTGAAAGGAGGGCCTATGGCTGAAGAATTGAACCCTGGATGCGCTCGGCCCACGGGCGGTCCGGTGGGAGAAGAAGTTTCTGAACAGTCACAAGAGAACATTATTGAAAAAAAGGAGGTCGTTCCCATGATTCAAGTTGGAAAAAAAGCCCCGGACTTCAGCGCTCCGGGTTATTTGAACGGTAGATTCGTCAATGTGAAACTGTCTGATTACCTTGGAAAATGGGTTCTTCTCTGCTTTTATCCTGGCGATTTCACCTTCGTCTGAGCGACTGAAATTTCAGCAGTTGCTGAAAAATACCCTGAATATCAGAAGCTTGGAGTTGAAGTTCTTTCAATGAGCATCGACAGTATGTTTGTCCACAAAATGTGGAATGATCATGAACTGGCTAAGATGGTTGAAGGCGGCGTTCCTTTCCCCATGCTTTCAGATGGCGGCGGACGGGTGGGAAAAGTCTATAACGTTTACGATGAAGATGCGGGCGTTGAAACACGTGGCCGATTCATCATTGATCCCGACGGGGTGATTCAGGGTTATGAAGTTCTGACTCCTCCGGTTGGAAGAAACATCCTTGAAACCATGCGTCAGATCCAGGCATTCCAGCTTGTGCGAGAATCCAAAGGAAGTCAGGCCACACCGTCAGGATGGAGACCGGGTAAGAAAACCCTGATACCCGGCCCGGCCCTTGTTGGCAATGTGTGGAAAGAATGGAAAACGGAAATGGCGTTTGATTGATTTTCCCTTGTATCGTTATCGGGCGGGTTTTTAATCCGCCCGTTTTATTGCAGGGGTAATGCTTTGGACTGCACAAACATGGCGTCTTCTTCGATTTTCGCGTGACAGCTGTTCTATATAAAACGTGATTCAACTTCAGGTATAAATATTGGGGAAAAAGGTTTTGACAAAGGACTTGCCTGTCTGCTAATTTCTTGGTCAGACCACCAGCCAAAGGAGAATATCGCATGCTTGATGTTTTAAAACCCCTGAAAATTGACAGATTGAAAGACGGATGCGTTGATCAGCTTGAAGCGCTGATTCTGTCCGGGCAGATCGGCGTGAAACAGAAACTGCCGCCAGAGAGGGATCTTGCCCGGCAACTGGGAGTCAGCAGGCCTGTGGTGCATGATGCCCTGGTGGATCTGGCTGCCAAAGGTCTTATCTCTCTTATTCCCAGGGTGGGAGCCGTGGTCAATGATTTTCGGACCCATGGTTCTCTCGCACTGTTGACATCATTGCTGAATTACCGGGGTGGCAAGCTATCACCACAGCTGCTGGACAGCCTTCTGGCCATGCGCCTTCTTTTTGAAACCGAAACGGCAAGGCTTGCAGCCGACCATCGAACGGATGAACAAATCAATGAGTTGAGGGAAATCCACCTTAGAATAAATAACGCAGATCCCATGGATGATGCACGTCTCACCCGGCTGGACTTTGAGTATCACCATCAGATCGCCATGGCTTCGGCTAATCTGACCTACCCCATGTTTCTCAATTCCTTCAAAACGGTTTACATTCATTTATCAGGGATTTTCTATCAGGATCATCAGGTGGTTCCTTTGGTTATAGATTTTCACGAAGATCTGATTCGGGCAATCGAAAATAAAAATGAAATTCTGGCAGCAGATATCATGCGCCGGATGCTTACCCATGGCGAAGAGCATCTAAGGGCTGCTCTTGTACAGGAAGGAGACCGATCATGAAACAGACACCATCGCAAAGCTACGGTATCAAGGCCCCGAAAGACCTGTCTCCGCGCATTCAATGGCTCCGGGATTATTATTTCAAGGGAACGGACCGGGCATGGAACAATGAATTCACGGCATGGACAACAGGGGCGCCTTGGGATACCCAGTTTAATGAAATGACATACTATATTGTCCCTGAAACTTATCAGCTGATGCAGACCATGGGCAGTTCCTTTCGTCAATCAGCGCGCACGGTTGAACTTTCTCAGGACTTCTGGGCCTTGAGCCGCGTGGAGCGGAGGGCCTGGTTTGTCCGGGAAACCATGGTTCGTTATGTGCCCAAAGAGATTTTGCCCGGGGATCTGATAGCCGGGGGCAGATTCAATATCCAGACGTCCCTCTGTCTGACCTTGGATGAGCAAAAGCGGTATGATCATCTGCTCACCGGGAAAAATGGGGCACGGAAAAAAATGAAATGGTTTCACGATCATGGGTTCGGAAATGCCGGAGCCACAAGCGGCCATCTGATTCCGGGTTATGACAGAGTCATGACCATGGGCTGGAAGGGTATTCACGAAGACCTGACAAGGCGATACGACAATTTATCAGACGAGTACAAACAAGGTTCTAAAGGGGCACAGCTAAGGGCCATGTTGATCGCAGCCGCCATGCCGGGGCAGCTGGCGGTCTGCTATGCTGACCAGTGCCGGACTGCTGCTGGCCGGACAGAGGATGCGGGACGCAAGGAAGAACTCATGAAGATGGCCCGGCAACTGGATCATGTGCCCTGGGAGGCGCCCCGGACTTTCTGGGAAGCTGTTCAATCCCTCTGGCTCACCCATATGCTGGTGATGAGTGATGAAAACTATCCGGGCCCCGGAGTTTCCTTTGGCCGGATCGATCAGTATCTTCTTCCGTTCTGGGAGCGGTCACTGGCCGAAGGAATGGATCGGGAGTTCGGCAAGGAAATCCTCAAATGCTTCTGGTTTCACTGCAACACCGCATATGACGCAATGATTCGAAGCGGGAATCAGGGGATTACCGCAGGTTTTGGTCAGCTTATCACCCTTTCCGGCGTGGGCGCGGGTGGCAGGGACATGACCAATGACCTGACCTATGCCTTTCTTGAAGTCATTGACGATATGTCTCCCATCCTTGAACCCAAGCCCAACGTACGACTTCACCGGGCTTCACCTGATCAGCTGCTGGACAAGGTAGTTGATATGATTTCCGAAAGTCAGGGCGCGCCTTTTCTGCTTAATTTTGATGAACGTTCCATGGCCGGTATGATGCGTCAGTCCGTCATGGCCGGTGAGAACCGTCTTATCCGGGTTGATAACGTCCATGATTACGCTCCTGTGGGTTGTCTTGAAAACACAATGGCTGGCAATGATCGATCAGGAACGGTGGACAACAATCTGAATCTTTTCAAGGCGGTGGAACTGGCACTGACCGGGGGTAAAGATCTTCTTGCTTTCACCAATCCCATGACCGGAAAGACTGAGCCCATCCGCCAGGACGGACCGGAAACCGGTGATGCCACCTGTTTCAGAACCTGGAATGAATTCTGGGAAGCTTACAAACGGCAGACAGCTCATATCGTGCGACAGTGCGTTGATGTTTACGAAAGTTCGGAAGCCGTTCGGGCTGAATTTTTCAGCACGCCCTATCTTTCCTGTCTTGTTAAGGGCTGCGCTGAAAAGGGTCTGGATATCACTCAGGGCGGGGCACAGATCAGTCACACAACCCTTGAGGGCGTCACCTTCGCCACAACAGTGGATTCACTGCTGGCCATCAAATACCTGGTTTTTGATGAGAAAAAATGTAGCATGGCTGAATTGAAAAAAGCACTCACCTCAAACTGGCAGGGGTTTGAAGTACTTCAGGCTATAGCACGTAACAAAGCCCCCAAATATGGGCGTGACGATGATGAGGCCGATTCCATGGCCCAGAAGGTGATGACCGTCTGGTGCGATGAAGTCTGGAAATGTCGAACTGTCTCAACGAACCGTCAGTATCGTCCGGGAATGCTGAGCTGGAACTATTGGGTTAGCGACGGGTATGTGTTGCCAGCCAGTCCTGACGGACGGCAGAAAGGCCAGTTTCTTTCAAACGCCATATGCCCCTGCAACGGTGCGGATATCAACGGGCCAACGGCTAACACCAATTCCGTGGGCAAAGCTCTGGGCGGGCGGGACGCTTCAGGCCAGGGAGACTTTCAGGGGTATTTCAACTGTCTGCCCAATGGGGCCAGTCATACCATGACATTCAGTCCTTCCCTGATCAAAGATGAAGGACATCGCCAGAAGTTCAAGGCATTTCTAAAGGGATATATGGAAAACGGAGGTACAGCCCTCCAGATCAACCTGCTTGATCAGGCGATGCTCAAGGATGCCCAGAAGAATCCCGGAAACTACAGGCACCTTCTTGTAAGGGTCACAGGATACAACGCTTATTTTAATTCCGTGGGCAAAGAGCTTCAGAATGAGATCATACAGCGTTTGAGTCACGACAGGTTCTGAGGAGTTTGAAACATGGTGCAGCAGACAATCGAATCCTTATCGTCAAAACTGTCAAAACCGTCAAAGGGCCTGGTGCTGGAAATTCAGCGCATGTCCACTGAGGACGGTCCGGGTATTCGCAGTACGGTTTTTTTAAAGGGTTGTCCCTTGCGGTGCGCATGGTGCCATAATCCGGAGAGTATTTCAGCCAGGCCACAGGTCCACTGGGTCGAGAGCCGATGCATCGGCTGCCGTTCCTGCATTCCGGCATGCCCTGAAATGGCCCTATCGGATGAGGCTGGAAATATTCAAATCAATCGGGAAAAGTGCCTTGGTTGCGGAAGTTGCGCTGAAGCATGTCCGGCCATGGCCATGGAGCTTCTTGGGCGTCCATGGTCGTCGGAAGATCTGATCAGGGAAGTGTTGAAAGACCGGGTCTTTTTCGAAACATCGAAAGGCGGGGTGACCCTTTCCGGTGGAGAACCGACACTTCAGAAAACCTTTGCCGCCAAATTTCTCATGGGTCTTCAATCAGCCTCCGTCCATACGGCCCTTGACACCTGTGGGCTTTGCGATAATGGGGCTTTGAGGGCGTTGCTCCCTTTCAGCAATCTGGTTCTCTTTGACCTGAAAATCATGGACTCCCTCAAACACAAGGAACTGACCGGAAGCCCCAATGAACAGATACTGGAAAATCTGAAGCATGTGGCTGAATACGTTCGCAGCAACGGTCATAAAACAGCACTCTGGATCCGTACCCCGGTTATTCCCGGCGCAACGGATACCATGGAAAATATCAGGGCCATCGGGTCTTTTCTCGCATCGGCCTGCCATGGTCAGGTCGCCCGATGGGAACTTTGCGCGTTCAACAACCTTTGCAGAAACAAATATGACCGTCTGGGCCGCACCTGGATGTACAACGATGCGCCTCTATTAACGGCTGAGGCTATGGAGTTCCTTGCCGAAACGGCCCGCCAATCCGGCGTTGACCCGGATATTGTAAGCTGGAGCGGCGTAACACGCATGCCAGGGACATGATGATAAATCAATCAAAATTATGTATGGCAATTACTATGGCGGGAATTAAAAAGGAGACTTATGGACGTTAAAAACCATTTTGAACCGGCTGATATTGAGGCTTTTATGCCTGCCGAAAAAATCGCACTGGTGGCATCGGTGAATCCGGAGGGGCTTCCCCACATTACCCTGATCACATCCATGCGTGCCTCAGGCCCGGAGCAACTGACACTCGGCGAATTTTGTAAGGGCAGAAGCAAGACTTACATTCAGGAAAGACCCCGGATCGGTTTTCTTATCATGACCATGGACAGGCGGATGTGGAGGGGCAGGGCTGTTTGGACACATCTCCGGCAGAACGGCCCGGAATTCGACTCTTATAACGATCTGCCCACGTTCCGGTACAACTCATACTTCGGAATCAATACAGTGCATTATCTGGATCTGGTGGAATTTACAGGGCCCGGAACTCTGCCTCTGTCTGGAATCATCAAAAGCACATTGATGACACGGATAGCAAGAGGAGGCGCAGGGACCGGAAATTCAGAGCCGGTTCTTAAACCGTTGGGTCAAACCATTTTCAACAGGTTGGACGCTCTGAAATTTCTTGCTTATGTCAACCCGGATGGTTTTCCTGTTCTGATACCGGTGATTCAGTGCCAGGCTGCCGACAGCCGTCGTCTTGTATTTCATCCGGGAGCTTATCAAAACGAACTGAAATCCATTCCCGCAGGAACACCCATGGCTGTTTTCGGCCTCACCATGTCCATGGAAGATGTTCTTGTCCGGGGGATTTTTGCCGGATATCGCACCAGCCGCCTTGTCTCTCTGGGTGTTCTGGATATTGACTGGGTCTACAATTCCATGCCTCCCTGTCATGGGCAGATATATCCCGAGGTTCCATTAACACCAGTGACGGAATTTTAATGCCGTGTATTCGGCAGTCCGCTTATTATAATCTGGAGAAATACCCGCTGTTGTGATACATGCAGGCATATTACCAGTATTGAGAATCTCATGAATCAGGCCTGGTGAGGATAATGTTTGTGTGGGTCTTTGTTATGGATCAAAGAGATTGAATATAACCCGTAAACCAGGACTGTTGTCCTCGGATTTATGAGCGTGTCGTCACGAACGCAAGGTTTGATATAGGTTTTCTATGCTGGCACGGTTCATAAAAAAAGCTGCGGGCTGGTTTGTGGGTTTCGGGTTGATGATGTTCGCTCTGATCCTTTGCGCTTCCTTTGCCTTGCGTACGGACAGATTTAAAAATGCTGTGGAAGCCTACGTGAACGGGCATATTCCGGGGCGAATTTCCTATGAAACTCTGGATTTGTCCTTGTTCCGGGGGGCGGTTGAGGCTGTGAATTTCAGACTTGACGACCCGGAGGGAAAGGCCCTTGTCAAGGCAAAACGAGTGTATCTGAACCTGTCCTGGCTGGCCCTCATTGCAAGAAAAGTTCATCTGAACACACTGGAACTGGATGACCCGGATGTGTATCTGGAAACAGACACAGACGGTAACCTCAATATCATCAGTGCCTTTTCAAAATATCCGCCAAAAGGTGCCGACGAATCGGAAGGCCCATTTGAACTTCCTATGGATGTGACCTTCGGAACCCTTGAATTGAACCAGGGTGTTTTACATTACAAGGACATTGACGCTCCCGACGAGCCGGATGAAGAAGTTTTTGTGAAAGGCCTATCCCTCAAGGCGTCTAAGGGCAACATCAACAGACGATCCGGACTTGTCAGGCTGGAACTGGGGCCATGCGACATCCATATCGTCGACATGAACTCTCATATTGAAAATCTCGCGGTGGAGGGGGTTCTGAAGCGTGATGTGCTTTCAAAATTAACCCTCCACCTTGATTCGGATATGGGAATCTGCGATATCAAAGGGTCAATTACGGATTTATGGACAGGTCCCCGTTACGATCTTGACGTTACCCTTGATGCGTCTCTTGAGGGCATTGACAAGGTTTTTGATGTGGAATGCGAATTGACAGGAAGAGTGACAGGCGGCGGAACCGTGAAAGGCCACTGGGACGACCCGGATATCGACGCTGTTCTTCATTGTGACGGCGGCAAGGTTCTGGGGTCTGTGGTGGGGGATCTGGATCTTTCTGCAACACTCAGCGGTCGTGTGATTGATATTCGCCGTCTTTTCGTCAACGCTCCGGGTGGAACAGGAACCATCAAAGGATTCGTTTATTTCAATAAAGCATTTAAAGAAGGTTTTTTCACCTCGGATTTTATTGAACCTGAATTTGCCTACGATTTAAAAGCAGATCAGGTCTGGACAAAACCTTATCTTGTTCCGGGCATTCCTGAATTCATGAAAGGCAGGGTCCGTTCCAGCCTTAGTTTCAAAGGGAAAGGGTTCTTTTTTGAATCCATGGTGGCGAAATCGGATATTTCAGCCACTGCGGACGGCTTCTGCTTTTTTGATGGCCAGCTGCCAGAAACATATCGCCTTGCGACCGCAGCTTCAATGGACCATTCAAAACTTTCAGTGAAACAGTTTGAACTGGAAGACGCGAAAAGCCTGGCCAGTCTCAAAGGGTTGTATCGAACGGATACTGATGCATGGGCGGCGGATATCACTTTGCGTTCTGATGATCTTTCACGGTCCACGTTCATTCAGCCATACGGCGATTTCAAAGGCAGGCTGGATCTGGAATCTTCATTGAAGGGAACATTGGACGTTTTTTCAGGTAAGATCCGCAGTCTGGGACGAGATCTTGTATGGGATGGCGTTGCATGTGGTCAGGCAACAGTAGATGGTTTTCTCCAGACTTCAGGTGTTTTTTCTATTGAACGTGCAACGTTGAATCATCCGAAAGCAATCATAGCTGCCAAGGGTGATATTGGCGTTTTTGATGGCAGAAACGCCATGGATCTTGATGTGACGTTTCGGGACCTTGACGCAGGGTATGTGCTGGACGAAACGAGACTCAAGGGTGTGTGTGAGGGCAATCTGATTCTTCGAGGGGTTGTGGATGACCCCGTGGGTGATCTTAAGTTGAAGGGCCGTAATCTTGCCTGGGATCAATACACTCTGGGTGCTCTGGAAACCGATGCCCAATACGGGAAAGGGCGGGTTAACATTAATGATCTCACACTTGTCAACAAACAATCGGTCATCAATCTTAAAGGGTCAGCTCTTGTTTATGATATGAGGACAGACAGCTTTTTTGATGACCCTTTCTGCGATTACATCGTGGATGGAAAGAATGTGCGGATCGAGGAATTTTATCCTCCGGTGAAAGGGTTACTCTCTGTGAGCGGCAAGGCCCGAGGGCCATTGACACGTCCCCACGGTTATGTGGAACTTGAAGGGAAATCCATTGATCTGGTGAAGCAGTCTTTCGAACGAATAAAAGGTGTTGCCCGTCTTGAAGGGGAAAATATCGTTATCGAACGGTTTTCAGCTGATGTGAAGGATGGTGAAACCCTTGAAGCCTCCGGCAGGGTTTCCATTGTGAATGAGAATTACGATCTTGCTTTGAAAACAGAAGGTGTTTCCATCAACCATGTTGATGTACTGGGCAAGCAGAATATCTGTGAGGGAAAGATCGCTGTGGATCTTGAAGGTCAGGGGAAATTTGATCAGCCGGAGTTCAATGGAAAGGTGGCTGTTCTTGATGTGAAAGTGAACAATGAAGCCTTTGACGATGCAGATCTTGACGTCAGTTTGAATGACGGAATGCTCTCTGTGAACGGTAAGGCCATGGCTGACATCGACGCCGACCTGGATATTGATACGCTTGATTTTAATGCAAAGGTCCTTTTCAATGATACGGCCATCGAACCGTTCTTCCGAATGGCCGGTATGGATGGCATGCAAGGAGAGATTACGGGCGAGTTGAAATCATCGGGGAATCTTGACAAACTGGATGACATGAAGGCCAGCGCCGTGATTACGGATCTTCTTGTTAAAGATAGAACCATGACCCTTGTCAGAAACAACGCCCTTGATATCGCCTATGCGAAAAAACGATTTCATATACAGGAATCGCGGCTCGTCCTTCTTGATAAAGGCTATCTTGTTCTTGGCGGAGACGGATCAAAAGACGGAGACCTGGATCTTTACGTGAAAGGAGCCATTCCTCTCACTGTGGTGGATCTGTTCAGTGATGAATTGAGCGGGGCCAGCGGGGATGTTTATTTGGACGGCCGGATTGGAGGGACATTTGATAAACCGGATATCCGGGCTGATGTGGATATCCGGGCTGCCGCGTTTATGATCCCCGAGTTGATGCAGAACATTCATGATGTGAATGGCCATGTCAAAGTGAAGTCGCAGAACATAACCATAGAAACTATTAAAGGGAAACTGGATTCGGGCAACTTCAGCATCAGCGGTGGATTGACTCTGGACAAGTTCAAACCCGCTTATCTGTCCTTGAACGTCTTGGGAGAAGCGCTGCCCATTACCGTGCCTGATATGCTGGACGTCACGATGAATACGAAAATCACCGTCAAGGGTACGCCGGATGATTCCCTTATTGAGGGAAACCTTGTCATTCTTTACGGTAAATATTACAAGGACGTTTCCCTTGACCTTGTCAATGTGGTCAAAAAAAACCGAACGGCGGGACCGAAGGTCAAACGCTTCACCGAACCCTATCTGAGATCCATGGGCCTTAACCTGAGTGTGACCCACAAAAATCCCTTTGAGGTGGATAACAATATCGCTTACCTGCCATTAAAACCTGACCTGAAAATTCTTGGAACACTTAATAACCCCCGGTTAAGCGGTCGGGCTGAAGTGGATGTGGACAACAAAGGTATTATTACTTATCAGGGCAAGGTTTTCGACGTGACAAAAGGGCGTGTAGATTTTATCAATCCCTACATTATTGAACCCTTAATAGATGTTCAATGTCAGACGGAAATTCGTAATTGGATCATTTATCTCCTGATTTCAGGCACTCCTGAAAACCTTAAGTTTTCTATGACATCCGGGTCAATAAAAGAAGGCGTCGCGCCATTGTATGAAGACGCAGACATTCTCTCCCTGCTCGTTCTCGGAAAAACAACGGAAGAGATTCTCGAAGGCAACGGAGATAAAACACAGTCGGCTGCAAAATTGCTAGCAGGAATCGTAAGCGGTAATCTTGAAAAAAACATCAAGGACGCCACCGGGATTGATACGGTGGAGGTGGAATACATTACCACAACAAATACAACGACGACAAATGGTTCGACCAGCGGCGATGGAACGACGAATGAAACCATTGAAAACGGAGTCAAGGTTACACTGGGAAAGGAATTGTCCGAGAGGTTGACATTGAAGTACGGTGTTGAGACCACGGGCGGGGTGACGATTCATCGGGCTGACTCGGAATACAGGTTTTTCGAAAATATGTTGATGAACGCCTTTCAGGACACGGAAAACAAATACGGTGCTGAACTGATTTACAGGATAGAATTCAGGTAATAAGGTAACGATGAGTTTATTAATAAAATTCTTCATCATTTCGGTTCTTGCTCTGACTTTATTTTATTTGCCGTGCCAGGCAGAACAGAAGCCGGAGTCCGTTACAGCGGCTGATGAGTTGGTATCCCGCATCGACGTCCTGGTTGAAGATGGTGGGGCTAAAACCAGAGATTTACAGGATCTTGCCCGAGGCCTGATCAGCCTCAAAAAGCAGGAACCGTTTTCAACTGTGAAATTTGAGAACTCTCTGGATGCTCTAAAAAGGACACATCTATTCCGGGCCATTGATGTTGCTGACCCTGTGGAAACACCTTCGGGTTTCCATCTAACATTCAAACTCACCGCATACTACAGAATTCGTGACATTAAAATACAAGGCGCATTTCCTCTGCTGGAAAAAAAGATTCTCACCGCTATGAGTATCTATGTGGGTGATGCGTTCGTTCCTTTGACATTGAAAAATCAGGAAGATCGGATCAGGGATATTTACAAAAAAGAAGGCTATCCCGAGCCGGATGTCCGGGTATCCGCCGACCTTGGTGATCCCGAAAAAGGAGTGGTGGTCAATGTCAACATAGTCAAAGGCCGGTTTTACTACATTCGAAAATGCACAGTTGAGGGTAACCGGTCGTTCTTTTCCATACGCCTCAAGTTAAGGACGCATCTGTACAAAGCATCCTATTTTTATGGAGACGGACGACGACTAATCCAGGAAAAACTGGCCGAAGATATCAGTAACCTTACGCGATTCTACAGGTTGCGAGGCTATCCCGATGTTAAAATCACCTCTGAAACGGAAATCGTTGAAAAGAAAAAAAGCGTTAATGTTCGGATCATCATCGACGAAGGCCCGTATTATGAGATCAAATTCAAAGGCAATCATGCGTTCTGGGATTACACCTTGAATAAGGATTTTGATTTCGCAGGAAGAGGCAATGCGGGAGATATCACACTGAAACGCGGGCTTAAGGCGATTCGGGAAAGATACCGTCAGGCCGGTTTTCCCGATGCCTGGGTGAACATGGAATCGGAAACAGTCAAAAATAACGGGCGTGATGAGAGAAACATCACCATCACCGTGGAAGAAGGCTACCGATTGATGGTTGCAGGTATTGCTTTTTCCGGGAATAAGGCTGTGAGAGAAAAAGAACTGAGAAAGGATGTCCTTTCAAGACCTTCAAGTCTACTCAACAGCGGTGCTTTTGTAACGCAAATCCTGTCGGATGATGTTGACGCCCTTGCCGCTGTATACAGAAGAAAAGGATTTGCCCACGTACGAGTCAAGGAATCGGTGGTCTGGGAAACAGACAAGGAAAAAAAGATAAAAAAAGCTCATATTCTTTTCAGTGTAACTGAGGGTATTCAGTCGATTATCAGCCTGGTACGGTTTAAAGGGCTTGTCGGGCTTAACCATGAGGATGCTTTTCAACTTCTTACCCAGAAAGAGGGCGGGGTTTACTCCGAAGTTGAGCTGTCAGCCGATGAAAAAAAACTGTCTAAAGCCATATCGGAAAAAGGCTATCCCCACGTAACAGTGAAAAGCAGGGTGCGCTTTAACGATGATCGCAGCGCTGCTGATATTGTTTTTGACGTGGTCGAAGGTCCTTATGTGGAGGTGGGTGAGATTGTTTATCTTGGTAATTTCATCACCCACGAAGATATTTTCAAGCGTGATACGGATATGAAGCAGGGGGATTACTTTTCCTTGGTCAAATATCTTGAAGCCCAGCGGAACATGAGGGATATCAATGCATTGAACTCAGTGGATTTCAAGGAGTTTGGTTTGATGGAAAAAGAAAGCCGGGTGAACATCCTGACGTCTGTAGAAGAAAAGAAGCCCTATTATTTCCAGGCAGCTATCGGCTACGATACGACTCAGAACAAGTATGTTAATGCCAAGCTGGGAGACCGGAACCTTTTCGGACTGAACAAAGAAGCCTGGATATCTCAGGAAGTCAGCGATATCGGATACAGAACGGAAACAGGTGTGACCGAACCCCGGTTTCTTGGGACGCGGATTTCATCAACGCTAAGTCTTTACTCTGAAAAGATCGAAGAACTGAACGCGGATTTCGGTACTGTCACCTACGGTTCGTCCCTCAATCTCAGTCGCGAATTTTCGAACAAAATCACCACAGCCCTGGTATTTTCCTATGAATTCAAAGATCAGTACCAGAAAGACTCGGATTCGGTGAGCCAGAGCGAAGAAAATTCCTACGACGGCAGGCACATGTTCGGCACAACTCCTTCGATCAGCTACAATTCCACCGATTCGTTCATCCGGCCAAGAAAAGGTCTTTATACGATTTTTTCTGTTCAATTCTCAAATGCCTTAGGTGACGCCCCGGATGATTTTCTAAAATATCAGGCCCAGGCTAGGTACTATTATTCCCCCCTGTCCTTTCTGACTCTGGCTCTTAGAGCCCGGTACGGTTATCTCGAACCCATCGCCGTGAATTCTGATATTCCTGACGGTCAGCTTTTTTTCCTGGGAGGCGCAACGGATGTCCGGGGTTTTGATGAGAACCTGCTTCGGTTTGATGCAGAAGGTGATCCTGTGGGCGGAAGGGAATTTTTTGCGGGAAGTGTTGAAGCCAGGATTGATGTGGGATTGAATTTTGAAATCACCTGTTTTTATGATGCAGGAAGGATCAGCAAAACCAACACCGACGAAGGGGATGCCGGTATGCGGTCATCCATTGGAACAGGTCTTCGCTATGTCACTCCAATAGGACCTGTGGGGCTTCTCTACGGTTGGAAAACTGCCCCAAAAGAGAACGAGGCGTCGGGGAATCTTCATTTCACTATTGGTTATAGTTTTTGATGATGTGTTAAATGGAACGTGGACGATGTCCATTTGGTCCACAAAGTCTACTGTCCACCCATTTATTCAGTCTTGTCAAGTATCTCTCGCAACTTATGCGCCAGATCTTTTATTGTAACAGGTTTATAAATAAACGCCCTCAAACCCATTGATCTGGCCTGCGCTTCAGTCATTTTACGACTGTACCCTGTACAGAGAACCACGGGAATGTCCGGTCGAATTTCCATGATTTTTTTAGCGAGCACATCGCCGGTGATACCTGGCATGGTCATGTCGGTGATCACCAGGTCAAACTGATCAGGAGCAGATGTAAAAAGGTCCAGGGCTTTGGTGCTGTCGGTTTGAATGGTGGGTTTGTACCCCAGGAATTCAAGGGTTTCTCCCATGACCTTCACAATGGCTGTTTCATCATCCACGATGAGAATCCGTTCATAGCCTACCGGTAGTTTTTCTTGTTTATCGTCCGGCTCTTCCGCTTTTTCTTCGCAAGCAGGGAATATCAACGTGAAAACCGAACCCTGACCTGGTTTGCTGTCGAAAGTGATGGATCCGCCTATGGATTTGACGATCCCGTATACCGTGGCAAGCCCCATGCCCGTGCCTTCCGACGGCCCTTTGGTGGTGAAGTAGGGTTCGAAGATCAGATCCTGAATGTCGGGTGAAATTCCACAGCCCGTATCAGAGACTCTGATCCGTATCAAACCTTGCGAACCATCCACATGTTCTTCCAAAGTCGTTATGTCACCAGGTATTATTCTTGTCACGGAGACGTCGAGTAAGCCTCCACGATCATCCATGGCCTGGGCCGCATTGGTGCAGAGGTTCATAAAGATCTGATGAAACTGGGTTGCGCTGCCCATGACGGTCAGGCCAGATTCGATGTTATGCTTTATTTCGATAGTGGACGGAGTGGTTGAACGGATGAGTTGAACCACTTCTTTGGCAATGAGATCCACATGAACGGGAATGATTTTGTCTTCGGACTGCCGTGCAAAGGCGAGAATCTGCTTGACCAGATCTCTTGCACGCTTACCTGCGGTGTATATCTCCTTAAGGTGATTTAGAGGTGATAGTTCCAGTTCCAGATTCATCATGGAAAGCTCGGTGAATCCGATGATTGACGAAAGGATGTTGTTGAAATCGTGGGCAATACCTCCGGCCAGTGTCCCGATGGATTTCATTCTCTGGACATGCCGGAGTTTTTCTTCGAGAATTCTTTCTTTTTTTTCAAGCTCACGCTGTTCGGTGATATCCCGTGACACACCCAGAATGTACTGGGGATTCCCATCTTCATCAAAAATGGGGATTTTTTTCGTATGAAAGAGTCGTCTGCCTCTGGAGGCTGTTTCCACCGGATCTTCCGGGATATCAAGAACTTTCCTTTGACTTAGCACTTGCCTGTCCTGATCTGAAAAAAGATCCGCCACAGACGCTGGAAAACAATCATGGGCTTTTTTGTTGATGAGGTCATCACGGCTTAAACCCAGAAGCTCTTCGCCGAAGCGATTGACTCTGAGATATCTGAAATCCTTTGCGTCTTTTACTAAAACAATATCAGGGATGTTTTCGAAAATGGCACTGAGAAATCGTTCATTACGTTTGATGGTTTCAATAAGTTCTTTGTTTTCATGTTCGAGGTAGTAGTTTCTCAAGCCTTCTTCGATACGGGATTTAATGAAATCTCCGTCGATGGGTTTGGAAAAGTATCCCTGGAGTCGACCCTGGTTGATGGCTTCCACAAGGGGAGGAAAGTCGCTGAACGCTGTAAGAAGAAATCTCCGGGTGTCCGGGAATTCGTCAGCAACAATTTCGAGGAGTTCGGTTCCGTTCATCTCCGGCATGCGCTGGTCTGTGATCAGAACCTGTATGGGGTTGCTTCGGAGAATTTGAAGGCCTTCCTCAGCTGTCGAAGCGAGAAAGACGTCGTAGTCTCTCCGGAAAATCGCCTTGAAGCTGGAAAGGTTTTCTTGATCATCATCCACATACAGGATGCGTGCTTTAGGAGTGGCTTCGTTCTGGTTCATGCGTTCTCCTCGGCTGCTGGTAATAAAAGTGAAAATGTCGTTCCGCCATCTTTCATGTTTTCGACCTCAATGGTTCCCTTGTGTTCTTTGACGATACCGATACTGATGGAAAGGCCCAGGCCTGTGCCTTTGCCCACCTCTTTGGTGGTGAAAAACGGATCGAATATCCGGGACAGCAACGTTTCGGGTATTCCCGGTCCGTTATCTGTGATGTCGATCCTCACCCAGGGTGATTCATCCCGTGAATATAGGCCTGTCTTGATGGTTATTCGTCGCTCTTTGACGTTGTCCATGCGTTCCAGCGCATCTATGGCATTACCGATGATATTGATGAACACCTGAATAAGTTTTCCCGGATGACCTGAAACGGAAGGCAGGCCCTGGAACTCTTTTACGATGGCGATTCTGTTTTTGTATCGGGTTTTTAAAATGGACAGGGATGAGTTGATCATGTCGTGGATGTTAATGATCTGACTGCCCGCACTTTCAAGTCGGGAATAGCTTCTGAGGCTGTTTACGATTTCTTCGGTTCGTCTGACGCCTTCCAGGATATTCGATACCAGTTCGGGTATTTCCTGGACCAGAACATCATAGTCGATTTCTTTCTTTGTTTTAATTATTCTGGCGGTGAAAGCACTGTCATTACAAGAATGTTCGATTTGCTCATAAGCCTGGTGAAGCCGTTCAAGATCTTTGATATCTTTTTGAAGCCCCACGGTGCTTGATTTGATGAAGTTGACCGGGTTGTTGATTTCGTGGGCAATGCCTGCCACAAGAACACCCAGGGCCGCCATTTTTTCCGATTGGAGCAGAACCTGCTGGGCTGTTTTAAGCTCGTCAAAGGCTTGTTCAAGGATCCTGTTTTTTTCTTCCAGGGCTGCTTTGATCCGTTTCAAGGTCAGATGGATTTCAACCCGGGCATGGACTTCTTCTACCTGAAAGGGTTTGGTGATGAAATCCACACCTCCTGCCTGGAAGGCTTTTATTTTATCGTTTGTTTCGCTGAGGGCACTGATAAAAACCACGGGAAGCTCTTTTGTGTGAGGGTTTTCCTTGAGCAGACGGCAGACATCGTAGCCGTCCATGCCTGGCATGGTGACATCCAGCAGAATCAAATCCGGAGGATCGCTGATCGCAGATTTGATAGCCAGGTCTCCCCTTGGAAAGATTCTTACCTGGTATCCTTTGTCCTTCAGGATACTGCCCAGAAGTTTGAGGTTGGACGGTTTGTCATCCACCACCATGATGGTGCCGAATTTTAAGGGTTCGTTCATGGCGTGGTCTCCTGACCTCTGATATTGAAAAGGGAAAGAAGGCAGTTGTAATCGTATTCCTGGGCCAGTTTCATTAGTGCCTGACCTATGGCAGGATCAACCTTTTCAATTTCCTCAATAAGGGAGAGAAGCTCTTCATGGTAACCGCCTTCGATGGCTTTTCGAATTCTGCTTCCGAATTCTTCGGGCAGAGTTCGAAGCCTTTCTTGCGATAGCATGATTCCACTTTGCTCCTGCACGCGGGTTGTTTCCCCTTCGTAGAGGAAACTCACCCCAAGATGGGTTTTTATCGCGTCGAGAATGATGTTTTCCTTGAATGGTTTTCGGATGAAATCATCAGCACCGTATTTGAGGACGTTGATCCGCTCTTCTTCAAGTGCGCTTGCACTGACGGCGACGATGATGGTTTTTAACCTATGGCCGGATTTATTTTCAAGCTCCTTGATCGTGCGGGTGGCGGTAACACCATCCACGCCGGGCATACGGATATCCATCATGATCATATGGGGATGCCATGATTTGTAAAGATCCACCCCCTCCTGTCCGTCCACCGCTTCTTTGACTTCAAAACCTACCCGTTTCAGCATCCGGGTAAGAATATCCCTGTTTGTTTCCTTGTCATCCACCACAAGGATACGGCGTGAACCCTGGTCAGGGGCGAGGCCGGTGACACGGGGGATGTGAGGATTGTTCGGGAGGTCTTCAGCCCGGCCTTCAACCACAGGAAAGGTGAAGTTGAAAACGCTGCCTTCACCTGGCTTACTTTCAACGGAGATATCCCCACCCAGAAAATGAAGGTACTGACGACATATGGCAAGTCCCAGTCCTGTTCCTTCTTTTGCCCGGCCACTCCCACTCTGTTCAAAGCTGTCGAAAATATTTTTTAGATCAGCTTCGGGTATTCCTGGACCGGTATCTTTCACAGACCACTGGAGAACAAAGGCATGATCAGCCAGCGAGTCTTCGTTCGGAAGAGGTCTTCTTGCTGAAACGGAAAGGCAGACCCCGCCCTGATCCGTGAACTTCACGGCGTTTCCAAGGAGGTTGATCAGGATTTGCCTCAGCTTACCCTCATCAGCAGATACAAACCTGGGGACGGATTCCATGCCGGATATTTCTAAAGAAATGCCTTTAGTTTCTGTCCTGACCCTGTCCATCATCTCCACATCGTGAAGAAGGGCGTGGAGATCGAACAGGGTAGGGCGTGTTTCCAGTTTTCCCGCTTCAATCCGGGACATTTCCAGAATGTCGTTGATAATATGGAGAAGATGCTCTCCGCTGGTCATGATGGTTTGTACATTGTCACGCTGCATGGGCGTTAAATCAGGGTCTGCCTGCATCAGCTGGGAATATCCAAGAATGGCGTTCATGGGGGTTCGAATTTCATGACTCATGTTGGCAAGGAAGATACTTTTTGCCTGACTCGCTTTTTCAGCAATGGCTTTGGCGTCTATCAGTTCCCGTTCCACTTTTTTACGAACAGCTATTTCATGGGCCAGTTTTCTGTTCCAGTATAAAAAGATAAAAAAGACAGCGGCTGATACGAGGCAAACCATCCCTACAATCCGCACCACACGCTGCCAGTCCACCACATGTTCGAAACGGATGCTCAGCCATTTTCCTGAAATGGTGCTTTGCTCATCAGGAGGAATGGAATGAAGGGCTTTGTTCAGAATCGACGCAAGTTCAGGCCAGTCTTTTCGGATACCCATGGAAAACGTCGTGCTGGCGATGCCTTCTGCCGGGGCAGCCACCTTCAGATTGCCAATGTTGTGCTTCTGCATCAGATGGACGGCCACTGCCAGATTTTCAACGCAGGCATAGGAAGATCCGGTGGACACCTCTTCCAGACTTGCAAGCGGTGTATCGACAAGGGACAATCTGATGGCCGGATATTGTTTTTCCATGGATTGCTGTGGTGCGTAACCTTTGACCACGGAGACGATTTTGCCGTTCAAATCCTTGAGGCCGCTTATAAAAGGAGTATCGGTTCTGGTGATGATGACGATGGGGAACGACAGGTAGGACTCGGTGAACCACAGGAACTCCCTTCGGTCTGGTGTTTCTGACACGCAAGCCACCACATCCACGGTTTTCTCCCTCGCTCCTTCGAGTACCTGGGGCCAGGAGAGGGAAGGGACAACGTCGAAGATCACACCGAGTTTCTGGCCCAGACGTTTGAGGAAATCTGCACTGATACCCTGGTGTTTGCCTTGGGAATCAATCCATTCAAAAGGGGGATAAGCCGGGTCGATTCCAACCCGAAGTGTTTTATGATTTTCAAGAAACTGGCGTTCCTGATTTGTGAGAGGCACGGATGGTTCTGATTCGGACAGGGTTGTTCCTGATGAATATCCGGGAACCCAGGCCTGGGCTATTCTTTTTTTCTCCGCATCGGGTATGGCGTCCAGTGCCTTGTCGATCAGGCCAACCAGAACAGGCCAGTCCTTCCTCACAGCGAAAGACAAAGGCGCGACATCTTTAGATGTGTGGGCAGCGACCTTGAGGTTGGTGAGATTGAACTTCATCATGGCGTCAGTGGCCACAGCCAGATTTCCGATCACCGCGTCGTTTTCTCCTCTGGATACGGAGAGGAGGGCTTCTTTGAACGTATCGAACAGTAAGGGCTGGATCTTTGTCTGTTCCTTGATGAAATCATGATGGGAACTTTTGATCTGGACGGCCACGGATTTGTTCTGGAGATCTGCCACGGATTTTATATCTGATTCGCGACGGGTGATAATAACACGTGGAAAAACAAGATAGGATTTGGAAAAAAGAAAGTGCTGTTTTCGTTTGTCGCTGATCCCTACACATGGCAACACGTCGATTTCGCCTTTTTCCGCCAGCTTTACCGCTTGATCCCATGGAAGGTTTTTGTTTGCCTCAAATTTTATTCCAAGAATATTTGAAATCTGTTCCACATAATCGGCGCCCATGCCGCTGTAATGTCCTGATTCGGAGAAAAATTCAAAGGGTGAAAAGCCTGGGTCAATGCCGATTTTTACCGTTCTGTGGGCGGCAATCCATGCTTTTTCTTTTGCCGTGAGGGAAATATGTGGAATCGTCGCAGCAGGCTCAGGAAGATCAAGTCCTCCAGTCAGTCCTGAAAAATAATGGATCATGGCCTTATGAAACACACTGTTCGGATTTTGTTTCATCTCTTTCAGACGGTTGTCAATCCGCTGAATGAGCATGGCGTTGTGCTGTCCGGCCTTGGGAAAGGCAAATTTCAAATGCTGGGGATTGAAGATAATGGGAGATCTGATGAGGTTTAAGGCATTTTTCGATGTGGCATCCTGCTCATTCAGCGTCCCAAACAGCCGGTTTACCACACCGGCGTCGGCTTTGCCCTGGTCTATCAAGGAAAAAACGGTCTTGTAGTCATCCACTTCGATGAAAGAACAGGGGATATCGAACTGCTTCATCACAGCCCGTATACCTTGTTCACCGACGGTGTGAATACTGCCTTTCATCACGGCGATGCGCTTGTTTCTCAAATCAGGGAACGATTCAGCATGAAATCCTTTCCGGGTGTAAATGGCTCCCCAGTTGACGAAAACCGTTTCGTCGTTGAAGTCAAAGTCTTTCGCCCTTTCACCGGAATAGGCCACATCCACCATCATATCCAGCGAATGATCCTTCAGCCTCGAAAGACATTCCTCCCACGTGCCCCGCACGAACCGGAGTTCCCATCCCTCTATGTGGGCTATTTCATTCAGTATGTCCGGGTAGATGCCGATGATCCGTCCGGTGCTTTCGCTGAATACTTTGGGGGGATTTTCGTACATTCCCACACGGATGGGGAGGCCTCCGCCGCTTTGTGCGATTTCCGATGCGATAACGCCGCAGGATAAAATGCAGCAAATCGAAAGAACGTAAAACCCTGTCCGAAGATGTCTCATCGTTTTCAAACCCGATAACTGCCAGTGTCAATGTTAAGAAAGGATGGAAATCAGAATGTCCCGTACCCTGAATAATGGTTATTTATTAGCAGATTACATTTCACCGCACAATCCTTATTCTTTTCGAGTGCAGGGGCAATCGCATATCTTTTAGGTGATTGGTATGGTATTTGTTTTTGTGCTATTTCATCAGCCCATTTAATCCTTCATCCCACGCAGCAAGCATCCGGCCTCCAATTTCCTCAAACTCTGGATGATCATTCATATAGCCGGGAATTAATGATCTTGTCTCTGACACGGATTGGGATGTTTTCTCGATAATGTTTGAAACTGTGGAAATCGGGAGCGACAGATGGGATACAGCAAATCGTTCGAGCAATGTTCGCGGCCACCATTTTTTTGTGCCGGAAAGGGTCAGTGCAGGTACATCTTTTTTTATATGTGCTGTCGTTGTAGTTCATGAAAGAGTTCCGTGGTATCCGGATAGGTCAGTAGCTCATCCAGAGATTCAGGTGTTTCAGAAATTTTTGGAGTCTCATCCTTTGGAAGTGCATATCGGTTTCTGCCCACCTGATTGCCACCAGTGACACGCAGGATGGACAGATCATCTTCGCCAATCACTTTGGCAATGGCCAGACGTATGGCTTCCCGAAGAGCGCCTTCCGGCAGATTCATCTGAAAAACAGGGTGAAGCTCACGGCTCACCCAACTTTCCAGACGCACCGGCATGGTTAACGATGTCTGCAATACGTCTTCTGTATCCGGGTGATAAGCAAATACATATTTTCGGTTTGGCTGGCGTTCTAAAAGGCCTGCCCGTCTGTTCTCAACCCATACCGAAAGGGATGAAATACCTGCCATCAGTCCACCACCTCTTCACGGAGTTCTTCAAGGGTGGGCGGCGCACCTGCATTTCTGACGCGCAGCTCAAGCCTCAGAAATTATAGTACACGGATCAGTTTTCGTACGCCCACGTCCTGTACAGTTCCGTTTTCGATCTGTCCGATGGTGGTCCGGCTCATCCCTAAGGCTTTGGCTATTTGCGCCTGGGAAAGATTTCGTTTTTTCCGGGCCTGCCGGATATGTTGTCCAATATCGAAAAGCATATATGCACTATATGTGATGCATTATCATTTATAATGCCTTATTGCATTATATACAAATCATCACGCCTTGTCCGCATACAGGGCATAATAAGCAACCGGAATAACAATCAACGTAAACAAGGTTGATGCGAAAAGCCCGAATATCAGGGCCCAGGCAAGGCCGGAGAACACCGGGTCAAATGTGATGGGCACGGCTCCGATGGTTGCGGCGATGGCTGTGAGCAGAATGGGCCGGAGGCGCATGGCACCGCTCTGGTACAGGGCTTCCTTGAATTCCATGCCTTCCTTGATGGAATCCTGAATAAACTCGATGAGGAACAGGGAATTTCGGATCACGATGCCGCCCAGTGCGATCATGCCGATCATGCTGGTGGCTGTGAAGAAAATGGGGTTTTTAAACCCGTTGATTGTTTCACCGAATATCACGTTCAGGAGGAAGAAACCGGGCATGATGCCGAGAAGTGTTAAAGGAATAGCCAACATGATCAGAACCGGCAGACTTAACGAACCGGACTGGATCACGAGAATCAGATAAAGGCCGATGAGGGCGGCCGCAAAGGCGATGCCCATGTCACGGAACACCCGGATGGTGATGTCCCATTCTCCTTCGCCGGACCAGTTCACACGGATGCCTTCCCCCAGATCCATTTTCTTGATTTTGGATTCCATGGAAAGAACAGCTTCAGCCGGAGCGCGACCAGCCATTTCCGCTGTGACGAACAGGACTTTTTCAAGATTTTTGTGGAAGATGGGCTGGTCATCGGCCACGGTTTTGAAAGTGGTAAGTTCGGCCAGAGGCACCATGTTTCCGTCCATACCTTTCACAGGAATTTGACTCAGGCGGACAATGCCGGATCTTTCGCTTACCGGGAGAATGACTTTGATGTTCAGCTGTTTGCGCTCGCCGGGGAGATGAACCTGGGCCGGGACGAGACCTCCCACAGCACCCCTCAAGGTCATGATGATGTCCTGGGTTCTTACACCGTGAAGGGCCGCTTTTTCGCGATCAACAGAGACTTCAACACGATCCCTTTCTTCCAGATCCGTGCTGTCGATGTCAACCACAAAACGTTCGTCCCTCATCACCTGTTTTACTTTTTTTCCGGCTTCGATCAGATCCCTGTTGCTGTTGTGGGGGCTTCCGTAAACTTCCGCCACGATGGTTGAAAGAACAGGCGGACCAGGAGGAACTTCCACGATTTTAAGGGACGCTTTTTCACGTTCTGCAATGGCTTGAAGGTCGAATCTTAATCGCAGCACAATGGCGTGACTCTGCATGTCACGCTCAGATTTATGGAGAAGGTTAACCCTAATGTCGGCCAGATTTCCCTGGGATCTCAGGTAATAGTGTCTGACCATGCCGTTGAAATCCATGGGTGAGGAGACACCGGTGTACGACACCATGGATGTGACTTCAGGAACTTTCCTCAAGTAATCCTCAAACTTTGTGACCACGCTTTCCGTTTGTTCCAGAGTGCTTCCTTCGGGCATGTCGATCACCAGTTGGAACTCGTTCTTGTTATCAAAGGGAAGAAGCTTGAGGGGCACAAGACCGAACACGCCAAGAAGCATGGACATTACAAGAAGTCCTACAATGGTGACGGCCAGCCCTTTGCGGTGTTTTGACGAAGCGAAGAAAAAACCCAGGACTTTCCTATAGAATCTGGAAATCGTTGTGTCCTTCACGTCCTTTTTAGCGTGGGCGTCTTCATCGCTCGCGCCGGTTTTCAGATTTTTCAACAAGAGATGGGACATCCAAGGAATTACGGTCAGGGAGGCAACCAGTGAAAAGAAAATCGTTAAAGGGACGTTGGCAGCCATGGGTGCCATGTATGGCCCCATCATTCCTGTGATGAAGAAAAGCGGGATGAAACAAACCACGATGGCAATGGTGGACATCACCACGGGATTCAATACTTCTCTCACGGCAAAAAGTGTGGCTTCAAAGGGTTTCAGCACACCTTTGATGATGTTCCGCTGAATGTTGTCCACATTCATGATGGGGTCGTCCACCACTAGTCCAAGAGATAAAATCAGAGCGAACAAGGTGACGCGGTTGATGGTGTAACCGAACAGATAGTTGACGAAAAGAGCCAGTGCAAAGCTGATGGGAACGGAAAGAGCCACCACCAGGGATTCTTTCCAACCCAAGGTGAAGGCAAGGAGAATGACCACGGAAACCACGGCGAAGAAAAGGGCATTCAGGAGTTCGTTGACTTTTTCTTTCGCTGTTTCCCCGTTGTTCCGGGTGACGATGTATTGGATATCATCAGGAATCACGGTGCCTTTAAAGCTTTCGATTTTTTTCAGGACATCTTCAGCAACGGCCACGGCATTTGTGCCTTTTTTCTTGGACAGGGCGATGGTGACCGCAGGGCAGGAACGGGGAGCATTGTTCATGCCGTGGGCGTTTCTGTAAGCATCGGAAAAGCTGATTTTCGAGTAGGTCGACGCTTCTTCAGGGCCGTCGGTGATATCGGCAATATCTCGGAGATAAATGGGTCTGTCTCCTGCAACTCCAACCACCAGGGACGCGGCTTCATCTGCCGATGAGATAAAGGCGTTGCCGATGACTTTGAATTCTTTGTTGAACTGGGAAAAACTTCCGGCGGTGATGGACGCATCCGAGGCCGAAAGGGCCTGGTACACTTCAAGAAGGGAAACGCCAAGTCCGTTCATCCGTTCGGGTGAAAGGGAGACCTGAATCTCCCGTTTCCTTCCGCCGGTGAGGGTGGTTCCCGAAATGTTTTTTACTTCCGAAAGCCGGGCGAGAACTTCATCGCCCACGCGCAGCAGCTCGTTGTCATTGTATCTGTCCGAGTAGAGGGCAAGGGTCACAATGGGAACATCGTCGATTTCGATGGGTTTGACTACCCAACCCTTGATCACCGGAGATACTTTGTCGATGTTCATCTCGATTTTATTTCGGAGCTTCACCAGGGAGTTTTCCCTGTCTTCACCAACGAAAAATCGGACCGTGACCACGGCCATATCCCTATTGGACATGGAGTACACGTACTCGACCCCGTCGATCTGCCACAGCAAACGTTCAAGGGGCGCTGCGGCCAATTGTTCCACTTCCTCAGGGCTTGATCCGGGGACATTGATATAAATATCCGCCATGGGAACCACGATCTGGGGTTCTTCCTCTCTGGGTGTGATCAGGATGGCGGCAAGGCCCAGGAGCAGCGATATGACGATCATCATGACGGAAAGGGAGGGTTTGAGGAAGCTCCTCACGATACCGATGATAAAACCATCCGGTTTTTGTTCAAGCTGGTTTTCAGTCTGGTTCATTGGTGTTAGTCCTCACTTATGTTCAATAACCCACGGTTTCATTTCCGGAAAGGCCGCTCAGAACTTCAACACGATCACCCATGGCAAGGCCGGTTTTGATGAACCGTGATTTCCAGCCTTCCTTGTCTTGGACGAGAACCATCTGAAGCTGCCCCACGGTTTTTACGGCATTTGCCGGAATGGTGATCACGTCACTTTCCGTGACAGGGATTTTGAGTTTGCCGTACATACCGGGGTATGCACCTTCCATGGCCGGAAGCTGGGCTTTGACGAGAAAGGTCCGTGTTTTCGGGTCTGCGTAAGGCACCACTTCGTTCACGATGGCTTTTGTTTGGGTATCCAGGGTTTTGATCTCCACGTCCAGTTCCATGCCGGGTGTGACTTTGGAGATCAGGCCTTCACGGACAAACACTTCAATGCGGAGGGCCCCACTTGTTCTCATAACAGCCAGGGGTTTACCAGGAAGGGCCATGTCACCGGGCTCAGCCATGCGTCTTAATACTTGACCGTTGTCCGGGGCTTTGATCACTGTATAGCCTTGGGAGATATTGGCCTCATTGATGCCGGCACCGGCCTGCTTGATACCGGCTTCGGCGGCCAGAAGGGCTTCCCTGGCCTGTTTCACGGCGGCCTGGGCTGTGATAAAACTGGCTTTGGCCTGTTCCAGTTGCTGGCGGGTAGCGGCTTCGGTTTCAAAATATTTTTTCACTCGGGTGTATTCAGATTCGGCCTGGGCGAAATTGGCCTTGGCGGCTATCAATCCCTGATTGGCCTGTTCTTTGGCTGCCTGGGCTGCTTTGAGTCCTTCTTTGGCACTGCCTAAGCGTGATGAAAACTGGCGGCTGTCAAGGACGAAAAGGGTGTCACCCCGTTTGACTTTTGATCCCGGTGATATCATCACCTTGATAATCTGGGCAGGCACCTGGGATTCGATGCTTGTTTCAGTTCGGGGGCGTATGGTTCCCACGGCATCGTACCACTGGGTGGCTTTTTCGATTTTTGCCTTGTCTGTGTTTTTCACATTGATGACCGGGCCGTTTGTATCAGTCGCCCCGTCTTTGTCTGAACCGCAGGATACAAGGCAAGAGACCATAAGGGCGACTGTTACAATAAAGATGAATGGGAATCTTGATGCTTTATTTTTCATTGATCTTCTCCTCATTTTTTTCCTCTGGGGCATGGGCTATGATCTGTTCCGGTTCTGACAAAATGCCGATGGATCTTGCGATATCGGCCACAGCTTTTTCATGGTCGTAGAAAGCTGAGGTGGCTCTGATTTTTGCTGTGTTCCGGTCCAGTTCTGCTTCGAGATAGCGAGTGATGGTGGCTGAGCCGCCTTCGTACTGTTTTTTCACCAGAGCGAGGTTTTCTTCGGCCATGAGAATGCTTCGTCTGGATACATCCATACGGGCCGTGGCTTCGTCACGCCGGAGAAAAGCGTTTTTCACATCAAAACTGATGGCGAGAAGGGTTTTACGGTCAGAGGAAAGGGCTTCCCTTAAACCGGCGTCAGCTGAGGCTGTTCCGGCTTTGTCTGAAAAACCGCTGAAGATGTTCCAGTTCACCATGACGCCGATGGCCCAGTTGTCCCGGTCTGTCTCATAATCCATGGACGGATCGTCCACATAATATTTACCCATGAGGCCAGCAGTTGGAAGATAAGCGCTTTTCGACATATCCATGGCCATGCGTGATTTTTTCACCATGGATTTGATTTTTGTGAGTTCAGGCCGTTTCACCATGGCCTGCTCCATGCCTTTTTCATAAGAATCGGGAATCTGGGCCAGTGAAAAAGGGGCGGGGTCGATGGTCACATCACGGTCAGGGGGAAATCCAAGGATGGTGGCAAGAGCTGCACCTGCCAATTTGTGGCGGTTTTTGCTTTTAAGGACTTCTTCTTCAGCCTGGGCCAGACGGACGTTCAGAGAAAGGATATCTGATCTCAAAGCACTTCCGCCTTTGAAACGCACCGTCATGATGTCCAGCTGACTTTTCACGGAGACCACCGATTCTTCGGCAATCTTCACATATTCCGATGCGGAAAGATTGTCGTACCAAGCGTTGATCAGTTGGGCCGCCACGCTGTTCCGTGTGGCCAGCCTGTCTGACGTACTCATGGAAAGATCTTCTCTGGCCATGTTCCGGCCAATCATGTGTCTGCCGCCATCAAACAGGCTGAGCTGGGCGCTGATGCCTGTCTCGAAATTTTCGATGATACCGGGATCATTGAAATTGGTGCCGTTCTCGAACAGCCTTTGATCAATGGTTTTAAACAGATAGCCGGAGGGAAAATCACCACGTGTGTATTCGGTGTATACATTCACCACCGGCATGAACGCGGCGTTTGCCCGTTTCAACATGGCTTCGCTCTGTCTGATTCTGGCTTCAGCCACCTGGGTGTCCGGGTTGTTTTTTAGGGCCATGTCCAGTGCCAGTTTGAGGGAAAGGGTCTTGTCGAGAATACAGAACGCCTTTTCTTTGGATGACGTATCTGCTGAAACCGGGCAGTAATAGGCCGGATAGTCTCCCTTGATCCGATCATAATCGTAACGATCAGAACACCAGGCACTGCCTGACGAAGCAAGCACAAAAGAAATGATGAATAAGAGGATGGGTTTCATGGTTTCACCGTTTGAATCGTTTTTGTGTATTCAGCCTGAACGAAAGCATTTGCTGACGTTCAGGCTGTGAAAAGTTATTCTTTGGGTATTCCAAACTTGGTTAGAATAATTTCAAGGGGGCAGATTCCCGTAAATGCCGATTGCAGGAGGTTTACACCCACAAAAGCTGTGAGAAGAAGCCACCAGCAGGAAAAAAGGGAAAGAAGAAGTGTAACAAGAATAAATCCACCTGCAAATGCTCTGATGTACTGTTCCATTTTCATAATCATTCTCCTATAAAAAATTGTTGGTTAACAATTCCCAAACGCCACCATCGCATCAGCCACTTTGATAAATCCGCCGATGTTGGCCCCTTTTCTGTAATTGATTTTAGAATTTTCCCTTCCGTATTCAACGCATGTGTCGTGAATATGTCTCATAATTTTTTTCAAACGATCATCCAGTTCTTCACGTGACCAGGAAAGGCGCATGCTGTTTTGTGTCATTTCAAGTCCTGAGACGGCAACACCACCGGCATTGGCAGCTTTTGCGGGCGCAAAGAGAATACCGGCTTCGTCAAAGAGTTCCACTCCGTCCAGATGCACCGGCATGTTGGCACCTTCGGCAACGGCGATACAGCCATTATTTACAAGGTCTTTGGCGTCATTTAGATTGATTTCATTCTGGGTGGCGCAGGGAAAGGCCAGGTCAGCTGGAACATTCCAGGGTTTTTTGCCTTCGTGGTATTCCGCGCCGAATTCTTTGGCATATTCGGCAATTCGTCCCCGCCGCTGATTTTTAAGCTGCTTGATGTATTCCAGCTTTTCCCGGTTGATGCCGTCTTTATCATACACAAAACCGGAACTGTCTGAAGCGGTTAAAATCTTGGCACCGGAGTCGATGAGTTTTTCCATAGTGTACTGGGCAACATTACCCGATCCTGAAACAAGGGCAGTTTTCCACTCAAGGCCATTGCCGTGCTGTTTTAATATGTTGTCCATCATGTATACGCAGCCGTATCCCGTGGCTTCGGTCCGTATCATACTGCCACCGTAAGACAGACCTTTGCCTGTCAAAGTACCTGTGAAAGTGTTGGAAAGGCGCTTGTACTGGCCGAACATGTAGCTGATTTCACGGGAACCCACCCCGATGTCTCCGGCGGGAATATCCGTATCCGGGCCGATGTGACGCGCCAGTTCCGTCATGAATGATTGGCAGAATCGCATGATTTCATGTTCCGATTTTCCTTTGGGATTGAAATCGGAACCCCCTTTGCCACCACCTAAAGGAAGGCCGGTAAGGGAATTCTTGAATGTCTGCTCGAATCCCAGGAATTTCAGAATGCTGAGGTTGAGGCCTTTGTCGAAACGCAAACCACCTTTGTAAGGTCCGATGGAGTTATTGAACTGAACCCTGTAACCCCGGTTGGCGCGGATGTTCCCTTCGTCATCTTCCCAGCTTACCCTGAAGATGATAATGCGGTCCGGTTCAGTCATGCGTTCGAGGATTCTGTTTGCGCAATAAATAGATTTTGATTCGACAAAGGGAAGCACGTCTTTAGCCACTTCATGGACAGCCTGATGGAATTCGTGTTCTCCGGGATTTCTTCGGACAAGGCCGTTCATGAAATCTGAAAGACGTAAGGTGCAGGTCATTTTCATAAATCCTTTCTCCGTTCTATAGGGGGCGTCTGCTTTTAAGGAGTCAGGAAAGTCTGTTCAAGGCTTTTCCGGCAAGATCGCTTATGGTGCAGCGATTGAAATATCCTTCTTTATATAGAGTTATTTCCGTTTTGTCCATCGTCAGATGGTTTAAACGGTCAACAGCGTCCTTGTCTCTGAGAAAATCGGCGATGATGCAGGCAAGTCCTCTGTTTACAGCATTGTCAGAATCCAGATATGGACGGGCAAAACACACACTGTCAATCATGAGTTTCGGTTTTGTTTCCGAAACTCTGGCAATACCCCAAAGAGCACCTTGCCTGAGTGGGTCATGGTCCAGATAATTTCCGTTTTCATCCAGATAGGACACGAGAATCCTGTTGAATTCAGTACCAAGAACCGGGCTTCGTGCAATAATCTCACCCATGGTTTCGGGAACTCCCCAGCCGATGCCACCGGACTCTTCGTTGAGCATCCACATGAAACGACGCATAAGTATACGCCCTTCCTCGGGCATTTCTTCCGAAAGCAGTGAAACCATGATGCCCAAGGCTGTTATGGATCTCCAGCGCACAAGCTCGTTCAGTTGGCATAAAAATGAAATCAGGGCGTTGAGGGTCTTTTTTGCAGGAAGTCCCGGAAGGTTTTCCAGTACCTTGCCGAAATCGTCCTGCAACAGAAGATCGGATAATTCCCGTTTCAGTTTTATTCCTGAACGTTTCTGGCTCATAACGATTCGGCGAGTTGTTTCCCGAAGTCAAAACACGTTGCAAGCTGGTTTTCATCGGGAACGTACTGCATTTTGAGTCCCTCATGGGCAAGGGAAAATCCCATGTCTTCGAATTCTGCGTTGATCAGTTTCACCGCTTCACCGCTCCATCCGTAAGACCCGAAAGCCGCAGCTTTTTTGTTCTGGGGTTTCAAGCCTTTCATATAGGTCATTACATCGGAAAGGGTGGGGAAGAGGCCGTTGTTCAGAGTGGGGGAGCCAATCACCACAAGGCCTGCGTCCATGATTTCCGTCATAATGTCGCTTCGATGCCATTTCCGGGCATGCATGGGAATGGCGTAAACACCGGCTGAATTAAGGCCGGATGTGATGGCTTCCGCCATTTTTTCAGTGCTGTGCCACATGGTGTCGTAGATCACCAATGCTTTTTTGGAAGGTTTCTGGTCGCTCCATTCCATGTATTTATTGATGATGACAGACGGATCTTTGCGCCAGATGATGCCGTGATCGGGGCAGATGGTTTTGATGTCCAGTTTCATGGCCACCACAGACTCGATAAGGGCTTTCACCTTGGGTGCATAGAGCAAAAGGATGTTAGCGTAATATTTTTTTGCGTGATCCAGAATGGATGCGCCCACCTCATCGTCGAAATCTTCGTGCCCGGCGAAATGCTGGCCAAAGGCATCGCTTGAAAACAGGATTTTGTCTTCGGGGATGTAGGTGAACATGCTGTCCGGCCAGTGAAGCATCCGTGTTTCAAGAAAGTGAAGCGTCCTTTTGCCGATGGGCAGGGTGAAGGTGTTACTCACCACCTGGTAGTTTAGCTTTTTTGAAAAATGAGCCTTGAGGTTTTTTTCACCCATTTTGGAGCAGTACACTGGTTTGTCTTCGCCGATGGCTTCCATCACCTGAGTAAGGCAGCCCGAATGGTCCATCTCGGCATGATTGCTCACAACGATATCGATTTTTTTCGGGTCGATTATTTTTGAAATGTTTTTGAGAAGTTCTTCTCCGAACCCTTTTTTCACCGTGTCGATGAGGACGACTTTTTCGTCCACGATGAGAAAGGAGTTGTAAGTGGTGCCGTTATACGTGGAGTAGCCGTGAAAATCGCGGATATTCCAGTCCTTGACACCCACATCGTAAATGCCTTCAGCTATTTTCAGTGGTCTCATGATAGAACTCTTTCTTTATTGTTTAAAAAATTCTGTTTTTTCCACGCCGCACAAAGGGCAGCGCCAGTCATCCGGAAGGTCTTCAAACGCTGTTCCGGGTGCTATTCCATTATCGGGGTCTCCGTTTTCCGGGTCATACACATAGCCGCAAACGTTGCATTCGTACATGGTTCCTCCTGATTTCTTGAGAGAAAGGGTTGTGCGGGTGGCAGTTGGTCCTCCGTTTCATTCAGTAGTATTGCGGGGGCGGGTTTGGAACCCGCCCCTACAGAGTGCATCTAAACTTTACTGGAGTGATCCACCCGTAGAATTTGGTTGATTATTCCACTTTTTCGAAAAACTCTTTTTCTGCATCACAGATGGGGCAGATCCAGTCTGCTGGTAGATCATCAAATTCTGTTCCGGCAGGCACTCCGTTTTCAGGATCTCCAAGTTCCGGGTCGTACACATAACCGCAAGGGCATTCGTAACAATCCATGTGATGTCCTCCTTTGAGTGGTTTGTATGGGTAATTTAAACGAAATAACGTTTCAAAAGACCAGCGAAAGCCTGGCCGTGTCGTGCTTCATCTTTACACATCTCATGCACCGTATCGTGAATAGCGTCCAAGTTCAACTGTTTGGCACGAGTGGCAAGATCTTTTTTCCCTTGACATGCACCATGTTCCGCATCCACTCTCATCTGAAGATTCGTTTTTGTGTCGGCTTTGAGCACTTCTCCGAGAAGTTCGGCAAATTTCGCTGCATGTTCCGCTTCTTCAAAGGCAATCCTTTTGTATGCTTCTGCGATCTCCGGGTAACCTTCACGGTCGGCCTGACGGCTCATGGCCAGATACATGCCAACTTCTGTGCATTCACCTGCGAAGTTCATCTTTAACCCTTCAATGATCTGGGGATCCACTCCGTTGGCTACGCCGATCACATGTTCGTCAGCCCAGGCCATGGCCGCTGCGGGATCCTGTGTTCTGAATTTCGATTGTGGCGCCTGGCACTGGGGACATTTTTCCGGAGCAGTTTCGCCTTCAACCATATAACCGCAGATGGTGCATACATGTTTTTTCATTTCTTTTTCTTCCTTTCGTTTGATAGTCGATTTTAAGATTATACGAATGTTTGTTGATGACATTCATGAACATTTTTTTGTTAGCATGTTACAAATTGTATGCCAGTCTGAATTAAAGATGTGTAACATACTGATAAAACAACGAACGGAAGATGATTTTTAATGTATTGTCTGAAGTATATCCACTGGCCCGTGTTTGTCTCGATGTTGATGATGAGACACTTTTGACTCGCCGGATGGAATTATCAATAAATTTCCATACTATACATCAAGTTTTCCGAATTCGGCAAGGTCTTTCAATCCGTCGAAATCAAGAATTATGATGTCCTTGCCCTGCACCTCAATGAGGTTCCGGGCCACCATTTTGGCCAGAATCCGTGAAAGTGTTTCAGGGATGGTTCCAAGAAGACTGGCCAGTTGTCCTTTGGAAATATCAAGGCTGACTTTGGTCGGGTCGTCCTGATCTCCTGCCAGCCAGATCAGATGGGCGGCAAGACGTCCCGGAACTTCTTTAAGCGACAGGCTTTCAATCTGTACCGTGAACTGCCGGAGTCTCATGGAAAGAACGGCCAGCATGTTCAGGGCAAGTGATGGGTCTTTGGAAATCAGGTCGATCACGTCCTTTCTTGGTAGAAAGAGGAGATCTGAATTTTTGATAGCCATGGCATTTGCTGGAAAAGGTTTTCCGGTGAAAACAGGAACTTCTCCAAAGGGTTCTCCGGGGCCGAAAATATGAAGAATCTGTTCTTTGCCGTCAAACGACAGTTTGTAGATCTTCACACTGCCTGTTTCAACGATGTAAAACCCTCTGCCTTTGTCTCCATCGGCGAACACGGTATCACCTTTTGTGTACCGTTCCCGCACGACGATGCGGCAGACAGCCTCGATTTGTTCATCAGGCAGCCCTGCAAACAAGGGCGCTTTTGTGATGGTCTCTTTGATGATGTTCATGGGAGTCTCCCGTGAGTGCGTTAGAAATGAATAATTGTTTATCAACACGCAATCGCCTGTATATCAGGAATGAATTGTTTGTTCAACGGGGGATTTATTTGGCATGTTTCTTGATAAGAAACCATGGCAAATCAAATAGGCATTCGATTGAATGTCTGATCCGTTAAAACAAATTGAATTAATCCATGAATCATAATAAAAGGAGAACAAAACATGCCAAAGGCTTTAATCGTGTATTCAACCAGAACAGGCGAAACCAGAAAAATTGGAGAACTCATTGCGGAAGGTTTGAGATTTTCCATGATTGATGTAACTCTGAAAGATGCAACGGAAATCAAAAAAGAGAGTGATCTGACAGGCTATGACGCCTATGTTTTCGGTTCGTCGACTTACCATGGCGAGATGATGAACAGTATGAAAACCATGTTGTTTCTGGCTGAAAAAGCTGGCCTTACTGACAAGAAAGGTGCTGCTTTCGGCTCGTTTGGCTGGAGTGGTGAAGCTGCGGAACGAATTTTTGACACCATGAAGAATATTTACGGAATGACCATGGTGAACGGACCTTTGATGCTGAAATCGGCCGCCATTGAAGGCGGAATGAAAATGGCTCAGACCTATGGCAAGGAACTGGCTGCAACGATTGGTTAGAAGGTGTTTCTGGGGTTCCCATGATCACCTGATTTGAAGGATGAAATGAAACCCCGGATGATGTTATCAAAACAACAGCGACGTCTTTTCTGGGCTGCCCTTGTTCTTTTTTTCCTGGTCAGCCCATATACTTTTTCCGATTCCCCGCTTTTTTCCATTGATCGTTTTATCACCCCCGAAACATGCGGCGATTGCCACAACGCCATATATGGTCAGTGGAAAAATTCCATACATGGCCTTGCCCACGATGACCCCATTTACGTGGCTGTTTCCAACTATCTCCTCAAGGGATTAACCGACCCGGAGGAAATTGCCGAAGGCGAAGCCTGTGTGAAATGCCATACTCCGGTGGGTTATGTTTCGGGCTATCCGACTAAAACATCCGATGACAGAAGCAAGGTTGCACCTGTCGCTACTAAGGGAATTCAATGCGACTACTGCCATTCGGCCACCGGTGCAACGAAAATGGAAAACAACGCCCTTGTTCTTGATCCAGGCCATGGAGAAAGTGATCCTGGAATTAAACGCGGGCCTTACAAGGATTCTCAATCGGATTTCCATGACAGTGCTTTTTCGGAGTTTCATACCCAGTCCGATGTATGCGGCACATGTCATAACGTGTCCCATGTCTCATTTGGAACAAAACTTGAGACAACGTATGACGAATGGAAGAACGGCCCCTACAATTCAACCGATGGAAAAAAGCGAATAACCTGTCAGGGCTGCCATATGGTTCAGCGTCCAAAAATTCCTGCAACAGCATCAACTCCAAGGCCGAACAACAAAACAACAGCATCCGATGACGGACCTGTCCGAGACCATGTGTTTACCCATTACTTTGTGGGTGCCAATACAACGATCCCTACGTCTTTCGGTGATAAGCAGAAAGGGAAAATGGCGCTTGAAAGGCTTCAGAACAGTGCCACATTGGCTCTCAACACAACCCGGATAGCCAAGGGCAAACTGGGTATCACCATCATCAACTCGGGAGCAGGTCATTATCTGCCCACTGGCCTGACCGATGTACGGCAGATGTGGCTTGATATCCGCATTGTGGATGGCAACAATAAAGTTGTTTATTCAAGCGGTCAACTGGACAAGAATGGAGTAGTTCCAAAGGGTAGCATCATTTACAACACGGTTTTTGGTGACGGTAATGGGGTTCCGGTTACGAATATCAACAAAGCCCGTGAAATTTTGAAAGACAAACGAATTCCGCCTTTAGAATCGGTGAACGAAGAAATTGTTTTTAAGAAAGGAAAAGCTAAGAAACTGACCATCCGAGTTCGACTTGAATACAGAAGCGCACCCCAGGAACTTTTGGACACTGTATTGGGCAAAGGGAAGATAGTTTTACCGGTAATCACCATGGAACAGATCGAAAAAACAGTTGAATTGTAGCTACAATTAAAAAGGAGGGTTTGACCATGAAAAAAGCAGTGTTGTGTTTGTTCGTACTTTTTGCCGTTCTTGTAGGGAATATGGCTTTCTCCGACCAGGGAAAAACCATAAAGGCCGTGATTGAGCTTACTGCCGGAGATAAAGGGGATGTGACCTTTCCCCATGAAAAGCACCGGAAGGCCATTGAGGACTGCATGATCTGCCATAAGATGTATCCCCAAAAACCGGAAGGGATTTCAGGCGAGATGAAGACAGGTAAACTTCAGAAGAAACAGGTGATGACAAGTTGCCTTGCATGTCATCGCTCAATGAAGGCCGAGAACAAAAAAACAGGCCCCACGTCCTGTAACGAATGTCACAAGAAAAAATGATTCTTTTTCCATTTTGTAATCAAGATGGGGTGTCTCAGTAGGGGCGGGTTCCAAACCCGCCCTGGTGATCGTGTTACGATGAATGCAAATCGACATTCGTTGTTGGAGCGGGTTTGGAACCCAATGCTGTAGACTTTAGCTTTGCTCCAAATGAAATACGGAATGCCCAGCAGGCCAATCGCATCGCACAACAGCCCCTCGTTCCGAGGCTTCGCCCTGACTTTGCCCGATAAGTCAGCATGGCAATAAATCTTATCAGCCAAAAAAGTGGACACGCTTTGAATCTCAATGCTCTCAAACGATGATTCAGAGTTTGCGAACTAAGTAGTCGGATAGAGGAACGAAATTAGGGCGGGTGGTGGCCATTGAGACAACGGTTTTGTTCTATTTAAAGTCGACCACTGATACAGAATAAACGTCCGATTATTTTAAGGGAATCGGTGTCCCAGAGTTCGATATTTTTACCCTGATATGGTTTGCTGAATCTGTTTATCTTTTGTTTGCCCCTGCCTCACGGTCAATGCTGAATTTGCTTACCATCTGGGATAATTTTTTTGTTTCGGTTTCCAGAATGCTAACTGATTCGGCAGATTCGTGGGCGATGGAGGTGTTCAGCTTTGTCACCTGATTGATCTGCTCCACAGCTTTAATAATTTCATCAAGGCCACGGGCCTGTTCCTGGCTGCCTGTGGAAATCTCTTCTGTCAACTTATTGATCGTGTTGCCACCTTGAACAGCACCGGCAAGCTGAGAGTCGATTTCTTTTGAAAGTTCTTCACCTTTACGGGCGTAATCCACCGAATGCCTGATCAGCTCTTCGGTCCTTCTCGCCGCATCGGCGGATCGTTTGGCAAGTCGTCCGATTTCATCGGTCATGATTTCGAATCTGTCCCCGGATGCTCCCACATGGGCAGCAGCCACAGAGGCGTTCAGACCAAGGTAGTGGGATACTTTGGAAACATTCATCAAATCCGCGATGATCGCATCAAAATCATTCTTTAGTTTCTTTGCAGCTTCATCATTGTCTCCTTGGGAGCCTATATGAATTTTAAGTCCGAATTTGTCGAGGCGCTCCGCCGTTTCATGGCAACGTTTGGCAAGAACCCTTATTTCTGTTGCAACGACGCCGAATCCACCGGAGGAGGAGCGAACGACCAACGCTTTTTCAGCGCCGCTTGAAGCCAGAACATCCGTTTCCTTTGCGATGATGTCGATTTCCTGAACAATGGCCGTGGTGTTTTCGGCGGCAGACCGGATTTCATCCATCGCTTGCAGCATCCGCTCCATGGCTTTTTTACTTCCATTGATAGATTGGACTGACTGCTGGGCACTTTTTCTTGCGCTTTCTGTATTCTTAACGGTTTTGGCTGAGCTTTCTGAAATATAGGAAAGGTTTAATGACGCTTCTGAAACTTGCAGGTTTTGTTCTTCGGCTCCTCTTTCAACGGTCAGGCTGTTCATAGCTATGCGGTTTCCAACCTCGGTAACGCTTTCAACCGACTCCGCAACCTGGGCAATGGCGGAATGCAGAGATTCGGCTGTTCCGTTGATCGCTTTTTTGATCATCGCATGTTCGCCTTTGTACTGGCCATGCATGCGAGCTCTCAGATCAAAGCTTGCAAGTTTGCTGAGAACTACGCCTGCTTCACTCACAGGGTCTATGACCGCATCAAGGGTTCCGTTAACTCCGTTGATCAGGTTGCGCCATATTCCGCTGAAATCCCAGTCGTTTCCTCTGGTTCGAAGTTGTCCATCTTTGATTTTGTCGATCAGGTTCCGGGTTTCATTATCAAGACCGTATAAGGTGGCGAGAAGGGTGTTCAGGTTCAGCTTAATATCGTTGTACTCCCCTTTATAATCGTCGATGAGAAACGGTGGAATCGTTCCGTGTGAAATCTTGTCAATGGCGCTTGCGGCTAAGCGCAACGGTGTGACAAGTGCATCAAGCATGCGGTTGACAAGGGTGATTAGTTTCCGGTCCTCATCTTCGAATTCATCCGGATTCCCACGTTCGTCGAGCAAGCCGTTTACCATCGCCTCCGCAAGTCGGAGGATTTCATCATTCGCTGTGCGATTCACGGTGGCTATGCGGGCTGTCATCTGTTGTCCGTTCTTCATTTCAGCGCTCCTCATTATGATTATCAGCGTTCTAATAGTTTCAAGCGAATATATTCCACAGCTTTGTCGGCAGCGGCGGCTGTTTCCGGAGTCATGGCGTCACGCATGCGGTTGAAGCAGCGGCCCTCGATTCCCACAAGGACTATGGACGGGGGAATCAGTTCCGGGTAGAGGGCTTTTCCTATGTCTATGGCCTCTTTGAGACCGATTCCATGAACCGATATGGATGAACTCCTAAAAACGGGAAGTTTGTCCCAGGGCAGACAGTGAACCGTTCCAGCCGGTGCCCCGAATTGAACGGCATCGACGACCACAAGCATTTTTTCATCTCCACCCAGAAGGTCCAGAAGAGCCAGCCCTCCAACGCCTGAAAATTCGATTCGGACGTTATCCGGAAGGTCCATGAACTTGAGAAGGTTGTACACTTCGAACCCAATGGCGTCATCGGCAATCAGTTCGTTGCCGATGCATACCACAAGAGCCGTATTTTTATGGGTCGATATCTGGGTTGATATCATTGCGTCCTGATTGTTGCCCGGCACGTCTTTCCGCATTCTGATATTTCCGATTTTACAGGTCTGTTGATCAGTTCGTTAATGACACCGTCGAAATAGGAATGGAACAAACGGCACATGGCCTGCCCCATCTCTATTCCTCTCTGCTGGCAGATATCCCTTAAAATACAGCGATCGAAAATCACAGTGGCACTGTTGCTGTTTGTTTCAGTGCCTTTATCTTCAATGATAAGGGGGTCAAATGATATCCCAAAACCGGCATTCATCCTGTCTGCCACAACGGCAACAGCTTCTTCGAGGGATGGGTTGCTCAGAAAAAGGGGATATTTTTTTGCCGTGTCACGTCCTGCCATGCGTCCAACAGAGGAGGTTGCACCTCCCATGATGTTGTCGATGGTGGCCGTGAAGATATCGATAAGAAAGGCAACTTCCGTGAAGGCAACCTGGTGGTCTTCGATGGTTAAACCCATGATGGTTTCCTGGCTCATAGGAATTTCTCCATTTTGTTACAGAACGTAGCGTCCCGATAAAAGTTCTTTACCACATGGAAGTCCGACTGAGTGATGGCACCTGATGGGCAGATGTAGGTACAGCTGAGGCAGGCGATGCAGTCTTCCGGATGCTTGATCAGTGCCAGGTGCTTTACCTCATCGTATTCGAATACCTTGGTGGGACAGATATCCGCACACATACCGCAACCCCTGCAAGCTTGTTCGTGTAGTTGAATGTCTACCATCAACCGTTCCTCCTGATTGTACGAAGTGTGTTTTCCCCGTTTGTCACAATGATTTCAAGGGGCATGGCACCCAGAGCGTGGGTGGCACAGGAAAGGCAGGGATCATAGCATCGTATTCCGAATTCAATGGCGTTTAAAAGCATGGCGTTGTCCGGTTTCCCTATCACGTGAGATGCCGCCGCTTTTTCTATGGTCTTGTTGATGGAAACATAATTCTGTTGCGTTGCTACAATAAGGTTTGCCGAACGGACAATGCCGTTTTCGTCGATTTCATAATCATGGATCAGCGTTCCCCGGGGCGCTTCCACATGGCCCACACCCCGACCACCCTTGAATTTTACAGGGACTCGTGTTTCTCCGAATATAGTCGGGTCGTTGATGATCTCAAGAGATCTTTCAGCGGCATGGAGCAGTTCAATCACTCTGGCATAGGCTTGGAAAACGATGGCATGACAGGGATTTCCCCCAAGTTTTCGAAATGTGATCAGCTCATTATCCGCAGCCGGTGTTCCAAAACCATCTGAGATGTTTACACGGGCAAGAGGACCCACACGGTAATCGTGAAGGGCTCCACCCTGTTCGATACGTACTTCTTTCATGTACGACCAGTCCACCACCGACTCCACCAGATAGCGGTCGTATTCTTTTGTGGTGAATTCTGATTTGACGGCACCTTTTTCGTCTACGGCCCGGAGCGTTTCACCCATCATGGCTGATTTTCCGTTGTTCATCGTTCCGAAATGCCATGAGGGAATCACCCAGCCCTGCATCAAGGACGGGTGCAGTTCGATTTGTTTGAGCAGCAAGCCTTTGGCGGCTACGGCAAGTTCAGGAACCAGTTCGTTAATTTCTTTGATCCAGGATTCAAGGATCTGTTTTTTTTCATTATCGAGAACAAAGGTGATACCACCGGCCACAGAGGTGACAGGGTGGATTCCCCGTCCGCCAACGAGTTCGCCGATACGCTGACCCAGGGTACGGCATCTTAGCGCTTTTTTCGCAAGTTCCGGATTCGCCTGGACAATGCCCACAACGTTCCGCACAGCGGGATCAGAGTCAAGTCCGAAAACAAGATCAGGTCCTTCAAGAACAAAAATCGACAATACATGGGAATGGATGAGATGACCCAGGCAGAGAAGTTCGCGAAGGAGCGCTCCTGCGGGCGGTGCCGTGACGCCCGCAGCGTTGTCAAGGGCTCTTGATGCGGCGAGGTGATGGGCCGCAGGACAGACTCCGCAGATACGGGCCGTGATCAGGGGCATCCGGTCTGCTTCCATTCCTGCCAGGATTCGTTCAAATCCCCGTAGTTCGTTGACCACAAGACCTGCCGAGGCGAGAGAACCATCGTCCCCAATATTCAGAAAAACACGTGCATGGCCTTCGATGCGGGTTACGGGATCAATGGTGATGGTTTTATTCATAACTTGCCTCCACGTCGGCCAGCCATTTGTTGATGAGGAAGGTGGGTTTCTCTCCGATCATTGATGAGGCCATGGTGTAAGAATAATGGGATTTTGCAGTGCGCTCGATTTCGCTGACGATGGTTTGCCGGGGGATGCGGGTTAGCCTTGACATCCTTTCGGCGATTTCCGTTCGGATATCCCGGTTGGGTTCGGTGAGAACCTGCATGGTGGCTCCGGCGCAGCCTGTACAGACAACGCCATTTGTGGGGCAGGGTGCCAGACAGCGGTCCAGGGTTGTGGACCCCATGCAGATATACCCCTGGCTCAGGAAACAAAGGTTGGGGTCCGGAATTCCACAGGAACTGCTTTTGATGGTATCCACATCGGTTTTTTCCATGACGCGGTTGCATCGTCCGCACACGGAACGTCTGGTCGCTTTTGGGGTTCGCCCTTCCACAAGGGCAATAAGTGCGTCAAAAACAAAGGCCGGATGGGGAGGGCAACCCGGTAGATACATGTCGACATCAATGACTTCGTCCAGAGGCAGCACGAATTTTTCAAAGGGCGATACTTCGATGGACGGGCTTTCATGGGAGGAGGTGGTTTTGCAGTTTGTGTATACCGTATCTAAAATTTCCTGGCGGCTGTGAACGATTCCGGCACCGACGATACCGCCGTAAACCGCACATGATCCCCAGGCTACAATGAGATCGCAACTCTTTCTCATTTCTTCGGCGGCATGACGGTCATGTTCTGTTCTGACCGCACCTGAAACAAGTCCCAGCCGGGCTTTGGGGTAGTCTTTGATGTCGGTAAGCACTGGACAACGCTGGATGCGGACCGATTCAAGAACTTTGAGGATTTTTTCATGGAGATCCACAACAGCCACATGGCATCCCCCACAATCACTTAACCATTCCAGATTGACGGTGACAAGTTCGGTCGTGCCTTTCTTGCTCATTGTGCCTCCTTACTTTCCGGACTTTCCTGAAGGAATTCTTCAACGTGGGCGCTACGGTTGACCACCAGTTTTTTTAAACAGCCGTTTTCTCCAGCATGAATGATGTAAAGGGAGGATTCATACCCCATAATGTTTCTGATGGCCCCTGAAAAGAAGCCGTTCATCATGTTGCACAAAGACCCTTTCTGCTGGTGGCCGAATTTGAACAGGGACTGACGTATCATGCAGTCGCTGAACGCCAGAAGAATATCTTCTTCATCCCCGTTTGCAAGAACAAGCGAGGGGCGGTCATGGGGTTTGAAGGGCTCAAAATGCCAGAGACAATTATATTTTACCAGAACGTCTCTTATGGTCTGGAGAGCTGTTTCGATGTTGCCAGTTGTTGGGGAACCGCTTGAAAACTGCATTCCAAGCCGCTTCCCGGCAAGATAGGATATGCTGTTCGCTGATTCGCCGATGGCATGTTCAATGCCGCTGGCCAGCGCACCTAAAAAGTTCATGGCCTCCTGGAGCGAGGCTCTTGCCTGGGTGAGATCATTCACGTCGGAATCACTCCTTTTGAGTGGTGTGCAAAAGGTAAATAGGATCATACAAGGATAGGAGTATTTTTTATACGGGTTACAGTGAAATATGAATTATGCACATAAAACATTAAAATGGCTTTCATCCGCTAAGTTGTCAGCAATGGGTTCTATTCCACCCAGAAATTATGTAGAGGCTCTCTTGGCCGGGAAGAAATGGAGACCTTCCACATAATTTGAAAAAAGAACTGATGGCATGGTTTATCAAAATCGAGATAAATCGTTATCTTACAGGTTTTAGTGATCTGGATATTAAGCTTAAGAATGGATCATATTTCAAAATTTTCGTTTATTATATGGAAAGAAGATGGCTTTTGTCAATTGAACATTATGTTAATATCAGTATAATATAAAACACTGTTCGACTATTTTGAAAAACCATGTGATTCAGCACGCCACAGAAGATAGCTTTTTAATATTCATCGCCAGTTTTTTTTCGCAGACTTTTTCTTTTAACCATGCCACCCACGGATCAAATCCATCGCATGTCCTTGCTGAAACTGGGAAAACCGGCATACCCGGATGTATGCGGCCGATGTTTGTAACCGCCTGTGCCATATCGTAGTCCAGGTGGGGAAGAAGATCGGTCTTGTTGTATAGCGTAGCATCGCAGACCCTGAACATCAGGGGGTATTTAAGAGGTTTGTCTTCACCTTCCGTGACGCTGATCACCACGACTCTTGCGTCTTCGCCGATATCGAATTCTGCCGGACAGACAAGGTTGCCGATGTTTTCGATGATCAGGAGATCCACGCTGTCAAGGGGAAGGGTGGCCACTGCTTCTTCGATGCGTCGTGCTGAAAGATGGCAGTCTCCGCCAAACGCATCGGTATTGATCTGAACCACGTCAACGCCTGTTGCGGCTAAACGGTCCGCATCGTTGGTCGTACTGATATCGCCAACAATGACGGCACAGCGGATGTCCGGCTGAAGTCGCGTGATTGTTTTTACGAGAAGGGTGGTTTTACCTGAGCCGGGAGCACTCATCACGTTAAGGACAAAGACCTGTTTTTCCAGGAACATCTGCCTATTTTCATCTGCATCGCCGTCATTGGCATCAAGAATTTTCTGGTTGATTTCAATTTCCATGATCTGTCTTTCTCCTTAAATATTTTGATTATCGGCAACCTCAATGGACCGGATGAGAAGTTCGCGACCTGTTTCTACGTTGATATCAGGGGTTCCACATTTTTCGCAGAGAAATATCGGCTCGGTGATGATCCATTCGGACAGGCAGGATCGGCATTTCGCTGTTACCGGGATCTCGTTGATAACCAGTTCGCTCGTTTCAAGGACAGTTCCTTTGGAGACGATTTCAAAGCAGAATCTCAGGCTGTGGGCTGTGATGCCCGCCATTTTTCCAATATCAAGGGTGACCTTTTTCACGGGTTGTCCCTGAAGAGAAGAAGGAATGGAGCTGACAGCCGATTCAACGACCTGTACGGCAATGCCCAATTCGTGCATGTATTCAATACCTGTTTTGGATGGAGATCGTAAATAAAGGGTTGTCATCGGACACGACTATGGTTTATCGTAACCAATAATAGCGTATGATGTAAATGTTTTTTTCAACATGTTCCGGAATTTCTTATCCCAAAAATGAACGCATTTTTTACAAGGAGTCACAGCCCATGTGTATCGCCATCCCCATGCGCCTGATAAACATCGAAGGAACAACCGGTCTTGTTACGACGGACGGGATAAGCCGGATGGTGAACCTGATTCTGATTGATAATCCGGCTGTGGGTGATTATCTGATCGTTCACGCAGGATGTGCCATCAACAGGATAGACGAGGAGGTGGCTCTGGAAACCATAGAAACATTGAAAAGCCTTTACGATCTCCAGAAATGAAAAGCATGGTCTGTGAAAAAATTTCGACTGATGGAGATCCTGAAATCTGCTGCGAACGAATCGTCGTCAGCGGTGTTGTTCAAGGCGTGGGTTTCAGACCGTTCATCTATAACTCGGCCTGTGAACTTGGATTGTCGGGAACGGTGGCAAACACACCGGACGGTGTTGAAATTTTTGTTCAAGGGAATGCGAACGATATTTCAAAATTCAAAACCCGGTTAAAAGAAAATCCTCCAAAGCTCGCCCATATCACGGACATACGGATTGAACCCTCTTCAGTTAAAGAAACCACAGGTTTTTTTATTGATGAAAGCAGGGCCATTGGAAATTCCAGAACCATAGCGCCACCAGACGCGGCCCTTTGCGAATCATGCCGGGCTGAACTGGAAGACCCTTCAAACAGAAGGTATGCCTATCCCTTTATCAACTGCACCGATTGCGGACCCAGGTTTTCCATTATTCAATCTCTTCCATATGACCGGGCCCGAACCACCATGGCGGCATTCCCCATGTGCGGACTATGCCGGGCTGAATATGAAGACCCCCGGAACAGGAGGTTCCATGCACAGGCGACCTGCTGCCCGGAGTGTGGTCCCAGTGTTTTTTTTGTCAATCAAAAAGGGGAAAAAATTTCAGGGCAACCGGCCATTGAACAGGCTGTGACTATGCTTAAAAAAGGCATAATTGTGGCTGTGAAGGGGATTGGCGGCTTCCATCTTGCTGCGGACGCATCGAACAGCGATGCCGTGTCTCGGCTCAGGCAGTTGAAGGAACGAGGCGACAAGCCTTTTGCCGTGATGGCCGGATCATTCGATATAATAAGAGAATTCGCAGAGGTGAATGGTGCCGAGGCCGAAGGGCTTATGTCCTTATCCCGTCCGGTGGTGATTCTGAAAAAACGCCTTGGAAAAGTCGGTGATTTTGAGATCACAGATGCAGTGGCGCCATTAAATCCCATGATCGGCGTGATGCTTCCCTATGCGCCCCTCCATGTTCTTCTTTTCAGTGAAGAACTGCCCGTTCTTGTTATGACAAGTGCAAACAGGAAAAACGACCCCATTGTCTGCGCGAACAAAGAAGCCATGGAAACATTGAAAGATATGTCCGACGCTATTCTGTTTCATGACAGGGATATTCATGTCCGAAGTGATGATTCGGTGGGCCGCTGGTTTGATGGCCGTTTCCGCATATTCAGACGATCACGGGGTTATGCTCCCATGCCGGTGATGATGAAAGAATCTGCACCGGATATACTTGCAACCGGCGGGATCATGAAAAATACCCTCTGTGTGGTGAAAGACCGTTCGGCGTTCATGAGCCCTCATATCGGTGATCTTGAAACACCGTCGGGCTTTGCTTTTTTCCATGAAACAGCGGCACACATGGGCAATCTTTTTGATGTGAACCCCACAGTCATTGTCCACGACATGCATCCGGATTACATCACCGCAGGGTATGGGAAATATTATCCTGGGGCGGAAGTCATGGCTGTTCAACACCATCACGCTCATATCGTGAGCTGTATGATTGAAAACGGATACGACGGAGATGTGATCGGGTTTGCTTTTGACGGCACTGGGTACGGAGAGGATGGGACTGTCTGGGGCGGAGAAGTCCTCATTGCATCCATGGATGGCTACACCCGGGCGGCCCATGTGGGCAAAGTTCCTATGCCGGGAGGCGCAGCAGCGGTGAAAGAACCCTGGCGCATGGGGATCAGCTGGCTGTATAACACCTTTGGTGAGGATATGTGGACTCTGGATGTGCCGCTTCTTAAAGAAGAAGGACAGGCTTTTGATCGTTCCACTTTGGCGACAATTGTGCAGATGATGGAACGAGGGATCAACTCACCCATGACAACCAGTATGGGTCGTCTATTTGATGCGGTTTCATCGATTATGGGGCTTTGTCCGGTCAATACATACGATGGTCAGGCCGCCATGGCTCTTGAGATGTGCGCCATTGAGAATGCATCGGAAAATGACGGATACCGGATCGAAGCGTTTTCAGATGAAGGAGAAACAATGGCCGTAGACATGCGGCCCCTGATTCGGGCTGTGGTTCATGACCTGGAATCCCGTGTGGACAAAGGGGTGATCAGCGAAAGGTTTCACAAAACCCTGATCCATCTTTTTGCTGAAATAGGAGCCCGGCTTGCTGATCGAACAGGTATACGTGTTGCTGCATTGAGCGGCGGGGTTTTTCAGAATGCCCGTCTTCTTTCAGGTCTTACAAAGGCTTTATCAGAAAAAAACATCACCGTGCTCACCCATGCCCTTGTGCCCACAAACGACGGCGGCCTTTCTTTGGGGCAGGCAGGGATTGCGGCGGCAATTTGCCGGAAAAGGAAACACCATGGCTTCTGACTGGATAAACGGATACAGAGATAGTTCAACATGTCAGGCTCTTTCGGATCATATCCGGCAGATCAGCACAAAACCGATGACGCTCATGGAAGTGTGCGGTACCCACACGGTTTCTATTTTCAAAAGCGGGATCAGAACACTTCTTCCGGCCCATGTTCATCTTCTTTCAGGTCCGGGATGTCCGGTGTGTGTGACTCCTTCCGGTGATATCGACGCACTTATCTCCCTTTGCGACCGTGATCAGGTGATGATTGCCACTTTCGGAGATCTGATGCGGGTTCCGGGATCATCCGGTTCTCTTCAGGATAAACGGGCACAAGGTGCTGATGTTCAGGTGGTTTATTCGGTGATGGATGCCCTTTCTCTGGCTGTGAAAAATCCTTCGAAGCATGTGGTTTTCGCCGGAGTGGGTTTTGAAACAACGGCTCCCACCGTGGCTGCTGCAATCCATGAAGCAGACAGAATGAACCTTGATAATTTTTATGTTTATTCAGCCCATAAACTGACACCTCCGGCAATTTCAGCGGTGATGGTTTCGGCATCATCTTCTTTGGACGGCCTGATTTTACCCGGTCATGTGACTGCCATGACCGGGGCGAATTATTTCAAACAGGTGGTCGAAGAAAGCCAATGCCCCGCTGCCGTCACCGGATTCGAGCCCGTTGATCTTCTTCGAGGTATTGCAGAATTGATTCGTGCCTTTGAGTCGGGAGAAAAGGGATTTTATAACACCTACGAACGGGCGGTGACATCCGAAGGCAATAAAGCGGCCATGGACCTGATGCACAAGGTTTTTGATGTGGCGGACTCCAGATGGCGTGGCATTGGCATCATTCCCTCAAGCGGGCTTTCCATCTCCCAAACCTACCAACGATTTGATGCAGTCATGGCTTTTGGCATCACGCCTTTGGATTCAGCCGATCCGCCCGGATGCTCCTGCGGCGAAATTCTCACAGGACGGGCCACACCTCCTTCCTGCCCCTTGTACAAAAAAGTGTGTACGCCTTATCATCCGGTGGGACCCTGTATGGTTTCGGGGGAGGGGACGTGTGCGGCTTATTATCATTACAATGGATGAATAAAAAAGAATGAACATTGAACATCGAACGCCCAACATCGAACATCGAATGAAGGATTGCGCGATTTGATATGTTCTAATCTGAAATCTGGAACTTAAATGGAAAAACTGAATAAAGTCATCATGATGGATCATGGTAGCGGTGGGTATCGTTCTGATCAGTTGATACGGGAGCATATTCTGCCGGTGCTGGGGAATTCTGTTCTGGACAGGTTGGGGGACGGGGCTGTTTTAAGTGTGCAGGGAGCACGATTGGCTTTTACGACCGATTCCTATGTTGTGGATCCGATTTTTTTCCCCGGTGGCAGTATCGGTGATCTGGCAGTGAATGGAACGGTCAATGATCTTTCCATGTGCGGAGCCGTTCCCCTTTATCTCAGCTGTGCGCTGATAATGGAAGAGGGGTTTCCTCTGGCGGATCTCGACAGGATTCTGCGTGACATGGCAACAGCTGCGGCCAGAGCAAACGTTCAGATCGTCACGGGCGATACCAAAGTCGTAGCCAGGGGTGCCGCTGATAAAATCTTCATCACCACATCCGGCATCGGTGCCATTAACGGGTCTCCTTTTGACATGCGGGGTATTGAACCCGGAGATAAAATTATTGTCAGCGGAACCATGGCCGATCACGGCATCGCCATTCTGACCCAGCGGGAAAATATGATGGTTTCAGCCAACATCGAAAGCGACACGGCTCCTTTGAACGATCTGGTGGCGCTGATGATGGGAAGTCAGGCTGCAATCAAATTGCTGAGAGATCCCACCCGGGGCGGCCTGGCCACCATTTTAAACGAAATCGCCACGAATTCTGGGATGAGTATCCGTGTTGACGAAATGCAGATTCCAGTTAAAAAAGATGTGATCGCCATGTGTGCTCTTCTGGGAATTGACCCTCTTTATGTGGCCAATGAAGGCAAGCTTGTGGCGGTTGTGGCTGGAAAAGACGCCGACGCTCTGGTGAAAGAGATGAGAAATCACGAACTGGGCCTGAACGCTTCTGTGATAGGAGAAGTGGTTGAACCCGATTTGTCAGCCGTTACCATGCGAACCCGTATTGGAGGTGATAGAATCATCCCCATGCTCACCGGTGAACAGTTGCCACGGATATGTTGATAGTTATAGGCGTTTTATCCAGTAGTTGGGTTTCCTGCTTTGGTGCATAACTGCGACAACATAGAGTTTGTGTCCACTTTCTTTATAGATCACAGCGAAAGGGAATCTTGAAAGGATATACCGCCGGAATTTTTTCTTGAACTTTGGCCAGATATATGAAATTTCAGCGATTGTTTGAAAGGCGAGTTCAAGCTCGATTATGTAGTCGTCACCCAAACCTTGTGCTTGCTGTTGATACCACTTATATGCTTCGCCAATATCGAGTTTGACATCTGGGTGGAAAGCAACTTGCAGCACCATGCGATCTACCCCTTGATCTCTTTTTTGATCTGGTCCCATGAAATGGCAGATACTTCACCGGAGTCTAACTGAGCAAAGCGTTTTTCAGCAATAGCAGCCCAGGCATCATCAACTCCATCATCCTGCATCTGGTCAAGGCTTGAAATCAGGCAATGGGCCAAAACAGCACGCTCTTTCAGTGACATATCTTTAATATTTTCAAGTATTTGTTTCATTTTGTATGACATGTCATGATTACCCGTTGTTTATTGTTTTATTGTTTACTTGAATTCTTATGATTCATCTTCTTCTATGTTTTGGATAGCATCATCTCTAACGTCATTAGTTTTTTTGGTAAAACTGAACCATACCTGTTTTGTTTTTTATAATACTCATTTTTCATATATTGAACGCTTGGTGTGAATTCCGCAATATTTTTTACTTATTTTGCATCACTTCCCGACACGCCTCCGCAAAATCCTCAGGATAATGCCCGTTGATGTATCTCTGCTGGGCTTCGGTGAAGGCACCCATGGAATAGGGGATCTTGGGTAAGAATGAGTATAAAAGGTGCTGCTTTTCATCGTAAACTCCGAACCGGCCTGATAATTCGATCACCGAAATCATTTTTGCGCCAAGAGTTGTTAAGGCGGTCATGGCTTTGTGCATGGCTGTGTCCAGTGATTGACGGACAGTTGCATCTGTTTCGATGATGTTTGCTATGGGTTTTCGGGGCATCAGGTTTAGTTCCCACTGGGAGGTCTGGGCTTTGGGAACGAAGAGAATCACGTGGTCATCCGCGTAAACAACCAGGGACGCCCGGTTATCATCGGTTCTGTCCATGCGGCGGTTGCTCTCTATGGCACTCAGGTAATCGTCGAAGAAATGATGGCCCGTTTCTTCTCTGTATCGTTTAATGAAAGCGTAAACCTGATCGCCGCAGCCGTATGTTTCCATCAAACCTTCGGTTCGGTCAAAGCCGCTGTGTGCTTCGGTTGTTTTTGGAATCAAGGCGAATTGCTGGTGTACCTGCTGGTGAGATCCGTGGAGATTGTAACCGTTTGCTGTGAAGCTGAACCCGTAGTTCCACCCCCACAAGGTGGCATTGAAAAAAAGATTCTGATTGCCCATGGTTTTTATCCGGTCAACGATGGAAAGTCGAAGGTCTTCCAGCTCATTTTCAGTGGCGGTTTTTCGCTGAATAAGACCGGGCAGGCCCAGCATGTCTGCCACACGGGAATAGGTTCTCTGATAATAAAGATGTCGGAGGCCTGTCATATCCGATTGGCTCATCGACGTCATATCGTACCTCACAGCATCTTCGGCCATGTTGGCTGCAAAGTGACCCCAGGGAATGTAGCTGTTTCGTCTCAAATATTCGTATATATGAACCCTTTCCCCATCATGGTTGTACTCTCCGACGATTTCACTCCCACCTTGAACCCCTGGTCGTAGAACCATAACCTCTTTCAGAAAATCCGGGAGGCAAGGGTTGTTTACAAGGGTTTCAAACAGCACATGGTTTTTTATGACAGATCGTGCTCCGCCTTTTGTTTCACGTTTGAACACAAGCCCCTTAGCTCCTTGAATTTCCAGATGAAAAACACAGCATATGGACGCAAGGCGGGTGAGTTCATCAATGTCATTGGATTCAGCGGCGATGGTCAGCAATACCTGCTGCGGAAGATTTGAAAAAACGTTGTCCATGTCCACATCATGACCGAGACTTTTTTTAAGGCTATCAGTAAACGACAGAGGCTTTTGGAACGTCAATTGAATGGAACCGGGATTTGCACTTTTGACGTCGGCCCAGCCGGATGCGATATAGGTTGATCCACGAAAAGGAAAGGCGTTGGGGACCTCATAAATGATGTCAGCTTTTGCTTCATCAACGGCTTCGACCGGGAAGTTTTCCTGATTAAACACAGGGTCTCCCGATTCATCCCATCCAAGGGGCTGTATTCCGTCTTTTTCTCTGAAATTTTCGATATGAAAAAAAGGGTGGTGAACCCCATACACAAACCGGCCCGATGGACTTACGCAGGTTTTCAGTTTCATGAATAATATTGTCCTTTCGTTCACTTAGCTATTCTTACAAAATCCGAAATGATACCTAAACACAGATCAAAAAAAATCTCAATACGAAGTGGTATTATATGAATCAGGAACAGGATTTGCATTAAAAGGGAGTAAATAAAAATGTTGAATGTATAAAAAAAAGGTTTTAACATAGGAATGGATTGGTTATGGTCAGGGCGATTTAATAGCATGACGCAGTTTGTCTTTTATTGTGCCGTTTTTTGGAATCGCTTGAGAATATACCAACCAGAACTGAATTCGTTTGATGGTGGTTTATGAAATACCGTTTTTTATCTTTGATTTATTTTATTGTGCTAACCTCTGGTGCTAGCCTTGTTCATGGTACCCAGTCTGTTGATATCGTGAAAAGCTTCGCTCCGGAAAGTGGAACGACCTATTACAACGTGACACTTGATTTCGGGGGGGCGGACGATTATGACGCCCATTTTATCATCGGTCAGAAATACGCAGAAGAGATTCTTGCTATTTTTCGGGAGCAAGGTGGCTTTGAATTTGCCGTTTCCACATGTCTTCGCAAATCTCTGGATGAACTAGAGCGATCAGGCATCCGTTACAAGGATATGATGGGCAAAGTGACGGAACTTATGGGCCGTGCCGGATCTGAAGGAAATGAATACTATCTGACAGGTGCTGAGATTGAAGGCATGAACTCAGTTTTAAATTCAAGCAGAAACGGTTATACATCGGGTGACCGCTTGTGGTGGTTTATCTTTAATGAAAATCAGCTGACATTGAGAGAACTTTATTTGTTGAACATGATTTCGAACGGAATAGATGGGCAATTTAAGGAGTTTTCTGGCCATCGGTCCGGTGAAAGACTGCTCTCAGGTTTTAAGGCCAAATATACCATCAAAAATCGTGGTGGCAAGAAAGACCAGGTATGCGAAGGTTTTCTTGGTTGCCTGTTTAATACAGCCAAACCATCCGATGAAAAAAATATGCTGTCTGGAGTTCATACCGGGAATCTTTCCGGGTCGATCAGGTGACAATAAATAATCATTTTTGCTTTATATAACCATTGTGGCGATATATCGCCGATGGTTTTCTGCGTTTTTATGGAAGAAATGTAAAAACGTGTTTCATTAACACGTCTTAAATCGATTTTTCCGACCGCAACAACAGTCAACATTCCATTTATTCTTTAGCGTCAACTATTCACCCATAAAAAAATTATATCAATTCAAAGTAAAAAAAATGCAATTGCATTATCAATGGTAGACTTGGGTGTTGACGTGATGATCTGAAAATCATATTCTAAGGTGCTTTTAATATTTTTACCCGTTTGTCATAAAATAAAATCATTAGAGTTTATGGGATGAAGACGCGCTCCGGATCAATTGAGATGGAACTTCGTCTTTCTTTAAGTTTGAAACGATCATCAAGGAGAGGTTTATGAAGAGTCTGAAGTTCGTGGTGTTACTGGCTGTGGCGCTGAGTTTCTTCGCTGTGGGTCATAACGTTTTCGCTGGAGACAATACGGCGATCGGTAGCGCCGGCGGGACATTGGACACCGGTTTGGCAGGTGGTGACAGAACAACGGCAGGTATCGTTGTTGGAGCGGTGACCCTGGATGGGGAAAATTATCAGCAAATAGGAATTCGGGCTGATATTCCTCTGGGAAAACTGGGGATTGGCGTTGATGTCCAGCTTCTTCTTGATGAAGAGGGCAAAGTCCGCAAAGAAGACTGGGATGATGCGGAAGATTACTTCAACATACTTTACTACCTGAGATGGGATCACAAAGGCGCTCCTTTTTACGCGAAAGTCGGAGCCCTTGATTACAGCTATATCGGATATTCCAACATTATCAACGGATATTCCAACTCCATTGAATGGCCGGATTACAAACGGATCGGTATGGAAATGTCCTTCAAGTCGGAAAAACTTGTGGGCGAACTTCTGATCAACGATTACAAGGAACTGGCCGATGACCGTGCATCCATGGTGATCGGAACACGTGTGGGTTACAGGCCGTTCAGCAAACTGGAAATCGGTGCAAGCATTGCCTCCGATCTCAACGAGTACAACGGGTTGAGAGATACGGATGACGATGGTTATCCTGATGAGATCGATGATTTTCCCTATGATGAAAAGCTGGTCACTGAACGAGAACGTCTGGAATTAGCTGGAGCATCAGATGCAACCATTGATGACCTCATTGCAATTGGCGAATTGTCTCCACTAACAAGAGATAACCTCACCGATTATTCGAAATTGAGATCAAGACTGACCATCTGGGGGCTTGATGCCGGTATTCCCATTTTTGAAGGTGATTTTCTTAAAGTGGATCTTTATTCGGCGTACACAGACATCGTGGATTATGGCTGGGGTATTATTGCCCCTGGTTTCAGAACACGACTGGGAGAACACTTGACGGTCACTGCGGAATACCGCATGCAGTCCGAAGAGTTCCTTTTCGGTTATTTCAACCATACTTATGAACTCGAACGATGCCAGATTCAGGATGTGGGAGGAATACCTGTAGCCGTGAGAAAACAGGATACTCTTAAAGCTATTACCCAGGAAATGGACGGTTACCTTGCCGGATTGTCTTTCAACCTGTTTAATTACATCACCATGAGCGGTCAGTTCCAGGACATGAAGGGTGATGATATCGAGAGAAAGTCCCTTTACGGAGACATCGTCATCAATAACAAGGCCATTTCATTTCTCCCCACAGTCAAAGGCTATTATGCACAGAACAACGTGGACAGTTTGTCTGAATGGAAAACCCCAAGCACGGTTCTTGGTTATATTGTTCAGATGAATATGAGCGGAACTACTCTTTCCGTGAACAACCAGTATACATTTGTGGATAAAAACGGAGATGGGGATATCGAAGGTGATGATGAAACAATAAAATCCATCAGCGTCAGCGCCATGGTGAATTTCTAATTGTATTTATGCGTGTACGGGCGGACCTTGTGTCCGCCCTTATTTCCGTCCCTTATTTCATGACGCCCCTCAATAACACCGGATCATCGGTAAACACACCATCCACGCCCATATCAAAGCATCGCTTCGCATCGTCTACCGTATTCACTGTGTAGGTGAAAACCCTGAGACCTTTATGATGAGCCTTATCCACCTGTTCTTTTGTTAATGTGGTGTGGTCCGGGTTGTACGAAAACACACCGCAGTCAACCATAAAATCCAGAAGAGCATCATCAATCGGGTCTTCAGACAGCATGGCAAGCAGTGGTTTTTCGCCTTTCATCCCAGCGATTCTACGGATCACGTCCATTTTGAAGCTTGATATGATAACGGAATCGGTCATGGAATACCCACGAATCTTATCCAATAACTGAATTTCAATGCCATCCTCCGGCATGGGTTCTTCATGGGCCTCAGGTTTGATCTCCACGTTTACCAGAATTTTTCCAGCACAAAGGGTTAAAACCTCGTCAAGTGAGGGCAGTTTTTCACCTATGAACTCAGGCGAAAACCAGGAACCTGCATCAAGTTTTCTCAGATCGTCAAAAGGTTGATTACGGACATGGCCTTTCCCGTTTGTGGTCCTTTCAAGAGTATCATCATGGATAACCACGATTTTTCTGTCTTGGGTCAGGGTAACGTCCAGTTCGATCATGGGTGAGCCAAGAGCCAAGGCTGCTTTAAAAGCGACCATGGTGTTTTCAGGGTATTTTGCTTTGTATCCCCGGTGAGCAATGAGCAGTTGCCAGGGCAAGGAATGGAATGTCATCGTTATCCGTTCTTTTTGTTATTGGCATGCCAAATAGCGAATTGTTTGTCATGATCAAGAATATGCTCTTTGACTCAGACAGTCATCAAGTGTTCAAAGTGATGAAATTCATGAAATTCTCACCGAGAATCATCCGCTGATGTCCATTGTCTGGAAAGACCTTTTCGATTCGTCGTTTGATCATGCCCATATCAAACCCCTCATGGCCGTTATGGGAACCAAAGGGACCGTCCGTTCCATAAAGACAGCGTTCGATTCCGAGACAGGACGCTACGTCAGCCATGATTTTTTCATCCACATAGGATGTGGCGGAAAGATCAACCAGAATGTTTTTTCTGTTTTTTATGATTTTCCAGGTGTTGCTGTAACAGGGGAAACCCGCGTGGGCAATGATGATTTTCAGCTCGGGGAGTTCGTTCGCAATGGAAAGAATATCACCGTTGTCGCCAAAACCCAGATGGACGATGAGCGGCGCTTTTTTCTCCACAAGACGTTCGGCCACAGGCAGGAGTTTTTTAAGGGAGTACCTGTGCCAGAACGGATGCGCCTTGACGCCAACACAGGCCGGATGATCTTTCCATTGATCATATTCCGCAAGAGTATTCTGATTGTCGCCAGGGTTCACCATGCACCATGCGAGAAAACGTTCCGGGTATCGTTCCGCTGTTTCGAAAACAAGGGGATTGTCCGGTTTCTTCAGGATTTTGATCACCGATGTGGGGAGTTGCACATCACCCTCTTCAGTGAAGCGCGTGATTGTTTTTTTGGATAAGGGCCTCAACCATGATCGCGTAAGCGAAAACCGCATGGCTGAAATGAGGAACGGAGACGGTTCCGGGATGGGGCCGCAGGGAGACGCCATGAGGGCGATTTTGTCTATACCCGTTGCGTCCATCTGGGCAATAAGGTTTTCTGTGGGGATGATGTCCGGCGCAAGGTGCTGATGACAATCGATGATCATAGATCCTCCCTTACTGTCACGGGGCGAGAATCGCCCTGGTTTCGTTATTTACAAGATTTTAGGATGCTGTTACGTTTCGGACGGGTATAGATATCGATTACAATTAATAGATAAAAAACGTGTTTAGACAAGTTTTTTTTAAGAAAAAAGGATTCGTCTGATGAGGTCTGTCTTTATCATTCTGATTTTAATCATGTTTATGGGTTGTGCCGGTAAAAACCGTGTCGTAGTCATGGAAACCACCGGTTATTGCGGCTGTGGTCAATGCTGCGGCTGGGAAAGGGGTTCTTTTGATTTCTGGAATAAATATGTAAAATCCGGCTCGTCAAAAGGAAAACACTATTCGGGGCTGACGTCCAGCGGAACCAGTCCCCACATTCCCCATCCTGGGCTTTTTTCCTGGGACAGTGTGAAGCATCCCTGGATGATTCCCATACGTATCGTGTTTTTCCCCTGGCTTCTGCTGCCCAGAGACGGAACCCTTGCAGCAGACACCAACCATTACCCTTTCGGAACCCGGATGTATATTCCCGGATACGGCTGGGGTATGGTGGAAGATAGGGGCAGTGCCATCAAAGGACCAACCCGGCTGGATCTGTACCACTGGTCCCACAGCGGGGCGAACGCCTGGGGCCGACGAAAAGTGGAAGTGACCATCGAAAAGGATTGAAATGACATTTAATATTATCGATGACAAGGTTCGTATCAAACTTACGGGAGCAGCTGGCCTGATCTGTTCATACAGAAATGAAACTCTTCTTGTGGACCCGTATTATTCACGGATCGGTAAATGTCAGGTCCTTTTCGGTAAAGTGAGTTCAGATGCGATAAAGATCAGGAAACATGTTGAGCAGATTGGTAAAATATCGGCTATGGTGGTCGGCCATAGCCATTTCGATCATGCTTTCGATATCCCGGAATTATCCAAATACACGCAAGGGAAAATCATCGGCAACAGCAGTCTTAAAACATTGATGGCCTTGAACGGTGAAAAAGGAAGAACAACTGTTTGTAAAGGCGGTGAGGTTGTCACAGTTTCAGATCAGATACGGATCACCATGCTGCCCTCGGTTCATGGTCGGGTGGTGATGGGCATGGTTCCCTATCCTGGTGAGATCTCTGCCGAAGCTAAACTGCCTTTACGGGCCAGAGACTACAAAGTGGGCCAGGTATTTTCACCAAAAATAGAAATCGGCGGCAAAACGTTTCTCCATGTGGGAAGTGCTGGTTTTGTTGAAAAATTTCTGGCAGGCCAGCACTGCGATGTGGTTTTTCTCTGTGTCCCTGGCTGGAAAAGAATGAAAGGATACCCGGAACGGATTCTTGAGCTGACGGGAACAAAAACTGCGGTACTTTTTCATCAGGATGATTTTTTCAGACCCATCGAATCGGGGAAACGGATGAAAAACATTGCCTTAGCAGATGTGAGCGGTATGATCAAAAAAATCCGATCTTTCTCACGGGATGTGGAGATTCTTGTGCCGGATCTTTATGAAACGATGGAGTTTTGATGGGTGGGTTTATTAGTCTCACCCAAGGTTAAAACCTCCGCCTTTTAGGCGGATAGATTTATCAGTTCAAATATGATAGCCATAGTCCTTGAAGAGGAGGGAGTATGGATTATCGATATGGGAGTTATACAGTATTTAATATAGAGTATCATTTTGTATGGGTGACAAAATACCGATATAAAGTATTGACGGGAGATGTCGCCCAAAGGGCGAGAGAGCTGGTCCGTCAGACCTGTGAAGCATTTGAGATCAAGATAATTAGTGGAGTAGTAAGCAAAGATCATATCCACATATTTGTATCTGCGCCACCTACCATGGCCCCGAGTGAAATTATGCGAAGAATCAAAGGAAGAGCTGCAACAAAATTGTTCGAAGAATTTCCAATGATAAAAAAGCGATACTGGGGCCGTCATTTTTGGGCACGAGGTTTTTTTTGTGCAACATCCGGTCAAGTAACGGATGAAATGATCAAAAGTTATCTTGAGCATCATTTTGAACCCAGACCAAATGATGATTTTAAGACTGATCCATAAACAACGGGTCTTTGACCCGTATCCGTGCTTTCAGCACTTGCCTTAAACCCACCGACTTTCAGTCGGTGGTTGTTTAGTTGAACATCTTACTGTATGAAAAAAAGGAGATCTATTTTACATACGTAAAATAAATGTTGCATTAAAAATTTACGTTGGTATAATACGCCTTAATAATATTTACACATTGTTTGTTTTTTACAATGGATACTTGATGTCCCCACATCTGTATCAATAACCCTCTGTTTTGGGGGGGCGGTTTAAAAAAGCCGCCCCCTTTTTTTATTCTTTTTTAATCATATGATCTTATTGACAGCTTTCGTTTATTTTCGTATCGACATAAAGATTTAGACATTTGCTAAAAGTTACACGAAGCTTTTGAATTTAAAAGAAGGATACAGTCCGATCATGAAAAAAAATAGTTTTGTCCAATGGATATGGAATATAGCTCTGGCCATCATTATTTTTTGCATGAGTGCCTGCTCAGTGGACCATGGGGGAAATGGAGTTGACCTTGATAAAGATGGCAATAAGACTATAAACGGAACTGTATCGGCCGGATCTCCTGTAAAAGGGGTCGTCATCTTAAAAAATGCCACGTCTTCAACTGTATCCATCTCGGATGAAATTGATGAAGAAGGGCATTTCTCCATTGAGCTTGTAGGCGATATGACAGGGCCTTACGTATTACAGGCACGAGGGTCCGTGGGTGGACGTTCGATCTGCCTTCATTCAATAGGAACTCGATCAGACGTATCAGCAACGGTCAATATTACGCCTTTTACCAACCTTGTAGTTGGAAATATCATTGGTAAAGACCCGGAAGAGTATTTTGTATCTTTCAATGACCCTGTTTTAACCAAAGTCGCAACAGAGGACAATATCAATAAGCACGAAGCACTGGTCAGGGCAAGATTTAAGAGTATCTTCCAGTTGTTCGGAGTAGACTTTGCAAACATCAATTTGATAAACACTCCATTCAATGCCGATCATACGGGAATGGATGGTGCTCTTGATTTTATCCGATTTATCCCGTCGTGGGATGTGGCCGGAAAGAAAATGCCACTGATGACGGCTAAACTTTTATTGTCAGATGATGAAATAACCGATGATTTTACGAAAGAAGATGACACTACTGTTTTAGCGGCACCTGAAACACTTTTGGACGCAAATGCTGAAATGATTTCCATTGCTGGAGTTTTTAAGGCATGGGTAGATCTTTTTTCTGATGAAACAGGAAATGAAAAGTCAGATTTCGAACCAACAGCTAAAACCAAAGCGATTCCACAAAGCGATAACGCCGAACTTGTTGAGCTGTTTTCTTCATATTTTCTCCAGAATGGATTGGAACGTACAGAATTTTTAGCCAAGATATGTGTGGATGAAACCTCTACAGATAATATGAAAAACATGAAGATCTCTGGGCTGGCTCTTGACAGCCTTGATGTGGATGGCGGAAAAGCAGTTGTCTCTTTTACGGTGACCAATTCCAATGATTTTTCCGAAGACCAGTATAATTGGGAACTGTTGAAAACAGATGGTTCCTGGTTGATTAAAGGCAACCGTCAGAGGCTCGATTGTTTTGTAGGGACTTATGCCGCTTACAGCAAAACGAAATTAAATATAATTGCCAATGGCCTTTGCGTCTATGCGTGGTCTCCTTTACTCGAAGATACGATAGATATCGACCACATCGTTGTGTCCGGTCCTGGGCTACCGGATGATTTTATGCTTTCACGTATCGAAGATGATAACCGTGTTCTTTTCATTCCAACTGGTTCAAATCCACATGGATATTTCCAAGTGGAAGATCCTGCTGTAATCAAAGATAATTCCGAATATACTTTCGTGTTGTATGACGCTGAAAACAATCTGATTACGGAGAACGGTTATAAACGTTTTCTCAAAAAAGGTAACATTGGAACTGATGACCTTCTATCAATAAAATCCTCAATTTTCTGCGATATTTCAAAACCCTATCAGGATATTATCAATGATTTCGACGAAGGGCAGGCATCGTTAGAAAGCAGCTGGACAACGCCAACCTACATGACACTCAAAGAAATTAATTATTATTACAACCATTCCGGTGTGGATACCAATAAACGCAAACTGCTTTTACCTGAGGCAAACAATTACTATATGAATATAAACGAAACAAATATCACAAGAATGGATATTTATATCAGATGTATGGATATATACGACAGGGTATTTGATTCATTCTTGTCTGACAGTGAGTATGTGGACGGAACAAAAGCGAAAGAGATAATCAATTACAGAGAGAACAGCCAATATCCGTACACGCTTTTTTAGCGTTTTGTATTGGCGGGTTCGTAGCCCGTATAGAATCGTGTTTTTATTAATAAGATCTGGATAAACAACAAAGGCGGCCACCCGAAGGTGCCGCCTTTATTTGTTTTATGGTGCCCAGGGACAGAATCGAACTGCCGACACGCGGATTTTCAGTCCACTGCTCTACCGACTGAGCTACCTGGGCACGTTAAAAACGAGCAATTTATAGAGTCTGTGCTGTTTTTTGTCAAGAGTTATTTATTCCATATCTCCAAAAAGATGCTGAACAAGAGCACATGCCGCAAGACTTGCCGTGTCTGCTTTTAAGATTCTGGGTCCAAGTGACAAGGTGACAAATCCGTTCTGTTTTGCCATTTCAACTTCTTTATCTTCAAAGCCACCTTCTGGCCCCAGGAAAATGCAGACTGATGAACAGTTTTTATTTATGGCTTGAACATCGGCTGAAAGTTCTGAAAGCGGTGTACCGGATTTTTCCCAGAAAAGGATTTTTAGATCGCAATGGGAAACCATGGAAAGGGCATCCTTGAACGAAACTGTGTCACATATCTCGGGAAGACGTGATCGGCCGCATTGTTTCAGCGATTCTTTTACGATTTTTATCCATCGTTCTTTGCGGGCTTTCAAACGTTCATTATCCGGTTTTGCAACGCTCCGGGCCGCTTGATAAGGAAGCCATTGTGATATGCCCAGTTCCGAAACCTGCCGGACAAGGGTATCCATTTTTTTATCTTTTAAAAAAGCCTGAGCCAGTGTGATTCGAACTGGGGACTCGGATTCATATGTGTGATCCAGAATGTTCAGTTGAACGCTATCTTGAGAAATACTGGTAATCTCAGACAGATATTCATGACCGGTTCCATCGAACAGACATACCTTGTCACCTGACTGGAGTCGCAAAGCATCCCTGAGATGCTTCGCATCCTGGCCGGTGAGCAGCGCTTCATTCCTATTCACCTGGTTTTTATCTATGTAAAATCGTCTCATAACCGGGTATTATCTTGTTTTTCATCGTTATGTAAAGATCAAAAAACAATGTATTTACCATACTAATTTCTTGACAATGTGAAATCTATCGTATAATCGAATCAAAACAAACATTTTTAACTCTAAGGATTATCCATGGCGTACGTAACTTCAGGCACTTATTATTTCTGGTACTATTATTTTAGCACCGGTTTGCCTGGCGTGCGCTTAAACCAAAAATGAGTTAAGCGTAAAACAGCCGTGGTAAACCACATTCCACGGCGAAAAATAAAAGAGTAACAAAGGCCGTGGAGAAAAACTTCGCGGCCTTTTTTTATGCTTACGAAAACAAACGGAGCATGAGCATGAGTGACATCGGAAAAATGATCAGGTTTGAACGTATTTTCAACCGTAACACAGGCAAAACCATCATCGTACCCATGGATCACGGGATATCCGTGGGGCCCATCAACGGGGTAATCGACCTGAAGCACACTATTCAGCAGGTGGCGATCGGCGGAGCTAACGCCATTGTGGAACATAAGGGCCTTGTTGGTGCAGGGCTCCGTGGTAAAGGGCCAGACATCGGTCTGATTATTCACCTTTCAGCATCAACATCCCTTTCACCTTATCCCAATGCAAAAACCCTGGTCTGCACAGTTGAAGAAGCAATTAAACTTGGGGCTGACGCCGTTTCCATCCATGTGAACCTGGGTGATGACGATGAAAAGTCCATGCTGTACGACTTCGGAAATATCAGCAGGGATTGCAAAAACTGGGGCATACCTCTTCTGGCAATGATTTACGCCCGTGGCAGAAACATAAAGGACGGCTACCATGTGGATGTGGTAAAACATTCGGCCAGGGTGGGCTGTGAGCTGGGCGCGGATATCGTCAAAGTGCCATACACGGGTAGCCCGGAGACATTCAGGTATGTCACGGAAGGGTGCTCAGTACCGGTGGTGATAGCCGGTGGTGAAAAAATGGATTCGGACAGGGAGATTTTGGAGATGGTCAAAGGATCTATTGATGCTGGCGGTGCCGGCTTATCCATTGGAAGGAATGTTTTCCAGCACAAAACACCTCAGAAAATGGTTGAGGCCATGGCGGCGATCATTCATGAAGGCCGTTCCCTTGAGGATGCACTGTCCATATTGAATAATGCTTGATTTATCGATTGGTTTATATATGATGCCGGAAAAGCAACATTCCGCATCATATCCCCACCATGAAACCGGACAGGATATGTCTGGAAATTCAAAATATTACACTACCAAGGAATCGTTATGAAAAAGATATGGGTTAAAATAGACCCCTGGGATAAAGAACTGGTGACCACAGCACTTGAATGTGGGGCTGACGGCATCATGGTCCCCGATGGGTATTCGGCGAGTGTCAAGGAACTTGGTAAAATCACCACCATTTGTGAGGACGGTGATATCGTTCCGGGAAGGGATATGGAAACCTTTCAAATCACCCATGGAGATCAGGAAGAATATATCCTCAAGCTTTCCAAGGAAAAAATGGTGGTTCTGGAGTGCACGGACTGGACCATCATTCCTCTTGAGAACCTTATTGCCAAGGGTGCTGATGTTGTTGCCATGGTAAGAACACTCGACGAAGCGGCAGTTGCCTTCGGTATTCTTGAAAAGGGTGTTAACCAGATTCTTTTTCACACCGACGACTCCGTTGTTCTCAAAAAAGCCTTGGCAATATTGAAGGAAGGTGAAGAGGCAATTCCCTTGAGCCTTGCAACGATTATTGATGTGATTCCGGTTGGAATGGGTGATCGTGTGTGTGTGGACACATGCACATCGATGGAAAAAGGGCAGGGGATGCTCGTGGGAAACAGCAGTGGTACTCTGTTTCTTGTCCATGCTGAAACTGTTTCAAATCCGTATGTTGCCCCAAGACCTTTCAGGATTAATGCCGGAGCTGTTCACGCCTACACCCGTGTTCCAGGCGGTAAAACCCGTTACCTGTCAGAGCTTGAAGCAGGGGACTCCATTCTGATTCATGATTATAAAGGAAACGCCAGTATAGGGATTATCGGCCGTTTGAAAATCGAGAAACGGCCCATGATGCTGATCAAGGCGGATATTGACGGTAAAGAAGTCACCACCATCGTCCAGAACGCCGAAACCATCCGCTTGACATCCCCCGATGGCGAACCTTTGTCTGTGGTAAGTTTGAAAAAAGGCGACAAGGTGCTTGTGTCTACGGAAAGTTGCGGTAGACATTTCGGACATAAAATTGAAGAAACCATAACGGAAAAATAAGATACAGCCATGACCACAGACAATAAACCCAAACCGGATGAAGAGTACTATCGAAAACTCCAGGAACTGAGAGTTGCCATTGACACAGTGGATACAGACATTGTGGCTTTGATCAACAAAAGGCTGGGTATCAGCCAGGATGTGGGCGAACTGAAAAAACGATACGCTAACCAGGTGCTTGATGTATCCCGTGAAAACGAGATCATGAAACGGCTTTGCGACCTCAATCAGGGGCCGGTGAGCAACACGGTGTTACAGTATATATTCTCAGTGATTATGGCTGCGTCCCGCGAGCTGCAGAAACCTCTGAGCATCGCCTATCTGGGACCGGAAGCCACATATACACACATTGCGGCCATGAGCCATTTCACGTATTCGGGCCAGTTTATTCCCCAGAAAAACATCAGCGAAATTTTCGCTGAAGTTGAACGGGGTGCCTGTCAGTATGGTGTTGTTCCTGTGGAAAACTCTATCGAAGGCGCGGTGAATCATACTCTGGATCTTTTGTTTGAATCCAATGTGAAAATCTGCGCCGAACGCTATCAGGCCATTTCCCACGACCTGATGTCTGATACGGGTGATATCCGGGATATCAAAGTGATCTATTCACATCCGCAGCCGTTTTCCCAGTGCCGGAACTGGCGCCAGCGAAATCTGCCGGATGCCATTCTCGAAGAATGCAGCAGCACAGCCCATGCGGCCCAGAAAGTTGTGGGAAGAAAAGATGCAGCAGCCATTGCCAGCACCAAAGCGGCCCAGATCCACAACTT
>JBAZWJ010000006.1:2266-120608 GCA_041660385.1 Desulfobacteraceae bacterium | reverse complement strand
CGGGGTTCGAGGATTTCACCTAAAACCTGGCGGGGCATGGTTCGTGTTTCCCTGCCGCCCATGCCGGGGACTTCGATGGTTTCATTAGCTGAAATACCTTCGGACAGGCAACTGCCGTATTTGATTTTGATTTTTTCCGCATCGATTTTGGTGGCCCGTAAACCCACACTGACGTCATTTGTTAGCTGGTGTCCGCCGATGGCCAGAACAAAGGTGTGGCGGATGTTGTTGTTTGCAAAGATGGCAAGGTCCGTTGTGCCGCCTCCGATGTCTATGAGGGCTGCACCCAGTTCCTTTTCCTCGGGAGTCAGAACAGCTTCTCCTGATGCAAGGGATTCCAGCACCACGTCCGCAACGTCAAGACCTGCTTTGTTTGCGCATTTGATGATATTGTGGGCAGAAGCCACAGCGCCGGTGACAATGTGGATATTCGCTTCGAGACGAACACCGGCCATGCCGATGGGGTTCTGAATGCCCCTCTGGTCATCCACGATGAACTCCTGGGGAAGAACATGGATCACTTCACGGTCCATGGGGATGGCCACTGCGCGTGCCGCTTCAATAACCCGGTCCACGTCGCTCTGGTTTACTTCTTTGCCTTTGATGGCAATGATGCCGTGGCTGTTGAAACCCATGATGTGACCACCGGCAATTCCGGCGTAAACCGTTGATATTTCGCATCCGGCCATGAGTTCCGCTTCTTCGATAGCTTTCTTGATGGAATCAACGGTGGAATCAATGTCGATCACCACGCCTTTTTTAAGACCGATGGAAGGATGGGTTCCTGTTCCGATAATGTTGATCATGTTTCCTTGACGTTCTCCAACCACCGCACAAATTTTCGTTGTTCCGATGTCAAGTCCTACGATGATGTCTTGCTGTGATACCATAAAAAACCTCCTTCTTTTGTCAGGAAACGTTAAGCTGTTCTGTGGGCCGAAGCGGGTTTAACGACAATGCGTTCCAGATTGTGGAGATCAAGGGTGTCGATCTCATCGAGCTTGGCCTTTTCTTTTAAAAACTTTGAAACATCGCCCATGCGTCTTACTTTTTCCTCGTAATTGCCGTAACCTAGTTTCACGGTTCTGATATTCCCGCTGGTGAGGAGGGTCAAGCCTATTTCTCTGTCCACAAGAATCTGTTTGATCTGGGAAAGAGGAAGACTGCAATCGGGCACTTTGGCGATTTGGATAATGTTCATCACGGCTTTGTGGGGATTTGTTTCATTTTTCATCATCTGTCTCCCGGCAACTTGGATGTCTTCAGCTGTGAAACCAGTGATCAAGGGGAACCCTTGAGGAAGTTCCTGGGGAGCCTCTGAAATATCCTGGGTCTCACCCTCGGTAGCCAGCTCTTTAACCGGCACATCAGTTTCTTCTGAATAGTGTTTGAAAATCTCTCCTTCGGTATTCATCAGATAACGTTTGTTCATCTCAACGATGGCTTGAGGTTCATGCTCCTTGATTTTGATCAGGATAGCGTCGGGGATTTCCCTCGTCACTTCCGCACTCCCGATCCAGGAATGGGCGAGAAGCCTTTGCCGCACCACGGAAAGATTCACATGAAAAATATTTTCGCCGACTTTCACGTCTGCCTGCCTTAGCACATCCGAATCGCTGAGGCGGTTTGCTCCGAAAACAACCACCCGTTTTGCAGTGAAACCCGTGTAATGGGTGACCGCACTGTAGGTGATGACGAAAGCAAATAGCAGCAGACCACAGACGCAGAGAACACCCAGCATGGCAAACACGTAACGAAGCCTGATGATGGGGCCGTTGGCGCGCCTGTGGGATGATCGCTTGACGTTCTTCTTCGGAGTCGGTTTGGTGTTTTTATAATCCAACAATTTTCACCTCTGTTTCCAGTTCAACGCGGAAACGTTCCAGAACTTCTTTTTTGGCAAGGTCGATGAGGAAAAGGATGTCTTCGGCCTTTGCGTTACCTGTATTCACAATAAAATTGGCGTGCTTGTCAGATATCATTGCACCACCCTGAAACCGGCCTTTCAGCCCGGCCATGTCGATGAGTTTGCCTGCCGGGTCTTTGCCTTCCGGGTTTTTGAAAATACATCCCGCATTAGGAAGGGTCACGGGCTGATTACTGGTACGGATTTTTATAATATTCCGGGCCTCTTTTTCTATCTGGCTTTTGTCTCCTTTCCTGAGAAGGAAGGAAGCTCCGAAGATCACCGGAGTATGGGAGGAATCGGCGATGTTCGGATAATGAAGTCTCCGGTAGTAAAACCGGAAATCATTTCTGTCCAGAGTTTTAATGGTTCCACTGCCGTTAAGCACCTGGAGGGTGTCCACCACCTGTTCCATGGCGCCCAGATTTGTCCCGGCGTTCATGGCAATGTTTCCACCCACGGTACCTGGGATGCCCAGAGCGAAGTTCATGCCGCTGTAACCCCGTTCGATGGCTAAGCGGCAAAGTGTTTTAGTTTTTACTCCGGCATGGGCGTTCACACGAACATTTCCGTCAGCAAGTTCATCAAAAGAAATGTCAGCCGGAACACCTGAAAGGACCATGACCAGCCCCCGGATTCCCCGGTCACGAACAACGAGATTCGTTCCGTCACCGGCCATGAAAAGAGGAATGCCTGCTGTCCTTGAGCGGGTGATGATGTCACAGGCAAGTTCTGTGCTGTCAGGGCAGACAAAGATATCCGCAGGCCCGCCCACCTTGAATGAGGTGTGACGGCTCATGGGTTCGTCAAAAGATGCGAGATCACCGCACCTGTCTTTGAGCCAGCCTTTGAATGTTAATGTGTCCGCCGTTTCTTTCATAGTTCGGTCCTTATTGAGCGTCGTGTTTCAGTTTGAGAAAGTTTTCTCCCACACGAACCACATTACCAGCCCCAAGGGTGAGGAGAAGGTCGTCTTTTTTCAGGTATTTTACCAGAATGGCCAGAACTTCTTCATGGCTGTTCACGTGTAATGCGTTTTTGTGCCCACGTTCCGTGATCTTTTTGCACAGACTTTCGCTGTCCACACCTTCGATGGGATTTTCGCCCGCAGGATAGATGGGGAGGACGAGAAGCTTGTCCGAGTTGTAGAACGCCCTGGTGAATTCGTCAAAAAGGGCCTGGGTCCGTGAGAACCTGTGGGGCTGGAAAACGGCTACTATCCGTTTGTCCGGCCAGCTTTCACGGGCTGCAAGAAGGGTGGCCTTGATCTCCGTGGGATGGTGACCGTAATCGTCCACCACGGTAACACCGTCCGCCTCGCCTTTCAGTTCCAGTCTCCGTTTCACGCCCTGAATGGTCTCAAGGGCGCATTTGATAGTTTTGAACGGAACGTTCAGCTCCATTCCCACAGCGATACTGGCCAGGCAGTTGGTCACATTGTGAACGCCGGGAAGATTCAGGGTGATTTCACCCAGAAGCTCATCCAGGTAGTAAACGGAAAAGCGACCGGTGGTGCCTTCAAAACTGATGTTTCTGGCCTGGTATTCAGCCCTGGTATTGAGGCCGTAGGTGACGTATCTGCCCTTGATTTCCGGCAGGATATCCTGAACCGACTCGCTGTCCAGACAAAGGATGGAAAGTCCGTAAAAAGGAACCCGTGCGATAAAGTTCACAAAGGCCTTTTTTATGGAGTTCAAACTGTCATAGTAATCCAGATGCTCACGGTCAATGTTGGTTACAATGGCGATGGAGGGGGAAAATTTCAAGAATGATCCGTCGCTCTCGTCGGCCTCAGCCACGATGAAATCTCCCAGTCCATGCATGGCGTTGGACCCCACGCTTTTCAAAACACCGCCTATCACCACGGTGGGATCAAGTCCGGCTTTTTCAAGAACAGCCGCTGTCATGGACGTGGTGGATGTTTTCCCATGGGCCCCGGCAACGGCGATGCTGTATTTCAGCCTCATCAGTTCAGCCAGCATTTCAGCTCTTGGAATGATGGGGATATAATCTTTTTTTGCAGCCTGGACCTCAGGGTTATCTTTTTTTATGGCGGTTGACGTCACCACCACGTTTGCACCTTCCACGTTTTCGGCTTTGTGTCCTTCAAAAACCGTGCAGCCAAGGCTCTCAAGCCGCCGTGTGATGTCGGTCTGCTTTGCATCGGAACCGGAAACACGGTAGCCGAGCTTGAGAAGAATCTCGGCAATGCCGCTCATGCCGATACCGCCGATGCCTACGAAGTGTATGTGATACTCTTTTTGATACATAAAATGGCTTTCTTTTAGTGAATTAAATTTTTAATTAAAAATATCTAAATTATGAACATCGAACATTGAACGTCCAACATCGAACATCGAATGGGTTGCCAATCAACCGGTGAAGCATGTTCGGACATGATGCGTTGGCGACCATGATGGGTTGCGCTACGCTTCACCCATCCTACGATTCATACATTCCAACTCTCTGCTTGATCGAAATGACAGAGCTGGTGATCAATGCACATCATCCACTGTAGCCCGTCACCATATAATTGCCCTGATCCTTTATTGGACGTTGGGCGTTGACCGTTGGATGTTGGACGTTCAATCATTGTATTGATCGTTTGAGATTCAATGTTCGACGCTCGATATTCAAAATTCATAAGCCCCCCATTTGGTCTTATTCATTCAAAGAATCTTGTTTTATCTCCATAACACGATAACAATCCTCAACAATGGTTTCAGCAGCTTCAGGTTTCCCATAAGCCAGTGATGCTTTTTCCATGCGCCAAAGTTCATCGGGGTTTTCACGGAAGTAGGTGATCCTTCCAGCTAAAAATCCGCCGGTGAGTTCTTTGTCTTCGATCATCTCGGCAGCTTTTTTGTCAACCAGTGACATTGCGTTTTTCACCTGATGGTTATCGGCTGCAAAGGGAAAGGGAATCAGGACCGAAGGCAGCCCCATCACCGTAATTTCCGAAAGTGTCGTGGCTCCGGCACGGCATATCACAAGGTCTGCCCGTTCGTACTGGACATCCATGTCGGTGTAAAAAGCGCTGACTTCGGCAGATATGCCTTCCCGTACATAAGCATCACGAACGGCCTCGCAATCTGTTTCACCGGTCTGGTGGATCACGTGAAGGTTCTCCTTGTCAGTCAGAAAACCCAGGGCTTCCACCATGGCCTTGTTAATGCTCCGTGCTCCCTGGCTTCCACCTGCCACCAGCAGAGTGAACAGACGGGTTTGTTCATCCGCCTTACGCTGATCACGACGTTTCCTTGCGTCAAGGATGATTTGACGTACGGGGTTTCCGCTCATCATGACTTTCCCGGCGTTGAAAAAACCGAGACTTTCATCAAAGGACACATGGATTCGGCTTGCAAAACGACCCATGATTTTGTTGGTGATGCCCGGAAGAATATTCTGCTCCTGAACCACAACGGGAATGCCTTTGAGCCAGGCTGCCAGGGCAACCGGACCTGACGAGTAGCCACCCACACCGATGATGATATCCGGTTTGAATTCGTTGATGATCGACGACGACTGAAACAAGGCGCCGGGAATCTTGAAAGCGGCTTTCAGCTTTCCGAATATTCCAAGTCCTTTGATTCCGGCGGCCCGGATGGCCAGATGGTCAAACCCTTCACGCTCAAGGGTTCGGCATTCGAATTCCCGGTCCGTACCAACAAAAAGAACCCGGTTTTCAAGATTACGCTCCATGAAACACCGGGCAAGGGCGACTCCGGGAAACAGGTGACCCCCTGTCCCACCGCCTGCAATGATTATATTGATGCTGCGCTTAGCCATCATTGTTCCCCGTTTTTGCAATGTTGATCAGAATTCCTACTGCGGCCATGTTAATCAGAAGCGAGCTTCCTCCGTAACTTAAAAAGGGAAGGGCAAGACCTTTGGTGGGCAGAAGCCCCAGGGCCACACCCATGTTGATGCATGTTTGAAGTCCTAAACCCGTGACGATGCCGGTGGCCAACAGTGAACCGAACATATCCTCCGTGTTTCTGGCAATGACGATGCCTCGGAGAATCACCACTGCGAATACGGATAGGATCAAGAGGACGCCCCATAGCCCCAGTTCTTCACCGATGACAGAGAAGATAAAATCCGTATGGGGTTCGGGCAGGTAAAATAACTTCTGATAGCCGTTGCCAAGACCTTTGCCCCAGACTCCACCGGAACCGAAGGCCATAAGGGAATTGACGATCTGATACCCTTCATCACTTCTGTGTTTCCAGGGATCGAGGAAACTGACCAGTCGATCCATACGGTAACTGGCGCTGACCATAACGAAAATACCCACGGGAATCATGGGTAGAAGGGACAGCAGGAGATGAAGCAGGCTCACGCCGCCAACAAACATCATGATCCAGGTGATCATGGCGAGGATGGCCACAGATCCGAAATCCGGCTGGAGCATGATCAGAATGGCGAAAATCAAAAAGAAGATCACATGGGGCAGGAAGCCGATGGAAAAATCCTTGATAAGCTCCTGCTTTTTTGTGATGGAATAGGCAAGGTAAATGATAAAGGCAAGCCGGGCAAACTCCGATGGCTGCATGGAAAAGGCACCGATTTTGATCCACCGGGCTGCACCGCCCGCTGAATGACCAATTCCCGGAACCTGGGTCAGGATCACAAGAAAGGCGGCTATGGCCAGAAAAATATAGGCGAATTTCCGATACAGACGGTAGGGAGTCATGGCTGTTCCCATCAGAAGCACGCAGCCAATAACCGCTGAAACGGCTTGTTTTCTGATGAAAAAAAAGCTGTTGCCCCAGGAGTTGTTGGCTATGGCAGAACTGGCGCTGTAAACCATCACGATTCCCATTCCGGTCAGGAGGAGGACGGAAAGAAGAAGAGTGGTGTCGAATCCCTGCTGGTTCATTTCAACCTTGTGTTTAGCCATGGCCATATCAGTCCTTCTCCAGTTTTAAACGTCGGACCGCTTCAACAAACACCTGGCTTCGGTGTTCGTAGTTTTTGAACATATCGAAACTGGAGCAGGCCGGTGAAAGAAGAACGCATTCACCAGGTTTGGCTTCTTCAAGACCTTTGTTAACTGCGTCTTCGAGGCTCGGCATTTCCGTAACCTTGATGTGTGGGCCGAGAACGGTTTTGATCTCTTTTGAGGATTCTCCGATGGCCAGCACGGAATTGACGGATTTCAGGATGGCGTCTTTAAGTTGGAGGTAATCGCCTCCTTTGTTTCGACCGCCAAGAATCAGAACCAGTTTCCGGTCAAAAGCGTCCAGGGCACGGAGTACGGCATCCATGTTGGTGGCTTTGGAATCGTCGTAGAAATCAACACCTGCCACGGTGTCGATGTATTCGATCCGGTGCGGAAGACCGGGAAACGTGTCCACCACGGTCCGGACTCCTTGAAGGGTTCCGCCTGCGGCAAGAGTTGCAAGGGCCGCCGCAGCGATATTTTCCCTGTTGTGGCTGCCGATGAGTCTGGTGTTTGATAGGTCAATGGTCTGTGTGCCTGAGCCGCCAGGAAGGTTTAACGTGATGGATTTTCTTCCGATCACGGCGCTGTAGCCTGAACCTTTTGCACCGAACAGGTAGAGCCTGTTCTGAAGGACTTTCCCGATGGCGAGGGACGGGGCGTCATCTCCGTTGATGATGGCGATGTCGTCCTGTGCCTGGTTTTCAAAAATACGGCCTTTGGACCGGGCATAGGCATTGAAATCGGCGTAGCGGTCCAGATGGTCGTCGGTGATGTTGAGAAGTACGGCGACTTTGGGTTTGAAGGTCTTGATGGTGTCCAGTTGAAAACTGCTCACTTCCACCACTACCACGTCACGGGTGAGTTCCTCATCCACATATCCGGTGAGGGGATCGCCGATGTTGCCGCCGGTGAAAACGCTCATGCCCGAGGCTTCAAGCATCAGGGAGATCAGGGTTGTTGTTGTGGTTTTGCCGTTGGTGCCGGTGATGGCCACAATGGGCTCTTTGATGAAACAGGCTGCCAGTTCGATTTCTCCGATGACCTGAACACCGAAATCCATGGCCTGTTTGATCTGGGGCAGAGTATGTGGCACACCGGGACTTAGAACAATCAGATCCTGGTTGGTGAACGTCTCCTGGCTGTGGCTGCCCAGTTCTTTTTTAATGCCCAGGCTGTCCATTTCAGCGGCCAGCTCTTTGAGATCCTGCTCGGACGCTTTGTCCGTCACCGTGACCACAGCTCCTTTTCGTTTAAGAAATCGGGCCATGGCCGCACCGGATTTGGCGAGGCCCACGACAAGAACACGTTTTCCATTCAATTTCATCATAACGGCTACCTGATTTTGAGAGTACTTACCGCAGCAAGGGCAAGAATGATCGATATAATCCAGAACCTCACAATGACTTTGGGTTCGGGCCAGCCTTTTAATTCAAAATGGTGATGAAGCGGGGCCATGCGGAAGATCCGCTGCCCGTTGGTGATTTTAAAATAACCCACTTGAAGAATCACACTGAGTGCTTCGATCACGAAAAGTCCGCCCACGATCACAAGAAGAATCTCCTGTTTGGTGATCACGGCGATGGTTCCAAGAACACCGCCAAGGGGCAGGGAGCCTGTATCGCCCATGAAAACCTGGGCTGGATAGGCGTTGAACCAGAGAAACCCCACACCCGCGCCTGCCATGGCTCCGCAGATGATGCTGATTTCACCGCTGCCCGGAACGTGGGTGAGCTGGAGGTACTGGGCTATTTTAAAGTGACCTGCCACATAGGCGAACAGCATGTAAGTCACGGAGCTGACGATGATGGGGCCGATTGCCAGGCCGTCAAGCCCGTCGGTGAGGTTTACGGCATTTGACGTGCCCACGATGACGAAGGCGGCAAAAGCGATGTAGAACATGCCCAGGTCAGGGGCCAGACTTTTAACAAAGGGGATAGTGATTTTTCCGGTGAATCCCGGTGTGGTGTAGGTCAGCCAGCCCACGAGAACGGCGAATCCGATCTGCATCAGCAGTTTGGCTTTGGGACCAAGTCCCTTGCTCCGTTTTTTTACCTGCATCAGGTAATCGTCGGTGAAACCCACGAAGGTGAACCCGACGATGGCGAGGATGGTGATCCACACATAGCGATTGTTGAGGTTCGCCCAGGCCAGGGTGGTCAGGAGAATGGAACCCATGATCATCACCCCCCCCATGGTGGGTGTTCCTGCTTTGTCGTAGTGGCTCTGGGGGCCTTCTTTCCTTATATACTGGCCGATCTGCATTTTCTGAAGAGCCCGGATCAGCCATGGGCCAGAGATGAAACAGATCAGGAAAGCCGTAACCATGGCGCAGATGGTCCGGAACGTAATATAACGAAATATATTGAATGCAGATATGTCCGTATGCAGTGAATACAACAGATGGTACAACATGGTATCTTAATGATCTCCGTTCAACGCTAAAAGGTCTTTGACAATCTTTTCCATAGCCATGGATCTGGACCCTTTGACAAGAACCCAGTCCTCTTTTTTCAGTTTTTTTAGAAGCGTTTCTATGATCTCTTTTTTTGATCCTGTAAAGACCGATTTTTCGTCAAAACCACTTTTTATGGCCTCATCCCCGATCAGCCGGGCTTTCTCTCCGTACGTAAAAATTGCCTGAAATTTTTTCCCTGCGGCATAGGCTCCGATACCCCGGTGAAGATCATCTGAGAAATCACCCAGTTCTTTCATATCACCCAGAACGGCAATGCCCGGACATTCCCCTTTCAGGCCGCACAATGTGTCGATGGCTGCCATCATGGACTGGGGATTGGCGTTGTATGTGTCGTCAATCACATGGAAACCCAGGCTGCTTGTTGTAACCTGAACCCGCCCGTAAACAGGGACGAAGGATTCCAGTCCTGCTTTAATGTGATCAAGATCAAGGCCCGCCACCATTCCTGCGCCTGCTGCGGCAAGAGCATTCATCACCATGAAAGGGCCTGGCGTATTCAAGGTGACCGGAACGGAACCCTGGCTTGTCTTAAGGGTGAAAAAAACACGGCCATTCTCAAGAGCCACGGATTCGGCACGGATGTCAGCCTTTTCTGAGTGCCCGAAGGTGAGAACCCTGCAACGGCAATGTTTGATAAGTTCCGGAAACATGCGGTCATCGGCGTTCAAAACAGCTGTTTTGTCCGGTCCCAGAGCGTCGAGAAGTTCGGCTTTGGCTTTGGCCACGTTTTCAATGGAACCCAGACCTTCCAGATGAGCCTGTGCCACATTGGTGATGATGCCGATATCCGGGCCTGCAATGGCGGCAAGACGTGCGATCTCTCCAGGCGCGTTCATGCCCATTTCAGCCACGGACCAGTCAAGACCGTTGCCCAGCCTGAGGAGTGTCAGAGGAAGCCCGATTTCGTTGTTGAAGTTACCTTGGGTGGCAAGGACGTTGAACCCTGTTCCAAGAACGGATGCGGTCATGGCCCGGGTGGATGTTTTTCCGTTGGAACCGGTGACGGCACAGAGTTTCACGTTTGCTTCTTTTTTCTGGGATGACGCCAGTGCGCCAAGGGCTTTGACCGTGTCATCCACGGCAACAATGAACAGGTTTTTTCCTTTGATGATTGTTGAAAGGCTTTCCATCTGCTGTTTGTCGACCAGGAACCCTTTGACGCCTTTGGCGATCACGTCCGGGATGAACCGGTGCGCGTCATGGTTGGTTCCCTTGATCGCCACGAAAAGGTCATCTGTCGTGACGGCGCGGGAGTCGATGGCAATCCCCTTGAACAGCAACCCTTCGGGCGAACCTGTGGCTTCGCCGTTTGTGGCGCTGATGATCCTCGCACCTGAAAAGGGGAGGGGGGTGATTTGTTGTTTTTCTTCACTCATGGTCTTCAAGAGCCTTTTTCGCTTCTATCCTGTCATCGAAATCGATGGTGCCTGTATTTAGAATCTGGTATGTTTCGTGTCCTTTTCCTGCAATGAGAACCGTGTCGTTTGCCCTGGCATTTTTAATGGCAAGAACGATGGCCGAACGTCTGTCCGCTTCCACCGCATACCCCTTGCTTTCAATGGTCAGCGTGTTGGGATCGAGACGGTTGCCCTTCAAACCTTCGAGAATGTGGCTGATGATGATAGCCGGGTCTTCGGTTCTGGGATTGTCTGAGGTCACGATGATCAGGTCGCTGTACTGCTCGGCGATGCCGCCCATCTTGGGACGTTTTCCATTATCCCTGTCTCCGCCGCAGCCGAAAACGGTGATCACACGGCCTTCAGTCAACGGACGAAGGGTCGTAAGAACATTTAAAAGACCATCCGGTGTGTGGGCGTAATCCACGAACACATGAAAACCTTTGTTGTTCGGAACACGTTCAAGCCGTCCGGGCACATTGAAGTCAGACAGGCCAGCGGCAATGTTTTCTGTGGATACACCTGCCGCAACAGCCGCTCCGGCGGCGCAGAGGATGTTTTCAAGGTTGTGCTGACCGATGCCTGTGGATGAAACAGAGGCCCGGCCCATGGGGGTGACCAGTTCACCCTCTATTCCCCGGATGTCAAGACGGGCATTTTCCAAACGGATGTCTGCGTTGTCCGTACCGGTTGTGAGTGTTGGAACGGAAACAAGGGAAGCCAGTTCCACACCTTCCTTGTCCGTGATGTTGATCACAGCCTGGGGTTTTTTGGGTGGAGCCGTGTTTGCAAGGTATTCGGTAAACAGTCGTTTCTTGCAGGTCCAGTACTCATCCATGGTCTGATGGTAATCCAGGTGGTCCTGGCTGAGATTGGTGAACACCGCCGTATCAAAGGAAAGGCCCATGATCCGGTGAAGGTCGATGGCATGGGACGACACTTCCATCACCACGTGGGTGACACCTGCTTCCACCATGTCAAAAAGAATCCTCTGGAGATCCAGGGATTCCGGTGTTGTCATGGGGTTGGGGAACACGTTTCCGCCGTATCGGTAGTTGATGGTTCCGATCACACCGGTATTCAATCCGGCTTTCGTGAATATGGATTCAATCAGGTAGGTGGTGCTTGTTTTGCCGTTGGTGCCTGTTAAACCGATCAGATGGATTTGCTGGGACGGCTGACCATAAAATTCCGCACCGGCCAGAGCCAGGGCTTTACGGGAATCGTTCACCAGAATCAGAGGGATTTCCGGTTTATCGAACGATGAACCTTTTTCTGCCATAACAGCCGCTGCACCTCGTTTGACAGCATCCTGGATATAGCGGTGGCCGTCGGATGCCAGACCTTTTACAGCCACGAAAAGTCCGCCGGGTTGAACGGACCGGGAATCGTAGTGAGCAGTAAGGATATCCGGGTCAGGTGAACCCGCAAGTCTTTGTTCACTGAGTTCCAGTTGTGTTGAAAGATAGGCAGCGATCTGGGATAGCTTCATGGTTTGACCCCGTCTCGCTTCGTTTCGAATCGTTGTGCTAGAAGAATCGTGTCGTCGTTGTTGTCGTTTTCAGGTTCAACGTTCATGTAATTCAGTGTTTCATGGATGATTCGTTTGAATGCCGGAGCAGCGACCGTTCCACCGTAATGAGCGTTTTTAGGTTCATCAAGTATCACCAGAACAGCCACCTGGGGGTTGTTTTTTGGGGCAAAACCCACAAAGGATGAATTGTACTTGTCCGCAGAATACCGGCCTGAATCGATTTTCTGAGCTGTTCCGGTCTTGCCGCATACCGTGTATTTGGACAGGGCTGCATTCACGCCGGTTCCGCCTTCTGCAACAACGGAAGCCATGATTTCTTTGACCTTCTCAGAAGTCTCAGCAGAAATCACACGCTTTGGGCTCTGGATTTCGCAATTCTTGACCAGCGTTCCGTCCGGAGCGACCACGGATTGAACGATGTGGGGTTTCATCAGATTGCCGCCGTTTGCAATGGCGCTCACGGCCGTGAGCAACTGTACGGCTGACACGGAAATACCTTGACCAAAGGAAATGGCTCCGGTGTCAATGGTTCTCCATTTTTTACAATTGGAGAGAATACCCGGTGTTTCACCAGGGCAGTCGATGCCGGTGTTTTTGCCGAAACCGAAATCGGTGAGTGTTTCGTAAAGCAGAGTTTTACCGGTTATTTCAGAAATTTTCACCGCTCCGATATTGCTGGAGTACTTGATGATCTGCTGAACCGTCAACCATTCGTAAGGATGGGTGTCGTTAACCTTGTTTCCACCGACGCGATATGAACCGTTTTCACAGTAAAACGAAGAGGTTGGGGTGAGGAGGTGGGCTTCTAAAGCAGCAGCTGCGAGGATCACCTTGAGAGTTGAACCCGGTTCGTAGGGGTCGGTAATGGCGCGGTTACGCCAGAGATCTTTGTTTGATTTTCCAAAAGCATTGGGGTTGAATCCAGGATACTGGGCCATGGCCAGAATAGCGCCTGTGTTGGGATTCATCACCACGGCTGTTCCGTATCGGGCCTGGAATTCCTTGGCAGCTTCGTTCAGTGCTTTTTCAGCAAGATACTGGATTTGTCTGTCGATGGTTAGGACAACATTGTTTCCTTGAAAACCCGTGGTGTATCCGTCCGATGTGTTGAACCTTTTTCCACGGGCGTCACGGGTGACCAGGAATTTATCGGGAGCGGAGTACAGTTCCTGATCGTACTGGAACTCAACGCCTTCAAGCCCTTTGCCGTCGGTGTCCGTAAAGCCGATCACATGGGCCGCAAGACCTCTGTTTGGATAGAAGCGGTTGTGTTCTCCAACGAACTCAAGGCCCGGCAACTTGAATTTTTTGATTTCAGCAACAGCCTTGGGGCTGATTTTGCGCTTGATCCAGGTAAAGGATGTGGTGTTCTGGAGCTTTTTACGGAGATCCCAGGCGTTCAAACCAAGAACTTTTGCGAGTTTGTTTGCCACTTCTTTTTTGTCATCCATGCGTTTGGGAAATGCCCCCAGCGAAGTGACTTCAAGACTTACAGCCAGTTCCTGGTTTTTTGCGTCATAGATGGTGCCCCTTTTTCCGCAGGTCACCATATACTTGTTGTACTGGGATTTGGCCTGCTCTGCCAACCACGTGCCCTGAAACACATGAACATGAACGGCCCTTCCCGCGATGACAAGAAAGAGAACGCTGAAAAAAACAGCAACCGCGAGTTCCCTCGCAGCGAGACTTTTACCGTTTCTTTCGGAGATGTTTGTTTTTGTTCTAAAAGAGGTTTTCATAGTCACCTGAGTGTAAGAATTTGGTTCTGTTCAGGGATATTGAGCCCCATGCGCTCCTGGGCTATGGCTGCAATCCGGTCGGGAGCCCTTAAATGGGCACGTTCAATGATCAATTTTTTCTTTAATGAAACGAGGTGGTTGTTTTCATCCTGCTGATGGGTGAGGGCATAGCCCACCGTTGTACACTGGACCCTGCTCCAGGTGAAAATGAACAGTTCCAGCGTCATGACCACAAGAAGCACAACCCAGACAAGGTTTTTGTTCACACTGTCGTATCCGTTTCCCATCTTTCCTCTATCCGTTTTGTTCATAATTTTTCACAGGCTCTGAGGCGTGTGCTCCGTGCCATGGGGTTTCTCATCATTTCGTCTTCCGAGGGCCTGACCGCTTTGCGTGAAAGGGATCTGACCTTGGGTTTTCTTCCGCAAACACAAACAGGAAAGCCTGATGGACAGGTACACCGTCCTTCAAGATCCCTTATTTTCTGTTTCACCAGCCTGTCCTCCAGTGAATGGAAGGCAAGAACGCAGAGCCTGCCGCCGGGTTTCAACATGGATTCAACGTGATCAAGGAAGATCTGTAAATTTTCAAGTTCGTCGTTGACCCTGATTCTCAATGCCTGAAAAACACGGGTGGCCGGATGAATTTTCTGTTTCATGGCCGCTTTTTTCGGAATGGCACCTACCACAATGTCCGAAAGTTCACGGCTTGTACTGATCGGCTTTGCATACCGTTCACGGACGATGGCCCTGGCAACTTGACGGGAGAATTTTTCTTCTCCCAGGGTAAAGAACAGATCCACCAGTTCTTTTTCCGTGAGTGTGTTTACCAGATCCGCCGCTGTTTCAGGCATCCGGGTGTCCATGCGCATGTCAAGGGGCTCGTCTTTCATGAATGAAAACCCTCTTCCGCTTTCAGCCAGTTGATGCTGTGACAGGCCGATGTCCACAAGTATTCCGTCAAATCCTTCGATTCCCGTTTCACCCATGATCCGGGGAAGGGCGGCGAAGTTGTCATGAAACAAACGGACGTCGGTCGCTATTTTGTTGTCGCTACCACTGAATTTTTCTCGGGCGTTCCTGATGGCGTTTATGTCCTGATCGATGCCGATCAAAATGCCAGAAGGACCGATTCTATCTATAATGGCGCTGGCGTGTCCGGCTCCGCCTAAGGTGCCGTCCGCGTACACACCGCCTTTTTTGGGATCAAGATAATAAATTACTTCGTCCAGCATGGCCGGAACGTGTGTGAAAGCCATGGATTAAAGCCCCAGAACGGCCAGCTCTTCACTAAATGCGCCGCTGATCAGACCTTCGTTGGTATCCTGGTCTTCTTTTGCCCAGTTTTCTTGCGACCAGATTTCAAAACGATCAACAAGCCCGAACAACCGGAGGTCTTTGTCGATGTTGGCGTAATCTCTCAGGTCTTTAGGGATCAGAATCCGACCCTGCTTATCGCATGGGCATTCCTGGGCGTTGCCGATAAAACGACGTTTCAGCTTTCCGCTGTTGGGAGTTTTCAAGCCATTGACCAGCAGTTCGAATTTTGTCCACTCATCTGCGCTGAAAGCCATGAGACAAGCGGCGTTTCCCTTGGTGATGACCAACTTGTCACCGCCGTTGTTCACCATGACTTCACGAAATCTGGAAGGTACGATCAACCTTCCTTTCGGGTCACAGCTATGGGAAGAACTGCCTTGAAACATGAAATCAATCCCCTTATCCCTTTTACATCCACTTTGATCCACACATAGGTTACTAAGGTACAGAATCTACAAAAAGAGTCAAGACAAAAATGGTCCTATATGAAATATTTTTAATGATTCATTGATGTTATAAAAAGTGGTGCAAAGTGGATGTATTGTATTTTGAGGAATGGAAAATGGCTGGATATTGTGTTTGGGGTCGATCATGAGTCAAGTTATTGTGTACAGACGTCAATTGATGGATATGTGAATAGAGAGAAGGGGCCAGTGAACGTGACTTGTCAGGTGACAGATGATTCCAGTACGGAATGTGGGGAGAAAGGAACAGGTCTTCACACGTATGATCATGGATACCCCAAAACAAAAACTTGTGCGGCCCGACACATAACGGTATAAATGGACATTCACTTTTTTGACGATGATATGGTCTTATGGAGAAATGAAATGCGAATCAGTGAGATCAAAGATGAAATAAATAAATTAACCCTTGAAGACAAGTTGTCATTGATCGAAGATGTTTGGGATTCAATCGCTCGAAATAATTCGGAACTACCCATGCATGAATGGCAAAAAAAAGAACTCGATCAAAGGTATTCGGATTACAAGGCCGGAAAACAGAAGCTTTACGATTGGGATTCGGTTCACGATGAGTTGAGAAATACATACAAATGAAGCTCTACTATACTGAAGGCAAGACCCCGAGAGAAAACCCTGATCCTGCCCCGTTATATATCGCTATAGAAATATACTGCAATCGATACGCTCATTATTCACCCCGGACCAGGGGTTGACGAACTGTTTTATATAATGTAATTTCCACCATTTGAAAAATACATCGCCGTTTATAATAAAAGGCGGCTTTTACATGAAGGAAAAATCTATGAATTTTCAGGATGTCATACTGGCGTTACAAACGTATTGGGCCAAAAAGGGCTGTGTGCTCAGCCAGAGCCTGGATCTGGAAGTGGGGGCCGGAACGTTCCATCCCACAACGCTGCTGAAATCCCTGGGGCCGGAGCCCTGGAAAGTGGCCTATGTTCAGCCCTCCCGGCGTCCCACGGACGGACGGTACGGCGACAACCCCATGCGGCTTCAGCATTACTACCAGTTTCAGGTGATTATTAAACCTTCCCCTTCCGATATCCAGGCTTTGTACCTTGAAAGCCTGAAAGTTCTGGGGATCGATCCCATGGATCACGATATCCGTTTTGTGGAAGACGACTGGGAATCCCCCACACTGGGCGCGTCGGGTTTGGGCTGGGAAGTGTGGCTGGACGGCATGGAAGTCACCCAGTTCACTTATTTCCAGATGGCGGGAAGCATTGAAGTGAAGCCTGTTTCCGTTGAAATCACCTACGGTCTTGAGCGGATCTGCATGTATTTGCAGGGCGTTGACAACGTGTTCGATCTGAAATGGAACGACACCGTGACTTACAGGGACATGTTTCATCAGAACGAGGTGGAGCAGTCCACGTATAATTTTGAGAAGGCGGACGTGACCATGCTTCTTTCCCTGTTCACAAGCTACGAGGCCGAAGCCAAACGGATCGTTGCTGAAAAACTGGTACTCCCGGCCTACGAATGCTGCATCAAATGCTCCCATCTTTTCAACCTGCTGGATGCCAGAGGCGCCATCAGCGTCACGGAGCGAACCGGTTACATCGGAAGGATTAGAACCCTGGCACGGCTCTGTTCCCAGGCCTATATCGAACAGCGCGAAGCCATGGGCTTTCCGTTACTGAAAAAATCCTGATTATCTGTCATATTTGACATGAGGAAACCATGAACGATTTACTTTTTGAAATTGGTTCTGAAGAAATACCGGCCGGTTATATTGAACCTGCCCTTGCAGCCCTGGCCGCAGATGTCACCGCGAAACTCACCGAAGCCAGAATCGGGTACGGAGCCGTAAAAACTTACGGAACACCCAAACGTCTGGCCTTGTGGATCAAGGATGTGGCGGATCATCAGGAAGCCCTCACAAGCGAAGTGGTGGGGCCTCCCGAAAAAGTGGGATTTGATGCGGACGGCAAGCCCACGGTTCCGGCCATCAAATTTGCTGAGAAACTGGGAATATCCATGGACCAGGTCACGGTGAAAGACACGGGCAAGGCCGCTACCTCTGCGCCATGAAAACCGAAGAAGCGGTTGAAACAGTCAAGGTCCTGGAGCGGATTCTTCCCGAAACCATCACACGGATTCCCTTTCCGAAGACCATGCGCTGGGCTGATCTGGACGTTCATTTTGCCCGGCCCCTCACATCGATTCTGGCCTTGTTCGGCAGCTCGGTGGTTTCCTTTACATTGGGTGATATCACCAGCTCCAACACCACCCGGGGTCACCGGTTCATGAATCCTGGAAACATCACGATCAAAGCCCCTTCGGAATACGCGGCCAGTCTTGAACAAGCCCATGTGGTGGCGGATATTGAAACGCGCAAAGCGGCGGTCCGGGTGGAAATCGAAAAGGCGGCAAAAGCGGTTAACGGCGTCATTTTAAAAGACGAAGAACTGGTGAACATCGTGGCCAATCTCATCGAATACCCGGTGGTGGTGACCGGAACCTTTGATGACGTTTTCCTCGAAGTCCCGGACGAAGTTCTGATCACCGCCATGCGCGAACACCAGAAATACTTTTCCGTGGTGGACAGCAACGGCAAGCTTCTTCCCCATTTTGTGGTGGTGAACAACACCCGGACAAACGACATGGCCGTGGTGACCAAAGGCCATGAAAAAGTGCTTCGGGCCAGACTGGCCGATGCGCGGTTCTTCTACCGGGGAGATCTGAAAGATAAATCTGAAGACCGGATTGAAAAACTGAAAGGCGTGCTGTTCCAGGCAAGCCTTGGAACCATGTACGATAAAACCATGCGGATTGAAGCCTTGACAGCCTGGCTTGCCGATGCGTCAGGGGCGGCTTCTGTGAAGGAGCAGGCCGTTAAAGCGGCAAAACTCTGCAAATCCGATCTTGTCAGCCAGGTGGTGGTGGAATTTCCCAAACTCCAGGGTCTTATGGGCCGTGTTTACGCCCTTAAAGCAGGAGAAAGCGAACAAACAGCCTGGGCCGTGGAAGAGCATTACAGACCCGTATCATCCGGTGCAGCGCTTCCTGAAACACTTGCCGGAGCCCTGGTGGCTCTGGCGGATAAAGTGGACACCCTGGTGGGCTGTTTTTCAGCGGGACTTATTCCCACCGGAGCCTCAGATCCCTATGCCTTGAGACGCCAGACCATCGGAATCATCCAGATATTGAACCAGCGGGATTTCCGTTTTTCACTTTCGGCCCTCATCGAAAAGAGCCTTGCCCTCTACGGCGAAAAAGAGGAAACCAACAAGGCATCCGTTGTCCGGGACGTGGTGGAATTTATCAGAAACCGCATGGACCATATTATCACCGAAGAAGGTTTCTCTAAAGACGTGACCGCTTCCGTGACATCCGTATCCATCGACAATGTGCCCGATGTGAAACGCCGGGTGGCCGCCCTTGAAAGTCTGAAAAAACAGGACGGTTTCGAACCCCTGGCCGTAGCCTTCAAACGCGTGGTGAACATCATCAAAAAAACGGATGTGGCTGCTTCGCTCGTTGTGGACAAAGCCCTCTTTGAAAAACCCTGTGAAAATGCTTTGTTCGACGCAGTAAATACAGTCAAAGAAAAAGTGAGCGTCAATCTGGATTCGGCTGATTTCGATAAAGCCCTTGCCCAGATCGCCACACTCCGTGGACCGGTGGATACGTTCTTCGACGATGTGATGGTCATGGCTGACGACGAGAAGATCAGGAACAACCGGTTGGCTCTGCTGTCTCTGATCGCGTCTCTTTTTGCTGATATTGCTGATTTTTCCAAGATTACCACGTAATAATTATTTTTTCCCTCCCGGTGGTCGGGGAAAAATAATTAGGGTGGGTTTTGTGGATGGGTGTTTCAGGCTTGAATGGTCGGATTAATGCCGTTTCTTAAGGCTTTAAATGATACAATTCGCATCGAATCCCAACGGGATTCCGTATCATAGCCCAGGGTTGCGGCAACACCGCTACCCTGGGATTGCCGGCGAACAGCCCCCAACCCCAAAGGGGTTGCGTCTGGATATGGGCGATATATGGGGATGTTACGCAACCCCGTCAATGCCCAGGGTAGCGGCTTTCGCCGCAACCCTGGGCTTTATGCCGCAGCCCCGTTGGGGCAAAAAACTGTTTTTTTTCTTTAGCCTGACGGCAATGCCCTACAGAGTTAAGGCAACGGAATGGATTGTAGGATGGGTGGAGCACAGCGTAACCCATCACTCATCATTAGAAACGCTTGTTTTTTTGCTTGTTCCCGGATGTGCCCAATACTCTTGTATCACGACAAAACAAATGAAGTTTAATGAGTGAGAAATCACTGTGACTTCAATTCATTGCCTATAGCTTTGTCATCCCGGGTCGGGAAAAGCTCCGCCCGGAATGACAGAGTTAATCGGTGTCTCACCTATGATTATATGTTATAGCTCTTAGGGAAAGTATGAAAGCAATGCTAGAATTTTTAGAAGCTTATGGAACACAGATTTCCGCATTCGGCGCAGCCGTTGCCTTCATTTTCGGGGCTTATAAATTTCAGGCTGAGAGAAAGGCGAGCCATTTTTGGCGAGAGTTTGAGGCATATCATAAGCTCGTTAAGGAACTGGTCGAACCACCCGCTGAAAACGGCGCTCTGTATATTGACCGCCAGACAGCGGCAATGTACGAATTGCGTTTTTACAAACGTTACTTTCCACATTCGCTAAGAATGTTGAAATCTCTAAGAGAAAAGTGGGTTTCGGTTCCAAACCAGTTTCCACGGTTAATTGAAGAGATAGATTTGACAATTCAATATATCGGCAAAAAGCAAGTAGGTCGGGTAGAGTAACGAAACCCGACGGGTAATGGTCATTGAGGAAATGATGTAGTTCGATTCATTGGCAGTCACTTCAACAAAATAACCATCCGATTCTTTAAAGGATCGGGCCATTTGTCGGGTTTCGTGCCTCTACCCGACCTACGACAGCGGCTCTGCCGGGAGCCGAGCTTTTGAAGAGTTAGACAAACGGTTATAGGGAAGATGTACAGTTGCCAACCCCCACCCATTTGTCCAGATTTTTAAAATCTGGTCTCCCGGAAGGGCCGCCGGAGGCAAGGTTTACAAAGTCAAATGAATTAGAAACGAATAATACGAACGGTTTTAACCTAAACTATAAACATAAAAGATAACAACAGGAGGACATCATGGCAGGATTTGACCCTGAGAAGGATAAAGTCATCAAACGTTGGAAATGTGAAGAAACGGGACTTATTTTTGCTATTCATTCTTATGATGGTGGCGAGCCCAAACTTCAGATCGGCCCCAGAATTCTGATGAAAAAAGACGGAACGGAAAGAGCGCCAGCCAAGGCGGGACGTCTGACCGTGGAGGATCTGGCTTTTTTGTACGACAACATCGACGACATGAAAGAAGTGCTTGAAAAACATCTCGACCCCATGGGTTAGGACGAATTGAACAGGACAGTTCAGATGGACGGGCAGGCGGTCATACATCCTGTTTACGGGAAGGAAAAATCCCGGACAGGAGCAACAATTGCGGTGATGGCCGCTACCTTGCCTGATGTGAACGCCCTTGCCGATACGCTGGGCTTAGCGCGAGACGATTACCGTGATTTTTTTTCTGCCCGGTTGTATCAGGGCGGATCAGACGATCACGGTTTTTTTATCGTCGGACCGTTCATCGGCGCGCCCCACGCGGTCATCCTGCTTGAAAACCTCGTGGTTCGCGGTGTGGACCGGATTGTTTTTGTGGGGTGGTGCGGCAGTCTCAGCGGTCGTTTATCCATCGGTGATGTGCTTATTGCTTCCGGGGCATATTCCGACGAAGGCACAGCAAGGCATTACGGGGTTTCGGATTCACAGACGCTCCTTGAAACATCGAAGGAACTTGACGGGCGTCTCGCATCCAGCATGAATCATCTGGGGCTTCCCGTTTTGTCCGCGCAGGTGTGGACCACCGATGCCCTTTACAGGGAAACTCCTGAAAAAATAATCCATTTCCGCGATCAGGGTGCCTGGGCTGTTGAAATGGAGCTTTCGGCCCTGCTTGCTGTCGCAGCTTTCAGAGACGTCGCGTTGTCGTCGATTCTTCTGGTGTCTGATTCTATGGAGAGCTTTACCTGGCAGCCGGGATTCAAAGACCCACGGTTCAAGATTGGCCGGAAAAACCTTGCAGCAATCATGAAAAACTTTGTGGAAAAGATGGGAAGGACAGACCATGGATCGTGACGTTCAAGAGCTGGTGGAAACACTCAAGGGCTATAACTCCGCTTACAGAGATGGAAATCCTGTTGTTACCGATGATGTTTACGACAGCCTTGTGGAAAAGCTGAACGCCCTTGATCCTGAAAATCCCTATCTCAAAACCGTTGAGCCTGAAACATTTGCCGGGAAAACGGAAGTCCGGCATCCCATGCCCATGCTTTCCACGGATAAAGCCTATGGAAAACCCGATGTGGAACGATTTGTCCAGAGGGTTTACAAAGCGGCGGAAGAAGTTGGAGAAGCAAAGGTTGAGTTCCGGGTAACGGCCAAGCTGGACGGCCTGGCAGGTCGGGATGACGGCACGGTGTTTGCCACCCGTGGAAACGGGTTTGCGGGATTTGAAATTTCCAGCGCGTTCAGAAAAGGCGTGGTTCCGGTGAATGGCCGTGGTCAGGGACTTGGGGAAATCGTGATGAGCAAGAGCTATTTCGAAGAAAATCTGGCCGACTTTTTCGAACATCCCCGGAACATGGTGGTGGGCATTGTTTCATCGGATGTGTTGAATGAATATGCTGAAAAGGCTCTTGCCGATAAGGCCGTTCACTTTGTGTCATACTCGTCCTTGCCTTCCTGGAACGGGTCGGGTGAAGACCTGCTGAAAAATCTGGACGATATCCAGTCCGATCTTTTAGGTGAAATGGATTACCCTGTGGACGGCCTGATCTGCGAAGTACTGGGTGAAGACATCCGTCAACACATGGGTGCCACCACCCATCATTACCGCTGGCAGATAGCCATTAAAACAAAAGGGGAAACAGCCGTCACCACGGTCCAGGCCATCGTCTGGCAGGTGGGAAGAACCGGCAATGTAACGCCGGTCATGGAAGTATCGCCCGTGAAACTATCAGGCGCAACCATTCGCCGTGTTACAGCCCACAACGCGGGACTTGTTAAAAAAAGCGGCATTGGAAGCGGAGCTGAAATCGAAATTATCCGAAGCGGGGAAGTGATTCCCAAACTGGTTACGGTGATCAAACCAACGGAAACGGTTGCGCTCCCGGACGTCTGCCCGGCCTGCACAACCGAACTTGTCTGGCAGAACGATTTCCTTAAATGCACCAACCCCCTGTGTCCGGCCCAGATGGAACAGCGGCTGGTTCACTGGTTCAAAAGCCTTGGCAATGCCGACTGGTTCGGAATCAAAACAGTTCAGAAGCTTGTGGATAAAGGTTACGACAGCCTTGAAAAAGTCTATGCCATGACCGAAGAGGATTTCGTGAATCTGGGGTTCGGCCCTGTTCAGTCGAAAAACCTGTTTGAAGCCCTTGCCATCAGCCGGACAAAATCCGTGGAAGACTGGCGCTTTCTCTCGGCCTTCGGCATCCCCAATCTGGGCAAAGGCGACAGCCGCAAAATTCTGGCCCACATGCCCCTGGAATCTCTGGCCCACATGACAGAAGACGATATCAAAGCCATTCACGGGTTCGGAGACATCACCAGTTCCGCCATCGTGACCCATCTTTATCAGATCAGGCTAACCCTTTCCCATATGCTTGATTTAGGTTTTAATCTGGAACGAACAGCCCAGACAAACGACGCCGTGGTTTCAGACAGCCCCATCTCCGGCATGGGTATCGTGTTCACCGGAAAAATGGAACACGGCAGCCGTGAAGACATGCAGGCCTTGGCCCGGAGCCTTGGAGCCAATGTTCAGACCTCAGTCACCGGCAAAACGGATATCCTCGTCTGCGGCGAAAATGTGGGAGCAGTCAAAATCGAAAAAGCCAAAAAAACAGGAACCCGGGTGATCAGCGAACGTGAATTCTACGACCTCACCACCCCGGGCACGCCGATCTCCTGATTGTTTATAAGTGAAACTTCCATTCTCGGATCGGAGGGTAAAGCATCTTTTTTCTTCTGGTGACACAAGCCATGCAGAAACATCCGGCATCAAGGTCGTGGAACCCTTTTATAGCGGCCAGCTCACATGACGCATCAATCATTTCAAATATCAAGGCTCGTTCATGCTTGTTTTTCAGTTCTTTTTCCATGTCCTCAGTCATAGCTTGAACGTTCTCCCTCCATTGTTTGAACTCGCAGCTGGACTCAGATATTTTTCAATCAAAGGCCCTTGTCCGAATCGGTCGGCATAGATTCTGATTCTTTCTGCGTCCAGGTTTTCAAACGTTTTATTATCAGGATTCGAGTGACAGAAAATCGCTCAAGTACAGCTCATAGCGATTGCGCCCATTTTTTTTAGCCATATACAAGGCATGGTCCGCAAGGGTGACAAGATGGGGGCCATCGGTTATAATAAGACCCTCTGTTGATGCAATTCCAAGGCTGATTGTGACATATTCGGATATGCCCGATGTGGCGTGGGGCAGTTCAAGCCTGTGAATGTATTCCATGATGCGCTCTGCCAGGGCTGCCGCTCCTTGAGGATTTGTATCGGGCAGGATGACCACAAACTCCTCTCCGCCGAAACGGGCCACAGTATCAGAAGCACGTTCAACAACCGTCTTAAGGGCGCGGGCTATTTCCCGGAGGCAGTCATCCCCCTCAAGATGACCGTAGTGATCGTTATATTGCTTGAATCGATCCACATCAATCATGATCAGGGCCAGTTGAGATCCTGAACGTTTGTGTCTTGAGAATTCAGAGCGTAAGGCATTGTCAAATGCCCTGCGATTGGCCAGACCCGTCAGGCTGTCCGTCAGCGAATTGCGCTGGGCAAGATCCCTTTCAATCTCAAGCTTGTGAATCAATTCTTTAATCTGCTGTTCTGTCTGTTTGCGGTTTGAGATATCCCGAACAATCAGAACCATCCGTGCAGGATTGCCCTGAAGATCACGAATCAAAGCATTGTTGACCTCAATATCAAAGAAGGATCTATCTTTTCGAATGGCGCGGTATTCATTAGGGCCCAGGTAATTCTCGCGTATCATTTTTTGGATATTGGACAGGGCTCTTTCATGATCTTCCGGGGCAATAAAATCCAGTATCGACATACCGGGCCCAGCCCCTCGATCATAACCGAATATTTTATTTGCTGCATCAGAGACCATGATGATATTCCCCGAAAGTTCAGCAATGGTGATATCATCGGGTGAAGCCATCAGAATTGTTTTATAAGTCTCTTCGCTTGCTTGTAGTTCTTGTCTTTTGGCATTCAGTTCTTTTTCAGCCAGCTGGCCAATTTCCCGGGCTATCATTCCGATTTCGTTGTCCGGATAAACGTATGTGTTATCATCAAGCGTTTCTCCAGCAATGGTTGCATTGATTTTTCGGCCAAGTTCAACAAGAGGCCGGGAAAATCGTCTGCTCAGAATGATACTTTGCACAAGCCCCAGACCCACAGCGATGGCGAAGGTCAGGCCGATAAGCAGAAGCACCTGGGTCAGGATGGGGTGGAGTATTTCTCTTTTCTCAACCATGGTGACAACGGTCCATCCGGTTGAGGTGATGTGTCTGAAATGCGCAAAATGCTGCTCATTATTCATGGGGAATGTAACATCACCGTAACTGGCCTTCCGGAAGACATCCTTCATGTTCTGGAACGATTTGTCTATCATGGATTGATCCGGGTGCATGATAATTTTTCCGGTTGCATCCATGACAAAACTGTATTCCGATTTGTATTCGTCGTGTTGTGCAATAAGCCGGGTAATCTTATCGATTGAACAGTCAATCGATACCACTCCTCCGAATTTTCCGTCAGACTGCTTCAACGCTTTGCTGGTTGAAATAAGCCAGTCTTGTGATTTTATTTCCTGGTATGGCAGGCCGATGGATACACCTGGTTTGACCGCCATTGCTGCTTGATACCAGGGCCGGGTGGACGGATCAAATCCTTCTGGCGGCGTATAGTTGTTTATCAGCATCAGACCGTTTTCATAACCCGAATAGATAAAGGTCAGATTTTTATTGGCTTTGGCAATGGCCCGGTATCCATCCAAAATCCGCTGATGGGCATCTTTTCCTGATGATATGGCATTTCTAACTTCTTTGTTATCATCCAGCATGGTGATGGTGTTGATGATTTCGGTAAAATACCCGTCAATGAAAAGAACAATAGAGTGATTGGTTCGGTTTATGACAGCGCGGGCTTTGGAAATTTGCGAATAATAAAGAAGGGTTGAAAGGAAAAATCCAAAAACGGTCACGATGATCATAGCAAAAATGGCACTGCTTTGAAAGATTTCCCGCTTGATGCTGGATTTATGGGTTGAATATCTGTTTTTAATGGTAATTACCTTTTCATTAACACCATATATGATTTAACATGTCTTATCTTACAAGCCACCGGGCAACACGGTAAAGCACCGTAAAAATATCAGGGGCCTGGGTTTTGATGTCATGGCCGAAAAGGTCAAAATCGGCAGGGGGAGTGCTTCCCATGTAGGGAGTACGTCTTACTTTCTGGGCATTCAGACGGGCTTCGTCTTTTTTCTTTTCTTCTTCCCGGCGCTTTGAAAGAATCTCTCCCCCGGCTTTCACCCACTCCAGAAGGTGGCGGAGTTCCCCGCCGTCAAGCCATACGCCGTGGTCCGGGCATCGATCAATGATCACGCCGCTTCGGGCACCGAAATTCACACGGCTCATCAAAGTACTGCACACCGGGCATTTGATGTAGGATGGGGGATAATCACTGTTCCTAAGGTTGTTGTTCAGTTCGGTGATTTGATGGCGGTCCACCTGGTACACATGGGTGACAGAGGCCTTGATCAGGGCTTCCAGTTCTCCCACATCAAAGAAAAGTCCAAGGCACTGATCACAGCGCTCAATGAGAAAGGTTCCTTCGATTTTTAGGTCTATGGTCTGGAGCGATATGTTGCAGCGCGGACACCTTCTGTCCGTGTCTGGAGCGGTGATGGTATAGCGGTGAATCCCTTTGAGATCCGTATCGTTTCGGCTTCCGCAGTACCGGCAGATGATGGAATTGGGCGGTAAAGGGGCTGAACAGTTTTCGCAGTTGGCCATGGTGCTTCAATTTCCGGTTATTTGATTATGGGTATGTGATTTTTATTTACTTTGACTGATTATGATTGATGCCTCCGGTAGTGCTAATGCCTCCCACCTAACGAAGTGTGTTTAAATGGGTCAGAATTTTTATCACCACGAACACTTTTCGAACGTCCAACGCCCAACGTCGAACTTCCAATAAAGGATTGGGGCATTTTTATTGGGGTTACATTATAATGATAAATCATAAAAATGGCCGTCATCCGCTATTGGACGCCAATGCGTTCGGCGTTGGATGTTGGACGTTCATTTTTCGTTCATTACTTGAAAATTTCTTAAGTCAACAACATTGCCCGGCTGGGTCGCCGGAGTCCATGTTCAAACAAATCAGCTGGGAATAGGCGGCGGTACAGCATCAAAGGCTTCTTTCAGTTCAGGAATTTCCGATGCCTTGACCCAGCTCCCCAGGCCTTTTTTCCACATCAGAGTGCCTGGCCTGAGGGCTTTGTCCTTGATCATCTCACGGATGATTTTAGCTGCAAAAGGTCCTTTCTGCTCACCGCCAAGGGCGACAAAATAAACGACAGACGCCTCACCTGGAATTGGAGGCGGCGCATCACCAGCCAAGGGTTTTTGTTGTGCTTCGGGCTGAAGAACTTTTCCCATCTGGTTGGCCATGGCGAACCCCATGCCCATGCCGATACCTGCCGATGCGTCCCCGCCTGGATTGGCAGCGGCTTTTTCCATGGCGTTGGCGGCCTGGAACTGGGTATATTTGTTGAGATCACCGATGATGCCCATGCTGGTCCGTTTGTCCAGTGCCTCTTCCACTTCCGGGGGCAGTGAAATGTTTTCGATGACAAGAAGGGTGAGCTCAAGGCCATAAGCCATAAATTCTGAGGCCAGTCGCTGGGTGATAAAGGTGGAAAGGTCTTTGTAATTTGACGCAAGATCAAGAACCGGGATACGGCTTTCGGCAAGAATATCGGCAAAACGACCGGAGATCATGCTTCGAAGCTGATCGGAAATTTCATCCACTGTGAAATGTGCGTCTGTACCTACAATTTCACGGATGAAGGTGGCGGGGTCCTTTACTTTCATCACATAGGTTCCAAATGCCCGCATGCGGACAGGCCCGAACTCAGGGTCCCTAAGCATCACCGGATTTTTCGTTCCCCATTTGAGGTCGGTGAAATTTTTGGTGTTGATGAAATAGACTTCAGCCTTAAAGGGGCTGTCAAAACCGTATGCCCAGCTTTTGAGAGTGGTTAGGACCGGCAGGTTCTTGGTGGTAAGAGAAACCATGCCCGGTTTGAACACGTCGGCGATGGTGCCCTGGCTTACGAAGACGGCCACCTGGGATTCACGGACAGTGAGTTTGGCCCCGTATTTGATTTCGTTCTGAAACCTCGGAAAACGCCAGACCATTGTGTCTCTTGAATCATCTGTCCATTCGATGATGTCTACGAATTCCGCTTTGGCTTTTTCCCAAAGTGCCATGAATTTTCCTCCCCTTTATAGTTTCAGGTTCCATTCAAAACGTTTGGAAAGCAGAGCAGGCTTGGAACCCGCTCTGATATTTGCCTTTGAAACGCTATGCTGCTCCGCAACACTTCTTGAATTTTTTTCCGCTGTTGCAGGGGCATGGGTCGTTTCGGCCCACTTTGGGCTCGGCACGAACAACCTGCTGGGGTTTTACGCCTTCACCGTCTTCAAACACCCATTCCCCTTCATGTCTTACAAAGGTTGCAAGTTCATGGTGGCGGGTCCGTTCACCTTTAACGGTGTAGTAAGCGACAAATTCCACTGTGCCATTGTCATCCCCTTCTCCGCCCTTTTCCGTTTCAACGATTTCAAGCTTGTTCCACTGGGATTTGGATGCCCAGATGAAGGTTTCCTTGTCGTCATGGGCTGCCCGTTTGTCAGGATGAAGGGAGTCCCGGATAAAATCGGTTTCAACTTTGGAATAGGCTGAATATCGTGCACGCATCAGTTCCAATGCGGTTGTGGCTTTTCGTGTATTTTTTATAATGGGTTCGCAGCAGTCTGCATAAGCCATGGAAGACCCGCAGGGGCAGAGGTTCATGGAAGCTCCTTTTTTAACATGAATCAAAGGTTTGTAGGTGTTTGTCTTTTCAGACGATTGAATCAGACCCTTTCAGCCTGACGCATGTGATATTTATTCTTTTTATAAAAAATATCAGAAATAAAAGAAACATATATTTTTACTGAAGCATTCCGATTTGCATTCATCATGATACGATCACCGGGTGGGTTTGGAACCCACCGCTACAGGATGAGTGCCATTTTGATTGCAAAAAGGAATCAGAAGGAAAGTCCTTCAATTTTTAGAAGAGTTTTTTTTATTCCGAGTCCGCCTGAATAGCCGCCAAGGCCCCCGCTTTTCGTGATCACCCGGTGGCAGGGTACGACAATGGGAACGGGGTTTTTTCCACAGGCGGAACCCACGGCGCGGGATGCGGAGGGACTTCCCACGGCTTTTGCAATGTCCTGATACGAGCGTGTTTCTCCAAAGGGGATTTTGATCAGCTCTGACCAGACACTTTTCTGAAAAGGTGTCCCTGAAAGGTGCAAAGGGAGGTCAAAACGTTTCAGTTCGCCTTTGAGGTATGCTTCAATCTGGGAGGTGATCGGACGCATGGTTGTGGGATCTTTTTTCAGATCTGACACGTCCATGGAGGAACTTTCCGATTCGAATGCAATCTCGCTGAGTCTTTCGCCATCCGATACCACGATCAAATAACCAAGGGTTGTATTAATTTTGTCATAAATCATTGAAAAGAATTCCTTATTTATTGAGTCCACTTTTTTCTATGATATTCTTAGAGAATTCATTTATAAAAAACATGTCTGCGTCATGGATGATATGACTGTGCATGATTTTGAATTCGGCCATCAACGTCCGTGCAAGGTCGGTGAGCTGGGACCCTCCGCCAGACGCACCTCCGGTGTTCCGCATAAGAAGAGGTGCCCCTAACCCTTCCTCTGTGGTCTTGATTTTTCCCCAGAGGCCCCGGTAACTCATTTTTAATTCCTTGGCCGCAGCGTTCAGGGAGCCGCAACGCTCAATAGCTTCGAGCATACGGAATCGTCCAAGGCCAAAAATCACATGGCCCTGATCATCTTCAATCCAGATTTTTGATCGGATATGAAACGGTTTGATCTGTTTATTTTCGGTTTCGATGGGTGGCTCCATGGTTTGCAGTTCAATTTATGTGTTCTTAATTCCGATGGGTTGCGCTAAAGCTCCACCCATCCTACGGGGTTTTCAAGTGTAGGATGGGTGGAGCCAAAGCGTAACCCATCGCATATTGTTATATACATGGATTTATAAATGTATTAGCGAAGGAAGTATTCCATGATTTATGCGGATTCTCAAGAAAAAAGACCCCGCTTTCCTGGGAAAACGGGGTCTTTATTGTCAAATACAAACGGAGTTTTATCAGCGATTCAACATGCGGGGAAAGATTTTTAACAGACTAAAGCTGCCGGTAATTCTCTGTGACACGGAATTCCCGTAAAACACATAGCAGGCCCCTTTGATGCCGTCATAGATTGATTTGCTGAACGGATGCCACCAGAGATTTTTTCTGGCAATGGGTGTGTAATAATCATGAACCACCACTTTGGGATAGGTCATTTCATCAAAGCCCAGATCACCGTGTGTTCGACCTCCGCCTGTTTCTTTGGGGCCGCCCCAGGGGGTTTCGGCAAGGCCGTGACTCATCAGATGGTCGTTGATTGTGGCCACACCCACCTGAATTCTTCGAACAAGGGCTTCGGCCTGTTTTCTGTTTTTTGACCAGACAGAGCAGGTGAGGCCCAGACTGGAGTCGTTGGCCAGGTCAACCGCTTCGTCCATGGTTTTTACTTTCATTACACCCACCACAGGGCCGAATGTTTCGTCGTTCATCACCAGCATGCTGTGGTCCACGTTTGTTAAAACCATGGGTGCTACGAAATAGGGGTTGTCAGAATTCACTGGGGGTTTTGCTTTGGCATACATCACAGCGCCTTTTTCAAGGGCGTCATCCACATGGCGTTTTACCGTATCCACCTGGCGGAGAGTAGTCATGCACCCGATGTCCATGGAATAATCCGTGTCGTATCCTACCCGGAGTTTTTCGGTTTTTTCTTTCAAAATAGAGAGGAACGTACTGTACACGTTTTCATGGACATATATTCTTTCAACTCCGCCGCATGATTGCCCCGCATTCTGGAATCCAGCCCATATTGCACCTGACGCAGCTCTGTAGAGGTCGGCATCTTCACAGACGAGCATGGCATCGTTGCCGCCCAGCTCCAGGCAGACCGGGGTCAGGGTTTTTGCTGCAAGTTCGGAAAGGTGCTTGCCCACACTTACGGAACCGGTGAAAAACAGTTTGTCTATGCGGTTTGCAAGAAGGGTTTTTGACGCATCGGCACCTCTCATATTCACATAGGAAAAAACTCCGGCAGGTAATCCGGCAGCTTCTATGCACCGTTTGAGCGCAAGTCCGGCCATCTGGGTTTCCGAAGCGGCCTTGAGGACCACACAGTTTCCGGCAAGCAGAGCCATGATCACCTCAGAAAAAGGAATGGCGAACGGATAATTCCAGGGTGAAATGATCCCCACAACTCCGTAGGGCATCCGGGTTATTTTGCTGATCTTGTTGATGAAAAGAAGGCCACCCGGCATGAGGCGGCGGTCTTTTAAAAATGATTTGGCTTTTTTGCAGTAATAGGTAAGCCCGGCTATGGCTGGAAGGATTTCGGCTGCAAGTGCGTCTGTCCGGGTTTTTCCGTTGTCTCTCGCCACAGTTTCGGCAAGGGAATCCATGTGTTCCACCATGTATTCTTTGATTTTTTTCAACAGGGTAATTTTTTGTTTAAGGGGGAGAGCAGCCCATTCCGGCTGGACGCTTCGTGCCCCTGCAATGATTTCCCCCACTTCTTCCGGGGTGTGGATGTCTGAATAACCGATCACCTCACCGGTTCCTGGGTTTATACATTCGGTTCGTTCGATCTGTCGTGAAGATTCCGGCTGATACATGGTTTGCTCCTTATGGTGATATGTTTTGTTTGATCGGTTATACGACTGTTAAATAATTATTATGGCTAATATATTTATTGCATACAATCTATTTGCTGAACACTGTTTGAAATGAGTTAGCATATGACTCTGGATATGTCAATAATGACATAATGAAAATGATTGTTTGAATTTTCTGCACGTTGTGAGTTTCTGTGGTCATACGGTTATGGAATCCTGGGTACAAAATCGATAGAAGAATAATGGTCCCCAGGGCTTCGATTTAAAATAAAATGGGTCATTATTTCGTAGGGGCGCACCGTGCCCAATGCTGACTTTACCCGATAGATTTAAATATTAAGCCTCAACACTTAGTGAGAGGATTTTTGAACATCGAACATCGAACACTGAACATCGAACATTGAATAATTGCAGAACCACCTCTGTCGCTTTCATGAAGCATTCTAAAAATTTCATCTATTAAAATTGTTAATTAAAAACAAAAAACCATTTGATCCGATCCATGTATTTCGATCAATTTTGCACATATTAATGGCACAATCTTTCATTCGATGTTCGCTCTTTTTTATTCATTCATTGCTCAGTAATATTTATCGGGTAAAGACAGGCCCAGCCGGGCATAGCCGTCAGGCTAAAGGCAAAAATCAGTTTTTTGCCCCAACGGGGGCACGGGCACGGTGCCTCTTACATTACGAAACGGCTACCGTTTCCTTAAAATAGACAATGGCCGAAATGATGATCAAGACCGGCGGGCACTGAACGTCTCGTTCAGTGCCCGTTAAGTAGCTTCTTTACGCTATTTTTTCAATTTTAACTGCACAAGCTTTGAATTCGGGTGTCATGGTGTAAGGGTCAACAGCCGAATTGGTCAGCCAGTTGGCGCATGTCTCCCTGAAGTGGAATGCCATCCACACCATGTTGTCAGGTACTTCATCCGTGATACGGGCTTTCAGGGCAATGGAACCGCGCCGTGAAGACAATCGGATGGTTTCACCGTGTTTGATATCCAGTTTTCGGGCATCACCGGGAGAAATATCAGCTGTCTCTTCACCAAGGAGATCATTCAAACCTTTGGTTTTTCCGGTCTGGGTTCTGGTGTGATAGTGGTACAGTCGCCTTCCGGTAGAAAGAACATAGGGATAATCTTCATCGGGAATTTCTGCGGGTGGGGTCCATTCCGCCGGTGTGATGTTGCCTTTTCCGCAGGTGAAGTTTCCGTTCAGGTGAAGAATGGGCGTGCCCGGATGTTCAACGGTGGGGCAAGGCCACTGGATGCCGTCGCCTTCGATTCGGTTGTATTTGATTCCGCCGAACATGGGACAAAGAACGGCAATTTCATTGTCCCAGATTTCTTTGGAGCTGTCGGACGGCCACGTGTGACCCATGCGTCGAGCGATTTCCCTGAAAATCCACCAGTTGGATTTTGCTTCCCCTGGAGCTGGACAGGCTGCCCTGACCCGGCTCACACGGCGTTCGCAGTTGGCAAATGTTCCGTCGTCTTCGCTCCAGGCAGCTGAGGGAAGCACCACATGGGCGAAACGGGTGGTTTCGGTTTCGAAGAGATCCTGGCAGACCAGAAATTCGGCGCTTGAAAGTTCGTGTTCAACTTTCGTAATGTCAGGTTCTGCGTTGGCGAGATTTTCGCCAAAAATGTAAAGCCCCTTGATTTTGCCGTCCACAAGACCATTGAGCATCTGGGGGATCATCAGGCCGTTCTGGTCCGGTAGATTCTTCACACCCCAGGCGTCTTCGAATTTTTTTCGGGCTTCCAGGCTGGTCACGGCCTGATAGCCTGGGAATACGTTGGGAAGAGCGCCCATGTCACAGGCTCCCTGCACGTTGTTCTGACCGCGCAAAGGGTTAACGCCGCCCAGTTCAATGCCCAGATTGCCGAGAAGCATCTGGAGGTTGGCCACGGAAGCTACGTTATCACGACCGCAGGTGTGCTCAGTGAGACCCAGGGTGTACAGCAGCATCATGGGTTTGATCGATGCAGTCATGCGGGCCGTTTTTACGATCAGTTCGCTGGATATTCCGCAGATTTCGGCAGCCCGTTCCGGTGGATAGGCCATGACGGTTTTTTTAAGTTCCTCGAAATTCACCGTGTGATTTTTAATGAATTCCTTGTCGTAAAGATCTTCGGTGATCAACACGTACATCAGGCTGTTCAGGAAGGCGATGTCCGAACCCACTTTGATGGGAACGAACAGATCGGCGAATTTGGCCAGATTGTGTTTTCTCGGGTCCACAAGGATCAGCTTGGCCCCTTTTCGCACGGCGTTTTTAAGAAAGGTGGATGCCACGGGATGGGCTTCGGTCATATTGGACCCGATGACAAAAAACATCTTGGCGTTTTTTATTTCTTTGAGGGAATTGGTCATGGCTCCGGAGCCAAAGGTGGTGGCAAGACCCGCCACTGTTGGGGCATGGCAGACTCTGGCGCAGTGGTCAATATTGTTTGTCTTGAACACGGCCCGGAATAGCTTCTGCATCTGATAGGAATCTTCATTGATGCTTCGCGCACAGCTTATGCCTCCAAGAGCATCTGGGCCGTGGTCCTTGATGATCTGGCTGAATCTGGATGCCACCAGATCCAGCGCCTCATCCCAGGTTGCCGGATGAAACACGCCGTCTTTTTTGATCAACGGGGTTTTAAGACGTTCATCAGAGCTGATGAAATCGTAGCCGAAACGACCTTTAACACAGAGCCTTCCCTGGTTGGGTTCGGCGTTTTCAGCAGCGGTAACCTGGACGATTTTGTCATTTTTTACATGAAGAATCTGTTGGCAGCCCACACCGCAGTAAGGGCAGGTGGTTCTGACTTTCCGGGTTTCGCAGAGTCTTGGCTTCTGGTACGCGTCTTTGGGTATGAGGGCTCCTGTGGGGCAGGCCTGGATACACTGACCGCAGAACACGCAATCGGAATCTTTTAGTGCCAGATCACCCCGAGCGATGATTTTTGTTTTGGCTCCTCTGTAGCCGAAGTCGATGGCATCGTTCACCTGAATGTCCCGGCAGGCTTGAACGCAGCGTCCGCAGAGTATACATTTGTCGAAATTCCGAAGGATCAGGGGGTTTACTGCTTCCATGGGATACTGAGGTTTTGTTACAGGAAAGCGTCCCCCTTTGACCTGGTAACGATACGCCAGTTCCTGAAGCCTGCAATCGCCTGATGAGGGGCAGACAAGACAGTCTTCATGTTTTCCGGAGGCAAGCATCAGTTCGATAATTGTTTTTCTGGACTGAACCACCACCGGGGATTCTGTTCGTACCACCATGCCTTTGGCAGCCGGAACAGTGCAGGATGCCATGAGGCTCCTTGCGCCTTCCACTTCCACCACACAGACCCGGCAGGCTCCTGTGGGCGTTGTGTCTTTGAGGTGGCAGAGTGTGGGGATGTCAATGCCCGCGTCACGGGCCGCTTCGAGAATAGTCTGGCCGTTGTTGAAAGGAACATCCTGGCCGTTGATCACCAACAGGTTTTCAGTCATCGATTATTTCTCCTATCCAAAAAATTAAGCCGTGCTATATGAATCACTTCAAAATGATGTCTATCAATGAAATACCGCTGCAAATATAATTTATCTATCTGAAACTATATTGTAATTTAATAAATGGGACCTGGAGATCAGACTGTTTTTTGCAGCAACATTATAGAGGTTGGCTATCATATACTATTGGATGTGTCAATAATGACATAAAGGGAAAAACTATACGATGAAGCGTATCGTCCTGAATAGCAGGGTAATACCTCCGGGAAGATCGTGTATTTTTATTCGGCCCTGAACAGAATGTTCAGGGCCGGGGTGTTTAGAAAGTTATGATATTTTTTCGATTTTGACGGCACAGGCTTTGTATTCAGCCGTCAGAGTGAACGGGTCAAAGGCTGCGTTGGTCAGCCAGTTGGCACAGGCTTCTCTGAAATGGAAAGCCATCCATACCATATTTCCCGGGACTTCATCGGTGACCCGGGCTTTCAAGGTGATGGTTCCGCGTCGTGACGACACGCGGATGGTTTCACCGTTTTTGATGCCCAGTTTCCGTGCGTCGGTCAGTGAAATATCCGCTGTTTCTTCGCCCAGAAGATCATTGAGCCCCTGGGTTCTGCCGGTCTGTGTCCGGGTGTGGTAATGGTATAGTCTTCGTCCCGTTGAAAGAACATACGGAAATTCAGCGTCGGGCACTTCCGCAGGAGGTGTCCATTCTGCCGGGGTGAAAGCTCCTTTGCCACGGGTGAAGTTTCCGTCCTGATGGAGAAAAGGTGTTCCAGGGTGTTCTTCTGTGGGGCAGGGCCACTGGAGACCGTCACCTTCAATGCGGTAATATTTGATACCGGCAAGGTTGGGCGCGAGTACGGAGATCTCGTTGTCCCAGAGTTCCTGAGCGCTTTCAGACGGCCAGATCTGGCCCATGCGTTTTGCGATTTCCTTGAAGATCCACCAGTTGGGTTTGGCGACACCGGGGGCTTCGCAGGCTTTTCTTACCCGGCTCACACGCCGTTCGCTGTTGGCGAATGTGCCGTCGTTTTCACTCCAGGCCGCCGCAGGAAGGACCACATGGGCAAAGCGGGTGGTTTCGGTTTCGAAAATATCCTGGCAGACCAGGAACTCGGCGCTTGCCAGTTCATGTTCCACTTTATGGATATCCGGCTCCGTATTAGCGAGGTTTTCACCGAAAATATAGAAGGCTTTGACTTTTCCGTTGACAAGGCCGTCCATCATCTGGGGGATCATCATTCCGTTTTTATCAGGAAGGTTGGTGACGCCCCAGGCGGTTTCGAATTTCTTCCGGGCCTCGGGGCTGACCACGGTCTGATAACCGGGGAATACGTTGGGAAGAGCGCCCATGTCACAGGCTCCCTGGACGTTGTTTTGACCGCGAAGGGGGTTCACGCCGCCCAGTTCCATGCCCATGTTTCCGAGAAGCATCTGGAGATTGGCAACGGATACCACGTTGTTGCGTCCGCAGGTGTGTTCGGTGATGCCTAAGGTATAGCACAGCATCATGGGTTTGATGGACGCGGCCATGCGGGCTGTTTTGATGATCATATCGCTGGACACACCACAGATTTCTGCGGCACGTTCCGGCGGATAGGCCATGACGGTCTTTTTCAGTTCGTCAAAGCCTTCGGTATGATTTTTAACAAAATTCTTATCGTAAAGATCCTCGGTGATCAGAACGTACATCAGGCTGTTCAGGAAGGCGATATCCGAACCCACTTTAATGGGTACATGGATGTCTGAGAACTGAGCCAGTTTTTGTTTACGGGGATCAACGAGGATGAGTTTTGCGCCTTTCCTTACAGCATTTTTAAGGAAGGTGGCTGCAACGGGATGGGCCTCCGTCATATTGGAACCGATGACGAAGAACATTTTCGCGTGTTTGAATTCCTTGAAGGAATTGGTCATTGCACCTGAGCCGAACGTGGTCGCAAGCCCTGCGACAGTTGGGGCATGTCAGGTTCGGGCGCAGTGGTCAATATTATTCGTCTTGAACACTGCGCGGAAAAGCTTTTGCATGTTATAGGAATCTTCGTTGATGCTTCGGGCACAGCTCACGCCGGCCACGGCATCAGGGCCGTGATCTTTGATGATCTGTGAGAATTTCGAAGCGACCAGATCAAGGGCTTCATCCCAGGTTGCCTCATGGAATACACCGTCTTTTTTGATCAAAGGAGTTTTGAGGCGTTCTTTTGAACTGATGAAATCGTAACCGAAACGGCCTTTGACACAGAGCCGCCCCTGGTTGGGTTCGGCGTTTTCAGTGGCTGAGATCTGAACGATCTTGCCGTTTTTCACATGGAGTGTCTGTTGGCAACCCACACCACAGTACGGGCAGGTGGTACGGATTTGTTCGGTTTCGCAGAGCCTGGGTTTCTGATAGGCATCTTTGGGAACAAGCGCTCCGGTGGGGCAGGCCTGGATACACTGACCGCAGAATACGCAGTCGGAATCCTTGAGGGCCATGTCGCCTCGGGCGATGATTTTTGTTTTGGCACCTCGGTATCCGAAGTCGATGGCGTCGTTTACCTGAATGTCACGGCAGGCCTGGACGCAGCGTCCGCAGAGTACGCATTTGGCGAAATTTCGAACGATGAGGGGGTTTACTGCTTCCATGGGGTACAGGGTGCTTGTATCGGGGTATTTTCCACCCTTTACCTGGTACCTGAAAGCCAGTTCCTGAAGTCTGCAATCACCGGATGCGGGACAAACCAGGCAGTCGTCATGTCTGCCTGAAGAGAGCATCAGTTCGATGATGGTTTTTCTGGACTGGACCACCAGAGGTGATTCTGTTCTTATCACCATGCCTTTTGACGCCGGAACAGTGCAGGCGGTCATCAGGCTTCGTGCCCCTTCGATTTCAACCACACAGACCCGGCAAGCGCCGGTGGGTGTGGTGTCTTTGAGGTGACAAAGTGTGGGGATGTCAATGCCCACAGCAACAGCAGCCTCAAGAATCGTCTGGCCGGGATTGAATGGAATCTCCCGTCCGTTGATTACCAGCAGGTTTTCGCTCATATTATTCTCCTATCTCGATGATGTCATGACGCTTCAGACCATGAACCTTGAATAGAATCATGACAATTATTTAAAGCTGATGGCGTCGTAAAAAGTCCCATATGCGGCGTTATAGTGTTTGGCCAGACGTTCGACGTACGTTCATGTACGCCTTCACGCCTGGCCAAACACTATGCCTTGCCTATGTGCCTTTTTCCATAGCCATCAGGCTACTTTTTACGAGTTCATCAAAGCTATACGCCTGGGTTGTTTTGGGCGGCTTCGTATTTAATTTTTAATGACCCGGCGTCCGGCTCTATATGTATTGGCAACAACGCTATAAATAGAACTGAGCTAACACATGGAAGGGATTGTGTCAATGATGACATAAGGCTTGATGGGATGAAAATGTCAGAAAAGTTGTGCAATTTGATAAGTTTGGATTGGAATTTCTAAACCATTGACAAATTCTTACTGTACATTGTATTGTGTACATAATTAATGAATATTCATGAGGGATGTCAACATGGAAATAAATGCAGCAAAATTTCGCTCAAACTGTCTGAAATTGATCGATGAAGTCCATATTAAAAGGAATGAAATCATCATTTTGAAGCATGGGAAACCTGTTGCCAAACTTGTTGGAATTGCAAGCGAATCCGATAAGGACCCGCTTTTCGGGGCGCTTGCAGGAGCGGGCAGGACCTGCGGTGACTTGACAGTTCCATTTGACGATGAATGGGATGCTGACCAATGATCATTCTGGATACCCACGTCTGGTGGTGGGCTCTTAGTGAGCCCGAACGCCTTTCCGATAATGCAAAAAACGCTATTCTGACAACACGGCCCGGTGAGAGAGCTATCTGCTCCATCTCAATCTGGGAAATGGCCATGATGATTTCCAGAGGTCGGGTTAAGATAGACTTATCTCCCGATGAGTGGATGGATTACGCTGTAAAACGAACGGGATTACAGCTACTTGAACTGAGTGGTGAAATCGCTCTCGAATCATGCAGATTGCCGGACGACTTCCACAAAGATCCTGCCGACAGAATCATTGCCGCAACAACACGAATTCATAAGGCCATTCTTGTGACCAGGGATCAGAAATTAATGGATTCCCCCCATGTTGAAACCCTATGGTAGGCAGACGATCAGTTGAAACAAAGAAGTAAAAGGGAATTCAACTTAGTATCAAATCATCCAGTGCCGCTGAGCAATTTTTTCGATCATGTTCACAATCCCGGCACCTAAGGTATATAAAGTCTGGATGGGTATTTTTTCTTCCACGCCTTCATCAAAGAAAACGTTGAGGTCTGATGCCATGCCCTCTTCGGGTTTAAGGTAGCAGATCAGAATCGGAACGGTGGGGAAGGGCCGAAGCACCAGAGATATATCCGCTTCATAATGATTTTCCACCTTTTCACCTTTGAACAGCCGGACAAGATCCTCAAACAGCTCTGTGTAGTCATCAGCAATTTTTTTAAGAGGCTTTTCGCAGCGCTGGCCGAAAAGTCTAAAATAGTCTTTGCCTCCGGGAAGCTCACGAAGGGGTGCCCATCGTCCTTTTAACTGTTTGTCACTTGCGTGGATTAAATGGCTGTAAAAAGGAACGGCAAACCAGTGGTTTACGTGGATATCCGAAACGATTCGACCAGTGTTGTCCACACTCACAGGCTTTCCAAGGCAGGTCAGTGTGAGTCGGTTATCGGCATAGGTTCCGCCCACCCGTTTTGCCACCTGAGACAGATCAAGGGATTGAAGGTTTTGCTGCATTTCTGCAATCGCTTTGAGAAACTCATCGCTTCTGTCCTTGTGAGCGGATTCTTCGCAGCCATAGGTTTCAAGGATATCGGCTGGCAGCTCCGGGCAATCGCTGAGGGGGCGTTTCCCCTTGAATACTTCGGCGGCAAAGGCCATGCATGTCTTTTCGTTGCATTTCCGGCAGTTGGATTTATTTAAAAGGGTGAGTATTTCCATCAGATTTTTGAATTGAGCCATGATTTGTCTCCTTCTGGGTATAGAAGCATGGTTGGGGGCACGAGGTCAAAGAGTTTTTTTCGGCTTTTTTTAAACTGGCGTCAAGGTTGCAAAAATAACCTTTTTCAGTTATTCATTTTGCTCATCCCGAAAAGGAGAAGCCATGGCCGCCCATAAAGATAACAAAAAAAAACCGGAAGAAAAAAAACTGGACCAGCCGTCAGATGTCACGGAAACCATTCTTGAAAGCATTTCAGACGGCGTGTTCACCGTGGATCACACCTGGCGCATCACCAGTTTCAACCGGGCCGCAGAGGAGATCACAGGCATACCACGGGATGAAGCTTTGGGAAGGCACTGCTGGGAAGTGTTCCGATCCAATATGTGCGAAAGGGACTGTGCCCTGAAAAAAACCATGAAGGTTGGGAAATCCTTTGTCAGTTCATCCACTTATATCATCAACAAAGACAGGCAGCGCATTCCCATAACCGTGTCTACCTCGGTTCTCAAGGACAAAGAGGGGAAAATATTAGGCGGGGTGGAAACGTTCAGGGACCACACTCTGGTGGAAGAACTCCGCAAAGAGCTTTCATCCCGGTTTCAGATGGAAGACATGGTGAGCAGCGCCGAAAGTCTGAAGAAGATATTTTCCATTCTGCCCCAGGTGGCGGAAAGCAGCAGCACAGTCCTGATTCAAGGGGAAACTGGGACGGGAAAAGAACTGCTGGCACGGGCCATCCACAATGTGAGCCCGAGAAAAGACAAACCGTTCGTTGCCATTAACTGTGGGGCATTGCCCGACACTCTTCTTGAATCCGAATTGTTCGGCTACAAGAAAGGGGCTTTCACCCATGCTGAAAAGGACAAGCCGGGCCATTTTGCACTGGCCGAAGGCGGAACGGTTTTTCTTGACGAAATCGGAGACACAAGCCAGGCATTTCAGGTCAAGCTGCTCCGTGTTCTTGAAGAACAGGAGTATATGCCGCTGGGGGCTGTAAAAAAAGAAAAAACCGATGTGCGGATCATTGCTGCAACCAACAGAGACCTTTCAGGTATGGTGGCCGATGGGACGTTCAGGCGTGATCTTTTTTATCGCATAAACGTGGTTCGTCTTCTTCTGCCTCCGCTACGTGAACGCATGGAAGACATCCCCCTTCTTGCCGACCGTTTTATCCATAAAATGAACAGGATCAGGGGCAAATCCGTAAGTGGGCTTTCCCATTCGGCACTTGAGCTTCTCATGTCCCATGATTATCCCGGTAACATCCGGGAACTTGAAAACCTCATTGAACACGCTTTTATTCTGTGTTCCGAAGGAGATATCGAGCCACGGCACCTGCCCGCATGGCTTTCCGATATTCCGACTCGATTTCCAGCCCAATCCCAGGAAAGAGAAGATGATCCTGTGGCTTCAGCCGAACGTAAACATCTGATCGAAACTCTGGCGCGACACGGCCAGAATCGAGAAGCTGCGGCAAGAGCCCTTGGTATGCATAAGACCACGTTGTATCGCAAAATGAAAAAGCTGGGGATCCCTTTGCCTGAAACAGACGGCAGACGAACATAGGGACTCGGAAAATATTATTTTACCATCACGCATCCCGCCTTCAGGTCATATTCTGCCCGAGCCTCACTCTCAAGATCCTCAACGTAGCTCTGCTACGCTTGCGGTCTTGAGAGCGAAGCCCGTGCAAAATCTGCCTCTGAATCCGGGCGCGATCCAGGTAAATTAATATTTACCGAGCCCCTTAGCTTTGCAAATATGCTACGAAGTTGCGTTCGTACCGTTGCATATATGGTGCGATACTCGCCACAGTAGCTGACCTTATGAAGACAACCCTCCAGAATTAAATAATCCAATACACTGAATTTAAATAGTAATATTTATTATAATTCGAATTGTACATGGCTCGGCATGCTGATTGCTATGATAAATAACAAAACCGTCCCATGCTATAGCAGGTTTAAGGCATGGGAGGAGATGTGAGCCGTTTTAAGGGGTGCAACAGGAAAGTTTATGGATTGCGTGGCGTTGACAGTCTGGGAAAACAGAATATCGCCGGTGTTCGATGTGGCCCACGATCTGATGATTGTGCGAATTGACAACGGAAAGGTAGCTGATAAACGTTACGTCTCATTTGATCCTGACCGGTTGTCAACTTTGATCGCAACTCTGGAAGATCAGAAAGTGGAATGCCTGATCTGCGGAGCAATTTCAGAAATGCCTGCACGAATGATCGTTGACAGTGGCATCCATTTAATTCCTTTTATTTCTGGGAATTTGAATCAGGTGCTTGGGTATTTCGCTAAAGGAGAACCCATCGTGCCTTTTTTTCTTATGCCCGGCTGCGGGTGCCCACGGAGAGCAACATGCGGGGAGCACCACAGACGTCGGACAAATCGGCCAATCAAAGAAGAAGAGGATTGAAGCGATGAAAAGGATATTGAGGTATGATGCAAATTTTGTTTGTAAGTGAAAATCCGTCCGGTTTGGACGATCTGAAAAATGGGCTTCTGAAGCATCCCCAGGTACACGTTGACACGGTCGCGTCTGTTGACGAAGCCTGGATCAAAATTAACGAAGCCTTGCCTGCTTTGGTGGTGATTGATGAAATCGTCGCAGGGATTCCTGGTAAACAGCTGGTCGAAGGGATGATCAAAAAAAATCCTTTTATCAATACAGCGCTTGTCAGTCCATTATCCCCGGAGGATTTTCACGAAGACACGGAAGGTCTTGGCGTTCTGATGAAAATTGACAAACAGGCGGGCGAAAGCCAGGCCAAAGATATGGTTGAGCAGCTAGAAAAGCTCCTCAGTTTATATAAATGAAAGAAAAAGAACACAGAAATGGTGACAGCATGCTGATCAGTGTGGCAAGCGGCAAAGGCGGAACGGGAAAAACCACAGTGGCGACCAATCTGGCCTACTCTCTGGGTAAAAGGGCGGCTATTCTTGATTGCGATGTGGAAGAGCCCAACGCTCATCTGTTCCTGAAACCGGTGATCAGGGAAGTCGATAAGGTGAACGTAGAAATTCCAAAAGTTAACATGGAACTCTGCACCCTGTGCCGGAAATGTGCGGACATTTGCAGATTCCGTGCTATCGCTGTGGTGGGGAAATCGGTCCTTGTTTTCCCTGAATTGTGTCACAGTTGCGGCGGCTGCTTTAAGGTCTGTGAACCAGGTGCCATTGGGGAGGGCTTTCGTGAACTTGGCGAAGTTGAACGGGGTGCGAGCGGAGATATTGGCTTTGTTAAAGGCTGCCTCAGGGTTGGGGAAGCCATGAGTCCTCCTTTGATCAAAAAAGTGCGTACATACCAGGATTCGGACCGGATCAACGTCATCGACGCCCCGCCTGGCACATCCTGTCCGGTGATTGCTGCCATGAAAGGAACCGATTTTGTTCTTATGGTCACAGAACCCACACCTTTCGGACTTCACGATTTGATTCTTGCCGTGGGCGCCGTAAAGATTCTTGGAATTCCCCACGGACTGGTGATCAATCGTTCCGATATGGGAGACGACAAGGTCAGGGAGTATGCACGGGCAGAGAATATTCCTGTATTAATGGAAATCCCTTTCGACCGGCGGATAGCGGAGTGTTATTCCAGAGGTGGACTCATCGCTGAAATGTACCCGGAGTGGAAAGAGAGTTTCCAGGAATTGTTCCAGAAAATACAGTCGCAGGTGTTGTCATAAAGGATGGGGGCATTTGTCAGGTTTCGTGCTTCTACCTGACCTACGAGAGGCCGGAGCAATCCGGAAATTTAAAAATGAATGAAATGAACGGCGAAAGATAATGAATATGAGAGAACTGGTCGTTATCAGTGGGAAAGGCGGAACGGGAAAAACAAGTATCACTGCCGCTTTTGCATCGTTAAGTCAAAACAGCGTTCTTTGTGACGCGGACGTGGATGCCGCTGATCTTCATCTTTTGATGAATCCTTCGGTGATCATGCGGACGGATTTCAAGGCGGGGAACGAGGCTCTGATCGATAAAACCCTGTGCACGGAGTGCGGACTATGCCGTGAACTCTGCCGCTTTTGTGCAGTGAACGAAGATTATACCATTGACAGCATTGCTTGCGAAGGCTGCGGGGTCTGCGTTGATTTCTGCCCTGTCAAAGCTATCGAATTTCCCGTCAAGACCTGCGGGGAATGGTACCTTTCAGACACTCGTTTCGGTCCAATGGTCCACGCCCGGCTGGGAATCGCCGAGGAAAATTCAGGCAGACTGGTCAGTCTTGTTCGTCAGGAAGCAAGGGATTATGCTGAAGCACACGGCAAAGATCTGATCATTACCGATGGACCTCCAGGTGTTGGATGCCCGGTGATCGCCTCACTGGGCGGAGCCACTGCCGTGTGTATCGTGACGGAACCCACGGTTTCAGGTCTTCATGATATGGAACGTGTGATCCGGCTTGCGGCTCATTTCAAAGTTCCGGGCATGGTGATCATCAACAAATACGATCTCAACTCGGACATGGCACAGGACATCGAATGCCTGGCCTGTGAGAGAAATATCAAGTGCCTCGGGCGTATCCCCTTTGATCCTGGTTTCACAAAGGCCATGATTCAGGGAAAAACCATCGTGGAATATGATGGTGAGTCGAAATTGACCGACATCGTGAAAGCTATGTGGCAGGACATTATCACCTCACCCGTGATGAACGCCCATGGCATCATGGATTTTAGAAATAATATCAAACCCATGTAGGGGCGGGTTCCAAAACGACCCGACTTGAATTTACAAAAACGTGTTAACTATAAAGGAGATATGTCAATCATGAAAAACGGTAGAATCGCAGTGCCTTCCATGCAGCTGGGAGGCCTTGATGGTGTTAGGGCAGGACATTTCGGACATTGTGATGTGTTCACACTCGTTGATGTGAAAGACGGAGAAATCATCGAAGTACAGACCGTCGCCAACCAGGAGCATGTTCAAGGCGGCTGCATGGTGCCTGTGAACCTTCTTGCGGGTCACAAAGTCAACGCTCTGATCGTGGGTGGAATCGGCATGAGGCCCCTCATGGGGTTCAAACAAGTGGGAATTGATGTTTACCACGATGCAGAAAGAGCTGAGATCCGCCCTGTGGTGGAAGACCTGATTGCAGGAAAACTCGCCCAAATCAGGCAAGACCAGGTATGCGGCGGCGGTGGCGGTCATTAGCCACAAAGGAGGCAAGACCATGAAAGTTGCTGTAACATCCAAGGGTTCGGATCTTGAATCCCAGGTAGACCCCAGGTTCGGCAGGGCAAAGTATATTCTTGTTATCGACGTGGACACTCTGGCGTTCCAGGTCATCGACAACGCGGAAAATGTCAACGCTTTCAAAGGCGCTGGAATCCAGGCAGCCACCATGATCAGTGACAAGGGTGCCGAAGTTTTGTTGACCGGGCATTGCGGCCCCAATGCGTTTACCACCCTTAAAGCCGCTGGTGTCAAAGTAGTAAACGATGTGGACGGTATGGTTCTGGACGCCGTAACATCTTTCAAGAATGGCCGATATACCTTTGCCGAAGATGCCAATGTGGATGGGCACTGGTGATTGCTGGATGGACATCGATTGTATTATAGTGATCTCAGGGACGGCGGAAGTTTAGGAAATAACGTTAAACGATCAGGGACATGACCTTTATTTCGCCGTCCCTGTTTTTTATTTAATACATTTTTAATTCAATACAATTTTCAAACAAAAGGGATAGGGACGGATATGAAAAAAATAGCGATTGTGGCATGCGGAGCATACATGGACACCGGTTATGGCTGTCCCGGTGAATGGCGTTGTCTTAAAGCGGCAGCATTGGGAGAAGGGAAATTCGATGAACCCAAAGCAGTGGTGTCTTTCGTAAAATGCCAGTGCCCCGGACGCAGTCTTGTGGCCAACACCGGCATGGCTTTCAAATTATCCGAAATCAAACCCGACGAAATTTACTTAAGCTCCTGTATGGTTAACGCCAAACCCGGCTGTCCCTACAGCACCCCCGAAGAAAAAGCCGAAATGATCAAAGGAAAAACAGGAATTGATGTGATCATGGGAACCCACGACTACCACTGATCCATATAGAAGGGAGGATGGCGCACAAAAAGAAACATCGTCCACTGTCCACGATGTCCACCCATGCCCACCTCCCCGTTCATCAATTCATATAAAAAAGGATAATGATTCATGCCCCTTTTTGATTATCACTGCAAAACATGCGGAAAGCTTTCAGAAATCCTTATGATTTCGTCTGAGCAGCAGCCGATCTGCCGTCATTGCGGTGGCTCAAATCTTGAAAAAATAATGTCAGCGCCCAGTTCCTTGACCGGTGCAGCACGATCAGGCTTCCCCGGTCCTGGAGATACGGCCTGCTGCGGCTCATCTCCGGGGGCTGCCGCAGGTTGTGCAGGTCCAGGTTCATGCTGCGGAAGGACAAAAAATCTTTAGTTCTCCCGAGGATCCTGATATCTTCACGGGATGAACTCATCAAACCCTTCAAAACGTCAGAATAGGCGAGACCCCGCAACAGCCCTGATCATGCCTTATTTCAGGGAAAACAGGACTCTTATCATTATCGGACTGGTCTGTCTTGTTCTGGCTGACTCAGGCCAGCTCTACATCCCCAGAATCATTAAACGTGCTGTGGACGATCTCACCGCACTTAAAGCGGATGGCACGGCTTTGTTGTATTATGCCCTTTCCATCGTTGTCACAGCATCACTGATCGCCGTGTTCAGGTATGGCTGGCGGCGCTGCCTTATCGGAACGTCACGTCTTATTGAAGAAAGGCTGAGGGACAGGTTCTTCACCCATGTCCAGACTTTGTCCGCTCCCTATTTCGGACGGGTGAGCACAGGCGACCTCATGGCCCACGCGACCAACGACATCACCAATGTCCGTATGGCCACAGGTATGGGACTTGTAGCGCTGATGGACGCTGTTTTTCTGGGAACAGCCACTATCCTTTTCATGATCTGGATTGATGGACGTCTGACGCTTCTGGCCCTGATTCCCATGCCTTTGATCGTTATAACCGCACGAATGTTCAGCAGACTCATGCATTCCCGCTATAAAAATGTTCAGGCGTCTTTTTCAGAACTCACCGAAGGTGTGAGAGAGCGTTTTGCGGGTATCCGGGTCGTCAAGGCCTACACCCGTGAACAGGAAAGCCGGGCCCAGATGGAGCTGCTTTCAAAAGCTTACGTGGACAAAAATATTGACCTGATCCGTGTTACCGGCTCGTTTTTCCCCTTGATGATTACCATCAGCAACATCAGCCTGATTCTGGTGATCTACTTTGGTGGGCGTGGAACCATACTGGGAGAGATTTCCCCAGGGGATCTGGTGGCTTTTATCAGTTATCTCGGTCTTCTCACCTGGCCCATGATGGCTCTGGGCTGGATGACCAATCTGATCCAGAGAGGAAAAGCGTCTCTGGAACGGATCGGTGATGTTCTTTCTGAAATTCCTGATATCAGGGATTCGGGGAAAAACGATATGGAGTTCAGCGGGGCTGAGAGCCTCTGTTTCAGCGGCGTGTCATTTGCCTATAAAAATGGAACTTCCGATGTTTTATCAGACATTTCTTTCACATTGAATCAGGGTGGAATTATTGGTCTTGTGGGGCCTCCGGGATGCGGTAAAACCACGCTTCTCTCTCTACTCCCCAGATTGTTTGATGTGAGTAAAGGCTCGATTCGTCTGGGTGAGACAGACATCCGGGACATCGGGCTTGCACGTCTAAGAGATATGATTTCCTTTTCCCCCCAGGAACCGTTCCTGTTCGAGGCAAGCATAAAGGACAATATCCTCATGGGAAACAGCGGTGCCACGGAATATCAATTGATCGACGCAGCGAAAAAAGCCTGCCTTTACAATGACGTAATGGATTTCAGGCATGGCTTCGATACCCTGGTGGGTGAAAAGGGCGTTATACTTTCAGGTGGGCAGAAGCAGCGGGTGGCACTTGCCAGAGCTTTTCTACACAACAAGGATATCATGGTGTTCGATGACCCGGTGAGTCAGGTTGACACACGCACAGGCGCAGCAATTATTGAGACTCTGAAAGGGCTGGCAAAAACGAAAAAGGTGCTGATCAGCTCTCACAGACTGGCTGCATTGCGTTCGGCAGACGAGATCCTCGTACTTGACAAGGGGCGGATTGTTGAACGGGGAAACCATGACCAGCTGATTGTCGTTGACGGGTATTACGCCAGAACATCCCGGCTTCAGGATATGGAGGCTGACGTTCATGAGGTCTGATCTTGGAAATTTTGAAGAGGAACGTCTGGGGAAAGCCTATGATCTTGCGCTGATCCGCCGGATTTTTCCTTTTATGAAACCTTATACCCTGGTGTTTGCGGTGTCGGTGACCATGCTGGCAATGATCACAGTTCTTGATCTGGCTATCCCCTATGTGACACGGGAAGCCATCGATAACTATATCGTTCCTGTTTTATCAAGGGACGCCACCGGAAGTGAAAGCCGGATGATCCGGGTGGATGTTTCGGATAATGAAGGGCAGCGTGTGGTTGCTCGTAACGGTTCGTTGTTCGAAAAAAAAGAGAATGACACGCTTCTTGCCTTAACGAATCTTGAGGCCATGGATGAAAAAGACATTCGCATTGTGCGTAAGAAGGATTTTCGGGGTGTGACCGTGGTGGCCCTTCTGATTCTGGGTATCGTTGCGATTCAATTTATCCTCACATTTATCCAGAAACTGGTTACTGAATACGCAGGTCAAATGATCATGCACGACATACGGATGCGCGTGTTCACCCACATCCAGAGCCTTTCCCTGACTTTTTTTAATAAGAATCCCGTGGGACGTCTTGTCACCCGAGCCACCAACGATATCCAGAACATGCAGGAAATGTTTAGTTCGGTGATCGACTTCGTGTTCAAGGATCTGTTTCTTATCCTTGGTATTGCGGGTGTTCTGCTGGCCATTTCCCCCAAGCTGGCTCTGGTGTCGTTCGCCGTGATCCCATTTGTTCTCATGGCGTCCATCTATTTTTCACGTTTCGCCCGAGGGGCTTTCAGGAACTTGCGGGTTCTGACGGCCCGGATCAACACACGGATATCCGAAACCATCCAGGGCATGCGGGTGATCCAGCTTTTTCGTTATGAAAGTGAAAACCACAACACCTTTGCTTCGGTGAACCACGATAACTATATGGCCGGAATCAAGCAGCTCCAGATTTTTTCCGTGTTCATGCCGGTGGTTGAACTTCTGGGTTCGGTGGCCCTTGCATTGATTATATTTTATGGCGGCAAAGGCGTGATCGTTGAAGCGGTGAGTCTGGGAACCCTTGTGGCTTTTATCTCCTACATTAAGATGTTCTTCAGGCCCATCAGGGATGTGGCGGAAAAGTACAACGTGCTTCAGAACGCTATGTCCTCGGCGGAACGTATTTTCCAGGTTCTCGATAAAACTGAGGATATTGAAGAGGAAGATGGCGGCCAGCATGTCATGAAACGTCGTGAACTTCTGGGTATACGTCATGTTGAATTTAAGGACGTAAATTTTGGATACACGGAAACAGAGCAGGTTCTCCAGAATCTTTCGTTTACTCTGAGCCAGGGCGAAGTGCTTGCTGTGGTGGGACCAACTGGCGCAGGCAAGACATCGCTGATCAATCTTCTGGTTGGGTTTTACAAACCCACATCAGGAAATGTTTCTTTCAATTTTGTTGACCGTTCGTCCTATGATCTGAAATCCATCCGCTCAAGAATTGCCCTGGTGACCCAGGACCCCTTTCTTTTTTCAGGAACGGTGAGGCAGAATATCCTGGGTGAGACGAACTCCATGTCCGAATCTCAATTCAGGGATATTTTAAAGGCAGCCCATTGCGATGCGCTTGTGGACAAACTCCCACAAGGCGTTGACACGGCTCTTTTTGAAGGAGGTTCAGGGCTTTCAAGCGGAGAACGCCAGTTGATTTCCATTGCCAGGGCCATTGCCCGGGACCCGGATCTGATCATTCTTGATGAAGCCACATCGTATATCGACAGTGAGTCTGAAGTACAGATCCAGGATGCCCTTGAAAACCTGATGAGGTCCAGAACGTCTGTGGTGATTGCCCATCGGATTTCAACGGCCAGGAATGCAGACCGGATTCTGGTGCTGAAAAAGGGACGGGTTGTGGAGTGTGGAAATCATCGGGAGCTGATGGAGCTGGGCGGGCTTTATTTCAAGATGGTTAAGATGAAGGGATAGAAGGGGGATCTGGATGGCTGGGGTGGACGTGGACTTTGTGGACCAAGTGGACGGGGAGTGGACATGGACTATGTGGACTGTGGACGATGTGGACCGTCCACTATGTCCATGTCCACTTCGTCTACAACGTCCACTATGTCCACAAAAAAAACTTAGAAAGGTTTAGAAACCCCGATATTAAATTTCACACTTCGATCAGGATCATCAACCGGTTCCATGGCGTGATCCGTATTCCATGAATCACCAATGGGAATCATCAACGAAGCGTTGAACTCCGCATTGTATGTTTTCCAGAGATAAGTGAAGCTGGGGATCAGTTCAAGGGTGTTAATTCCGGCGCTGTACATGGAACCCCCACCACCTGAGAATTTATATTCATCTTCAGATCGATTTCTGTAAACCAGAACACCACCGGCTTTCATTGTATCGTTAATGTTGTAATCGCCACCAGCTGAAAGGAGATATTCATCACCATGGATAATATCCGTACCCTGGAGATCATAATCACCATTGTATCCATAACCAACGCCGCCTTTTAGGGAAAAGTTATTAAAATACCATGTTCCGTTAAAGTAGAGGGCCACATCTGTGGAACCTGTTCCTAATGCAACATCGGCGTCTTCAACTTCGCCGGTGGGGGCTTTTATTATTAGTTTGGAATCTAAAAGAAACTGGGGAAATCGGATCAGGTAGTTTGCGGTGAAGGAAATATCGCCAAGGCCGCTGTCTTTAAGATTACCCACTTCTCTGCTTGTGTAAGGGATGACAAGTTTGAGGTTTAACAGCTCCTTATTTCCAGTTAGAGACAAAGGAAAACCATAGGAAATTGGAATGTTGTAGGTTTGGATATTGTCGCTGATCATGGCTTCCACAGAGATGGCTTTGACAGGAATATCAGAGAGCTGACCGTCCATTGTGACGAGAGAACTTGAGGGCGGGCTTTCGATGCTTTCTGACGCAGTTCCCGAAGTTGCGACGTTAGCAGAGTCAGAGGCAGTTTCCGACATTTCAAAGCCATGGATAAAATAAGAGTATTCCACCGCATGTGCAAAACTCGCAGTAAATACAATCATAAGTACAAAAAGCAGTTGTTTTTTCATAGTTCCTCCCCGGAAATCAATTAAAACATTCGCATCAAAATCATAAAAACGGCCCTTCATTGCGAAGGGCCGTTCGGTTAAAACTTAAACAATCACGACCCGATCATTCAACCCTGAAACCCACAACCATGGGGTCGTCAAGAATGGTCGTTCCGTCTTCTTTTACCGCATCAATGATGTCAACGCCTTCATCAATACGCCCGTTTCTGTTCACATCCACGATGACGTAGTAGCTGCCCGGTGTCATTTCAGCAGGCCAGATGTTCATCATGCCTGCGCCGTTGTAGCAGGATGGCTGAACTACCAGGGTGGAATGCTGACCTGTGACATCAATGGTGTCGTTGAGTTCACCAGGATGACCGAAAACAGAAAGGTCGAATGTTGCCGCATTGACGATATAAACATCCACGTAAAGCCCATAATAAAGACCGGCAATTGGATATTCGGGCTCGGGAGCGCAGAACCAAGAGAAATAGGGGTTGAACACAGCTTTGATTCCGTATCCGGCACCGTAGGGGTTGGTGTCCAGGCCGCTCTTGATGAACACATCCCTGTAATCACAGAACTCAGAGTAAATGGTCCAGTGCTGATCCCAGATGTTACCGAATGAACCGCCCGAGGCTATGTTCACATAGGACAATCTGGGGTAGGTGTTGACCTGTGTGTTCAGGATAACCACCGTGAGAATGGTGTCACCGCCATCATAGGTGCCGCTCATGTTGTTATCGACAACGATATCGTAGGTGTTGTTGTCCATGGTGGGATTGATCAACTGGTATGTTCCGTTTAGATCCCAGATGGCATTGGTACCGCTTCCTGAAAGCCCGGTTACGCTGAACAGTTCACCGCTCAGGTAATCACCCTCCACCCAGTTTCTATCTTTGATCACATAGACGTCATAAGGCAGTTGAGCGCCTTCCTGCACTGCATTCAGGTACACAACAGTATCACCGTTAGCGGTGTTTGTTTCATCAAAGAACTGGGACATGGTTAATCCAGCGGCGTCAGTACACGTTTTGTATACGGCAGTAGCAGGAACGTCGAGGATCGTTATTGCGTCTTCGATGAGAATGTCAATGCCTGGATCAAAATCACCATCATTGTAAAGATCCACAACGAGATCCAGTTTCTTGTCCGATGTTATTTCAACACCATCGTAACTGTAGTTGTCCGTCACTGTTTTGGTGTTGAGCAGGGCTCTGTTAGCAAGGAACGGAAGATATCTGGGGTCGCCTGCTCCTGGGGTGGAAAGCGGGATGTCTATGTCACCTGATGCAATTACCCGTATATCTTCTTCATCAGCAGGGACGTCGAACTGGTTATCACCGGACTGCTGGTCTGCAGGAATGAGATACACAGCTATTTCATCATCAGCTGCCACAGGAACATTGTCGATATTGATGTAAAGCTGCTTGTTAACCGTGTTGTTGTTTTCGGTGATGGCGTTCACTTGATTGCCATTCTCATCTTTTATGGTAACGAATACATCATTGGCCGGTGTGTTCTGGACGATGAATCCAGGCGAACCGTTTCCGTCAACACCATCGATGAAATGGTCTGAAATGCCGTCACTGTCCGTATCCATGCCCTGGTCGTAGACACCATCACGGTCCACGTCCATGACAATGCTGTACGCCATATTGTCCTGATTTGGATTGACGAGGGTAGGTTCATCATTCAGATCCCACAGCAGGGTTCCGTCAATGGAGCCGTCAACGACGGGAACGGCGGTTCTTCTGACCACGAACTTGTCCGTATCATAGAGGTTGTCACCGTTTTTGAAAGTATCTCCTGTAAATCTAAGAACGTAAAAATCCACGGCTGTTACCGTGACGTTATTTCCGATTTTGGTGGGAACACGGTCCGCTTTCACATAAACCTGTGTTTTCGGATCTTCGTTACCGTTAATGTCGATTGTGCCGGTTTCTTTGAAGGCATTTTCGGGGTAAAAAGTACCCATTGCTTTAGCGTCGGCGATGCCAATGGCACATGAATATACAACAGGTTTCGGGTTGGTATCATCCGCAGCTTTTGTGTATACGATCCACATATCCTGAGTGAAATCCGTTGAATCTCCATTGTCGTAGAGGCTTTTTACGTTGATTTTGAAAGCACCGGGCTGAATGCCATCAGGCCAGACCAGAGTCGGCGGAAGCGTGTTGTCCTCTTCGTCAACCTTAAGGCCCATGTCATACCAGAGCGGTGTGGGGTCGATGACACCATCTTCATTGGTTCTTGCTTCGATTTTTGCGATAAGGTTGTTATCAGCGTCAAGTGCGCTGATCCGGTAGAATGAATTGGCTTTCATGCCTGCAATTTTAACGTACAGGGTGTCCATTGGAGCGAATTCTCTGGTTGCTTCCATATCCGAGTTATACGTCGAAAGAATCAGATCACCCGGAATAGGCCGGGTATCACAGGCCACCAGCGAAAACGCCATGGCTGCCAGTGTGAAAAACATGATGAACAGATTGGGTTTTATTTTCACAGGTCACCTCCCTAATTTTTATCTGTTTTGGAAAGCATTTTGCCCAGAGGAATTTCCACCAGGGCATATGCTCTGACATCGCTGGAATCGTTGGTGAAACCAGGATCGCCGGTGGACACATCTTCTTCGATGCAGTTGTATACAGCGACGCCAAGACTCACCCATCCAACTTTGACTTTGGCTCCCAGGTTGACCACTTGATCTTCATCTTCCTTTCCCATGCCTTGTACTTCAGCCATGAGGTAGAGCATGTCGAATAATTTGAGATCGGCACCAGCGCTGAAGTAAAGGTCGCTTGTTTCCCCTTCGTTATAAATGGATTCGGCAACGGCTGTGACGGAAAAAACAGCTTTTTCCGTGAACAGGGGGACGCGGATCGTTGCGGCCAGGTAGGGGTTGAACAGGATGTCTTCCTCGCGGTCGAACTCGTTGTTGTCAAGGGATACGGCGTTCATTCCCAGAGCCACCTGGGGAATGATGGAGTCGGTCATGTGAAAAATACGGGCTTTGAAAGAGAACGTATCCATCGCCAGATCTGTTTTGTCCAGATCATCCCAGATAAACTGGCGGCGTGTGTAACCGAATTCCACATCGTCCGACGTTCCTGCCACCACAGTGGCGGAAGTCAGAAAAATGCGGTCTCCTTCGATGGTTCCGGAATCCTGTGCACTTCCAGCCACATAGATATTTCCTTTACCTGCGGGAATGGCTTTCGGAACGGTGATTATACCGTTTTCACCCCAGTTGTAATCGGGATTGATGCTTCGTTTGAACAAAGCAAACTCGGATTGTTTGGACGCAGCAGACACGGTCTGACAGGTCCAGAACAACAAGATCGCGGTTAGTACCACTTTTCTCAATTTCATCAAGGCACCTCCTATAAATGATTTATCAAATATCCTCGCACAAAGAACAGAAACAGCCTTATCAGATAAGGCTGTATTGGTATTTCTCAAATAGGTATGAGTATTTTGTTGGTCCATGGGAATAGATTTCTCATGTGGGGTCTGGTGGGATAAGTTTCCAAGGACATATGAAAACCCGTCAAGTAAGGAACTTGAAGGCCCAATTGGGGCACTTAAGTTGTCCGATATTGAAGAAGTCATCCCGTCGTTAAGAATCTTGTAATAAATGGCAATATATCCTGAACGTTGTTAATATGGAGACTGGGCTTAGAAACTTGAGGAATAGTACCAAACGGCTGTGTGAAAAGGCAAGGTTTTTTTGCTTTGTTATGTCTATAAGTGGATTTTATACTTGTAGGGAAGGCGGGCGACCTTGAAGATACGCGCCGCCTTTTTACTGTTTTGTATTTATCAAAAGGGTATGTCGTTTTTGTTCTTCTTTTTTCTATTTTTTTTGATGGATTTAAAATCAACAATATCATCGTGATAGAAATCATCAGGGGTATCCATGTCATCCATATCGTCCATGTCATCAAGCATGTCGTAGTCCACCATGTTCATGCCTTCAAAGAATACACCAATGGAATCGCAGAGAAGCTTGATGATTTCAGCATGTTTTTTTTTCTTGTCAAGGTCCGTACATCTGGACATTTCTCTGATGTTGTTCGAAATTTCTTTTGTCAGACCTTCAATCATATCGTCCATTTTAATTCCTTTTTCTGGGTAGTTCCATGGTCATTCTATCGTGTTGAGCGGGTGTCGGCCCGATCGATCATGGGTATGTGCCTATCCGTATCCACATGGAAAGTCAAGGCCCTTTTCACCTGATGAACGACATCATTCAATCCCGGATGCAACGAAATCCCAGTTGACGAGATGATTTAAAACAGCTTCCACATATTCTGTCCGTTTGTTCTGATAGTCCAGATAATAGGAATGCTCCCAGACATCCACGGTGAGGAGGGGTTTTAGGTCATGGGCGATTGCCGTGTCTGCATTGGCTGTGGCGAGAATGGTGAGTTTGTCCCCGTCTTGTACCAGAAAAACCCAGCCGCTGCCGAAAACTCCTTTGGCTTTGGCCACAAATGCTTCTTTGAATGCACCGAAGTTTCCAAAAGAAGAGTCGATCATTTTGAGCAGATCTCCCGTGGGTATTCCGCCGCCTTGGGGTTTAAGGCATTTCCAGAAAAAATCATGATTGTAAGCCTGGGCAGCCTGATTGAAAAGATCCTGATATTTTTCTTTTCCGACGGTCATTTCGATGACCTCTTCAGGAGTTTCTGCGTCAAGACCGCTTTGTTCTAGAAGGAGGGCCGCTTGTTTAACATAGGTCGCATGGTGTTTGCCGTAGTGAAAAGAAAGAGTTTTTGCTGAAATCACCGGTTCAAGGGCATTTTCAGCATAGGGAAGGGGCTCTTGAACAAATACCTGCTCCGGTGGCTTTGAAGAACAGGCTGATATCATGATAAAAGATGATGCCAGTAGCGATATGATTAATGTGTTCCAGAATCTTTGCGTTACGGTGTTTTCGATTTTCATGGTTTTCTCCTATTGAGGGTTGGTTTAACTTCAAAAGCTATGTGGCCATTCATCGACTTTTTTCGAATTCATCAATATTGCATTCGTCAGGTACCATAAAACAAGGATGGGGTAAGGTCAACTGTTTCAGAAACTGTCTCATGTTGTTTCCTGTCTATTATTAGTTGATACAACCGGAGCGATTTCATGTATCGAAGTAATCGCTGGTGATACTGTTTTGAGGAAACATCTGAATCCCAGAGACAAGCCGGTGGCAGAATTCAAGGTGAGCGGTGATGCTGCTATTACGGCCCGTGAGTACTGTAATCTTCACGGTCACTGGAAAGCTTGATAGACATTTGGCCTAATTAGACCTAAGGGCAGACACAAGACCTGCCCCTACAAAACTTGTATTCTCATTGAATTGAAGCTTGAAATAAAAGATAAAAAAAGAGCGGACAGTTTTTACTGTCCGCTCTTTTTTTTATGGAGAATAATGTGGTGTTTTTTAAGAAAGTCGATACGGGGGTCCCTGAACGAAAAAGTTTGTAACGTTGTTGCAATATGTTTTCGTGAGGTTGGGTTGGAGTGAGTTTCCCGCCCAGGGCCCCGCACCGGATAACAGCGTGAAGCAATATTCGGGAGTGCCGAAATCTTGTTATTCAAGCTGCCTGATACGAAAAAACCCTGATAGTTTTTTAGTATCATAATCGTATACCGATGGTATTTTTTTATTTCCGAGAGGTGCATAGCATCTCGTTCGGAAGGAAGGGTATATTCGGATTGTAAAACGGTTGTCAATGACTTTTTTTTTCAGGTAACAAAACTTTTTCCTGGTTGAAAAAAAACATAAACAAATCCCTATTTATCAGGCCTTTTGGATGCTCCGTGGTTTCTGCTCAGAAACAAATAAATTGATGATAACCAACGTTTACAGTGCTGGGGTGCGATTATTGTTCAATAGGCAGTTTATGCGTTTTTTTTTGGATGCGGAGCTTGAGGGTAAATCATTCCGGGTAAAATTCCCGGAGCGAGGAGCTGTGCGCGATACGGCTGGTTGCACCGTTTTTTTATTGCCGGGTTAATATATTTGGCACTCAAAAAAGATATGCGGATTGCCCTGGGATGGGATAATGGGCGGGATTGAAACCCGCCCAGGTGGATCAACCAGCCCTGCCATCATCACAGGGTTCGTCATTATTGAAAATCCTTGAATCTTCAGCAGTTTCGGGGTATAGGCAACGGTCCAGCGGCAATTGCTTTTTATCTGATGAAGACGGTGCAGAAACTTCTTTCATGGGTTTTGTGATGCAAGCCACAACTTCTTCATAATCAGGTTCTTCCGAAAGATCTTTGCTTGTTTCCGAATACACAATGGTCCCAGTTGTGTCGATAGCCACCACATAGCGGGCGAGCAAGCCTTTAAGGGGGCCTTCATCAATGACTAAACCGTAGTTTTTAATGAAATCAGGGCTTCTGAAAGCCGAAACCGAAACCACGTTGTTGATACCTTCAGCTGCACAAAATCTTCCATGGGCAAAGGGCAGATCAAGGGAAACACAAAGCACCACGGTTCCTTCTGTTTTTGCAACTTCTGTGTTGAAGCGTCTGACAGACGCTGCACACACGGCTGTATCAATGCTCGGGAAAATGTTCAGTATGATGTTCTTTCCCTTAAAATCACCAAGGCCAATATCGCTCAAATCAGTCTTGGTTAATTTAAAATCAGCAGCTTTGTCACCAATTTCGGGAAGGTAGCCTTTTGCCTTTGTTTTATTACCTTTAACGATGATGTCGGTCATGGTTGCCTCCTCTTTAATATCATTATCATATAGTTTGTATGTGTTTTGTCGATCAGTGTTATCATGTAACATGGTCATTTGCTAAAGCAATGTGTGTACCAAAGTTTAAAAATATTTAGCGTGTCGGTAAGGCGAATTCTCTGTTGAGCGGGCGTATCGTTTGTCGTTCGTGATGAAAAAGATGACCTATGTTACAAAAGATCCATGGGTTTGTACAGTGATTTGACAAACAGTGAACGTGATCAGGGTTTTAAAAAACATTTTAATGCCCAGCGTTGATGACATCGTAAAAACCACATCTGCATGATACTGAAGATTGGGAAACGCGTAGGGGGCGGGTTCTAAACCCGCCTGAAGATTATGTCATGATGAATGTAAATAGGAATTACCAGCCCATCCTCATTTTAACGCATTTATCATGCAAATAGTTTTTTATCTCAGGAACGGTGTAGGTGCCGTAATGAACCATGGACGCAATCAGGGCTGCGTCTGCTTTTCCTTCTGTTAAAACGTCGTAAAGATGTTCAGGTTCGCCTGCACCGCCGGAGGCGATCACGGGGATGTCCACGTTTTCGGAAATAAGGGCGGTGAGGGTGAGTTCGTAGCCTGTTTTCATTCCATCGGCGTCAATGGAGTTCAGGCAGATCTCACCGGCTCCCAGATCCTGCCCTCTTTTCGCCCATTCAAGAGCGTCGAGACCCATGTGTTTCCGGCCTCCGTTGATCACGATTTCATAGCCCGAAGGAATGGCGGCACTTTTCCCCACATGTTTCACATCCATTCCAAGGACAACGCACTGATTACCAAATGCTTTGGCTCCCTGGGTGATGATATCCGGATTATTCACCGCAGCCGAGTTGACGCTGACTTTTTCAGCACCGGCAAGGAGAACGCTTCGCATGTCTTCCACAGTTCGTATGCCTCCCCCAACGGAAAAGGGGATGAAGATGGTTTCAGCAACGCGGCGGACCACGTCGATCATGATATCCCGTTTTTCATGGGAGGCGGTGATGTCGTAGAATACGATTTCATCGGCACCCTGTTCGTAATACATCCGCGCCATTTCAACCGGATCACCAATATCTATGTTGTTTTTGAATTTGATACCCTTTGTTGTCCGGCCTTCATGGACATCGAGGCAGGGTATGATTCTTCGGCTCAGCATGGTTTCCACTCGCAGAAATTTTTTAGAATGTTAAGTCCGGCACGCCCGCTTTTTTCCGGATGGAACTGGGTGGCCACGAGGTTTCCGATTCCGATGATGGAAGCGAATTCCTTGCCATAACGTGTTGTTCCTATCACATGCTCCTGTGACAGTGGAGCCGGGTAATAGCTGTGGACAAAGTAGAATTCGTCATCTGCCTTTATTCCGGATAGTACCGGATGTTTCTTTTTTAAAGCCACCCGGTTCCATCCCATGTGGGGGATTTTGATGGATGAACCGTCATCATCCTTATCTTTTGCGTCGAACATCCGGACATGACCTTCTATGATATTGAGACAGGGTGTATCGTGTTCTTCGCTGTGGCCCAGGATAATCTGGGTTCCAAGACAGATTCCGAGAATCGGCTTTCCGCTTTTCCAGAGCTGGGCTATCAAGGTATCAAGGCCAAGTCGTTTCAAGCTTTCCATGGCAGCTCCAGCTGAACCCACCCCTGGGAAAATCACACGTTCGGCGTTTGAGATGGTCTCCTTATCACCGGTGACCTTGTTCGGGTAACCCAGATAGGAGAGGGCGCGAGACACGCTGGTCAGGTTGCCCGCTTCGTAATCTATGACTGCTATCATGACAGTGTCCTGTGTTGTTTATTAATCCATCAAAAAAATTAAAAAGGAAATATTATCAGATAAGGAGGCTGTTGAGTATCTTTTTTTGATGGCGTTGTAAAAAGTCGCCTGATGGTTATGGACAATGTAGGGCCAATGCTGTTGACTTAAGCTTTGACCCAAATAAAATACTGAACGTCCAACAGGGCAATGGCATATCTTTTATTGCCATGCCGACTTATCGGGTAAAGTCAGGGATTCTCCCCGGAACGAGGGCCAGAAACTTAAGGCTGGAGATTAAGTCAACAGCATTGTGGGTTGGATCAGGCGGGTGCGATGGACGGGTGGTTTTTTAAACATCGAACATCGAACACTGAACATCGAATATGGGAGCCGCTCAGCGTCGGCCTGGGGTTGATTTGGGCAGTTGCGCGGAGCGAGTTTGGGGGAAAGCTTGATGGAGATAAATAAGGAGTTGAGAGTAACCCAGAGATGGCTGAAGATCATACAGCGCATCCCTTTTATAAAAAACAAAACTGTTGAACAACGTTTTAAACAATACAGAAGAACTGATTAAAATTTTTGTGACAAGCATAAAAACATCAAAAAAAGAAGATGCATACACCTCGCGCACCAGCTGGCATCAACCCCAGGCGGACGCTGAGCGGCACCCACATTCGATGTTCGATGTTGGGCGTTCGATGTTCGACGTTCACCTTTTTTTCATTCATTGTTCAGCAATATTTATTGGGTAAAGTAAGTGCAGGAGCCTGTGAGTAAGGCCGTTCGAGAATAGTTAAGTCAACAGCATTGAATGTAGGGCGGGCTACCGCCCGCCAATTGTGTTGGGCGATAGCCCACCCTACGGGTTTTATGCAATTACGAGGTCATCTTTTTAGCGCGTTCCCACAACGCGTCTTTTTCTTCAGGAGACAGCGCTGATAAGAGCTTTTCAGCTTCGGCCAGGCGTTTTTCCATGTATTTGTAACGCCTCTCGAACTTTTTTACCGATGCAGAAAGAGCTGTTTCAGGGTGTATTCCTGCAAATCGTGCCACGTTGGTCATGGTAAAAAGAAGATCTCCGAATTCGAGAGAGATATGGTTTTTATTGCCTGAAAGAATAGCCTCTGCCAGTTCTTTCCACTCTTCTTCCACTTTTTTCATCACACCGTGGATGTCGTCCCAGTCAAAACCGACCTGACCCACTTTTTCTGAAATCATGTAGGCCCGATGTAAAGCAGGCATTCCGGCAGGGACAGAGTCCAGTAAAGAGACGGTCTGGCCCTTGTTTTCTTTTTCCGATGCTTTAATTACAGCCCAGTTCTCTTTGACTTTTTCCGTTGTATCTGCCTTTTCATCGCCGAAAACATGGGGATGACGCCGTATCATTTTTTCCATGTTCGTGATGATCACATCTTCCAGAGAAAACATTTTTTTCTCTTCAAACAAAAGGGCAATGAACAAAATCTGAAAAAGAACATCGCCCAGTTCTTCTTTGATGTGGTTTCCCTTGCCTGACGTGATGGCGTCCAGAAGCTCATATGTCTCTTCGACAAGATAGACGATAATGGTTTCCGGGGTTTGTTTTTTATCCCATGGGCATTGGGATCTTAGGGTTTCAACGAGGCGTCTTAATTTTTCAATCTGTTCTGTTTCCGTTATGTTTGTTTGATCAGGCAAAGCGTGTGTCCAGGTTTTTTGTGTTCGTGCAAAGAGCTGCTAAAAGGAGCAGCCCCTTCGGATCATGGCATTCTGATTGCGGCATGGCATTAGTCGTTAGAGTCTTTTTTTATCGTCGGCTTTGTGGCCGGTTTTTTCTTGCTTGTTTTATTTGTTTTTGCAGCCGTTTTTGTTTTTTTCTTTTCAGCCGACTTAGGTTTTGTTGTCTGCTTTGTTTTTGGACTTGTTTTTACACTTGTTTTCACGGTTTGCTTGGGCTTTACCACAGGCTTTTCTTCGGCCGCAGGTGCTTTTCCATCAGGACTATCCCAGGATTGTTTGGCCACGTTCATTTTTTTGTTGAACTGATTCTGCATGGCTGTACCGGCAAACTGACTCATGGCCGCAGAAACTGAGGCCACATAGGGACTGAACACCGATTCGCTGATCACCGAAGCTCCGCTTGATAAAAAAGTGGTGAGGACGAGGACCAGCATGGATGCGATCATGAAGCCCCTTACAAATCCGAAAACTCCGCCGAAAAGACGGTCCACCCAGGACATAAAAACGATTTTAAGTAGAAACCGGATGAGGATTCCAAGGGCTCCCACCATCAGAAAAACGATGGAGAACAGGAGAAGAAAGCTGATGATGTCCACATATTCCCCTGAGGGAAATAGATTTTTGAACCCTAAAAGGTCCTTGCTGAGGCTGGGGTAATAGTTGTAAGCCGCATAAAGTCCTGCCAGAACACCAATGATGGAGGACGCCTCTTTGATGATACCCCTGAATATTCCTCGGATAATGCAGTAAATGATGATGGCGGCAATGATGTAATCAAAAATATTCAAAGCGGATTTCCCTTACGCGCAGTGTATGATTCTGTATTCATAAAGGATGTGATTAACAAAGGCGTTGATAGGAGTCAAGTCATTTTTATGTTTGACTTTTTTGCTCGAACAGCCCCTCTGACCCCTATGGAGTATTATACTGATGAACGAAGTTAACAATTGTTTTTTTGTTTTGTTTTATATAAAGAATTCCAGAATGGCTTTTTTATCATGGCCAAAATGAAATGGATGGGGAGCGGGGGGTTCTCCTTTATTATAGTGACTTAATCGAACGATGATATGCGGATGCGGCCAGTCTCTTTTATTTATTTGGCAATATGTATCATTGCTTTCATTGCAGTTCGTCCGTTTGAATGCACGTGCCCACAACGAATAATGAGACAAATTAACCAGCGAAGCATTTGACAAAACCTTTACGCCTATAAGCGTAGTGTTGCGTCAAACGTTGTAATCGGATCATGTGTTGGGAAAATGAAATTTATTCCCGGACATAAAGGCGCCTTTACGTATGGACGAAATCAATAAAGATTCCCAGATGGAAGTCAGCTTTCCTGATGTGAATCTGGCTCGACAGCTTTTCGGCGAGCACAACAAGAATCTGGGGCGTATTGCTGATGCTCTTGCGATTTCCCTGAACGTCAGGGGAAATACCGTTTATTTGAAAGGCGACTCCATTGCCGTTGATCTGGCAAAGAACACCCTTAACCAGCTTTACGGCCTGATCAAGGAAGGTTATCCCGTTTATCCCAGGGACATTGACCATGCTGTTAAAACGTTAAGCTCCAATGATAAGGTCAAACTCAAAGACCTGTTCATGGATACCGTTTACGTCACATCGACCAAACGGCCCATCACACCCAAAAGTCCAATCCAGAAAGAGTACATTGATGCCATAAGGGCCCATGATATTGTGTTCGGGATAGGACCAGCCGGGACAGGGAAAACATATCTGGCCATGGCCATGGCTGTGGCTTCTCTGGCAGCCGGTGATGTGAACAGGATTATCCTGACGCGCCCTGCGGTTGAAGCCGGTGAATCACTGGGTTTTCTTCCGGGGGATCTGGCTCAGAAAGTGGACCCTTACCTCCGGCCCCTTTACGATGCGCTCCATGATATGATGCATTTTGAAAAAGTGGCATCACTGACTGAAAGGGGGGCCATTGAAGTCGCGCCCCTTGCGTTTATGAGGGGCAGGACGTTGAACAATGCGTTTATTATTCTGGACGAGGCTCAAAATACCACGTCCGAACAGATGAAGATGTTTTTAACCCGTATCGGATTTAATTCCAAAGCCGTGATAACAGGGGATATCACCCAGGTGGATCTGCCAAAAGGGAGACCTTCCGGGTTGATTGAAACCCTGAGTATCCTTGACAATATCGAAGGAATAAGCTTTATTAGGTTTTCCAAGGATGATGTTGTCAGGCACAGGCTTGTCATGAAAATTATTTCGGCTTACGAAAAGAGCGACTTTAAAAAGAAAGCTGAATGAATGACCGGGGAAGTGCGGGCTTTCTCGAATGGAAATCGTCCTGGCCGGACGTCTGGGGTGTAAAAGGAAGGCCTTTTACGCCCGGAAACGGAAAAAACTATGGTCGATGACATCGCATCATTTAAAAAGAAGCTGTCCGCTTATTTCGAAGGCAGCAACAACGTACTCTGGGGAATATTGATCGGGTTCACGATCATCTTCACCCTTTTTCTCTATCCGACCCTCAATGCGGACAAATACTCTTACACCCTGGGCGATATTGCCAAGCGGGACGTGAAAGCCCCTCGAGATTTTTTTGTGGAAGATCCGGACTCAACAGAGATGAACCGCCTTCAGGCTGTGCGTTCTGTTTTGAACGTCTATGATTATGACACCGGACTGTCTATGAAACTGTCCGAACGTGTCCGGAAAGTCTTCGGGGAATTCAGGGACATCACAGCTGACAAATCCCAGTGGCGGGCAAAAGGAAGGGATCGGTCGGGGAAAAATCCAGGTCTTTCGCATAGGGATTCAAATATCGGCACCACAACCCACGCCGTTGTCTGGGCAAAAAAAGAAGAGTTCGATCAGAAAATTGGAGTGGATATCAGCAACGATGCCTTTCTGATTCTTGAAAAGAATCAGTTTTCAGTCAAAATCGAAAATCTGATCTGCCAGATCGTTTCAAATATCATGGATAACGGGATTGTGGCCAACAAGGAAATCCTTCTTCGACAGGCTGAAAAAGGTGTCAGTCTCAGAAATGTGGATGTGGGAACTGAAAATGTGGAGCTGGACCTCAAGCGATTCTATGGTCTTGAGCAGTCTCAGGCCATGGTCCTCAGGGTCGTTTCCGATCCTCTTTTCAGTAAAGTGGATTATCCGGTGAGGTCGGTGATCGTTGATATTTCCCAGCGGCTTCTTCAACCCAATGTCACGTTCAACAGGAGCGAGACGGAAAACAGGGAGAAACGAGCGGAAAGCGAAGTGGGCCCCAGCATGTTCAAGATCAAGGCCGGGGAGATGCTGTTAAGGGAAGGTGAACGGGTCAGTCGACCCCAGTTGCTCAAACTTAAATCCCTTCAAAATCAGACCCGTGATGAAAACATGATGGTCAGAAGCCTGGGCGTGGCTCTTGTTATCATACTGTTAATTCTCACCTTGTACACCTTGAATCTCAAACCGAAAAACGACCTCAATCCCGACCACAACAAGAACATGCTTTTTCTCGCCAGCATCATGACAGTGTTCCTGTTTATCGCCAAGGTATCACTTTCCGTGCCGGGCGTTCTTTCAGCCACCACGGCATTTGATATCAAGGAATCCTGCGTTTATTTCGGAATGCCCATCGCAGCGAGCGCCATGACGGTCTGTCTGTTCATGGGACTTGAAGCGGCACTGCCTTTTTCCATCGTTTTTTCGGCCCTTGTGGCCATCCTGTTTGAAAACCAGTTCGATATTTTTATTTTTTACGTTTTAAGCTGCTTCATGGCCTGTTACTGGACCCGCGACTGCTGTGAACGAAAAGTATTCATCAAAGCCGGAGCCAAGCTGAGTCTGGTGAACTGCCTGTTTGCAACAGCAGCTATTGTTTATTTCGGTGATTTTGACTGGGATGACATCCTCTGGGGATGGGTTTTTGCTTTTTCAGGGGGCCTTTCCGCAGGGATTGTAACCGCAGGGCTTGCGCCGCTTGTTGAGATTGTTTTTGATTACACCACGGACATCAAACTCCTGGAACTGGCCAACCTTGAGCAGCCCATATTAAGACGCCTGATGATTGAAGCCCCTGGTACATACAATCATAGCGTGATCGTTGGCACCATGGCGGACGCGGTGGCTTCGGAGATCGGAGCTAATCCCTTGCTTGCAAGGGTCTGCGGTTATTACCACGATATCGGGAAAATTGATAAAGCCCAGTATTATATTGAGAATCAGCAGTCCGGGAAAAACAAGCACGACAAACTGGCACCGTCCATGTCGGCCCTGATCCTGATCGGTCATGTGAAAAACGGTGTGGAAATGGCAAAGAAGTACCGCCTGGGCAAGCCCATTGTTGACACCATCCGCCAGCACCACGGAACGAGCCTGATCGAATTTTTTTTCGAAAAAGCAAGAACCCAGAAAGTGGATATGGATGCCACCATCAATCCCGCTGATTTCAGATATCCGGGGCCCAAACCTCAGACCGTTGAGGCTGGAATTGTCATGATCGCCGATATGGTGGAAGCCGCATCCCGGACCCTTGACGACCCCACGCCTGCAAGGATCCAAGGACTTGTTCAGCGATTGATCAACAAGATTTTTTCCGATGGTCAGCTGGATAACTGCGAAATCACCCTTAAAGACCTGCACAACATCGCAAAGCGGTTCAACCAGATTTTGAGCGGCATCCACCATCACAGGATCAAATACCCCGAACGGACTCCGTCAATCACCAATGGAAAGGCTAAAAATGGAGATTCTGATAGACAACAGGCAGACAAGGCAACCCGTAGATCTGACGATGATGCAGACGAAAGCGGAAGCCATCTTAAGCGCCTTGGGATTTAATGACGACGAACTTTCCATTCTGATTGTTGATGATAATGAGATGGCCGAACTGAACGGACAGTACAGGGGAAAGCCCGTCCCCACCAATGTTCTGTCTTTTTCCATGCAGGAAGGTGAATTCGGAGGCGTGACCAATCTTCTGGGCGATGTGGTTATCTCAGCTGATACAGCTTTTAAGGAAGCCGAAGAATCCGGCGTTACTCTGGAAGAACGCTTGAGCCAGCTTCTGGTTCACGGAATCCTTCATCTGGTAGATTACGACCATGAACGTTCGGAAGAAGAGGCGGAAATCATGGAGAAAAAGAGCCTTGAACTTGTGAAACTTATTGAAAAAAATCCGCTGCTTTCCGCTTTTTGAATCTTAATTAGAAAACCCGAAAAGACTGAATTCGAATATAAAGGAGATAAACCATGGCAGGACTTGCTGTTAATATTGACCATATCGCCACCCTTCGTCAGGCCAGAGGGACGTCGTATCCTGATCCAGTGGCCGCCGCCCTGATCGCAGAGCTTGCAGGGGCTGAAGGGATAGTGGCCCATCTGCGTGAAGACAGACGCCACATCCAGGACAGAGACATCAAGATTTTGCGTCAGGTGGTTCAGACACGCCTGATCCTTGAAATGGGTGCCACCCCGGAAATGCTTGGAATCGCTCTGGATGTGAAACCCGATCTGGTGACCCTTGTGCCGGAAAAGAGGGAAGAACTCACCACCGAAGGTGGTCTTGATCTTGTCACACACCACATCAATGTGGCGGAGGCGGTGGATAACCTCAAAAGCGCCGGCATCCCCGTGAGCATCTTCATCGACCCGGATATCGAACAGGTCAAACTGGCCCACAAAATCGACGCCGACATGATCGAAATTCACACAGGTCACTTCTGTGACGAACGCTCCGCAGCTGGCAAACAGAAAATCTTTTCTGATATTGTGAACGCTGCAAAACTGGCAAGCAAACTTAAAATGGGTGTGAACGCAGGCCATGGTATCTGCTACAGCTCCATCAAAGCCTTTGCAGGTTTAAATGAGATTGACGAATTCAGTATTGGTCACAGCATTGTGTCCCGGGCTGCTCTGGTGGGAATGGAGCGGGCGGTGCGGGAGATGGTGGAGTTGATTGGGGCGCTTTGATAGGGTGCAAGGGTGAAGGAAAACAGCAAGTGATGAAGGGATGAACGTCCAACATCCAACGCTCAACGTCCAACGTCGAATGGGTTTAAGTGATGGCGTAGCATGGGAGGGTGGCTGGTGATGGAATGTTATATTATTCCATGTTACCACTAAAGTGACATGTTTTGTAGGGGCAGGGCCTTGTGTCTGCCCTCTGGTCGTCCCAATTAAGAATCATTTCGATTACGTAAATGGTAAAAGATGAACGTCCATCGCCCAGCGCTCAACGTTCAACATCGAATGGGTTGTTTAAGTGAGGGCGGAGCATGGGAGGGTGGTTGGTGGTAGGATGTTGTGTTAACCATATGTTATGTCCATAGAAATTAGGAGGAAAAGTTGAGATCCATTACTTGTTCATCTGCGCTGGTTATCATTTTTTCTATTTCTTTAATCCCTGTGATTTGTTTCGCATCTTTCCAAGGTACAATTGAGGTAAAAGGTATTAGAATAATTTCTGATGGCTATGGCACCGATATTGACGGCATAAAACCATTCAATTCATTTAAAGGAACTTCAATTGCTTGTTTAGCTATTTTACCTCAAGGAGGAATTATCAAGTTTGACGAAGATAAAAGCAGTCTTGATAAATTCACCGATAATTTGGGAACAAATTTAATGAATGATCAAATTCCAATTGGATCTGGGATAGGAATGATGAGTGAGATTAGCAGTGATAGAAAAGCGGCAATGTTTGAAATAAATGGACTTAATTTACCTGACAAGAGAGCTACATCAATAAAAGCTTCAGGACATGTTTCATTAAAAACTGCAACTATCAAGAAACCATTTAAATATGACAACCTTGTACTAAAAGTGGGATCAAAATTTGAAATATCTGGTATTAAGTTTGAAATTACAAGAATAGGCAAACCAATTTGGGGTGATGGTGTTGTTTCCGTTACATTCAGCTCAAATTCTGACATTTCGAAAATTGCATCAATTCAGTTTTTTGATCCCAATGGTGAGATAATAAAATCATCGAGTGAAGGTAGCGGCATCCAGACCCATGATAATAAGAAAATATACGAAATTGCTTATAATCTTCAGAAGCAACCTGATGCATTGAATCTTAGCATTATCTGTTGGGAAGATATGCAAACGGTAAAAATTCCCTTTAATATCAATGCATCTGTCGGATTATAAACGACATAACAACGGCTTTTACATCGACGGCAAAAAGCCGCAGCGCGTGATGCCGGACGTTATCTGCATATGGGAGCATCTTGAATGTGTATTAAAAGGCTTCTTATTATTTTTCTCGGAATAGTTTTTTTTCTCAACACTTCATGTGTATTGTTTGCTGGTCAATTGGATGACTTCGAAAAAACAGCCACAAAAAATAGAAGTACTTCAAGCGAAAATAGTGATGATGGCGATGATGATAGCTTCTGGGGAGAGTTTTTTGGGGAGATATTCACAGTGCTGTTCATCGAATCAGTTAAAGGAATGTGTTCTTTAATCAAGTATGGAGGGCAATTAAGTTTATCCAGGGTGCAAGGGTCTTCTGATCCTGCATTTGAAGATATCCTCCTTCGTGAAAAGGGTTCACCGGATCTTCCATTTTTTAAAGCTGATTTGAATTATCATCTTATCCATTCTGATATTGATGGTTTTGATGGAAGGGTGGAGGTCGGCTATGGTCCTTTTGGTCTTCAATATCGCAATATATATTTCAATGAAGATTCACCTGAAGATCATATGAATTTGTCTTATGTTCATGGCTTGTATAGAATTTCCGGGAGTCGTGTATTTGAAATTGATGCAGGGATTGGGGCAATGACGTTAAAGGGAGAAAGTCGGAACAGCGGCCCCTCGATTACTTTGCCGATAAATATTTATCCCCACCCCAATGTGAATATACGGCTTGTTTCCACGTGGAGCGCTATCAATGGTAATGGTATCGGCGATTATGACGGTTCAATAGCCTATGTGCGCAAGTATTATTCCCTGAGACTTGGGTATGAAAGAATACAGACGGGTGATGCTGTGTTGAAGGGGCCTTATGCTGGTGTTTCACTTTACTACTAAAAGCAAACAGTGATTGAGTGAAAATGATAAAAGATGAACGCCCAACGCTCAACGTTCAACGTCGAATGGGTTGCTTAAGTGAGAGCGGAGCATGGAAGGGTGAATGGTGATGGAATGTTGTGTTAACCATATGTTTGGTCAAAATGAACAAAGAGGTATTATGAAATTCACAATCAGTTCTTTATTTTTAACACTAATGATTCTTCTTGGGCTTGAAAATCCATTGTTGGCAGAGATTCGAAAATTCGACAAGGCGACTATTGAGATGCTTGGCGTTTCGATCTACGAACAGGATATTCGTGCAGCTTCTGCGACGGATATGCTATTTGCTAAAAACATCGACATCCTAAAAGAAGGATTGCGAGGATGGGTTGTTGAAGGTGATGTAAAAAAGAGGATGTTGGTGCGTTTTGTCAGGGAGAAAGATGGACTGCTGGAAGCATTCTATGATGTTTCATTCGTGAATAAAAAAGAACCAGTTATTGAAATACCAAAGAATAGAAAACTTACAGATTCACAAGTTGCTCAGTTCAAGGCACGTTTGCTTGCTTTATCACATATAACGCGACCAGCTTCTCGAAAATATAATATTGTCATTTTACCTGATTCGGGAAGTGACGGATTCTTAGTTTATGCCCTTGCAGCTACAACGGAACCAGATAAAGTCATGGTTGGCGGTCACTACCGGTTTACTGTGAGCGAGAGCGGAGATAAAATTGTAAAAAGTGACGAGCTCTTTCTATCATTTATGGAGCTCAGTACCAAACCTGAAGATCTTGCACCTGGCGCGCAGCTTTCGGCTCTATATATGACTACTATGGTTAGTGACATGCCCCTCGAAACGCATGTCTATCTAAGCCTGTTGCATAGAATGACGTTTTATGTTGGAACACCCGATAAGCATGTTTGGAAAATACAGAATGGAAAGATGGAGACTGTTAGATAAAGAAGCAGAACCAAAGAATATTGTGTTCGGGTCGCTGTTTCCAATAATCAAAATGCCCTAATCCTTAATTGGACGTTCGACGTTGGACGTTGGATGTTGGACGTTCAAAAAAAAACTCCGCTGGATCGAAAAGGATTGAGCAGATACTCAAGGTTGAGATGTAAAATCATTAAACATTAATTATTCCACCATTTCATAATTCATTGTTTAACATAACATGTATCATCTATACCCATGATCATTAAACATTAAAACCAAACCAACGGAGCAACGCCATGTATCTTACCAGCGCATTTCAGATGCAGAGGATGGACAAAAAAACCATTGAAGACTTCGGCATTCCCGGTTTTGTGCTTATGGAGAACGCCGGGCGCGGTGCGGTGAGGTTTTTTCTTTCAACGTTTGATGCTCTTGACCTTGAAAACCGGAAAATCGGGGTGGTCTGCGGCAAAGGGAATAACGGTGGAGACGGGTTTGTCATGGCCCGGTATCTTGCCTGCCGGAACATTCCGGTGGCAGTCTATCTGCTTTGTGCTCTGGATGAAGTTAAGGGTGATGCCTGCAACCATCTGGAACTGATGGCCCGGCTCGCTGTTCCGATATATGAGGTGAAAGATCAGAAAGATCTTCTGGTGCATAAAACAGCCATGGGATTACGGGATATCTGGATTGACGCCATTTTCGGGACAGGTCTGAATACGGAGGTCACGGGGTTTTACAGAACGGTGATCGAACTGATCAACGATTTTGGAAAGCCTGTGTTTGCCGTTGATATCCCCTCCGGCCTTCACCCGGATACGGGGCAGCCTCTGGGTGTGTGCGTCAAGGCGGTGGCTACGGCCACGTTCGGATATGCGAAAACAGGTCTTGTTCAATACCCGGGTGCTGATTTTGCAGGCAGAATTGGCGTGGTGGACATCGGCATTCCACCCCATATGGCAAAAGAGGCGCTTGTTTCCTGTCAGCTTTTAACTCCGGATTACATCAGCTCTTTATACAGACAAAGAAAATCTGAAAGTCATAAAGGCAGCACAGGCCATCTGCTTGTGGTTGCAGGTTCCAGAGGAAAATCAGGGGCAGGGGCGCTCTGCGCCGAAGCGGCCATGCGGATCGGGGCCGGGCTTGTGACACTGGCTGTCCCACAGAGCCTGAACCCTGTGGTGGAAACCCTGGTTAAAGAGACCATGACCATGACTCTGCCCGATATCAAGGACGGATCATTATCCAAGGATTCTCCGTCTGATATCCTGAAAACTCTTCAGGGAAAGCAGTGTCTTGCCATGGGGCCAGGTCTTGGTATGGAAGTTCAGACGGTACAGGCGGTTCAAACCGTTATCAAGGGCGCCCAGGTTCCCATGGTGCTTGATGCAGATGCCTTGAACAGCCTTGAAGGACAGGCGTCGCTTCTTCGGGAAGCAAAGAAGGACGTGATTGTCACACCCCATCCCAGGGAAATGGCGCGTCTTTCAGGGAAATCCGTTGATGACATCCAGGCTGACAGGATCGCTGCCGCTGAATCATTCGCTGTCAAATACAGGGTGCATGTGGTACTGAAAGGTGCACGGACCGTGATAGCACATCCGGATGGACAGATTTTCATCAATCCCACGGGCAACCCCTGTCTTGCAAGCGGCGGATCAGGTGATGTTCTGGCCGGGATGATTGCAGGGCTTGTGACCCAGGGTTACGCTGTGAAAGAAGCGATCCATATGGCGGTTTATCTTCACGGTGCAGCGGCTGACATCTTGGCTGACGAAGTTGGGCCGGTTGGGATTCTGGCGTCTGATCTGGTGAAATCGCTGCCCCGCATGACAGGCAAAACAGCAGCAGGGAACCTCGAACAGTTGTCGTTTATTTCACATGATTTATAATGAAAACAGATACAAAACATGAAAACCATCGAAACAAAAAACATCACAACGCATAGTCCGGAAGAAACCCATGACCTGGGTAAACGGTTGGGCCATGCGCTTGAACCAGGGGCCGTTCTTTTTCTTACCGGCGAACTGGGTAGTGGTAAAACAGCCTTTGTCCAGGGACTTGCACGGGGGTTGGATGTTCCTGAAACCTATTATGTCACAAGCCCCACCTATACCATTATCAACGAATACCCCGGACGATTGGCTCTTTACCATATGGATCTCTACCGAATCGCTGACAGCTCCGAAATTTTTGATCTCGGCATAGAAGAGATGATGGACGGAAAAGGTGTGATCGTTGTGGAGTGGCCGGACAGGCTGCCCCAAGGGTTCATGGAACCCAGGATCAGTATCCATATCGATGTGTTGGCGGATGATTCAAGAAATTTTACCTTGACCATTTCTGATATGGACTTGAATTTTCAAATCTGATAGGAAAACCAAATTAATCTACGCAAGGGTATACGGTTCAATAGACTGAAAAGCGGGAATGCAAAAAAGCTTAATGAGTATCTGAGCGGGAAACGTAGATTTCTTATCTTAATCATCTGATATTATTAAATGACGTTATATTTTACGTTTTGACAGGGAGATAGCATGGCACTTATCGTTCAAAAATACGGCGGCACGTCGGTCGGTGACATCGAACGGATTCGAAACGTCGCCAAACGCATCGTAAAAACCTACGATCAGGGACATGACGTGGTGGTTGTTCTTTCGGCCATGTCCGGCGTGACAGATGGCCTTATCGCCATGGCCCATCAAGCGAGCAAAATGCCTGACAAGAGAGAGCTTGACGTTCTCATGTCCACCGGCGAACAGACCACCATCGCCCTGATGGCCATGACCCTTCATGACATGGGATATCCGGCTGCGTCGCTTCTGGGTTTCCAGGCGGACATCATTACGGACAGCATGTCCACCAAAGCCAGAATTATGAGCATTGGTGCAGAACGTATTAAAACGATGCTGGCTGAAAAGAAAATTGTTGTTATAGCCGGTTTCCAGGGAATTGACCCTGATGGCAACATCACCACCCTGGGAAGAGGTGGTTCGGACACATCGGCTGTGGCCATCGCAGCTGCCGTAAAAGCGGATTCCTGTGAAATCTATACGGATGTGGACGGAGTCTACACCACTGACCCGCGTATCTGTGATAAAGCCAGAAAACTCAAGCAGATTTCCTACGATGAAATGCTTGAGATGGCCAGTCTTGGAGCCAAGGTTCTTCAGATCCGTTCTGTGGGTTTTGCGAAAAAATACAATGTACCGATTCATGTGAGATCATCATTTAACGAGGAGGAAGGCACAATGGTTGTTGGTGAAGATTCCGGTATGGAAAAACTGGTGGTATCCGGTATCACTCTTGATAAGAATGAAGCACGGCTGACACTCAAGAAAGTGCCTGACCAGCCGGGAATCGCCTCCAAAGTGTTTGTTCCCCTTGCCGAAGCAGGCATCCAGGTGGACATGATCATCCAGAATACCCGTGCTGCCGGGCAGACTGACTTGACCTTTACCGTAAACAAAACCGATGCAAAACAAGCCACCCTCATTGCCGAGAAAGTGGCCAAGGAAATCGGAGCCGAAGAAGTTCTTATGGCCGACGACATCGCCAAAGTATCCGTGATCGGTGTGGGTATGAAAAACCATGCGGGCGTTGCCGCCACCATGTTTTCAACCCTGGCAGCCGAGAACATCAACATCCGCCTGATCAGCACATCTGAAATCCGTATTTCCTGTGTGATTGATGATCGTTATGCAGAGCTTGCGGTACGGGTGCTTCATCAGGCTTTTAATCTTGATAAGATATAACCGGCATCGACTGTGAAAAAATTCAGTTCCGATCAGCTTGTTTTTGTTGCCATAACAGGGGGGCTACTTCTTGCCATCATTATTGCAAGGAGTTTCTCCCTTTTTCCATAGCCATCCTTCGCTTTTTTACCAGCTAATCAATTTTAACGGCACAGTCAATTCATGATTCTGCTTCAGGATATCAAGACAAGCCCCCTTTCTCCCTGCCATTATCTCCCCGGTGAAACGTGGAAATTCGAGTATTTTTTTGCCAGAGGTCTGGATCATACTGAACTGGAATGGTTTTTATCCAGGGGATGGAGAAAATTCGGATTATACTATTTCAGACCGGTCTGCCCCGCTTGCCGGAAATGCGTTCCGCTTCGGGTGCTTGTCCATGATTATACCATGACGCGAAGTCAGAAACGGCTGGTCCGGAAAAATATGGACATCCGTGAGTCGTTCGGGCCTTTGAATTATTCCCGGCGGATTTACGAGATATACCGGGATCATTCCAGGCGCTTTGAAAAAGACATCAGCGATCCCCCGGAATTTATTTCAAGCTTCTATACGGAGTCCTGTCCTTCTTTACAATCGGAATATCATGTGGACGAGACACTTGCTGCCGTGGGTTTTCTTGATCATTCATCCCGTGGTTTGAGCAGTGTGTATTTTGTCTTCGATACATCGTTCAGCCGTTATAGTTTTGGAACTTACAGCATCATCCGTGAAATCGATTTTGCAAAGTCGCTGGGTCTGTCCTATTACTATCTGGGATATTATATCGCCGAATGTCCGAAGATGGCCTACAAATACCGTTTTCATCCTTGTGAAACCTTTGACTGGAAAACGGAAACCTGGAGTGTTCAAAGCGTCAATCCGGCCTGAGCACAAGCTGCTCATCTTTGTTGAAACAGCGTTTCCTCACCAGAAGAACGGTTAAAAGAGTGCCAAGAGCTGTGGAGCCGCTGAGCATGACCATGACCACGATCTGATACTTGATGGCGGTGAGCGGATCAGAACCGGCGAGGATCTGGCCGGTCATCATTCCGGGGATGAACACCATGCCAACAGCCATCATACTGTTGATGGACGGGATCATTCCGGCCTGCATCGCGTTTTTCAGAATCTCCTGTGATGCCTCCCGGCTTGAGGCTCCAAGACAGAGCTTCATTTCGATTTCGGCCCGTCTGCTTTTAAGTTCGCGAATAAGACGTTCCAGGGATATGGCGATGGCGTTCATGGAATTCCCGATGACCATACCACCAAGGGGAATGAAGTAGCGGGGCTCCCACCAGGGTTTTACGTTCACGACCACAGCCGTGACGATATATGATACAAGAAAATAGCTGAAAATCATGGACAGGAAAACAGGCATGAAAAAGCGGATCTGCCTGTCTTTCACGCGGCCATGGATGGTCCATGCGGCGAAAAAGATCATGAAAGCGAAAACACCAATCACAACCATCATGTTGGACATTGCAAAAACGATTCGAAGGACATATCCCATGATGAAAAGCTGAACGAACGTTCTCACTGTTCCAATCAGGAGATCTTTTTCCAGTTTCAATGAAAAAGCCATGGATGCCAAGCCTGAAACCAGAATGAAAATGAGGCCGTAAGCCAGTTGTAGTGGGCCGATATCTGCGATGTGCTGTTCCATGTTTTACGGCAGGATACGGATCCCGCCCTCCCTGACGTCTATGATAATGGGTTTGACAAGCCGTGGGACAAACTCCCGGTGACTGACCATGATGATGGTTTTCCCTTTTTCGTGGCAGAGCGTTTCGGCCATGAGTTCCACGATCCGGCTGCTTTCGTCATCCAGAGCACTTGTGGGCTCATCAAACAGAATCACCGATGGCGAAAGGAGAAGACCTCGAATCAGGCAAAGTCGCTGCTGCTGTCCCACGGAAAGGTTTCGGGCTTGTTTTTCGAGGGAAACCTGATCAAGACTGAAATCATCGAGCATTTTTTTCAACTGATCGTCGTCAGGCAGGGCAAGGTCTTTGTTGTTCTTGAATGAAAAGGGTAAGAGAAGGTTGCCTTTTACCGATCCGTCTGTGACCACAGGTGTCTGCTGAATGTACAGAATCTGGCGTCTTAGTTCGTGAACCGGTACGGATGAAAAACTTCTATCCTGAAAATATATTTCACCCTGGGATGGATTTTCAAGCCTGTTCATTAACCTGAGCAGTGTGGATTTCCCGCTGCCCGACGGGCCGCGCACCACATAGAAACCTCCCTCCATCAGATTGCAGTTTACATTTTTGAAAAGAGCTGTGCCTTCCGGATAAACGAAGCCGATGTTTTCTAAGCGGATGATGGTGTGATTGTTCATGGTTATCCCTTTTCTTGATGAAGTCCAATGTATGGATACAAGCACTCATTGTCAACGGGATTTCTGGGGGTAAATAGGGTAATCGCATATCATTTTAATGGTCTCTGCGTTGCTGGTTCCTCGTTCCAGGGAGAATCCCTGACTTTACCCGATAGATTTATTCATAGCAAGAATGCGTCAGACCCTCGTAGGTCGGGTAGAGGAACGAAACCCGACAAATGACCCGATCCTTAAAATAATTGGACGTTTATTTTATTGAATGTACCATCTGTGAATAAATCCATGCTGAGTTCTCAATGGCCAGCACCCGTCGGGTTTCGTACCTCTACCCGACCTACTCGTTTCTCAAACTCTGAATCATTGTTCGAGAGCATTGAGATTCAAAGGTTGTCTACTTTTGAGGTCGTCAAGTTTTTTTCGCCATGCAGATTTATCTGGTAAAGTCAGGGAGAATTCCCGGAACGAGGGCTGCTGTGCGATGCAGTTGGCTGTGCCGTTTTAATTTTTGGTTTTCAAAAAAGATGATTGAATGAAGGATTGTGTCATTGGGTATGCGTAATCAAGATGTTACTCAACCTGTAGGGGCGGGTTCCAAACCCGCCTGATGACTACGCGAGACGGGCAAATATGCAGTGCATAAATCTATCGGATTTTGCCAGAGTGAAACCTCGGAACGAGCGAATGGGGTGGCTTTTGGCATGGGGCACGGCGTGTCATGCCCCATGCGGATGGTTTCTGCTGTTACTTGACAGTTATCTTATTAAGAACTTTCGCCAGTTTCTTTTCACCAATGCCTTTGACCTTTCCCAAGTCCTGGGGAGTCTTGAATGCTCCGGATTCTTTTCTGTATTTTACGATTCGCTCGGCAATGGAAGGTCCGATTCCGGGTAGGGAGGAAAGTTGTGCAATATCAGCCGTATTGATGTTGATAAGTTGGGATGATGTTTTTGTTGCGGCTTTTGCGCCTGCCGCAGTCGGGGCTGCTGTCAAGGAGAAGGGGATGCTCAGAATTAAGGTTAAGAGAACGGCGGTAACAAAAAGGCGTTTAAGATGGATCTGCTGTTTCATGTTTAAGGCTCCTTATTACTTAGATTCATGGATTAATGATGATTATATGTGATTAATTTGTAAGTCAACTTGTTTCACAATGAGCCATATGTGTCAATTAACTTTTTCAAAAATGCCCTATTGAACGATGTTTTTAATATTGAAATGGTGACTAAATAGCTAAACAGAATGGCAATTTAATGAATAAAATATTAGAAAAAATCTATAAATTATTGAATATAAAGGTAACTAAAAACTGGTGGGGCACATGAACAAAAGAGAGTTGGTGGCAATCAGCTTAAACTGACAATGGCATCGATTTCAATATGGGCGTTGAGTGGCAGACTGGCCACACCGACGGTGGCCCGAGCCGGTGGGTGCTCTGGGAAATATTCGGCGTATGCTTCATTGACGTCTTTGAACTGGGTCAGATTCGTGAGGTAAATGGTGGTTTTGACCACACTGCCCAGGCTTGCTCCGGCTTCTTCGCAGATGGCCCGGATATTTCGCATGACTTGATGGGTCTGTTCTTTTATGGTTCCTTCCACAAGAATACCTTTTTCGGGGTCAATGGGTATTTGGCCGGAAATGAATAAGAGGTTTCCAGTTCGTACAGCCTGGGAATAGGGGCCAATAGCGGCTGGTGCTTTGGTTGTGGTGATGGTTTTTATTGTCATCTTAATTATCCTTATTCGGGCAAATGGGTTTTGCTGTTTCAGTTTTTTTTGCCCCAACGGGGCTGCGGCATAAAGCCTAGGGTTGCGGCGAAAGCCGCTACCCTGGGACATTGCTGATTATGATTTTCAACCCCAACGGGGTTGCGTAACATTCCCACGAATCGCCAATGTTCGGACGCAACCCCGTTGGGGTTGGGGGAATTCGTCGGTGATCCCAGGGTAGCGGCGTTGCCGCAACCCTGGGCTATGATACGGAATCCCGTTGGGATTCGATGCGGATTGTATCATTTAAAGCCTTAGCCTGGCGGCTATGGTTTGGAACCTGCCCCTACAATCGAATCCAGCAATTATTCTGCTCAACGCGTCCAATTCCCAACTAAAGCCGATTTTTCAATAACCGGCACATATCTCCCGTCTTCCAGAACCACCCGACCTTCATCCACGAGAATCCCCAAATTTTCCCGACTCATCTGAGTTTCGAAGGCGTTCTGGATTTTGAGTTCCATGAACTTGTTGCTGTAAAATGGAGAGGATATCGCAAGTTCTTCAAGGGTTTTTCCGGATCCAAGGGCATTGAACACATCTTCTTTCTGCCGGTCGAAGCAGGCGAGGAAAGCCATGAATCGGTCAGTTGAGTCTCCATCCATGGGAGGCTTATGGGATGAACAAACCGTTTTATAAGGGAAAGTCATCACCTTTCTGATGCTGTCCTTGAAAGGTTTGATCCGGCCTTCGGGGTTTCCATACCAGGGGCCGAAGGATGTGAAGTCGATATCTGTGGTAATCAGGGTTCCAGAAACATGATCGAAGAAACAATAATGGTCGTCAAGGTGGCCGGGCGCATGGATGGCCTGAATCCGGGCACCACCTGTATCCAGAATATCCCCGTTTTTGAAACGGCCGTCGGGCTGTCTGAAGGGCTTGATACCCAATGGAATTCCTATGGTTTTAACCCAGTGGCGGCCTGTTTCCACCGATCCGGTGTAACGGATACCCAGCTGCTCAAGATCCATCACTGAATCGGGGGTTTCCTGGGGCAGAAGAAACCGTTTGTTTTCGAAGGTGCTCCAGCTTCGCATATGATCCGGGTGGGAGTGGGAAATCACCAGGGTATCGATGCTGAAAATGTCATCCAGATCCTTCATCAGGTCTTCGCCGATCCCTGCGTCAATGAGGATGTTTTCATGGCCCGTGAAAACAAAGCTGTTACAGAAAGGGAACCGGCCATTCATCGGCGCTTCGATGAAATACACATGATCGCTGAGTTGGGTGATGCTGGGATGAGTCACTTACATTTTTCCGTATTGTTTGAGTTTCTTATGCAATGTCTTCCGGGTGATACCCAGACGCCTTGCTGTTTCGCTTTTGTTGCCTTGTGTGTTTTCAAGGGTATTCAGTATCACGGATTTCTCCACATCATCAAGGGTCATTTCATTACCCAGGTGGAGTGATTGCTTCTCTTCGGTCTGAATAGAATCTGCTTCCGGCTTGATGGACAGAAAATCGTTTTCGTCGAGATACTCTCCCTGACAAAGCACAACGGCCCTTTCAATGGAGTTCATCAGCTCACGGACGTTACCGGGCCAGGGATAACGGATGAGAATGTCCATGGCCTGGGGGGTGAATCCAAGGATTTTTTTTCTGTTTTTTTCTGTGAACGTGTCCAGGCATCGTTTGGCGATAAGGGGGATGTCGTCCGCCCTTTCACGCAAAGGCGGAATGTAAAGGTCCACCACATTGAGACGATAATAGAGGTCTTCACGGAAGTCCCCTCTTGCAATCAGGTCCACCAGCTTTTTGTTTGTTGCAGCGATGACCCGCACATCCATTTTGATCACCTCTTCACCGCCCACACGTGTCAGCTCCCGTTCCTGAAGAACACGCAGAAGTTTTACCTGCATGGACAGGGGCATTTCACTGACTTCATCCAGAAAAAGACTGCCGCCGTTGGCCTGGACAAATTTACCCTCTTTACGCTTGAACGCTCCGGTGAACGAGCCTTTTTCATGGCCGAACAATTCGGATTCAAGCAGGGTTTCTGTGATGGCGGCGCAGTTCAATTTGACGAAGGGGGCGTCACGCCGGGGGCTGTTGAAATGGGTAGCTCCGGCTATCAGCTCTTTTCCTGTTCCAGATTCTCCGGTGATCAGAACCGTGGCTTCGCTCTGGGCTACCTGGGCTACGGTTTCGAGAAGTTTTACCATGGAGGGGCTTCTGCCGATTATGTTCTGGCGATCAAACCGGTCTTCAAGGCTGTTTTTCAGACGAAGGTTTTCCTCTTTCAGGTCAAAGTGTTCGGTGGCACGTTTTATTGTCAATTTCAGTTTTTCAAAGTCAAGGGGCTTGGTTAAGTAGTCGTAAGCTCCTGTTTTAAGAGCAGAAACAGCCGTTTCAACCGAAGAATAGGCGGTCATGATGATCACGGGAATGGCAGGATTGAACGCTTTGATTTTTTCAAGGGCTTCGAGTCCCGAAATTTTGATCATCCGCACGTCCATGAGGATCAGGTCAAAATAGCGTTCCTGAACTTTTTCAATGGCTGTCTGTCCGTCATCGGCTTCGAACATCTCGTATCCCCAACCTTTCAGAAGGGTCATGAGCATGGTTCTGTGGGAATGATCGTCGTCAACGACAAGGAGTGAGTGGGTTTTCGCGTTCATCATGATCCTTTCCGGATGGCAATGTGAGGGTGATGGTGGTTCCTGTGCCTGGTTTGCTGTCGATGCAGATCTCACCTTTATGGGCTTCGATGATGTTGTGTGAAATGGCCAGTCCAAGGCCTGTGCCCGATGATTTTGTTGTGAAATAGGGGTCGAAGATGCGGCTGATGTCGTTCTCGTTTATCCCGATCCCTGTGTCTTCGACTTTGATCTGGATACCGTCTTTTATCTGGGTTTGAATAACGGACACCATCAAATGTCCGCCTTTTTCCATGGATTCGATGGCGTTGAGATAAAGATTCAGAAGAACCTGATTCATTCTGTCCGGGTCAAGTGTGCATGACTCAGCTTCTGTTTCAACAGAGACATGGAGTTCAATGTCGGCTTCTTTGGCCTTACGCTCCACAAGCCGAAGCGAGTCTTCGATGAAGGGTTTAAGAAGAATCTGTCTCCGACTGAGGCAGACAGGTCTGGCGAATTCCAGAAGTTGGCCCACAACCCGGTTCAGGCGGTCCACTTCCTTGATCATGATGTCGGATATCTGTTGATCTTCGGGGATGTCCTTGTATCGTTCCTTGAAATACGTGGCGAAACCTTTGATGGAACTTAAAGGATTTCTTACTTCGTGGGCCACACCTGCGGCGAGTTGTCCCACCGTGGCCAATCGGTGACTGCGCTCCACTTCGTTCTTCAAAGCTTTTTCATCGCTTAAGTCTTTGAATAAGCAGATGGTTCCCGAAAGATCATTTTCTTGATCTCTTAGTACGGCTGCGCTGATTTCAAGGGGAATCCGGCGTCCGTCATGGAGTGTGCATTCAATTTCATTTTCTATGATATCCTGATTTATTCCAAGATCTTTCAGGATTTCTCTCATTTCGGGGGGGAGCAGGGAAGGGGGATGTTCACCGTTGATGCTCTGGTCAAGGCACAAAATGGTCTTGGCCACATGGTTCAGGCTGACGATGGTGTTGCTGTTATCCATGGCGATCAGGCCCACCGGCATGTTTTCCACCACGGCATTTGAAAAGACCCTGATTTTCGACAGGGCGTTCCGGGTGATGCGGTAGCCTTGAAACATGAAAAGAAAGATGATGCCGCTTATTCCGGTGAGAAGAAGAACAAGGCCTGTGATGATGGCATTCTTGAAATAGATTTTGCGGACTTCGTCGGCGGATTTCATATCAAGGCCTACCACGATGATCTTGTCGGGTGCCGTGAAGTTTAGCAAACGTTTTTTATTAAAGGTATGGTTGAAAAAGGTGATCACAGAGCTGAACTGGGGCGGACCTGTGGGGGAAAACTTTCTGAATACCACAAACGTCCGTTCGCCTTCCGGAGAAACAACAATCTGTTTGAACAGTGCGTTGGAGTCGGCTATTTTTCCCAGATCCAGTTTTTTGCTTTTACTGAACAGGTTCAGCATGACTCCTGTGTACATATAATTGCTGTGGGCGATGATGGTTCCGTTGGTGTCCGCCACAAGAAGGTATTCAATGTCCGGTTGCTGGGCAGTTTCGTAGAGAAGTTTCTGTAGCTGGCGTGTCTCGCCCGGACCATCGAGCAGGCCGGAGCGGGTGCTGGCCTCGAAGGATCGGATCAGTGCCTCTCCCTTCTCACTCAAAAGGGTTTCCGTGTGTCGTTCCTGGCTTCTTATATTGTTCACCGTTATATAAGCGAATATCGGTGTGAGGATAAGGAGGGTCCCAATAAAAATCAATGCCGGAAATTCATTCCAGAATCGTGTTGTCAGTTTGATGCGTTTTATCATAAGCCCAAGTCGCAATGCAATAAAAGTGCCTGAATTCCTGCCAATTCGGAAGTAGGGCAGGTTTCAAACCCGCCCTGATACATATTAACCCGGAAATACATGGGGCTTTATTGCGTAGGGGCACGGCGAGCCGTGAACTTGTTGGGCACGGCTCGCCGTGCCCCTACATTACGAAGCCGCCAGCGTTTCCTTAACATGGACAATGGCCGAGACGATGATCAAGGCCACTTTTTATAAGTCCATCAATTAAAATCAAATATCACTTCCAAGCATCGTTTGGATATTTTTTATCCAACTGGATACGTGTGGCCCGTATCTTGTGGATATAAAATATCCACCATCTGGGCAAGGCTATCAAGCAGAAAAAGAAGGCTTAGATTTAATAATTTTTATTATTGGAAATATGAATATTATAATCAGTATGTTAAATAATTTAATATTGTAAAATAAACTTGTGGCATCGTGATTGCAATATCGTGGTGGCAAGAACACAAACGATCTTTAAAAAGCAGATCAACGCAAACCAAGTAAGAACGACCAGAAAGTAAGCTAATTTTTTTAAGTCTCCTCTCCTCCAACTGGGGAATGTGCCGGGGCCGGGCCATTAAAACGGCAGGTCCGGTTCCGGCATTCCCTGGACGGTTCAAAGGAAAAAACGCCGGCGAGGCATAACGACAGTGTTTCGCAGCGCATGCATAACGAGCATTTTTTCATCTCTCTCCTTTCAAACGGGCACTCTAAGCCGGGAATCCTTTGCGCTTAAAACCTTAAGCCTTCCCGGCTTAACCCGCCCATGTTTGAAACTGAAAAACTACGAAACCGAATACGACCTGTGGCGCTTATCCCCCGCCATATATAAAGGGCTTTACCAGGCAGAAGGTAAAGCCCTTTTTTTTTCTTGATTTCAAGACGGTAAAAAGAGATAAATGGCTTGCTATACATAGCCCACCCTACGGCATGTTAGAATAGTGTCCTGAAGCAGTTATCTTTGTTTCTTCTGATGGATGGACCAATGCGTAACCCATGGTTTACAGACAACAAACAATGCGTGGATGGGTAATTTGTATCCATGTGTGTCTTTTGTTCGTAAACGCATGGATAATAAGTAGCCAGTTGTTTGTTGGCAAAGTCTCTTTTTCAACCATCAGTGCTTTACGTCAAATCAAGACGACTTATATTATTAAAGCTTATCAGCACCATAACCCAGGAGAAAGTCTGAACCGGATCGAATGGCACAGCCTTTGCTATGGGAAGCAACCAATGTTAATCAATACAATACAATCGAGGAGCGATTATGACAACTCAGAAACATGATAGAGTAAGACTTGGGACGGTAAGGCATTATGTGTTTCTAATGGTGTTTTTTCTTGTGAGCACCGTGGGGATCGTCACCTTCTGCACTGCTGAACGGGCGGACAAGGGTGATCGTGATGGGCGTGGTGATCGGATGGACGTTCGGGTTCCCATGATTCCAGCCGACTTCAGTGGTCTTGCTGAAAACGTCAGCCCGGCGGTGGTGAATATCAGCACGGAAAAAACGGTGAACGGGGGCGGACGAGTTTACAAGCACTTTTCACAGAACCCTTTTGGTAAGAACGATGATTCCATGAACGATCTTCTTGAAAGGTTTTTCGGAAATCAACCCCAGAAAGAGTTTAAACAGCGAAGTCTTGGTTCAGGTTTTATCATTGATAAAGCAGGTTATATCGTCACCAACAACCATGTGGTTGAAAACACCGATCAGATCAAGGTCATTTTAAAAGATGACAAAGAGTATGAGGCAAAAATAATCGGTACGGATAAGAATACCGATCTCGCCCTGATCAAGATTGAGGCGGATGAAAAATTGACTGCTCTTGATATGGGTGATTCGGATACCCTTAAAGTGGGCCAATGGGTTGTGGCCATCGGAAACCCCTTTGGTCTTGGTCATACGGTGACAGCTGGTATTGTGAGTGCTAAAGGCCGTGTGATCGGTTCCGGGCCTTACGATGACTTTATTCAGACAGACACATCCATCAACCCCGGTAACAGCGGCGGTCCCCTTATCGATCTCCAGGGCCGAGTGGTGGGGATCAACACAGCGATTATCCAGAACGGCCAGGGTATCGGTTTTGCCATTCCATCCAATATGGCCAGAGGAATAATCAAGCAACTCAAAGAACATGGTAACGTCACACGAGGCTGGCTCGGCGTTTCCATTCAGCCGATTACCGATGAAATTGCGGCATATTATGGGCTCAAGAGTAAAAAAGGCGCTCTTGTCATGGAGGTTTTCCCCGGAGACCCAGCGGACAAGGCCGGAATCAAAGCCAAAGACATTATTGTGGCAGTGGATGGAAAAGATGTTGACGACAGCAGAGATCTCACGGCAATTGTTGCGGATATCGATGTCAATCGGAAAGTGAAAGTCAAATTGCTTCGTGACGGCAAGGAAGTCTTTGTTGATGTGAAAGTGGCAAAAAGAGATGACAAAGATCTTGCAGCAGGTGGTGGTAAAGTTGATAAAGGCCTGGATCTGGGGCTGACATTGACGGAAATAACCCCTGAAATTCAAAAACGTTATAACATGAAGAGTATGCAGGGACTTCTGGTCACTCAAATCGCACCGGGCAGTAAAGCCGCCAAAGCAGGTATCAATCCTGGTGATCTGATTGACGAAGTGAACAGAAAGCCTGTTCGTACTGTTGCAGAATTTGAAGCAATTGTAACAGGGCTGAAAAAAGGAAGTACCATAACCATGGCTATTATCAGCCCAAAGACCGGGTTTCGGATTGTGAAGATGGAAAGATAGGTTGGATTAGTTGATAGTGGATAATTGATAGTGGACGGAGTGGACCAAGTGGACAGTGGACAGTGGACTTGGTGGACATGTCGTCCACGATGTCCATATGATTGTGTCTGACTGGGAACTGTAGATTTTGACCTGAGACAAGACGCAGGAATTTTTAGACCACAGGCGTAGCAGCGCTACGTCGAGGATCTAAAAATTCTGAGAACGCCGTATCAGGGCAAAATATACAGTTCCCTTTTTTATAGAACCTCTTTAATCTCCCATAAAAACCGGCTCTTCCGGCTTCGTTTATTTCGGCGTTCACGGGCCGAGGTCATGAAAAGATAGGTTTCGGCCCGTGTGACGGCCACATACATCAACCGCCGTTCTTCTTCGATTTCAGATTCCGATGTCAATGAACGCCAATGGGGAAAAAGCTCTTCTTCAAGGCCTACAATAAAAGCCGCTCCGTATTCCAAGCCTTTGCTCGCATGGATAGTGGAAAGACTCACACCGCTTTTGTCTTCTTTTTCATCGTCTTTGTCTTCGTTCACAAGCACGATTTCTTCAAGGTAGTCGGCCAGGTTATCTTTCATGGATGCATTGAAAATAAGCCCATCGATGTTGTCTTTCCGGGAGTCCAGTTCTTCACGGGTTTTGCAGGACTCTGCAAGGTGGTTTGTATAGCCGAATTCATTTAACACCATGCGGATGGCGTCATCGGGTTTCATGGTTTTCATGCGGTCGAGGCCATCGAGCAGGCGTGTGAGTTCCGAATGAACCTTGGGGGTGAAAATCCGTTCTTTCACAAGCTTTCGGGCAGCGTTTTGGAGACTCGTTCCTTCGGTTCTCGACTGGGCTATCCGTTTCAGCATGGCAGGGCCAATGCCCCGTTTTGGAGTGTTGACGATGCGGTCAAAGGCCACGTCGTCATCGGGAAAAAGGGCGGCAAGAAGGTAGCAGTTTATATCAAGAACTTCCATACGCTCAAAGAAACCCTTGGAACCCATCATCCTGTATGGGATATTGGTTCGCCGGAACTCTTTTTCAAACCAGAGAGACAAAGATTTGGTTCTGTACATCACAGCCATTGTGGAGTAGGGGATGCCCATGCTGCGCATGGACTTGATTTTTTTAGCCACCCATCCGGCTTCTTCAAATTCGTTGGGGAAATCATGGGTGGAAACCATGCCGCCTGTTTTTTTGGAAAAACAGGTTTTTTCCATCCGTCGTGCGTTGTTTCCGATCAGGCTGTTGGCCAGTTTCACAATTTCATTAGCGGATCTGTAGTTCTCCTCCAGTTTATAAATCTTCGCATCAGGATATTTTTCAGGAAATGATAGAAAATGGTTTACGTTGCTGCCCCTGAAGCCGTAAACAGCCTGCCAGTCGTCCCCGACGCAGAACAGGTTCTTGTGTCCGAGAAGAAGGCGGGTGATCTCTTCCTGGAGATTGTTGGTGTCCTGGTATTCATCCACAAGGATGAACTGAAACAGATCGCGGTATTTTTTTCGTATACCTTCGTTGTCCCTCAAAAGATTTCGGGCGAAAAGCAGGATGTTGTCAAAATCCAGGGAATTTCTCTGTTTGAGTTCACGCTCGTAACGATGGAAAACATCCATGGTCATGGGCCTTTTAATGCGAGAAAGACCTTCGAAGTACTTTTCAGGGTCCGCAAAGTTTTTCGCTTTGGAGATATCGCTGATCAGGCCGGGAATATTTCCTTTTTCGATATTGAGGGACGCTGCTATTTCTTTATATATCTTCTGCTGATGATAGGCGGAAAGGATCTGTAAGGGCTGTTTCAGTCCTACGAGTTCGGTATGGAATTTCAGCAAAGTGTAACAGGCACTGTGATAGGTTCTTACCCAGGGAAAACGGTCGATAGTCAGCTTTGTCTGCTTGACGAGCCGGGTTTTCATTTCCTCCGCCGCCTTATTGGTAAAGGTGATGGCGAGAATTCGTGATGGATCGTAACCCTGGTCAATGAGGTATGAGATTTTGGCCGTCAGAGTTCTTGTTTTACCCGATCCTGCTCCCGCAACCACAAGGGCTGGCGAGCCTGTGTGTAACACCGCGTTTTTCTGCTGTTCCGACAAATGCATGAATTTTCCTGTCTGTGATTGATGTTTTATTGAACGGAAAAAACGAGGGAAAACAATACGACATCGGGCGGGGCGAGGCAAGAATAAAAAACCGGAATTTGGCTCACGCAAAATTTCGGATGGAGGGTTGGGTTTATTCAAACCTGACATTGAAATGAAAAACCCCGGCCCGGCAAAAGCCGGATCGGGGTTTATGATGTGTCACGTTATCGTTGTGTCAGAATTAGAAAGAAAGTACAATTTCATGATAGAAAGCGAAAACATCGTCAACTTTGTCTGTTCCACCTTTTTTCCAGAAATCTCCGCTCATGAGATAACCAGCGACTACGTTATACTGAAGGTTTTCCATGAATGTTGCATGGAGTCGGAGATCTACCTCCATACCGTAGTCGTCTTCATAGCCATCAGGTGCTTCGTCAGCAGTTGCGTAAGCGAAAAGGCCACCTATGCTGAGGCTGTCATTAACATTGAAAGAGTAATCGGCATACATCAGATTCATACCGGAGGAGTTCATATCTGAACCTATATTGAGGATGTTGCCGTCGCCACCAAGGGTGGAACTCATACCATGATCATTGCTGGTTAAGATGAACACTTTCTCCCAGTCTTCACTGGGAGCGAGCATCGCAGATGCTTCAAGATCGTTAAGACCACCGTCTTTGTCGCCGCTCATGAAGGCATAACCCAATTGAATAGTGGATTGGCTGATGTCGTATCCAACTTGAAGTAGATAGGCCATCATGGTGACATCTTTTTTATTTCCATACGCCTGATCAATATAGTCCGCAGCGTAAGTAAAGGCGGCGGGTGAACCTGCTGGAGTGGGGTTTAACGGATTGAAAAGCGGATGTTGTGAAGCTACGGCGAATACCATTTCAGTTGTTTTGACATCTTCGAATTGAGCCTCACCCGTGACGTAGTCAAACTCGGCATTGATACTTAACGGGCCTAATTTTCCAGAGAAATAAGGAGCGATGTATGTGATTGCGCCACTGGCTTTTGGTAGGTAGTTTTGGGCCGCACTTCCAAATATTCCTTTGGCTTCATTCGTGGCACTTACGGTCGAATTATAGTTGAAATATGCATTTTGGGTGCGAATGTCAGCTAATCCATAAGTTAAAGCGGATGTCTGGTAAGTCGTTCCGGCTGTTAACTGATTGGCACCGGCGGCCAAAAGATCTGTGTAAGAACTGCTGAGATCATCAGCCCCATTTTCCTCTTTAAAAGACTTATAGTTGTAATACCCTATCAAAAGACCTGTTTTGAAATCTTTAGCGACATATGTGCCGGTGACGTAGAATTTTTCATTGTCTTCGTTCTGTCGTGTTGTTTCTAATGCTTTTTCTCCAACCATTCCAATGACAAATTTGTCTTCTCCAACGTTAATGGGAATAATCCACTCGGCACGGTCTGTTCCATATGCGTTACCATCATCAAAAAAATCGGTTCCCCATTTGATGCCTTCTTTTCGGCCAAGGCGGAAGACACCAACAGGTGAGATGATTTGCATCCAGGCTCTGTCAAATTGGATATTATCATCGTCTTCACCGGTTGCGACAACTGAATTGGTTTCTTTTGAGCTTAGAAGCTTGTCAAGGATGTCAAAGCGGGTGTAGAACGTTATTTTGTCAGTGATTTTACTTTCTGTGTTTATGCGGAGCTGCATTTCTCTATAGGATATGGTTTCTTTGGCATCTTTGTCTGATGTGAGACTGGGGTTGTAATCAAGTACGCCATCAAGTGTGAACGTACCAGTGACTTTGGTTTCAATAGCGAACGAGGGTGCGGCTATGAATAATGCCATCAGAATAGTCGCGCCTGTCACAATAATTTTTTTCATTATATTCTCCTTCTCGGTTAGTATGGATAATAAACGTTTAGAGTGAACTAAGTTTATTACTTGACGTTCGATACACGGGCGAGCAAACCCCTTGACAGTGCTTGTGCCCCTCCTTTTGTTCAGGTTAATGGTAAAACCGCTATCTGTTCGGGTGAAAGCGGCTTTATAGCATTTATGTCTAAACATGAACTAAATTTTGGTTTTGAAAAACGGGTTTTGTTTATATGACGCGTTAGTACGGGTGAACTATGTTTTTTGACTAATCATAACTAATACTCAAATGCCTTCGCTGTCAAGGCTTTTGTTTGAATCTTTCGATCAAGAGTGCTGAAAACAGGCCATTTAATAATACTTGTACGAAATAACTCATAACTGACAAGCTGTCGGGGTTACAAAAGCCTGTATCATACCCAAACGATTGATGAAAAAGTTTTTAATTTAAAAATAAAACATGTGAACAAAACTGGCTGAAAAATAAAAGTCGTTTTCTATATGCATATGGTAAATGAACAAGGGGAAGATGAGAAAGAGTCTACCGCCGGGGCAGATCGTATCGATAAGAATAAACAATCGATAATAAAATTATTTTTTTTATATACTCATTGGAAAGAAAAATCAAGATATTTGGTGTGGGAAAGCAGGAACATGGCAAATCTTAATATTTTGTTTAAGAAAAAAGAGGAATCAGGACATCTATTTAAGTGCATTAAGTTTGAATTTTTTTGTCAGAATCCAGTCGCGCAATCGTGTTGGAAAAGCGTAACGGATAAAAGGAAGCAAAAAGCTTTGTTTGCCGAGTCGGAGCACAGGTTTAGGGTTTTGTTTTAAAATCTCGGATACCAGTTGTTCGGCAAACTCATCAACCGGCGTTGCATTGACCTGGGATGCAAGGGCCCGTTCTTCGATGGCGCTGGCGATTGCCGAGTAAAAAGAAGAATCGCTCTTGTTATCTGAAATCCCTTTGTGGGCTGTATTGCCCAGCTCGGACTTAATACCGCCCGGCTGGACAGTTATCACTTTTACATTGAATGGGGTGAGTTCGAGCCTGAGGGCATCGGAGAGTGAATGAACGGCTGTTTTGCTGGCACAGTATGATCCGGCAAAAGGGGTGGGAAGAATGCCTGAGACGCTTCCGAGATTGACGATAGTGCCACGTCTGTTGCGTATCATGGCTGGAACAACGGCCTGAATCATGGCGATGACGCTGACCACATTGGTTTCAAACTGGAGACGGAGACGTGAAAGAGGGATTTCTGCCAAAGGCCCCATGGCGATGAAACCAGCGTTGTTCACAAGAAAGTCGATACCGCCGGTTTCTTTGTCCAAAAAAGCTGAAACAGCCGCAATATCAGCAGGATCGTTCACGTCAAGTTTCAACGTCACCATTCCCATGTCGGCAAGATTTTTTAAAGATTCAGGGTTTCTTGCTGTGGCGTAAACACGGAGGCCTTTTTTGTGAAATTCAAGGGCCAGCGCTCTTCCTATTCCGGTTGAACAACCTGTGATAAGAACTGTTTTAACCATTTTTTTCCTCTTTCCTCGTTCCGGGGAGAATCCCCGGAACGAGGGGCTGCTGCGCGATGCGGTTGGCTGCGCCGTTTTATATTTTGGGTTCTCAAAAAAAGATACGTAATCGCCCTGCGCTTGGTCCACCACAAAATTTCAAGCTTACGCCAGCTCAATCATCCGCTGTACCGACGAAAGAGCCGCCAGACGGATATCTTCAGGTACAGTGACCCGTCCGTTCATATATTCCAGAGACTTTACAATATCATCCAGTGTAATTTTTTTCATTTCAGCACATTCGAGTTTGAGTGAAGCCGGATAAAAGCTTTTCCCTGGATTGGCTTTTTTGAGACCATGCAAAAGCCCTGTTTCCGTTCCCACGATGAATGATTTCGCAGGTGATTCCGATGCGAATTTGATCATTCCCGATGTGCTGTTGATCACATCCGCCATTTCAAGAACATCCTGGCGGCATTCGGGATGAGCCATGAACACGGCATCGGGATGGGCTTGGCGTGCTGCAATTACATCTTCAGGCTTCAAGGCATCATGGTAAGGGCAGCAACCATCCCAGATATGGATTTTTTTGTCGGTTCGGGCCGCAGCGTACATGGCCAGATTCCGGTCAGGTGTCATGAGCATTTCATGGTGATCCACGCTGTTTGCCACCTTGACCACGTTGGCTGATGTGCAGCAGATCGTTGAAAGGGCTTTGACGGCAGCAGAGGAATTTACATAGGTAACCACCGGCATGGGTGGAAGTTCCACCAGTCTTTTCTTCAGCGAATCGGCGGTGATCATGTCTGCCATGGGGCAGCCCGCGTCCGTTCGGGGAAGGAGAACGGTTTTGTCAGGGCAAAGGATGCAGGCTGTTTCGGCCATGAAATGGACACCGCAGAATACGATGACCTCTGCGTCTGTTTTAGAGGCCTTGATACTGAGTTCAAGGGAGTCTCCCGTTAAGTCGGCAACATCCTGAACTTCCGCTGGCTGATAGTTATGGGCAAGCAAAATGGCTTTTTTTGCTTTGAGAAGATCTCTGATTTGTTGTTTCATGGAATGTCCTTGTTCCGATTTGCATTCATTATGACACAATCACCAGGCGGGTTTGGAACCCGCCACTACAGGTGCGCCATCGTTTTTATCATCTGCATGCAACATAGAATTACATTTTTTGTTCCAGAGGGATGACATTGGCTTTTGCCGGAATCTTGAAGTTGAACATCACGTCATCGGAAAAGGGTTTGAATTCGAGGTTTTTGAACTCAATCCGCGTTTCTTCACCGTTCATGTTGAACGAAACGATTTTCAAAATATCATAGGTGCCATTGTCAACGGTGAGAAAGATATCCGTAAAGCCCATGGTTTTATTTTTTGGAACAAGCTTGAGGCGTGTTGTGTTTTCATCGGATGATTCGGCGATGTTTACCACGAACTGGTTTCTGATCTGTTTCACATCGGTGAGGACGTTGGCTCCGCTGCCTTTCCCGAAGAATTCCTTGGATTTACCGGTCCAGACATTGTTATCCGATGGACTGTGAATCCATAATGTAACCCCGTTTGAGATATAATGGAGAACTTCAGGTTTTTCATATTCCCATCTGAATTTGCCGGTTTTTTTGAAATAGGCCTTGCCTTGGGCTGTTTCCGTCACCTGGATTTCAGGCAACGGTGATTCCTGGAAAAAATCGGCTGAAAAGGATACGGAGTCGTATCTGTTTTCTATTTTTTTAAGAAGTTGTGATACAGGAGATTTATCTACCTTTTTAGAAGGTTGAGATACATGACGAGATACATGTGAACTGCTTTTGTGTCTTGATTTACCTTTTGAAGATTTCTTTTTGGCTGCAAGGCTGTTTTCCGGGCACAGAGCAAGAAAAAAGATAAGAAGTCCGGCTATAATTAAGTGATGTTTTTGTTTTTTCATGGTGTTTCCTTTATCATGCTTCCATTAAGATGAAGAATATTGCACAAATGATTGTTTAGGTGATAGATATAAAAATTTTCGAAGGGTATCAAGGGATTTATCATTCAGCTTTTTTGAAGTTGCCTGGATGTTGGCCGGAAATCATGTTGATTTCTCCAGCATTGGCAGGGCCATGATCACTTGGTCTGATATGTTTACGGGGTTAAGAAATGAAAGATTTTTTCAAGGTCACGCCGCTCGATAAAGTTTTGGTTTTAAAGGAGCTGTTCGGCATAACGGAGATTGAAACGGTCAGCCTCGAAGGTTGCCATGGTCGAGTTCTCGCAAAGGATATCACATCCGACAGGGATCTCCCGGATTTCAGCCGATCCACAATGGATGGCTATGCGGTATCTGCATCATCCACATTCGGTGCCTCAAATGACAGCCCGGCGCTGCTTTTGGTCGTTGGCTCAGTGGCCATGGGTGAGAGGCCGGACATTCATGTGGCCCATGGCGAAACAGTGAAGATTGCCACAGGGGGAATGCTGCCGGAGGGTACGGACAGTGTGGTGATGGTTGAATTCACCGATGCCGTGGATGCTGAAACCCTTGAAGTTTATAAAAGTGTGGCACCAGGTCAGAACATCATTGAAAAGGGTGAGGATTTTTGTTCGGGAGCCAGGCTTCTTGATAAGGGGAAAAAGATCAGACCCCAGGATGCCGGTCTGCTGGCCGCATTCGGACATTCGCAGGTGCCTGTTTATAAAAAACCAACCATCGGCATCGTGTCCACAGGGGATGAAATAGTCCCTGTTTCAGAAGAGCCGAGAGCCGGACATATCAGGGATATGAACACCCATACCCTGTGGGGCCTTGTTATCGAATCCGGTGCTGTTCCAGTGTCTTACGGCATTGTCAAAGATGATGAAGCAGAACTGTACAGCGTGTGTGCGAAGGCCATTGCAGAAACGGATATGGTGTTGATTTCCGGCGGTAGTTCGGTGGGGGCCAGGGATTTCACGACAAAGATTCTTACCTCTTTTCCGGATTCACGCATTCTTGTTCACGGAATTCCCATCAGTCCTGGAAAACCTACGATTCTCGCTTCCGTATCGGGCAAAGCAGTGTGGGGCCTTCCCGGTCATGTGGTTTCGGCAATGGTAGTTTTTGACAGGGTTGTGAAACCTTTCATACGCTGGATTTCGGGTTGTGTGGTAGATGATGATTTTATAAGAATACCGGCTGTGCTTACACGAAATGTGGCTTCGGCCCAGGGCAGGGAAGAGTATATCCGGGTACGGCTGGAATTCAAAGATGACGGCTGGCTGGCTGTCCCTGTTCTCGGAAAATCAGGAGCCATCAACACCATGGTTCTTGCACATGGGATTATTCGAATTCCCATGAACACTGAGGGGCTTGAAAAAGGAAGCCGGGTATTTGTCATGGTTCAGTAGGTTTGATTGGGATAATAAAACAAGGAATAAACGGAAGAAAATGGGTTCAAAACGAAACGTGTATCTTGAAATGAAAAGCCTTGATGAGGCGCTCGGGATTCTCCTCGAAGCGTTTTCAGGCAACATGGACCGAACGGAAATCGTTCCCACGGATCAGGCAGTCGGGAGGGTGCTGGCTCAGGCAGTCACTGCAAAAATATCCTCGCCATCCTTTCATGCCGCTGCCATGGACGGCATTGCAGTTGCCGCTGAACTGACATTTGGGGCAAGCGAAACAAAACCAAAGGACCTCACCCTGGGAAAACAGGCTTATCCTGTGAACACAGGCCATGTGATACCGGCTGAGACCAATGCCGTGATTATGATCGAGCATGTGTTTGATCAGGGTGACGGTGTGGTAAGCATCGAAGCCCCGGCTTTTCCGTTTCAGCATGTGAGAAAAATGGGCGAGGATATTGTGGCAACGGAATTGCTTTTCCCCCATGGCCATTGCGTAAGTCCTTATTGCGTGGGAGCTCTTATATCAGGCGGTGTGTTTTCCCTACCTGTGCTTAAAAAACCATCGCTTTTGATCATCCCAACCGGTTCAGAAATGGTGGACTTTCATGATTTTGACATCACAAATCTCCAGCCCGGCAAAACCCTAGATTCCAATTCCTATGTTCTAAAAGGCCTGGCTGAACGCTGCGGGGCAGAAGCAGAGCGCCACCGGATTCTTGTTGATGACCGGGGTCTCATTGCTGAAACCCTCGATGCAGTGAGCAAAGACGAACGCTATGATATCATTCTGATGGTGGGAGGTTCGTCGGCGGGGTCTGAGGATTATGCAAGGGCCGCCATTCAGGAAAAAGGCGAGGTCCTTGTTCATGGCGTGACCATGATGCCGGGCAAACCCCTTCTTTTCGGTTCGGTCAACGGCAAGCCGGTTTTCGGAATTCCAGGTTATCCGGTTTCAGCCATTATGGCCTTTGAGCAGTTTGTCAGTCCGCTTATACACCAGATGCTTGGAGTCCCTTTGACCAGTCGGCAGACCATCGATGTGATGACCACTCGGAACATCAATTCTAAACTGGGACTGGAAGAGTTTGTCAGGGTTAAAATCGGGAAAGTGGGAGAACACAGGGTGGCGACTCCCTTGTCGGGCGGTGCGGGCTCCATCACATCCCTCACAGAAGCGGACGGCATTATAAGAATACCTGCTCATATGGAAGGTGTTCGAAGCCAGGAGACGGTTCAGGCAGAAATTCTGAGACCCCTGAGCCAGATTGAAAATACGGTGGTGATTGTGGGAAGCCACGACAACACTCTGGATGTGCTTGCCGATCAGATCCGCTGCGCGAAAAATCATGGCGGCATCACCCTGTCTTCCAGCCATGTGGGGAGTCTCGGTGGTCTTCTCGCCTTGAAGAAGGGGTTCTGTCATCTGGCCGGTTCCCATCTTCTTGATGAGGAGGATGGCTCTTACAACCTGTCCTACATCCGAAAACATCTGCCGGACAAACGTGTGAAAGTGGTGAATCTGGTATTGCGGGATCAGGGACTTATTATTCCCAAAGGGAACCCTAAAGGCATAAAAGGTATTGAGGATCTTGTGAGATCCGACGTCAGGTTCATCAACCGCCAGAAAGGTTCGGGAACACGGATTCTACTTGATTTCAAACTGAAAGAGCTGAAACTTGACCATAAAATGATTGACGGGTACTGGGTTGATGAGTATACACACATGTCGGTTGCCGCAGCGGTGCTATCCGGTGCTGCTGATGTGGGGCTGGGTATATATGCCGCAGCAAAAGCCCTGGATCTTGATTTTATTCCGGTTGTCACGGAACAGTATGACCTTGTGATTGATGAAGCGTATTACCATTCCAGAAATATTCAGATTTTGTGTGACACGATAAACAGCAAACCCTTCAGGGAACGGGTTACAGCCCTTGGCGGTTACAGTACGGCCAGAACGGGTTCTGTTATTTTATAACGTAAATTATTACCATGCTGGGAGAATGCCATGGAAGCAAAAATATTCAGAGAGTACGACATCCGGGGAATCGCCGGTGAACAATTGAACGAAAATGATGTGATGCTTATCGGAAAAGCCGTGGGTACGTTTCTGTTGAACCAGGGACGGTCCCAGCTGGTGGTGGGTCGTGACTGCCGACTCACGTCGGATCTTTACACTGAAAAGGTGATTGAAGGTCTGTTATCAACAGGCTGCGATGTGGTGGATATCGGAGTCTGCCCCACGCCTGTGATGTATTTTTCCATCCAGCATTTCAAGAAAGAGGGCGGAGTCATGGTGACGGCCAGTCACAATCCGCCGGAGTACAACGGTTTCAAATTGTGCAGCGGCACGGATTCCATTCACGGTGAAGATATCAAAACCCTGTATCGTATGATCGAAGAGGGAAAATTCCGTGAAGGGAAGGGGACGTTAAGTCAGGCTGACGCCATTACGCCCTATAAATCCTATCTTTACGAAAATATCAAAATCCCCAGAATTCTTAACATTGGTGTGGATGCCGGAAACGGGACATCCGGGCCGGTGGCAGTTCCTGTTCTGAAACATTTTGGTTTCAATGTTCACGACCTGTACTGTGACATGGACGGCACGTTTCCCAATCACGAAGCAGACCCAACCGTGGCGGCCAACCTGAAAGATCTGATCTCCCTGGTGAAAGAGAAAAAGCTGGATGTGGGAATCGGCTATGACGGAGACGGGGACAGAATCGGTGTTGTGGATGAAAACGGCAAGATCGTCTACGGTGATCAGCTGATGATCGTTTTTGCCCGTGAGATTCTTTCGAGAAAACCCGGAGCCACCTTTATTTCCGAAGTGAAATGCTCCAAGACCATGTACGATGACATCCGCAAACATGGCGGAAATGCTGTGATGTGGAAAACAGGTCATTCACTGATCAAAAAGAAGATGAAAGAGGAAAAAGCGGCCCTGGCCGGAGAGATGAGCGGTCATATCTTTTTTGCGGACAGATATTTGGGGTTCGACGACGCCCTTTACGCCACCTTACGGTTGCTGGAAATCATTTCCACCACGGGTAAAACCATGAGCCAGCTTTTGGAAGATATCCCTGTTACGTTTAACACCCCTGAAATCAGGGTGGACTGCCCGGACGAGATTAAATTCCAGGTTGTGGAAAAGATAACGGAATTTTTCCGTGCAAGACACGAGGTGATTGACATTGATGGCGTTCGTGTGTTGTTCGATGATGGATGGGGGCTTGTGAGAGCATCAAACACCCAGCCCGCTCTGGTTCTTCGTTTCGAAGCCATGACCGAAAGTCGTTTGCAGGAGATCAGAACCTATGTGGAATCGGCTCTGGCCGATGTGATTTCAAATTTCTGATATGCACCGTATTGTAGGGGCAGACCTTGTGGCTGCCCTCTGTCCGTATGGGCGGGTTTGGAACCCGCCCCTACAACACCGATTCAATATTGAAATTCAAATTCAGGTTTGCGTTTTTCGGGGTTGACGAAAAGATTCTATACATAGCGCAAATGTTGGCCCTCGTTCCGGGGATTCTCCCCGGAATGCGCACCACGGAGGCTCCGCCTCCAACGTCGCACATCACGGACTGTTTTTTATTTCCTACACATTTCCAAACCTTAATTTTTTTATACTATCATATGACATTTTCCTTGATTTTTTAAATACGATGGGTTACTGAAAATTTATAGTGCCTTACTAAGGAAATATCAAACGCGTGCGAGCTTTTTTCTCAAAAGCAATGTCTTGTTGATGTAATCTCTGCTGGTTACCAAGACCGCTCATACATACGAACATATCATATATCATTTGATACATGGAATAGATGCTGTCTGTTTATTATTGGTGGATAGGTTTATTCTGTTTTGTCAAAATGTCATAGCAGGGCCCGTTGGAGTGACGGGCACAACTTAAGTAATTGTAATACAAGGAGGAGTGGGTTTGGCAGAAGGAACTGTAAAATGGTTTAGTGACAAAAAAGGCTATGGTTTTATCGAGCAAGAAGATGGCAGCGACGTTTTCGTTCACCACACATCCATTGACATGCCCGGTTTCAGAACGCTTTCAGAAGGTGAACGGGTTGCTTTTGAAATTGAGACCAGTACCCGAGGCTCTTCCGCAAAGAATGTTATGAAATTGTAAATGCTTTTTCACACGTACAAATAAAAACCCTGTCCAAATACTTGAGACAGGGTTTTTATTAATCCAATTAAGGCTGGCTGATGCCTTTCAGTTGTATAGCCTTGCTTCAAGCCTTTTCAGGCACATTCCTAAACTCTCTTAAACGCTTTTTCAAGAAGAGCCATACTGTATCTCGTCCATGTGGGCCTTCCATGAGGACAGAACGAAGGGGTTTCGCAGGCGTCAAGTTGAGCCAGCAGTTGCTTCATCTGTGGCTCGGAAAGGATCTGGTGTGCTCGGATGGCTCCATGACAGGCCATGACAATCAGGCAGTCGTCAAGAGCGTTTTCAAGGTTTCGGGATGAACCTGTTTCAACCAGTTTTTCCGCAATATCCAGTACAAGTCGAGTTACCGATCCCTGTGATAATATGGCCGGAACGGATTTCACCACAAAGCAGTTCTGACCGAAAGGCTCGATGTCAAGGCCCAGTCCCTCCAGATTGGGTAGCTCTTTTTCAAGGGCTTCGGCCTCTTTGTATCCCAATTCCACCGTTTCCGGCAGAAGCAACGTCTGGGATCCAAATTTTGTTGTTTTGTTTTTCAGGGTTTCAAACACGATTCGTTCATGGGCCGCATGTTGATCAATGATGATCAGTCCTTCAGGTGAATCACAGAGGATATAGGTGTTCTGAAGCTGTCCCACGATTCTCAGACTGCTGAAGAAAAGGTTTTTGTGTTCGGGTGTTTCTCTCTGCAAAACAGGCAGAACAGCAGGCGATGACACACGTTCTTCAGCTATGGTGAACCGGTCTGTGTCGTTCAGAAATTCGGAAATACCGGCGGATCTTTCAACAGGTACTTCGTAAGGTGTGAAATCAGCTTCTTTGTGGAAAACCTCCGATTCTATGGCAGCGGGGGCAGATGAAACAGGATGGGACGAAACAAACCGGGTTTCATCGAAAAGGCCGGTCTGGGATGTGTCTTTGTGCTGGATTTTTTCAGAGATGGAAAAAGGTGTTTCCGGCCTCCGGGTAAATGATTCCGAATGTCTTGTTTTTTCCCGCTGGGACAGTGCCAGGGATACGCAGGCTTTCACAGCCGAATACACTCTGTTATGTTCGGCAAATCGCACTTCGTGTTTGGTGGGGTGAACGTTCACATCCACCATGTCACAGGGCAGGGTGAGAAAAAGAACGGCCACGGGATACCGCTGTTTCATCAGCCGTGAACCGTATGCTTCAAGAAGGGCATGAATCAGACTTCTGTCTCTTACATAGCGGCCGTTGACATAGAGAAAAAGCTTTTGACTTCCGCTTCGGGTACTGTCTGGAGATGAAACAAGTCCTGTAATTTCGACAGTGTCATCGTTAAATTCAACAGGAATAAGGCTGTTTCGGAACTCCTGACCCATGATGTCCACGGCTCTGTCATAAAAACCCTGGGCCTGGGGCCAGCTTTTTACGGACTTTCCGTTGTGGCTCACTTTGAACTGCACTTTGGGCCAACCCAGAGCAATACAGGCGAGGGTGTCCAGTATATGGGCCATTTCCGTGGTGGTGGATTTCAGGAATTTTCGCCGAGCCGGGGTGTTGAAAAAAAGCTGTTCCACGGTGATCATGGTTCCGGCAGGGGCACCCGCTTCAGACACTTTTTTGACCTTGCCCCCTTCCATGTAAATCAGAGTGGCGGCGTCGGCTGTTTTTTCTCGGGTGATCAGGGTGAAACGGGACACCGAGGCGATACTGGGAAGGGCTTCACCTCTGAATCCCAGGGTTCTTATGGAAAACAGGTCCTTGTTTTCATAGAGTTTGCTTGTGGCGTATCGTTCCACACTTAAAAGTGCGTCGTCATAGGACATGCCCGACCCGTTGTCCGAAATACGGATCAGGTTTTTTCCGCCGTTTTCCACTTCGATATGGAGTTGAGTGCTTCCGGCGTCAAGGGCGTTTTCCACCAGTTCCTTGACTACGGAAAAAGGGCGTTCAACAACTTCACCGGCAGCGATCTGGTTGGAAAGGATTTCGGGCAGAATACGGACCTGCGCCATGGTCATGCCCCTTAATGTTTGTCGATGTAAAACCTGACCAGAAAATCAGAATCCTTGGGAGTCAGATTGAATCTCATGCCTGCTTCATCAATAAGCTGCAACAGGGTTTTTCCTGTTTTTTCCGCACGGCTTTCGTCAATCCAGGTGATGGCTTTTTTCAGGTTGTTGCCTTCGGGCATGATGGTTGTCATGGTTTACCTCAGATAATCGGTTTCGTTATAAAATAATCACAGCAAGCACTGCCAGACACTCATCGTAGGTCGGGTAGAGGAACGAAACCCGACAAATGACCCGATCCTTTTAATCAAAGCGCTGGTCGTGCTTTATGAAAATCCGTAGCCTGCTCAAACCCGTAAGCCGCCCTGAGCAGGGTTTCCTCATCAAAATGCCGACCCATAAGGTGAAGTCCCACAGGCAGGTTTTCTTTTGTAAACCCGCAGGGAACACTGAGAGCCGGTAGACCTGCAAGGTTTGCCGAAATGGTGAAAATATCCGAAAGATATAATTTCAGCGGATCATCGGAATGTTCGCCAATCACACCAGCGGGTGACGGAGAGACCGGTGAAAGCAGCAGATCACAGCTATCAAATGCCTTTTTGAAGTCATTCATGATCAGGGTTCTTACCTGGGATGCTTTTTTGTAGTAGGCATCGTAATAACCAGAAGAAAGGGCGTAGGTTCCGATGATGATCCGTCTTTTCACTTCCAGCCCGAATCCTTTGGATCTGGATTCTTTATATAAGGAGAGGAGTTCGGTCTGGTCCATGTCTCTCAAACCATATTTTACCCCATCGTAACGGGCAAGGTTTGAACTGGCTTCCGATGGGGCGATCACATAGTAGGATGCCACAGCGTATTCCGTATGGGGCAGGGAAATGTCCACGAATTCAGCCCCAAGGGATTTGAGGGTTTCAATGGCATGTTCCACGGACTTTCTCACATCCTCGTCAATGCCTTCGGTGTGGAAGTATTCCTTGGGAAGACCGATCCGCATTCCTTTCACACCTGATTTGAGATTCTTTGTAAAATCGGGTACATCCTGGGGTGCTGATGTGGAGTCTTTGATGTCATGACCTGAAATGGCGTTGAGAAGAAGGGCCGCATCCGTCACATCTTTGGTGAGGGGGCCGATCTGGTCAAGGGACGAAGCAAAGGCCACAAGCCCATACCGGGAAACTCGGCCATAGGTGGGTTTTAGGCCCACAATGCCGCAATGGGACGCAGGCTGACGGATGGAGCCGCCGGTATCGCTTCCAAGTGAGCCCAGGCACATGTCTGCGGCAACGGATGCCGCTGAACCACCGCTGGAGCCGCCGGGGTTGTGCTTTGTATTCCAGGGGTTCACGGTGGATTTGAAAGCCGAATGTTCGGTGGTGGAACCCATGGCAAACTCATCCATGTTCACTTTACCCGTGAATACGGCATTATGTTTTTTCAGGTGTTCAATGACCGTGGCGTCATAAGTCGGGACAAAGTTTTCAAGGATTTTTGAGGCGCAGGTTGTTTTTACTCCGTCAGTGCAGATCAGATCCTTGATGGAAAGGGGAATGCCCGTTAAAGGGTTTGTTTCACCTTTCATGATGGCCTGTTCGGCCTGATCAGCCTGAGCCAGCGCCATTTCTTCCGTAAGGGTGATATAGGCGCCGATTTTGTTTTCAACCGAATGTATACGCTCGAACACCGAAGCGGTCAGTTCCCGTGGACGGATTTCTTTTTTTTGAAGAAGGTCAGCAGCTTCGTGGATGGTGAGTTTGTATAGCTTCATATGTCAATTCCTGCTGTGTAGTGCCCGAACGGAAACGGCATCTTTTGATCTGATACGGCGTTCTCGAAATTTTTAGATCCTCGACGTAGCGCTGCTACGCCTGCGGTCTAAAAATTCCTGCGGCCTTGTCTCAGACCAAAATCTACCGTTTCCGTTCAGACACTATGTTTGATAAAAATCAGTTTAAAAAAAATCGATGTAAAAAATACTTTAGATTAATGCGTGATGGGTTACGCTTTGCTCCACCTATCCTACACAGTGACGGCTGTAGGATGGGTGGAGCCAGAGCGTAACCCATCGTCGGCGGGATCATCCCACCACTCTGGGGACCACAAAACATCCGTCTTCTTTTACCGGAGCGTTGGCAAGGGCCTTTTCCGTTCCTGAACCCTTGCGGCCCTTCACCTCGTCTTCCCTGAATGCGTTGAACAGGGAAAGGGCATGGGTGGTGGGCACCACATCTTTTGTGTCCACTTTTTCAAGGGTGTCCACATAGCTCAGAATGTTGCCAATCTGAACGGCCAGTTTGTCTCTTAAATCGTTATCAATGGTGAGACGGGCAAGATCAGCCACTTTCATCACATCATCTGCGGATATTTTCATTGTTTTCTCCTTATTCCTATGTGTATTCATCATGACACAACCACCAGCGGCGGGTTTGGAACCCGCCCCTACAGGTTCCACATGGAATTATAAACCTCTATCGATTGACCACAAATGCGTCGAAATTTTTGTTTTTCAGCTTGGTGATGGTCTTTTCAGCCTCGGTTCTGTCTTTGTATTTGCCCACTCTCACTTTGTACCATGGTTCATTGTCGCCGCTTTTGACCGTGTAGGCGGCAAATCCCAGATCACTCAACTTTTTAACCATGGTGTCAGCATCATCCGCGCTTCTCAATGCGGCCACCTGGAGGCTGAATTTTTTTATATTGGGATCGTCCTTTTCAGTTGCTTTGGGCTTTTCGGTTTTCTTAGCGTTGTCAGCCGTCGCAGTTTTCCCTTTTACGGTAGAATCGGATTTTGATTTATCGGCTGATTCGGCTTTTGTTTTCAGAGAAGAATCCGATTTCGCTTTATCCTTATCGGCTGTTTCAGTTTTAGTTTTCTGGGACGAATCTGATTTGGCTTTATCAGCCGTTTCCTGTTTTGTTTTGGTCTGAGAATCTGATTTGGCTTTATCAGTCGTTTCTTTTTTTGTTTTGTCTTCCGAGGTTACTTTGGCTTTCTGGAGGGTGTCAGCTTTGGTGTCAGCTTTTGGTTTTTCGGCAGACGTTGTCATCGTGACGGGGACAATACGATCCGCTTTGGGTTTTTCCTTGGGTTCACGGGCCTGTTTTGTGGCCACATCGGATTCGGAAAGCTGATCAGAAGTGGCGTCGTCCACATCATCCAGATGCTCGGGTTTCACGATGTCAAGATTTTTCTTAACCACTTGTTTTGTTTTCTTTTTGGTCGAAGGTGTGGCTGCAACTTCGACTTCCATGCCTTTGTCAGGATCTTTGGACGACAGATTGTTATAAAATTCAAAGTTCGAGCCATCATCAGGCACGTCTTCCTTAGATTCAACCGTTTCAGTTTCCGTGTTTGCTGTCGTGGATTCGGCAAGGCCGTTGATTTCCTGAAACAGTGCGTTCTGACCAAGGTCGATTTGTATCTGGCCTCTTCCAACCAGGGTTCCGGCAAAGAAAAACAAGGCGAAAAGGCCCATGATGAAGCTGCACCAGAAAAGAAAGGCTTTTTTGCTCAGGCTCAAAAAGGGTCTGTTTTCCGAACTTCTGCTTTTATCTTGAATTATCATAGTGTTATTCCCATCATCAACCTGATTATGAATGAATAAAAAAAGTTAAAAAGTGTCTGAACAGTATCTGAACAGAAACTGTCGATTTGTTTTGAAACAAGGCTCTTGAATTTAGGGGCACGGCCCGCCGTGCCCCTACGCCGAGAACGCCGTTTCAGAGCAAAATATGCAGTTTCCGCAGATATTACATGCGTTCCGGTGCCGACACGCCCAAAAGCGTCAGGCCGTTTTTGATCACTCGCTGTACAGCCAGAATCAGGTAAAGACGTCCGGCAGACAACAGCTTATCATCGGTCAGAACCTTGTGTTTGTTGTAATACGTGTGGAACAGTGACGCAAGGTTCATCAAGAAGTATGTGACTCTGTGCGGCTCAAGGTTTTTTCCTGCAATCTCAATGGTTTCAGGATAACGAGCCAGGGCTTTCATCAAAGCGGTTTCTTCCGGGGTCACCAGAAGGGCCACGGCATCCTTATTATTCTCGAAAACCGTTATGCCATGTTCATCAGCCGCTTTTTTGAGAATGCTTGAGATTCTGGCGTGTACATACTGAACATAGTAGACCGGATTGTCGTTTGATTTTTTCTTGGCCAGTTCCAGGTCAAAGTCCAGATGGCTTTCGTAGTGTCTGGAAAGGAAGATGAACCGCGCCGCATCGGAACCCACTTCATCCAGAACATCTTTCAATGTTTCGTAAACACCGCCACGGGTGGTCATGGCCACGGGTTTTCCGTCTCGGAGCAGAGCCACAAGCTGGACAAGGATCACGTTGAAGGCCTCGCTGTCATGGCCTGAAGCAGTGATGCAGGCTTTCATTCTGGGGATGTAACCGTGGTGATCGGCCCCCCACACGTCAATGACTCGGTTGAAACCCCGTTCGAATTTGTTCCGGTGGTAGGCGATGTCCGAAGCAAAGTAGGTGGTCTGTCCGTTGGATCTTACCACCACACGGTCTTTTTCGTCACCGTAAGCCGTGGTGTTGAACCAGAAGGCCCCGTCTTTTTCGAAGACGGTTTTTTCTTCTTTCAGTTCGTCGATGGTTTTTTGAACTTTGCCCTGATCATAAAGGCTCTGTTCGCTGAACCAGCAGTCAAAAGTAACGCCAAAGTTCCGAAGATCCTTGTCGATATCCGCAAGAATACTATCCGCAGCGTATCTGGCGCAGATGCCAACGCCCTGTTCTTCGGTCATATCAAGGAGGGTTTTTTCATGCTTGGCCTGAATCTCACCGGCCAGGTCGAATATATAATCCCCTTTGTAGCAGTCTTCGGGGAAGTCTATGGTCTGTCCGTTTTTTTCCAAATATCTGAGATAAACCGAACGTCCCAGCGTGTTGATCTGGCGGCCTGAATCGTTGATGTAATATTCTTTTTGCACCTCGTATCCGCAGAACTTTAATAAACGGGCCACGCTGTCACCCACAGCTGCACCACGACCATGTCCCACGTGCAGGGGGCCGGTGGGGTTGGCGCTCACGAATTCCACCTGGGTTTTGATGCCCTTGCCCATGTCGGAAGCGCCGTAGCTCCCGTCTTTTTCGTGAACCTCAAGCAGCACAGGATGGTACGCAGTGGGTTTCAGGTAAAAATTGATGAAGCCTGGCCCTGCCACTTCGGTTCTTTCAAGTACGCCTTGGGAGTCTCCGATATTTTTTACAATGATATCGGCTATCTTTTTCGGAGGCATTTTCTGGCTTTTGGCCATGACCATGGCGGTATTCACCGAAAGATCCCCCTGGCTTCCAACCTTGGGTTCTTCCACAAGAATTTCCGGGAAGTCATCGGAAATTAGCTCACCTTCACGGAAAGCCTTTTCCATGGCTTCGAGCACCATGTGTTTTACAGTCTTTTTCATATCAAATCCCGTCGATCATGTTCACGTGATCGATTCCGTTGTTTTTTGTGTTATCAGTATTTCCCCGAAAGGACGGGAGTGAAATGCCTGGGACCAAACCTTTAACCCATCAAATGGTTCGCTTGGTTTTTCCGCTGGAACACTTCCGCCCGGCGACATGGGAGGTAACCCATGAAAAAAATCACTATTTAATATGAATTTTTAGGTTTCAAGTCAAGAAATTAGCCTGGGATGAAGCATTAAATAGCCGTTAGCGTGGAAGCATGATGTTGTTGAAAGACTTGTATAATAAAAACCTGAACAGCTAAACCCTTGAAAAGGGTCGTTGTCGGTCAGGATGTTCGATTGTTCTTAAAATCCACTTGACATGGGCAGGTCTGTTGGATAAACGGTTGATCAATCGGCAATAAGAAATTGCTGTTACGCCTTTGTTTGAAGATATTTATAGTGTGTCTCATAATAAAGCCAGGAAGGCTTGGATAGTTATTGTCCGCCTTTGTGGCTTTTTTTATTTTCAAACGGAAGTGAACAGCTTATGAGCATTGCCTTGAATTACCGTCGTAAACTCTACACGTCCCTTGTACTCGGATGTTTTTTCATGTCAGGCACGGCAGGACTTGTCTATGAAGTTCTCTGGGTTCGCATGATCGACAAGATCATCGGCAGCGCCCCTTACGCTGTTGCCGCCGTACTTACCGTGTTTATGGGTGGGCTTGCTCTGGGAAGTTTTTTTGTAGGACGGCTGATCGACAGGTTGGAAAACCGCTCTGTGCTTCTTGCTGTTTACGGTGCCCTTGAACTGGTTATCGGGGTATACGCCCTGGTGCTTCCCTTCGTGATTAACGCCGTCACTCCATTATATACGATGATTTATGATCGCCTTTACGATGTGCCTCTGGTGTATCAGGCCGCCACATTTCTGGGGTGCACAGCACTTTTGATCATACCCACCACTCTGATGGGTGGGACTCTTCCCGTTCTATGCCGTTACTATGTGCGGGAACTTGACCATATCGGGCGGCGCACTGGGGTTCTTTACGGCCTCAACACCATTGGTGCGGCACTTGGAACACTTCTCTGCGGTTTTGTTCTGATACCTCGACTGGGGCTTTCAGCCACCCTTTATTCTGCGGCAGCTGTGAACATCACTGCCGGGACTCTCTGCCTGCTGGCGTCCCGTTTAAAAGGAGATCGTCAGAAGCAGGAAGTAACGGCATGTAAGCCGATGCCCGATGAACAGAAACAGAACTTGATGGCATCACCATCCAGCCAGAATCAAGTTGTCTGGGCCCTTGTTCTGTTCGCTGTTTCAGGGTTCTGCTCCATGGCCTGCCAGGTGTTCTGGTCACGGCTGATCGGCCTTCTCATTGGCCCCACAAACTATTCGTTCACCCTGGTGGTGGCCACGTTCATCGTGGGACTTGCGGCAGGAAGTGTGGTGTTCGGACGGCTTTCCGACCGGATTACGCGGATCTTCCATCTTCTTGTGATCACCCAGATCGGCGCGGCTTTATTCTCTTTGATGACCAGCCAGATTCTCGGCAACAGCCAGTTCTTTTTTGCCAAACTCATCCATGTCTTTCACGGGCAGTTTGTAACCCTTCTCTGGGTGCAGAGTCTTGTTCTCTTTGCTCTGATGGCCATTCCCACTTTTTTTCTGGGAGCGGCTTTTCCTCTGGTGAACCGCATTTTCGCAAAGAGCATGCCCATGGTGGGCCGTGCCATTGGAACAGCCTATGCCGTCAATACCATCGGGGCCATCCTGGGTTCATTTACAGCCGGTTTCATCCTTATTCCACTGGCGGGCAAACAGCAGGGGCTTGCCTTTGTTTTCTTTGTCCAGTTCACGGCGGCTGTGATGGCTCTTACAGCTGTGGGCTTAAAACGAACCCGGCCTGTGGCACGCTTTTCCATGGCGACAATTCTTGTTCTTTTCGGAGTTTTTATCGCCATCCATTTTCCATCCTGGAATCAGACACTTCTTTCCAGAGGCTGGTACAGAGATTTTGAAACCCTCACGTCCCGCATGATTCAGACATCCTGGCTGAATGCGTTTTTTGCGGGCCCGGATCTTCTTGCAAAACAGCGGGAGGGCATCGACGTTGTTTTTCAGGGCGAAGGTGTGGGCGGTTTTACCACAGTTGAGCGTGAAACAACAAGCGTAGGGGCAGTGGAATACGCCATGTTCAACAGCGGGAAAGCCGATGCCTCGTCCCATGGAGACAGGTCCACCCAGACCCTGTCAGGCCACATCCCCATGCTTTTTCACCCCCACGCGAAAAAAGTCATGGTGCTGGGCCTTGCCAGCGGAATGACGCCCGGTGAAGTTCTCCATTATCCTGTGGAGCGTCTCGATATTCTTGAAATCAACGATCAGGTGGTTGCAGCATGCCGGAAGTATTTCGGGCCGTATAACAACCGATGTCTCGAAGACCCGCGAACGCGGCTGATCGTTCAGGACGGCAGAAACCATCTGGCCCTCACCGGTGAACGGTACGACGCCATTATCTCCGAACCATCCAACCCCTGGATGGCAGGGCTTGCCAACCTTTACACCCGTGATTTCTTTCTTCTGGTTAAAAATAGGCTGACGGGTCAGGGACTTTTTGCCCAGTGGATTCAAAGTTATGAAATGGACTGGGACACCTTTGCACTGCTGGGACGGACGTTTACCTCTGTTTTTCCCGGCGGGGTGATGATCAAGATCGGCCCCGTGGACTACATGCTCCTGGCCCGTGCCGATGACAAGACCCTTGACTGGAATATCGCCCAGTCCAACATCGTTCATGCTCAGAAATCAAAAAACGCGGCTTTCGCTGACGCGGGTTTTCTCGCTCATCTCGTGGTCACCGAAGACCTGAATGTTTTGTTCGGCAACGGCCCCATTCACACGGACAATATGCCGCACCTTGAATTTTCAGCGCCGCGCCACCTGTTCGACGGCCATCTGGACATTGAACGGAAAGCCGCTGCTATGCGGCGGTTGAGCCAGGGCACTCTGAGCGTTCTTGAAAGCCACAGTAGAACCGAATCCATGCTGGATCTTATGGCTTTTTCTGCAAGCGTCAATGCGCCCCTGTTTTCCGTTCTTGATTTCAAGAAGTTGTCAGGTGACCAGAAAAACCGGTATTTAGCCGTGACCCGCGATTTCTGCGGCAGGGAATCGGTTCCAACCTACGCCATATTCCATGACCGGGAGACCAAGGAAGCCTGTGCCGACATCCAGATAGACCGAATAAGAGGTTGTATGGCGAAACATGGAGCGAGGAAACAGACGGTCATAGCCAGAGATCACTATAATCTGGCTCTTGCTCTGATTGCTTCAGGACGTGGTGATGAGGCAAAGAAAGAACTTGAAGCGACTTTGAGGCTGGACAGTATGCACTTTGACGGTGTGTTTGCCTCAGGGTTGCTGCATGCGGAATCCGGCCAATGGCTGGACGCCTCATCCTGCTTTCAAAAAGCTGTGGGTCTTTCGCCGGGATCAGCCCAGGCGCATCGCTATCTTGGTATGGCCGAGGCGCGTCAGGGCTTGTGGAATAGTGCTTTGACAAGCTTGTCCAGAGCCCTTGCCCTGAACCCCGATGATGTGGCTGCCTTGAACGAACGGGGAGCGATTTTTCTGCGTCTCAACATGGCTGACGAGGCGATACGGGATTTTACCCAGGCTTTGATCTTGAACCCGCAGGATGCGGAATCACACAACAGCATGGCCATGGCCCTTTCGAAAAAGGGAAATCTGGTTCAGGCGGCGGCACACTTGAATGAAGCACTCAAGATAAGCCCCGGCAATGAGAATGTGCGGTATAATCTGGCTTTGATTGAACGGAGGATTGGGAACAGTTAATATCCATTTTCATTTCATCACTATTTCAATGAAAGACATTTTCGTCATTTTTTCTTGACATCGGCTGTTCTGTTCGATAAACGACTTCTTTCAACGTGCAATATGAAATTGCATTGAAAAAAGTTTAGTAATATTAGTTACCAACATATTCATTGAAGCCAAGAAGGCTTGGATACACTCTATCTGTATCTGTCTTCTTGGCTTTTTTTTTGGGAAAAAGGGGGGGAGTAATTAAATCAAAGGGAAAAATTGGACCCATGACAACAATGAAAACAAAAGGGGTGACGGCAGCACCCGGCCAAGGACACATGCCGTCACCCGATGAGCCCAGGATAAAAAAATCCTGAAAGCCCACGGATTTTTCTTATCATCGGACTCATTCCGCGTCAACAAAGGTCAGCCGATCATGGCCTGACTGTATTCCAACGAGGGGATGAGAAATGAAAAAATGTTACATCGGATTAGTGATAATCTGTTCATGTTTTATTTTACCAGCCTTGATTTCAAGCGCCGCAGCAGATGATGTACAGCCCGACGTCAAGCAGGAAATCAAGAAGGATGATAAACAGGACGTCAAACAACTGGACGACATTGTTGTAGAAGCCAAGGGTGACCACCGGGGCATGATACCAAGCCCGCAGGGAACCGTGATCAAAACCGACGATCATGAGATTATCGGCGGGGCTTCCAGTGTGCTTGATTATTTAAAAGCCATGGCCATTATTGATTTCCGTGGTCTTACGGATCAGACACCGGAAGAAGATTGTATTAACATGCGCGGCTTTTCAAGCGACCGTTTTGTTACGGCCATTGACGGACTGACTACCCAGAAAACAGGTGGACGAAAAGGCACCCATATCGTGGACTATGCCCTGATGCCCGCCTTTCTCATCGACAAGGTGGAAATCCTGCCTGGTCCCCATTCGGCATTGTACGACGCCAAGGCCATCGGTGGCGTGGTCAACATGATCACCAAGGCACCGAAAAAACATGACAGCCTGAAACCTGATATCAAGCTATCCACCAGCTACAGCACCAACAATACCCTGAATACCAATCTGAGCATGGAAGGCTCGGCCAGTATTTTTACCTACGATTTTGGTTATCAGAAAAACAGCACCGACGGCTATCTGCGTCAGAGTGAAACGGATATCCAGACCTTTTTCACCCGGCTTGGCGTTATCCTTCCCATGGAAGGCTATGTGGCTTTGAGCGGGTCCTACAGCACTGCGGACCGGGAAACACCCGTGAACAACAACCCGGACGTAGCGGATAACAACGGCGTCGACGGTTATGATCCGGACTTCCCTGAAACCGAAGGCAGTCTTCATGACCCCTGGCAGCAACCCACCTGGAACAAGAACGCCTGGGCTTACCGACTGAACTATTTACAGAACCTGCCCATCGGAAAGCTGAGCTTCGGTGCTTATCTGAGTATGGAAGACAGGGACAGGGCCTACTGGGACTGGGTGAGCACCAGCAACCACAGTCTGGGCATCAAATACACGTCCGGCGTCACCACCTGGCGTCAGCACGGCGGGAAAATTATGGATGAGTATCGGTGGAACGACAGCCATACCACCACCGTGGGGTTTGACATGACTCAACTCTACGACGGTGAAGAAGGTCACGGTGACGAGCGGGTGAACAAGAAAGGGACCTTTCTCCAACACAAATGGGGCCTCATCCCTTCTTTAGACCTCTCGTTGGGGCTTCGCTACGAAGACCTGGAGATCCACGTGAGCAACAGCCCGTCATCCCAGATTTCCGACAAAGGCCCCTGGATCGTCCGGAAGTGGGACGAGTTTATTCCCAAATCCTTTCTTACCTGGAATCTTGAAAGCATGGGTGAGACCATGCGTGACACCACGCTGTCCGCAGGCGTGAGCAAAATTTGGCACGCCCCGGACAACCACGGAGACTACAACCCTCAAGGGCGGCCCACCGGTGCCTGGCTCGATCCTGAACACGGCATCGGATATGACCTGATTTTCATGCGTCGTCTGTTCGGGGAGGTCAATTTTAAAGTGGACTATTCGTTTTACGATATCGAAGATTACTTTATCGGTAACAGCACATATGCGGAATATTCAGGAGGTTCGGCAAACCCACTCAAATTCAGCGATTACATGATCAATCTGGAAGAAGTATACAGGCATGGTGTTGAGCTTGAACTGGACGGAAAACTCTCGAAAGACCTTTCCTTCTACCTCACCCACGCCTGGCAGAAATATGACAACCAGGGCGACGAACCGGCAGGTCGTGACAATCTGGACAATATGGCCGAACACAGGATCACGGCGGGTTTGCGTTATTCTCTGTTCGAGCGCACCACCCTGATGCTGGACTACCTGTATCAGTCCGACGAGGTGACTGAAAACTCAGACGAAGTGGATCATGACAGCAACCCCGCAACCGAACCCATTTACGTATGGTCCGAAGTGGACAACCCGTCACATCACGTTTTCGATTTCGGTGTGAAACAGAATCTGTACAAAAGCAAGGGCCATTTGCGTGACGCCAGCGTGTCCGTTTACGTGAAAAACCTGTTCGATGAAGAATACGTTAATTCCACAGGCTATCCGGCCTCAGATAGAACCTATGGAACCTCTTTGTCATTCAGTATGTAATTCCTTAACCCCAAAACAAAGGATCTCAAGCTTATGAAACACCCATTAAAGACTCCGGCCCTCAGAATCCTGGGCTTTGTTCTCGCTCTGGTTCTGACTGCGGGCTGCGCCAAAGCCGTAAAAACAGCTTCTGAAAACCCAGGGAAAAAAGGAACGTACCATGTTGTGGGCATCGGGCCTGGCGACGTGGATCTTATGACGGAAAAGGCGCGGGCCGCGATCCAGAGCGCGGATATCGTATTCGCCAACCCGAAAACACAGGAAAAACTGTCCTCAGTCATTGATTTCAAAGGCAAAGAGGTGGTGGATGGGTACGGCGTTCTTTTCCGTTTCTATGGCAAAGACTGTAAAGCCATCACCGAGGAGCAGAAAAACAATCCGAGAAGCAGGATGAGCTGCGAGGAATACCAGGCCAAACAGGCGGACTATGTGAAACGCGTGAGAGAAGCCGTTTTGTCCGGTAAAAACGTGGTGCTTTTAAGCAGCGGAGATCCCACCATTTATGGTCCGGACATCTGGAACCTCAAGGAACTGGCCGATCTGTCGCCGACCCTCGTTCCTGGACTTAGTTCGTTCAACGCTGCCACAGCGGCCCTTAAAGTCAGCCTGGGTGAAGTGATCATCACCGCGCCGTTCAAGGGGAAAGACGGGGAACTTTCGAAAGACAGTCTGGAGAACCTGGTGAAAAAAGACAAAGCCACGGTGGTGATCTTCATGCCCAGAGATCTTAAAGAACTCATGGTCCGCCTTCGCTCGTCTTGTGATGCCCGTACTCCCATGGCTGTGGTTAGCAGTGCCGGGATGAAGGGCAAAGAAAAGACCATTCTCGGGACTGTGGGTGATATGGAGAAGAAACTTGAAGGCGAAGATATGAACATGTGCCTTGTTTACGTTGGGAAAGCCCTTGAAAACGCCCATGTAAAAGACAGACCCGCAGGGGAAAACATGAAAAAGGGCAAGTTCTATCTGGTGGGTGCCGGCCCCGGTGACGCAGATCTGGCAACCTTGAGGGCCTTATCCGTCCTTAAAAAAGCGGACATGATCTTTTCCGCTCAAAAGATCAGCGACCGTTTTAAAAAAGAGCTTGAAGGAAAACAGATCATCGACGGCTATCATCGGCTGTTTCCTTTTTACGGTAAAAAATGTGCTGATGTGACCGATGCTGAACGTAAAAACGAACGGATGGGCTGCGAAGAGTATCATAAAAAGCAGGAAGCAGTGGCCACTATGGTGCGGAAAGCTGTGGCCGAAGGGAAGAATGTGGCCATGCTGGATAGCGGCGATCCGTTGATTTACGGCCCCTGTTCCTGGACGTTGGCCGAATTCAAAGACATCGAAACGGAAGTGGTTCCAGGCTTAAGCTGTTTTAACGCCGCCAACGCGGCTTTGAAGCAGGGTGTCACTGAAGGAAAAACCTCCCATTCAGTGATTCTCGCGTCAGGATGGACCGTGGCAGAGATGGCCGAACTCCAGGGAACCATGGTTCTGTTCACCATGCGCACGGAATTCAAAACATTTATCGACACTTTATCCAAGAATTATCCAGCAGATACACCCGTTGCCATTGTTGAAAGCGCCGGTTATGCGGCTAAGGAAAAGGTGCTGCGATCCACCCTTGGCACTATTTTGAACGATACAAGCAAAGACAAACTGCCGTTTGAATATCTGCTTTATGTGGGAGATTTTCTTAAGGGAGAAGGAAAAATATAAAAATGAACGTCCAACGTCCAACGCTGAACGTCCAACGCTGAACGTCCAACGTCGAATGATGGATCGGGGCATTTTATATGATGGTGATGGTTGTGCATAGGGGCACGGCGTGCCGTGCCCCCCTGAAATGTGAAACAAAAATCGAAATGATAAAAACAAACCCATTCAAACCCATCCCAGGTATAAAGCCTGGGGTATTTAAGGCAGGATGAAATCATGAAAAAAACAATTCTTACTTTTTTGCTTTGCACCATAACTCTAATCTTCACAGGAACCCAGGCTTTTGCCCATAACCTCTGGATCAACCCGGCAGATCATTTTCCCAGGGTGGGCGACACTGTGGATGTTGCCATTGCCTGGGGGCACACCTACAACGCCAATCGTCTGGATCAGGAAATGAAACAGGGGAATTTGGCTTATATCAAAATCCAGGACCCGGATGGAAAGGACGTGAAACCGGTGACCGTATCCGAAACCCAGTATAAGCTGAAAATTGAAAAGGCCGGGGTTTACACTGTGACGGCAGGCATCAAACCCGGCGTGTTCACAAAAACACCTGAAGGCCGGAAATGGAGTGACAAACGTGGACTGGCCAACCCCATATCCTGCACCACATTCAGCATTGAAGCGAAAACCCTGATCATCGCCGGTGGAAAAGACAAAAATCTGGGCGGGAAGACAGGCCAGGATCTGGAGCTTATACCTCTTTCCAATCCGAAAAACGTAAAAGCGGGCGATCAATTCAACGTGATGGTCCTCTTCAAAGGCAAGCCAGCGGCTGATGTGACGGTAAACGCCGCATACGCCGGATTTGCCCAGGAAGGCAAAACCATGGACGTGGCTCCCCACAATCCTGAAAAAGCCAAAGATGAAAAAGCCAAAGGTCCGCATTTCCCGACCAGTGCTGTTACCGGCAAGGATGGTAAGGCAACATTGACTCTGAGTAAAAAAGGATACTGGATGGTCAGCATCTGCCACAAAACGCCCTATCCTGACAAAACCGTCTGCGATGAGTATATGAACAATATGGCGTTTACGTTTGAAATTAAATGATTCTGAATTATGGATCGAGAAGGGCGGGTTTGGAGCCCGCCCCTACAGGTGATAGGGTGGGTTTGGATCTGCCACAGGTAGATCTGTCTTCAGTGTCATTTCGGTAGGTAATAGGAACGGTATCTATGAAAAACGCAATGAACGGCAACGGGCTTTCCCGGGAAATCGGGCTTTTTTCAGCAACGATTCTTGTGATCGCCAACATGGTTGGGACAGGAATTTTCACCACATCGGGTTTTATCATGGCGGAACTTGGGAGTCCTTCGGCTCTTCTCATGTGCTGGGCAGCGGGCGGTGTTTTCGCCTTATGCGGGGCTCTTTGCTACGGTGAACTGGGGGCACGATTCCCCAGAGCAGGCGGTGAATACGTCTTTTTAACCGAATGTTTCGGACGGCCTGTGGGTTTTCTGAGCGGCTGGATTTCCCTTGTTGTGGGTTTTTCAGCTCCCATTGCGGCGGCGTCCATGGCCTTTGCCGGTTACGGATTCCAGGTGTTTGCCATTCCAACCGGCAGCAATGCCCTCGTTAAAACGGGAATGATGACCTTAACCCCCATGAGTCTGGTGGCCATTGCCGTGATCATTCTGATTTCCCTTGTTCATTACCACAGCCTGCGCATCGGTAGCAGGGTTCAGAATGCCCTGACCATTTTCAAGATCGCCCTGGTGCTTGTCTTTATCGTTGCAGGTTTTCTGCTCGGAAAAGGGTCGTTTGCGCATTTTCATCTGACATCCGCATCTGAACCTCTGTCCGCAGAGAAATTTGCCATTTCCTTGATTTTTATCAGTTTCGCCTACAGCGGATGGAATGCGGCAGCCTATCTGGGTTCGGAGATCGTCAACCCACAGCGCAACATTCCTCTGGCACTTTTCTGGGGGACGGCTGCTGTGGCTCTGGTCTACCTTCTGTTAAATGGTGTTTACATCTACGCTCTTGAACCCAAAGCGATGACCAACGTGCTTGAAATCGGGGCCACATCCGCCGTAGCCATGTTCGGAAAACCCATGAGCCGCTTGTTCAGCGTCGCTGTGGCGCTTGGTCTTCTTTCGGTTTTAAGTGCCATGATCATGACCGGCCCCCGGATCTATTACGCCATGTCCAAAGATGGGGTGTTTTTCAACGCTTTCGGCAAACTCAATCCCGAAAGAAAAACCCCCGCGTCGTCGATTTTTCTTCAGGCCGCTATCGCCATTGTGATGGTGATTTCCGCCTCTTTTGAAACCCTGTTGATCTACATTGGTTTTACACTTTCCCTTTTTGCCATGCTTACGGTACTGGGCCTGATGCGTCTGCGTTTCACATCACCCACCACAACAGCGGCTTACAAAACCTTCGGGTATCCGATAACACCCCTTGTGTTCATCCTGGGAAATTTGTGGATCATCGTATTTTCCATCAAAAGCAGGCCTGTGGCGGCCCTTTTCGGACTTGGAACCATTGCCATTGGAGCCGTGGTTTACTATCTTTTTGCCCGAAAAGATAATGGTAGCGTGATTTCGGAATGTTCAACCCTTTCCATAGACTGTCAACTGGCATCCGAAAGCGAGGCCGTGAAATGAAAGGAACGTGCAGAATGATCATCATTGAATCTGAGAATGCAACCCGGAAACCAGCACTTGAAAACGATCGTTTAATCCTGTTTTTGAGATTCTACTGTGTTGTTTGCCTTATGATTTTGTGTGCGCCTGCGGGTGTATCAGCCCATGGCACAGAGGGCAGTATCAAAGAAATAAATGGCTGGATGATCGAGGCTTCCTACGACGATGGAGAAGCCATGTCCTACACTGAAACCAAGGTCTTTCACGAACCGGATACCATGCCTTTTCAAACGGGTCGGACCGATAAAAACGGACGATTTCTTTTTTATCCCGATGGGCCAGGCACATGGCGGGTTGAAGTACAAGATGAAATGGGCCATGCGGTGATTCTTAAAACGGAAGTGAAAAGCGATGGGGGAAACAGCCAGAATGAAGTGGCGCCTGGGGCGACAACACCTTCAAAAGGCCGTGACAAGGTCGGAGGACTGATGGCCGGAGTGGGAATCATTACCTTTGTTTTTGGTTTGTTTTTCTGGTTATCGGGTCGAAAGTTTAGGCTTAGGGATCAGCCTTGAGCTTGAAATTAAAAGGGCAAACGCATTTTTTTGAGAATAAAATTATAATGTGTGTCCAACAAGCATATCGCGCAACGGAAAAATATTTTTGGGCAATGAATGAATAATAAAAAACGAACGTCGAACATCGAATTAAGGATTGTGCCATTTGATATGTGTTAAAGTGATTAAAATATACGGATAGGAATCAAATAGATTATGTTTTTTATTCAGAATTTATAATAGATGAAAATTTTAGAACGCTTCATGAAAGCGTTAGCGGTGGTTCTGCCATTATTCAATGTTCGATGTTGGGCGTTCGATGTTCGATGTTCAAAGATCCTGTCACTATGTGATGTATTCTGTTGCTGGTTTAATATTTATTGACAGCACTTACGTCTTTGGTATACGAAGGTTGTCAATCACAGGCCGGAGCCTGCTTTTTTAAAAAATCACTGTAATCAACGATAAAAAACCTATTGCCACGAAGGCCAATTGTATCACGAAGATACTTAACGCCTGATCTGTGGCTTTTTTTGTTAATGGAGGAAGATATCATGAAAAAAAGCACGTTACGCTCTCTGGCCATGCTGGTTTCAATTCAATTATTCTCTGTCCTTTTTTATTCAGCCCAGGTATCGGCCCATTTTGGAATGGTTATTCCATCGGATTCCATGATCATGCAGAATGAAAACAGAACACTTCGTATTGATGCG
>JBAZWJ010000006.1:0-2256 GCA_041660385.1 Desulfobacteraceae bacterium | reverse complement strand
CTTTCTCCCATCCTTTTGAAATGATCGGAATGGAACTTGTAAAACCCAAATCGTTCTTTGTTGTGACAGGTGGGAAAAAAACAGATGTCCTCGGCCAGCTCAAGAAAACAAAGGTCATGGGGCAGACAGCCTGGCATCTGGACTATCCGGTAAAAATGCCCGGAATTCATACGATCTGCATGGAGCCCCAGCCCTATTTCGAACCGGCTGAAGACTGCTTCATCATCCATTACACAAAAACCGTGGTGGCAGCCTTTGGTGACGACGAAGGATGGGACGCTGAAATCGGTTTTAAAACGGAAATCGTACCCCTTTCCAAGCCCTTCGCACTTTACGCCGGAAACGTGTTTCAGGGGATTGTGAAAGTGAACGGAAAACCAAAACCCTATGCTGATGTTGAAATCGAGTTCTACAACAAAGATAAAAAGGTTAAAGCACCCAGCGAATACATGGTGACTCAGTCTGTCAAAGCCGATGTCAACGGCGTGTTTACTTACGCTGCGCCCCAGGCCGGATGGTGGGGTTTTGCAGCTCTGACCACATCGGATAAGAAAATGAAAAAAGGCGCTGTGGATAAGGATGTGGAACTGGGAGCTGTACTGTGGGTGCATTTTGAAAGCTGGAATAAACGTTAAGCTGTTCACAAGTCAGGGGAGGGAATAATGCACATATCCGAAGGTGTTCTGAAGCCTGAGATTCTTGCAGGAACGGCTGTGTTGACCGTTTGTTTTGTTGCAGCGGGCTTGAGACGAATCGAAGACAAGGAAATTCCGGCCATGGGGATTCTGTCCGCCGCTTTTTTTGTGGCGTCCCTTGTTCACGTTCCGGCTGGACCTGTTTCCGTTCATCTTGTTTTGAACGGGCTTCTTGGTATTCTTCTTGGATTGAGGGCTTTTCCCTCCATTCTCATCGCCCTTTTTCTTCAGGCGCTGATGTTTCAGTTCGGTGGTTTTACCTCCCTTGGCGCCAATACTCTGAACATGGCTCTGCCCGCTGTGATCTGCTATCTTGCTCTGGGTTGGGTCAGAAAACCTGAAACAGGCCAGACAACTGTTGCCGTTGCTGGTTTTTTATGCGGTTTCTTTTCCGTGTTGATGTCAGGGCTTATGGTGGGTATCACTCTGGCACTGAACGGTGAGGCGTTTTTCACGGCAGCCAAAGTGGTGGTGATCGCCCATCTGCCCGTGATGGTGATTGAAGGCGTTCTTACGTCGTCATGTCTTGTGTTTATCAAAAAAGTGAAACCGGAAATGCTTGCCGGTTAGTTATAAATAAGGAAGGGATAACATGAAATGTCATAGAGCAAAGATTACGTTTTTTACGGCGCTTGCTGTGATCATCGGAGTTATGGTTTTTGTCCCCGGCAAATCTCTGGCTCACAAAGTGATGGTTTTCGGCTATGTGGAAGATGGAAAAGTCAAAACCATCAGCAAGTTCAGTGGCGGGAAGAAAGTGAAGGGCGGGAAAATTACGGTTTTCGACGTGGACGGAGCACGGCTTCTTGAAGGTGTGACAGACGATAACGGCGAGTTTTCTTTTGATATTCCATCGAAGAAAGGGATTAAAATCGAACTGGAAGCCGCCATGGGTCACAAGAACGTGAGCGAGATTCCGGCGGATCAACTGGGTGTCCCGGATGCTGCACCTTCTGTTGGAGAAAAAGCAGATGAAACAGCTGGTTCATCATCATCAGAAGTTTCAACCACGGAAGAAATTCCGGCAGCGTCCGATGGTCAGGATACTGATCTTGAAGCCCGTATCGAAAAGGTGCTGGACCGAAAAGTCATGCCGCTTCTTCAGATGATGGCCGAAAAAGAAGATAAACCCGGATTTACGGATATTGTGGGTGGCATAGGTTATATCGTTGGACTTATGGGTCTTTTCCTTTATATGAAAAGCCGGAAAGAGAATTAATTCATGTTGAACGGTGATGTACACGACAGTTCTGCATTATTGGCACGTTTCGACCCTCGGCTTAAAGTTGTCGCCGTTATGTTTTTTTCCATTCTGGTGGCTGTTTCTGAAACACGGCCCTGTCTGCTTGCCGCATTTATCCTGGCATCGGCTATGGTTGTTTTTTCCGGCTTGTCTATTATAGAGACGGTAAAACGGCTTATTCCCGTGAACACCATGGTGATTTTCCTCTGGATATTTCTTCCGTTCAGCCTGAAAGGGACCGTTATTTACACTGTCGGGCCTTTTACAGCAAGCATGGAAGGATCGAACCTTGCCGTTCTCATCACTCTTACAGCCAAT
>JBAZWJ010000005.1:42829-120828 GCA_041660385.1 Desulfobacteraceae bacterium | reverse complement strand
CGGCATATTTGACTGCATTGTCGATAAGGTTCAGGAGCACCTGTTCCAGAGCGTCCCGATCTGTCACGATGAGTATGGCGCTTTCGGGAATGTGCAGTTCAAGGGACAGTCCTGCTGCTGCAATACGAATGCTGTGGGCGTCAAAAATCCCACGGACAAATTCAGCCATGTCCAGCGATGCTTTGTGATAGGTTTTCTTGCCCTGCTCCAGGCGGCCAAAATCAAGGACGTTGTTCACAAGCCTTGTAAGCCGCTGGCTTTCGCTGACGATCACCGAAACGAAAAACGGGGTCAGATCCCGAAAAACGTGGTCAGATCTTTATCCTTGACTTTTCATAGAGGGAAGGGGCCACTTCATATCCAGATCCAACTTTCTTTGAGAGCAATGGCTAAAGAAAATTTCGTTTTCGTGCTGTTTTCAGTTTCTGAAAGCCTTACGGCTTTCGCATGGCCAATCGGGAGATTGGCGTGCCCAGGTCGGCCAACGATATGCGTACATCGTGAAAAACGGAATCAAATGTTTATTATTGGCACGTCATAACATGCCCCATGTTTTTTTCATATTGGAAATAATGGGGTCATGCCTGTTCTTGAATCACCTACACTTCGTATAAACTCTCAAATGAGTCAAGGGCAGCCTGACCCTATTAAGGACATTACCCCAGGATCATATGAAAGCGCGGGTCGAATTTATCATGAAAAATTAAGTAGATCGGAAAATCCTTTACAACTTATGTGATATGACGACATAATTTACGGTGGTTGTATCAAATCGTATATTATTGAAAAATAATTGGAGAAATAACATGCACTTTAATATTCCATTGAAGCAAATGAGCGTCGAGGACAAGCTACAGGCGATCGAAGAAATTTGGGCCGATCTTGCCGACACACCAGAGAATATCCCCTCCCCATCCTGGCACGCAGATGTATTAAGCGCTCGTGAAAAGCGCATCACCGAAGGGACATCACACTTTCTGGATATATCCGAAGCAAAGAAAGCTGTGAGGGAACAACTCAAATGAGGGTTCAAGTCCTTGATGAGGCAACTGCTGATTTAGCAGACGGATTTCGTTTCTATGAACGACAGACCGATGGTCTTGGCGACTATTTTCTTGATTCACTGTGGTCTGATATTCAATCATTGAGACTTTCTGGGGGTATGCATGCCATCCACAATGGATATCATCGCCTCATTTCTAAACGGTTTCCTTATGCAGTGTATTACCGTATTGATGATGGTGTTGCGCGCGTCCGAGCTGTACTCGACTGCCGCCGGAATCCCAATTGGATATCGGATCGGCTCGATTAATAAAAGAATATTATTCAGGAAAAATGGGGATCAGGAGAAAAACGGGGTCAGTTCTTTATCATTGACATATCATTGGGAAAAGGGGCCAGTTCAGATCCAATTTTCTTTGGGCGCAATGTCTTATGAAAAATTTCGTATTTGTGCAGTTTTCTTTTTCTGAAAGCCTTACGGCTTTCAGAAGGCCAATCGGGAGATTGGCGTGCCCAGAGTTCGGGGCATGCAAATAATACATTTAATCTGAATATTAGTGTGTCTGGCCGGACTCGACATACGTTCATGTATGCCTTCACGACCAGCCAAACACCATGCCTTGACAATGGGCCTTTTCCCATATCCATCTTCAAACTTTTTACGAGTTCTTCCGTTTTACTGCTGCACCTCGACCGTCCATGTCCAGTTTCTCGCTATCGCAAGCCAGTCCTGCCATGCCGTGGGATAATCTGTCTTGTAATAATCGGCCAGGATCTGTTCATCTGTGAAGGGTTTATACGTCCATGGGTAATTGGGATCGCCTTCATAGGGATGGGGATGGCTCCAGAGTGTGGACCCAAAAAGAAGGTTCATTTCATCATCGGCAACATCATATCCAAAGTATTTACCCATACGGATGAGTTGAACCCACGGTGAATTGGAGGGATATAAGATCTTGAGGGGGGCTGAAAAGGTTCCGGAAGGACATTTCCACCCCGTAATGCCGTTACACGTGTTTGTGTAATTGTGGCCATTGGGATTCACTGTGATAACGTAGCCATTGCTGCTCGGAGTCGGCTTGGTAACAAACCATGCCTGTGTGCGAACAGTGCCAAGTCCTGATGTGTGATCAACGAACGGATCCTTCCAATGCAAACCACTGCCGGGGATTTTTACGGTTATCGTGGCCATGGCCATCCCGACCTTGACTCGCTGGCTGTTGACAATCTTGTACAGTTCGCAGAACACATCGTCCGATCCGCTTGTCTGTCCGGCAGTATAGACGACTGTCGAATTGCCGTCGTGGTATGTCGTCTGCTGGCCAGCGTCACCCGGCAGGGTTCCCACTTGAGCCGTCGTTTTCCATTGATACACATATTTTGAGGCTTGGGCAACTGGTATGACAGGCGTGGTAACCGCAGAAATCGTTACAGACGATCCCAGATCGATTTGTGCCTGATTGGGTTCAAGCTTAAGGTCTATCGGCAGCGTCGTGATATTGATCTCGGCTGTTGCTTTTCCCAGAAGTTTTTTCTTACCGTCTTTTGTTCGGTAAACATTTACGGTAACCTGATCTGCACCGGCTGTGCCGTTTTCGGCCAGATAATGCACCCAGTCTTTCGTTGTTTCAAATGTATTCGGCCCGTTCAGGTATTCACTGTTGATGATCCCGCCTGCTGTGCCGGTACATGTGAACTCGTAACTCAATTCTTTTGACACGTCATCACCGGGTTTCCCTTCAGGAAAAGTGACGGATAACAGGACGCTGTCGTAAGTTTTTATGTTCGATGAGGGCGGATCCAGGACGATTTTCGGTGGTGTAACGTCCACATACCAAACCGTTGCCAAATCAGAGTCGGCGTAGCCTCCAACTTGAATCACCGTGTCGGTCAGTGTCAGAAGAAAATCCGTGACTTTGAAAATACCTTTAACTCCCTTGGCAAATGCCTCAACTTTTAGCCCTGCTGCTTCGCCGGACATTTCCGTTATGACCTGCTGGATCGATTTAAATACCGCACTTCGGAATGTGCCTGGAGTAAAAAATGCTTTTGTTAATCCGATGACCGCACCCTTGACATCGCCATTTTCAATTTTGGCGACCGCTGAAGGTACCTGAACATTTGCAATCGCGGTGATGTCTTTGAGAAGCCCGGCCTCGCATTTAAACAACGTTTTTACCTGGTCTTCATGGATAGGCAGAACCATATTCAAGGCGATTGGCAAAAGAAAATCGTAGATGACGCCTTCTCTCGACACGTTAACCATCGCCGTTGTCTCTTCAGGAGTCAGTTTTAACATATCCTCAGATAGTTTAGTTCCCGTCCCGACGATGGCCACCTTGTAACAGGTGGATTGTGCGTCTTCAGGATACAGGGGAAGTTCGACCGGTTTCGAAACCTGGGCGGTATAGGCCCATTTGTCGGGTGTGTTAAGAAAGAGATCCACAAACGAACTGACCGTGCCTCCAACTCCGCTGGGCTGGGGGCCAAGAAAATCGGTCAACGGTTCCACCGACTCAACAGAATCCCCCCCGGAGCCAGGGACGTAAGACGTCCGGCTGATAAAAACCTGATTGCGCCGTCGGTACTCGTTCTGAATCTGGATGTTGTTGAGGCCGTCCAGGTTGAGGATTGTAATTCCGCTTCGTTTGGCAGATGGCGTAACAAGCGTTCCTTTGGTGATCATTCTTTTAAATGGGCTGACAGATTTCGTATTGGATGTCATGGACTCGGCAAAGGCGCTCACGGCAGCTATGACTGCGGGTGCTTCAAGCGGGTTTGAATCGCCTGTTTTAAGAGCGTCCACAACGGCATATTCAACATCATCAAGTTCAGGTGTGGTCAGGAGCAGTGGCAGTGCCTTGGTCTGAAGATCCGGTGTCAAGAGGTAACAACCGGAAGCGAACCAGGCCAGAACACGGGCAGTAGAACGGGCATTTATCAGTGAGTTTGTCGAATCGATAAAACCGAGGAGAACGGGAGTATCGTCATCGCCGCTCACAACACTGACATACTGAGGGCCTGCCGAAAAGACGCGCAATTCAAATGTGCCATCGTCTGCGGGAGTTGCGCTGTCAAGGCTGTTTAATATGTTTAACTGTGAAAGAGATCCGGCCGTATCTTTGGTTCCGGAAGGGAATTCCACGCGACCGGATACCGTGGCTGTTGAAAGACTGATCGTCTCAGCGGGACTTTCATTTCCGCCGCCAGAGTTGTCACTCCCACTGCCACAGGCAGTCAAAAAGAAAGACAGAATTAGACAGTACACGACCAGCGCTGAATACTTCTTTATGTAACAAATTCCGGATATCGTGTTTAATAAGATTTTTTTGTTCAAATCGTGTGTCATGGCCCCCACCCCCCATATTTCGGCGTGAACAGCAAGATGTCATTTCCGGTTAGGCACTCATTGGATATGAAGAAATGAGTTTTTCACCTTTTCTTAATTTATCGTTAAGTTTCTTATCCAGATTATCCAGACTCAAGATAAACTTAAGATCGTATCTTCGTCGAACCATATCTAAAAAGAAATGCCATGGCAATAGAAATATAAATGAAAAAAATAAGTAATATAGATGGTTAGGTCACGCGTGGGGTCACCCATTAAAGGTCCTGAAAAAACGGGGTAGGATCATTATCCTTGACAATTCATAGAGAAAAGGGGTCAGTTCATACCCAGATCCAACTTTCTTTGAGCGCAATGGCTAAAGAAAATTTCGTATTCGTGCTGTTTTCTGTTTCTATCCGTTGTACCTGTACCCAATGCCGTGAACCGTGGTGATGATGGAAGGGCTTGCAGGGTCATCTTCGATTTTCTTTCTGAGCTGGGCCACATGCTGGTCCAGGGTCCGGGTGTTGCCGAAATAGTCGATGCCCCAGATGGCGTTTAACAGGGTTTCCCGGCTGAGAACCTCGTCGGGGTGATCGTTAAAGAAAAGGAGAAGGTTCATTTCACGTTCGGAAAGGTCCAGGGTTTCGCCCTCTTTGATCAGTTTGTAACTCTTTGTCTTGACGGTCCTGCCTCCGAAGGTAAAGCTTTCGGGTGTTCGGGCCGTTTCTTTCTCCAAAGTCCGTTTGCTGCGCCGCAATACAGCTTCAATGCGGGCAAGCAGTTCGTGAATACCGAAGGGCTTGGTGATGTAATCATCGGCGCCAAGTTTCAATCCCACCACCTTGTCGATTTCTTCTCCTTTGGCTGTAAGCATGATCACGGGCAGGGTTTCATCTTTGGAGCGGATGATCCGGCAGAGATCATAACCGCTTTTGCCGGGCATCATCACATCAAGGAGAACCAGACTGAAACGGTCCGATTCAAACGCCGCAAGGGCTGCGTTACCGTCATGGGCGGCTGTGACATTGTAACCTTCACTGGTCAAGGTATCCACAAGGCCTTCTCTGATGTTGGCGTCATCTTCCGCCACAAGAATCCGTGTTTTCTTTAAAATGCTGCTCATGATTTTCCAATCCTTGCTATGAAACGGCTGCCGCCGTCTTTTTCAGGTTCGAAGATAAGATCGCCGCCAAGATCCCTTAAAATCCGGCGGGCGATGCTCAATCCCAGCCCGGAACCGGCCTGTTCCGCCGTTAAGCTGTTGTCCACACGGTGAAACTTTTCGAAAATCAGCGTCTGGTGAGCTGGAGGAATGCCCGGTCCTCTGTCGGTGATAACAAGATCAATGGTGTCATTTGAGTTATTCTCAACAGAACAGCCAAGATATTTCCCTGAGGCCGCATATTTCACTGCATTGTCGATAAGGTTCAGAAGCACCTGTTCCAGAGCGTCCCTGTCTGTCACGATGATGAGTATGGCGTTTTCGGGAATATGCAGTTCAAGGGATAGTCCGGCTGCGGCAATACGAATGCTGTGGGCGTCAAAAATCCCACGGACAAATTCTGCCATGTCCAGCGATGCTTTGTGATAGGTTTTCTTGCCCTGCTCCAGGCGGCCAAAATCAAGAACGTTGTTCACAAGCCGTGTAAGCCGCTGGCTTTCGCTGACGATCACGGAAAGATAACGGTTCACTTTTTCAGGCTGAGAGACCCGCCCTTCAGCCAGAAGCTCGGCATACATCCGAATGCTGGTCAGGGGTGTTTTCAATTCATGGGAAACGGACGACACAAAAGACGTCTTTTCCATGGCATCTTTCATGCTCCGCCTGCTGTCCCGGATCAGGAGTGTGCCGCCCAGAATCATGGCTGCCAAAAAAACCAGGACCAGCAAAGCCGAAACATAGATAAACCCTGTTTCACCTGGCGCACCTTTTTCCGAGAGGTACACGTTGACCCGGTAATGGGGAAGAAGGTCGGACAGGGGGACACTGATTTCCGGCTTCTTTTTCACGTCAATGGGAAATCCCCCTGCCTGAAATACAAGCTCGTCGTCACCTGAAACAAGTCCGAAAGCCGCATAGGATTCTTTAACCTGTGGAAGCTGGGTGATCAGCCGGGACAGCAAGGTCATAAGTTCCAGTTCCAGACCGTAAACAGGCCCTTTTTCTTCACGCTGGGCATAACCCAGGATAAACAGCCTGTTTTCCGAAAACCAGGGAATCCAGCCGCTTCGTGGTTTAAATAAAGGTTTGCCGCCATAGCTTTCAGATGGAGCCGTCGCTGTCTGATCCTGATTTTCGAGTCGGGCAAGGCTCAACAGGTCTTTCCGTGCAGAAGACTTTGCTTTCGCATTGCTTTGATAGCTTTTTTCCACTTGGACAACCGGTGAATTCCACTCGTCTGAGCTGACCCCGTTGCCAAAACCAAAGGCGAGACGCCCTGTAAAAAGGGCCTCATATCTTATGGCAAACCTTCTTTCCTCCGGTGTTGCCGCAAGGCCGTCCACCGGATAGATCAGTCGGTTTTCATTCCAGATAAACACATTTCGAACCAGGGGGTTTGTCTCCTGCCAGTGGCTGAGGGTGGGTTCAATCCGGGATTTGTCCACGGTGAGAAGCGAACGTGTCAGGGCCTCTTCCACATCTGCCACGGTGAATTCCAGGCTGTCGGCCATGGTTCTTGCCCTCTCGGTCAGAGAAGCAACGGCCTGAATTTTCAGCCTGTCTTTTTCGTGGGACAGCAGTTTCAACGCCCAGACACCGATCACCAGAGTGGGGACGATGAGGAGAAACCAGTAGATGAGAATTGTGCGTGAGGTTTTCATTTATATGGTTTTCCCCTCTTTTTTAACTTAATATCGAACATCGAACATTGAATAGATGTTGGGCGTTCGATGTTCATTTTTCTAATTCATTCTATTTCTCATACTGCTGATTTTTCATCTGATAACTCTCGGTTCTCAGCATTTTCCGGCTTTTCTTGCTCATGCCTTCTTTCTCGATGAGGTCGGCTTTTTGTTCAATCATCTCAGCTTCTTTCAGGAGCTTTTCATCGTTGATGGCGCTTCCCACGCTTTTAAGCTGGGCAGCGGAACTCTTCAAGGTGCTGATCGCTTCTTTTTTCTTTCCTTTGTCCGACTCATTGATGGCTTTTTCCTGGGCCAGAGCGTTCAGGTTAAGCTGGTAATCTCTGACAACCGCCACGTTTGTGGATCGTTTCACCTTTTTTTCGTCCTGACTGAAACTCACCATGCCACGGGCCTCGGCCTGTTCACGTGTTTTTGATACGGGATTTTCATAGTACACTTTGGCATGGGCGATTTCCATATCTTTTCCGTAACTTTTTCCAGCTTTATTTCTGGGAACCTTCACTTCAACCAGAGCGAATTTCTCCTGATTTCCGTAAAGCTGGTTCATTGAAAATTCAACGGTCTTTCCTTTGATCCGCCCTTCCCTGCCGATGATGGAAACGGGAATCACATCTTCAGGAACTTCGATGATCACTTTGACATCTTTGGCCACCACGCTCAAGACACTCCCCAGTTCTGCATTGAAGATGCCCGGAAGAGCGCTGCTGTTTTCAACGAAATAGATATTGCCGTCGCTGTTCTGGGAAAGCCGGGCCATCAGGTCTTCATTATAATCGGTACCCACACCCACGGTTGAAACGGAAATGCGCTCCTTGATCAATGCCGCTCCAAGCCGCCCGAGATCTTCAGGGGTTTGTGGCCCCACATTAGCAAGACCATCGGACAGCAGAATGATGCGATGCACAAATCGTCCACCACCGTTTTTCCGAATTTCCGCCGCACCCTGGCTCACCCCACCGAAAAGGGCTGTGCTTCCGCCGGGTTCGATGCTCCTTATCTTGGAAATAATGCCGTCCAGATTGCGAACGGGCGTTGCAGGAACCAGAGTTTCCACATTATGATCGTAAATCACCAGGGAAAAGATGTCATTAGACCCCAGATGTTTCACCGCTTCAATGGCCGCTTCTTTGGCTTTTTCGATTTTATCCCCGGACATGGACCCTGACCTGTCAAGAACAATGGACAGGTTGACCGGAGGCCGCTCCACATGACGCGGAGGAGGGGGAGCGTCAAGACTGACCTTGATCACCACCGTTCTGTCTCCGTCCGCCGGGAGAATTGTTCTGTCCGTTTCAACCCGCATGCCCACCTTGGCTGATCCCGCCATGGACACATCCGCACAAATGACCAGTAGATACAAAAACACCATCATTGATCGTTTAAACCATTTTTCTGCTGTCATATGGAAGATACCCTTCATGTTCGTTCTCCTTTTTCATGTGATGAATTAACGTTTTTTTTCGTTTTCCGCAATCCGTTGAATGGAGAGTATCTTTTTTGGTATGTAAATATGCAGCGGGCAGGTAAAAAGGTTGTAAAAAACGTGTAAAAGAACCCGAAAGCGTTAAGCGAAAAGTATTTTACACCTTTTATAAAATATGATCATCATGACCCCCAACGCCTCCAAATGTTGCCACATTGTTCCTTGACAACAGGGTATATACTGTGTAATATAGACCATAACACATAGATAAGGAGCTAATCATGGAAACAGCTAAACTTTTCGTTAACGGTCGCAGTCAAGCAGTTCGACTGCCCATGGCTTATCGGTTCGAAGGGTGTGAAGTTTACATCAAAAAAACAGCGGAAGGGGTTCTTTTAATTCCGAAAAACGGGACTGTATGGGATGTCTGGGAAAACAATCTGAACAAGTATGACGACGTTTTCATGAAGGATCGGAATCAACCTGAATCTCAACAAAATCGAGATGGCCTGAATGAACTATTTGATTGATACAAATATCTGCATTTATATTATGAATAAACGCCCTCCTTCCGTTATTCAACGATTTAAAAAAGCCGATATCGGAACAATCGGTATTTCAAGCGTTACAATCTCCGAACTGTATTATGGCGTTTGTAAAAGCAGGAAAAGAATAGAAAATGAAAAACGCCTGGAAGAATTCCTGATCCCCTTTGATATTCTGGCTTATGATGAACAGGCCTCCCGTTACTACGGCCAGATCCGCTCAATGCTTGAAGAGCAAGGCCTGACCATTGGCCCACTGGATATGCTCATTGCCGCCCATGCCCTCAGTCAGGACAGAATACTGGTGACAAACAATGAAAAAGAATTCAAGCGGATACCGTCATTGATCGTTGAAAACTGGGTGGGTTGATAATTCCTAATCATTATCCAATCTTTTTTCCCGCGATAGTCATATACGCGAACGAACAAAATCAAAATATCGTTTATCCTCGTTGAGAATGTGGTTGACAAGCCAGTTGTGTAGAAAAGTTATTAGTTCATCCAGCATTTCGGGTTTGAATCCCTCGGACAAATCGTTGAGCTTCGTAATCAGCCGTTCATGCATGAGCTGATGTTCGGCTGCACCTGGAAAGCCTATGGATTTCAGATACTCCTCTTCTTTGTTGAAGTGGGCTGTGATGAATTTATACAGAGCCATCACATAGGGCCGGGCCTCAGAAGGCTTTGCCGATTGGATTTTGTTTCCAAGATCGAACATATATCTGTGCTGGCTGTCCAGTTCTTCATTCCCTACTGAATACTCGTCGCTCCAGATAAAAACGATACCCATGTGGCGGTCCTCCATTTAATGATAAGATGAGATCAGGGTGATATCTGGAAATTATCGGCATAACGCCCATTTTACTGAAATATGAATTATTTCTCTGCGCTCTTAATTTCTTTTTTCAACACCAGATTCCCATCAACGACCTGTCTGATTACCGTATATGGAAGGAGTAAAGTGTCCGCAATAAAATCGAATGGAATAGTTGCAGCATCGGTGTGGGAACTCGTCAGCTTGGCATCCCCACACATAACACAATAAGTATAATTTATGCCGCTGTATACCCTTGGAATAGTGACGCAGTATTCATTATCAACAGATTCCACATATTGAACAAGTTTTCTCTGTGAACTGGGAACAACTGTTTTATAAGTAGCACATGATTGAAATGATAATGAAATAAAACATATGAATGAAATCTTTAAAACATTGTGAACCATGTTTGTTCCTTTTATCAATAGCATATCGAAGAATGAGAAGGATTAAAAGGCTTCGCAGGCCAATCAGGAGATTGGCGTGCCCGGGATTGCTCAACCTACTCTGCAATACGTTCGTTCTCAAGTCTCTGACGATATTCCGCAGCTGTCAATGTTTCCCCGTCCTGTGTCCTTACTTCAATGGACATGGCGTCCACACCACGTTCCTCTCCACGACGACCATGGGCAACCCGACGGCGGATGCGGTCACGACGGCTGTTTCGAAAAACACGGCGTATCGTATTACTTGGTGAATCTTCGGAAATACTGATGGTCGGATCACCAAAGTAGTCGCGTAGAAGCTCCGCTTCAGCTTCGATCCCCAGAGCATGAACGCGTTCAAACTCCGTCTCGGTAAACGTTTCGGTTCCGATGCGGCGTTCGTAGTTTCTGGTAGCTCCTCTCTCGTACAGAAAGTGAACCAGCACCGATTGAAGCCCGAGGTCGGTACTGGCGAGCAGATCGTCAATATCCACATAAGCGGATGTCCACGCATCCACATCAACCTGGGTATTGTAACCATCAATACGGTTTCCCAGTAAGCCATGGCGATTTGTGAAGCGCAGCGGTATGTTGGTATCCTGATCAATAAACCCCATCATCTGCTGATCAAAGTTGCTCAACGTCCCATCGGTTCGAAGTTCGTAAACCAGCTGGCTCCCGTTCATCGAAAAAGTCAGGCCTTGAGACATCCCATTTAATCTTTGTTTCCTGTTCAAAAGTATGCAAGGTCCATTCCCTCCATCCAATTCCCTTTCACGGTTTATTTTTCAATATATTTGCCTGAAACCCATTTTTCATTGGGGTCGATGCGGCACCATTCATTTTGCATCTCAAAAATCACCACTTCCGTGCCTTTGGGAAGCGCCCCAACAACAGGATAGTCTGTACCAGGCCCTGTGCGGATGTTCAGTGAGTCGGCAAGGACTTTTCCTTTCTGGACAACTATAAGATAGGTGGCTGCAACCCAGCGTTCTTCGGTTGCGCTGATCTTGACCCAGCCGGAGGATTCGGCGTAAGAACCAAGAATGTTTCCCCCGTAAACAACACCTGTTTTGGCGTTTTTCGTTCCGGGTCCTGATCTGACGTTAAGCTCTTTGGCTTTGACCATACGATAGCCAAGAGCTGGCTTTTCATCGATCTGGGGACTGGGCGTTTTCTTCGTGATCTTGTTGTATTCGGCCTGGACAAGGGGAAGAAAGTTGGCTTTTGCCGCGTCTATAGTATTCCCGCCGAAGAAGGCTGTTCCAGGGCATGTTTTTTCATGGAACCAGTGGTGGTAGATGATATTTTCCGTATTGACGTTCAGTTTAAACCGTTCCACAAGGACGGCGTTCAGATGGATGATGGTATCCTTGTGCTCCTCTGTCATGGCGTCTTTGCCCGTATCAAAGTTTCCCATATGCTCAATGCAGATCCCCTGGGAATTATGCCCTGTGATTCCTGCGGGCGGTTGGGACAAGGACCGGCAGATGGCAAGGGTCCCGTCGGGAAATGTGGTGATGTTCTGGGCTATGTCGGACCAGCCGTTGTTCACCACATGATACTGTTTCATGCTGTCCAGCCATTTCACAGGATCGGGATTCCGTTTAAAGCTTGAATAATCGGGGAGATAGGTGTGGTGATTCTGGATTTCACGAATTGTTCTGTCCACAATAACTGAGGCGAGCCAGGTTCTGATCTCATTCCTGTTCATGAGGATAAAGCCTTTGATTGTTTTCATCATGGTCCCCCTTTTTATTATGATGTTGTTGAATATCTATGTTTTTCAATTGCGAGACTTAAGCACCAGCCGTAAGTTGCTGCCCCTTGTTCCTGGAATTCTCTCCGACTTTACCCGATAGAATTATGCATAGCAAGAATGCGTCAGACTCTCGTTTCTCATAATCTGAACCATCGTTCGAGAGCATTGAGATTCAAAGGTGTCCACTTTTTTGGCCGACAAGATTTTATTGCCATGCAGACTTATCGGGTAAAGTCAGGGATTCTCCCCGGAATGCGCCCCTGCACGGCAGAAGCGAAATCATAAATTCTGACCGATCACTTCTGCTATCACATCAAGATACCCCTTCACGCTATTTTCCACGGAATAGTAATCCCGAATCTTGTTCCGGGCGTTTATCCCCACGGCAGAATAGGCAACCGGATTATCCAGAATGGCAAGACTCTGATTCACCATGTCTTCCAGGGCATAGGGATCGAACATGAACCCGTCTTCTCCGTGTGATATCACCTCGGGAATGAAGCAGCGGTTGGATGCAATGACGGGAACGCCGGAAGCCATGGCTTCGAAAAGTCCCCAGTTGGCTGCGCCTTCGAACAGAGGAAAAACGATCAGATCCATGGCCTGGAGATGTTCGTGGAAAGCGTCGTAAGCCAGATAATCCCGTGAAATAAAGTCGCCATCCCCCATGTTCAGATCTTCCATGACCTGCTGCTTGAAACTCTTGCCGCCAAGATAGGTGAGTTCGTTACCGTACATGGTCTGTTCCGAACCCACCACAAGCACGTGGAGGTCGGACCGAATGGTTTTCAGCTGTTTTACCAGGTTCAGAAAGATATCGAATCCCCGCATGGCTTCCAATGTCCGTGAAGCGAAACCAATAATGGGGCCATCTGCCGGAAGATCGAATTTCATCCGTATGGCCCGTTTGTCTGTGCAAAGTTCAGGGAGTTTGAATCCTTCCATCTGTACCCTGATTTTTGGCTGGAGTTCAACCGGAAAATGGTCTGCCGCATGGCGTGAGGGTACAATCACCCGGTCGGAATTCACGGCGCTGGTATAAACCAGAGACTGGAAAGCCGAGTTCATAAAAAGATGCTCGGCAAGGGGCGGGTATTCACTGCGACACCAGGCCATATGATAACCGGGAAGTTCCACATAGGATATCACGGGAATTCTGAACATGTTTTTCAAAAAAAACGTTGCACCAAATGAAGCATGACCCACCACCACATCTGCGGGAAATGATGTCATGATGTCGGGCAACACATCACAAACACCTTTTCCATGGCGGATACCCTCATCGTAACTGGTGGTATACCAGACCGACTCACCCGGTGACGGATCTTTGGTATATCCAAAATAAGGAATGGGGACATTGTCATTTCTGATCTGGTCTCCGAATCCCACATCGGTGAGAAAGGCCGTTTCAACGCCTGGAACTCCGGCCATGGCGTGGGCAATGGCCGTGAACTGGCTGGGATAGGCTGGATGGATGAAAAGAACGCGCATCGTTTTTACGTTGGTTTGTTTATATTGTTGTTAAATCAATTCAGGATAATTTTAAAAAGACCGCCATTGAGGCTAACCCTTGCCGTCTAACACATGAAGTCTGGAAAAGGCAAATATTAAACCGGCAATTAAATATGCTAATACTATGACAATTCCGATGGGTTACGCTAAAGCTCCACCCATCCTACACACTGAATCCTGTAGGATGGGTGCAACCCATCGCTTCCATGCGATAAACATGGATGTATTCTGCCGGATTAATATCTCTCTATCCTATCAGTTTCGCGGCATCGTCAATCAGAACCTTGGCTCTTGATGAATCCTGATATCCCAGAATTCTGGCAACATCTTTGGCTGATGCTGCTGCAAGGGCTTCAACGGTTGTGATTCCGGCTGCCTTGAGTTTTGTTTCAATGGTTTTTCCGACTCCTTTCACGGAGGTCAGACTCACCGCTGAATCAAAATGGGGAATCGTGGGTATGGTTAACGTAGGACGAGTCACCGTAGGAATGGTCATCGTTGGCACCGTCAACGTGGGACGAGTCAGCGTGGGAATGGTCAGTGTCGGCACTGTCAACGTTGGCCGTGTTACAGTGGGAATGGTCAGTGTCGGAATCGTCAGCGTTGGCCGTGTCACAGTGGGAATGGTCAATGTCGGAATCGTCAGCGTTGGCCGTGTCACCGTTGGAATTGTAAGCGTCGGGATGGTCAGTGTTGGGCGTGTCACTGTAGGTATGGTTAATGTCGGGATGGTCAACGTGGGTATTGTCGGTGTCGTCGGCAACGTGATGGTGGGAAGTGCTCTTACCGTAAAAGTAATCGTTCCCGACTGAACCGTGCCCTGGGGTGTCATAACGCCAATGGTCCTGCTCCCAGCAACTGAAGAACTGTCGATGGATACTTTGGCGACGATACCGTCTGCGGCCCTGTCCGTGATCGAAGCCCTGATGCTGCTGTCAGCAACATTGATCGGCCTTATGGGCAGATCGGGAATAATGGGGGTTGTGGTGGGACGGGTAAGGATGGGTCCGGTTGGCAGGGTCAGGGTCGGACGCGTTGGCCGTGTGGGGGTTACCTGGGTATAGAACACCACACCGGTGGCCTCGGCAAGCCCTGTTCCACGGATGGACAGGTCAAAGGTGGTCCCCCTCAAGGCTGACAGGGGCTCAATGCTGCTGATGGTGGCAGCCGGTATCTCTTCCGGTTCCACAGTGATGATCACCGTATCCGGCAGACTGCGTAAGCCTGCGCTGTCTTCAACCACCAGTTCGAGAACGTGGGTTCCCACAGGCAGGTTCACTTCAATACGCGGTTCTTCTGTTGAAAGAGGAAAATCTGAAAGATTATATGCCATGGTCTTTGCTCCTTATGTTGCCGTCATAACCGAAGTTGACTGATTTTATTCAATTCACGATTCGTCTTTGATATCCCAGTGGTAACGGACGATGCCTTTGCCGCCATAGGCCGTAGAAGCGCTTGCATCCAGAACCACCGGTTCGTTTGCCTCTGCGGTAAACACGGTCTGATCCAGACCGGAATTGGCCTGGGGAACCGTGTAGATATCCGCGAATCGCCAGTGGTAACGCGCAATGTCCCTTCCTCCATAAGCCATGGAATGGGAGCCGTCCAAAGTAACCAGCACGTTTCCGTCATCGACGGTGGTTGTCATATCCTCACCGGTGTTAGCCACCGGCAGTTGAAGAATAAGCTCAGCCAGTTCACGTGCGGCAATTCCCACAGCGTCCATCCGGTTTAAAAAGGTTTCCACCGATTCTCCCTGCTGGATGGCATGGATAAGAGCGGCCACCGTCTGCATATAGGTGTCAAACTCGATCACCATGGCCACCGGCGGATATTTTATGGCAATTTCCTGTCCCACGTCATGGCTGATCACGGCAAGGGAGAAAAGGATTCCTGCCATCGACGACTCGGTCAGCCCGTCTGTTCTGGCCAGCATCTCTACAGTTAAAACCCCGTGCCGCACATCACCTGACGACGGCACGGGGAATCTGAGGTCAAGAACAGCAAAATCTTTCCGAAGGCGCATCATCAGTTCGATGATTCTCTCCCGTGTTACCATCGGAAGTCTTTCCGGGATCAGGCCAAGGGCTCCGGCCCGGATCACATAGCGTCTGTCGATCTCATTGGCCTGGGGGACGAGAGGATCCACAGGATTTAAAATGGCTGTGACACCTGTCTGAAGCTGTATGCGCCCAATTTCGATAACGGTTTTGTTATCCGGTTTCACTGTATCAAGAACAAGGCTCACACTTTCGGTCATGCGGGTGTATCCGCTGTACTGGGGGATTTCCATATTCTGGACCAGATGGCTGGCCGCTTCTGTGTACCGGACCCCGATGTAAACCGTGGCGGGCAAGGTGTAAAGTGCCGGGTTCACTGTAAAAACCCTGGGTTCAGACAGATACAGCTCGTTACCGTCACCGTCCAGAGCCGCACCGGGTAAAAGGGTGATGTTCAAGCCTCCCGTTGCTTCCACCATAAGTTCCAGGCCTTCGCCTGTTATTACACCCGGTGAATGGAGCCGTCTGTTGTGGAGTTTCCTTTTCTGGATATGGTAGTCCTGTTCCGCAGTCCAGTCTCCGGCTGTGGTAAAGAACCCCGTGAAATAGTTCAATCTGCTGGTTATGCTCATATGTTTTTCCCCTTCAAAATGTTTGATATCAACCTATCACCGTATTGATACCGATGTCGGAGCGAACTTGGATCTGCATGTATTGTAAATCCACACGACTTTCCACATAGGTGAGTTTCAGGTAGTACAGCGTGTGGGCCGGTTTCTCCAGGTCAACGATAGCTTTCACCTTGTCCATCCTCACCTTGTCCCGCTGGTCAGGCGGAATCTTCACATCCACGATGAATCGGTAGGGAAGAAAATCCTCGCCAAAAAGCTCGTCGATGAGAAAGGTGTCTCCTTTGTATTCTGCGGAAAATCCCTGGCCGGATTCAAGGGGATACACATCGTGAATCACCCCGTCCCGTCTGCTGACAGTGGCCGGTTTGAATTCCGTAACATGTCCGTCCTGATCCGTGATTCTTACAAAGGGCGTTTCCGTTGGAAGCCCTTGATTTTCATAATTGAACTCCACATGAACCGCCTGAGGTGAATTCACAGCGTAAAACAAACAGAACGGCTCGGTTCCGTCAAGGCGTTCCACCACGTAATAATCTTTATATTCCGGCTCGTAACGACTGACATGTGCCAGCGGAGAAAGATCCGTGATCAAAGGCTCAGCCGGAAAATCCACAGGCAAAGGCGGTTGGCCGAACAAACCGCCGATCATGGACGAAACACCGACCTGCATACCACCGGGCCAGCTCCATTCCCTGATTTCAGGTTCAAGACCTGTGTAGATTTTCAGGTATTCCTTAAGCCCTTTGACCGTACCCCGATGACGGTAAAGATCAACGGCTTTTGAGATCAGTTCCCGGCGCTTGGCTTCGTCCCAGTCCGGGTCCAGAACCAGGGCCACCCAGGTGCCAAGCCATGGCAGGAAATCCGGGTCGGTCAGATAGGGATCGAAAACCGTGGCAATCCTGTCAAGAATGGCTCCCAGTCCGTCAAGATGTTTTTCAAAGGGAAGGAGAAATTTCCCCAGAAAATCGTTCTCCTGGAAATGGGCCGGTAAAAAATCAAGATATTGGCTCTTTTCAATGCTCATGTTACTCTCTGGCCTCACTCATAGCTGTTCAATATCCTTATGGCGTTTATTCCGTTGTCCTCGTCGTAATCCACAAGCGCGTTGGGATTGATGTCGATTTCAGTGCCGCTGTCTTTAAACTCTCCGCCGTCCATTTTATAAAGGATAAGAGAGTCCACGTAATCCACCCCTGAAAGCCCCTCGATAAGCTGGTACACTTCAGAAGCATGAACGGAACGCCCGAACGGCCAGCCGTGCCCATCGTATCCGCCATAAAGGGGATGAAAAAAGCGGCGAAGAGCATCGGCCACCCGTGATTTAAGTTCAGTCTGACTCTCTCTGGTCCTGGCTGCCACAACCACATCAAGGCAGATCTTCACATAAACAGGAGCCACCACATGTACCCGTGTGGTGATCAGACGACGCTGGTTCAGGTGATCGAAAACCTTTTCCATATCCACCGGGGCTGGCACAGGGGTTCTCACCCTGTCATCGGTTGTATGGGGAACAAGGATCAGACTCACATGGCCAGTCCGCGGCGTTTCCGGATCTTCAGCTTCCAGATTCAAACCGGCAAGGCATTTGACCCTGGCCATTTTGGGCTCATCCATGGCCAGCACAAGGGTTTCAAAATCATCCGCTGTGATGGCCCTGAACCGTGTGCGGAGATTCTGGATTGTCTTTGCCCGGGCTTGTTTCAGGTCAAGACCCGACATGTCATCCACGGTTCCGTCAAGGTGTCCGTTCAAGAGTTTCAGAAACGTCCGTTCACTGGCCAGCGTCACCCTGTTCTGCCGGTACATCATAGACTCGAACAGCCAGGCAAAAAGCTCAATGAGCATAATGCCCGGATCAGACGGGTTGTGGTCAGTCCAGGCTGGAGCATATCTGGGGATCAGGCTGATGATCTCTTCAACGAGATCATCGTAGCGCCGGTCATCCAGTTCTGGCAGAGGCAGGGTCATATCAATCTCCTAACTTCATATCCACGTCATGGGTTCCGGAGTAAACAAGGCAGTCTTCCGGTACATACACGCGGTGTGTGGAAATCCGCACAGTTGAAACGGGAATAAATTCCAGAGAAGGCTCTCTGAGGGTTCCCTGAACCACGCAGATCCTGTCACCCCGCTTGAATCCGGCGATCACAATTCCGGTCACATTACCGGCATCGTCTGTCAGTTCTTCATCGATCACCATCATTCTCATCCGTCCGTCAGCAGACATCAGTCCGGAACGCTGATCCCAGTCTGCCGGTCGTTCAAAGGGAAATTCAAAACCGATTTCCCAGGTCAAGGGTTGGCTGGAAGCACTGTCAAAAGGTCGTGGTGAAATCCGGCTGATTTTGAGATTTGTAAGAATTTCAGCCTGAATATCAGAAACAACATTCACCATATCCCCTTCTTTAAATCCATAAACCGTCATGGCCTCGATGTGTGAACCTGAAAGAACAGGATCGGCCAGAAGACAGCGGATACTTTCATCAAAAGTGGTCACACGGCTGCCTGACAAAAGTTCAAACGGTGCTCGTCTGAAATGATTTTTCTCCTTCTGAAAACTGATGTAAAACTGCTGAAGAGAGCCGGAAAGCTCAAGCTGGATCATATGATCCACACCGTCCACCTGTTCGATCTCTGCGCTGACTTCAGAAAGATACACATCGCGCCCCAATGTCCAGCCTGTGCGATCCGGCCCACCGGTCAGGGGATGAAGAAACGCTTCCAGCCGTTTGAGGATGGCCAGTTCCACCTGGTCTGACTTTTCCGGGTAAACAGGCGTCACGGTGACATTCACGGAACATTCCACATAGGACGGGCCTTTCACATGGATGTTCTTGTCAGTCATAAGGTTTGCAAGGGCATGATCTTCAACATAGGTTCTGACCTTCCTGATCAGGGCCGGTCCGGGAACGGGTTTTCTGGCCGTGCTTTCCGGGGTGACCACAACAGTGACATGGCCTGCCTTCATCTTTCCAAGGGCATCCATCACGGGAAAACATCTGGCATGCCGCACTTCGCTGCCTGCTTCACGGGCTATCCACTCGTAATCTTCAAGGGTTACGGCTCTCTGGCGGTGCTTTAGACGCTGCGGACCGCGCTGTCTGATATCGTCAAGACTCTCCACATCGGAGCCGCCCGATGCAGCTTCGGCGTTGGTCACACGTTTGACGGACACAAGGCTCCCCGAAGGGTTCCGCACAACAGCCACAGCACCGGCAGCCACATTCCCTCTGGCACCGTCATGATAGCGGACCGACACCAGCTTGATATTATTCTGCCCGATGGGCGGTATGGCGCCCCTTTCCCCGTCTCCAAAACGAATTGTGCCGTTCACGGGGTCCAGGGTAAAATGTCTGTTCTCACCGCTTGAGGAATAAAAATCATCCACCTCGACCCAGCGGACCCATTTATCCGAATCATAAGGAAAAGCCGGCCCTGGGCTAGTCGATGCGCTGATTTCATCTGTAAGGGCCATCAGGTCTTCATCCCCTGGCCTGTCCGGTTCGAGAACAGCAAGGACAATGCCCGGAATCACTTTTGTTCTGGGCAGGCTGAAGGTCTGGTCCGCCTTACCGTCCGATGATCCAAGCACCAGATCACTGAACGTTTCGGCATTCACCGCCGGAACGGTGTTGGTTCGTATGGTTTTAAGGTAAGGGCCTTCCGCTCCAGTCTGTTGCGGCTTTATCCTGATCCAGAAAGCCTGAGTCCCGAAGGACTGGCACGTTCCATGGTCTTCCGGCGCAAAGAAACCCAGATAACCTTTTGTCTTAAAACCCAATGTTCCGTCAGAAACGCGCAGCGGGACAAATCCCCTGCCGTTGTAATATTCAAAGGATACAGGTGTGGCGTACTCTTCTTCCAGAACATCCTCATCCACATCCATTCTTATCTGAATCCATCGTTCCGGGGGAAAGGCACTATCAAAGCCCAGATAGCAGGATGGACCTTCATCATCTGCTTTGAACGGTGAAAAACCTTTCCCGGTCTGGAGGTCTCTTGAGTAATCCGTTCCCGAACCGTCCACCGATCCGGCAACACACTCAAGAACCGATGGCTGGCTGGCCGTCTGGGTGTAGGATAACGTCATACTGAGATTTTTAAACAGCGGAGCTGACAACGTGGGTGGAACCCAGGTCATGGTTCTGTCCGATCCGGTGGTCACAGTTCCTGGAGTATCATATCCACCTGAGCTCAAGCGGGCTCTGATCCAGAATCCTTCTTTTCCGTCCACGGTTGTTTTTGTCATCTGTGGAACCGTAAAATTGATCGTTGCCGATCCGGCGGTTCTAAACGAAGGGTTTGTTGCCGTAACACCCGAAAGGGCCGTCCAGCCCTGGGTTCCGTAGTATTCCCAGATGACCACAGCCGTTGGAGCAGGTTTTCCTGCCAGAGAATCCGGCGCATGATCAACAGACAGGGACAGGTTGACTGTACCGCCGTTTTTCACGAAGGCATCATCGGCGTTCAGATAAAACGCATCAAGCCGTGAAGGCTTCTGGCCCAGAGGAAAAAATTCACCCATGGGATCGACGGGAACAAAAGCGGTGCCGGACTGCATGGCGCAATAAACATGGGCAGGGACAACTGGAGTTGATGAAATGCCGATGCTTCGTGAACCAGTGATCGTTCGAAGGACGGGCAGGTGTTTCCTGCCGGAGCCACCTTCAAGGGCGCAGCAGATAAAAACAGATGATGTGCTGCCAACACTGGTTTCCACAAGCGGGGGAAGTTTTGTAAAAACAACCGAACCGTTACGGCTGAAATGGTTTGTGCTGTCATTCACCCCATCTTTGGGTAACAATGTCCAGTTTGTCCCATCAAAATAGGACCATGAAACAACCCATCCGTCGATGAACGGTTGGCCCGGCGTTTCCAGTTCAACGGTGAGGGTAATGGTTGCGCCTGCCCTCTGGGTGTCGTCATCAAACGTGAAAAGAATTTTATCTCCGAGGTAAAGAGACCTGATCCGTTCAACTGTCCCCTCAAACCCAGGCCAGGATGTGTCCTCAACCCCTTTTGCTTCGTCTGTTCTGTCGCTGACGCAGCGCGGGTCAAAAGTCACGGCCCTGATCAGGCTGGTTTTGCTCAACGTAACGTCTTTTACCGTTTCAAAAACGATTTCAGCTTCCGTTTCCGATTTGGCCGTGGCCATCTGGGAACCCTGGGCAACAAGAACCGATGGCGGTGCGTCATCTGCCAGGGTAAACGTCAGTTCGGTTTCAGCAGGTGTGGGAGGGACGAAATCGATACCCGCAGCGTTTAAAAAAGCGAAGAAATGCTTGTCAGGTACCTGGTTCAATCGCTGGACCGCCAGATCGGACAAACGACCGAACAGCCGCACAAAAGCCCAGCCCGGACCGCCTTCCCGGCCATCCCAGCCTAAATCCAGAGATTTCAGGTCGTTCTCAAGGACTTCAATGACCTCGTCGCGTGTCAGTCTGTACAATTCGGGAGCCGTGATGTCCATCTACACATCCCCTCTTTCCAGATAAAACGGGTAAACAATATTGAAACGGCTGTCCGTACTCCGCACTGTATAGCCTATATCAATGAGAAGAACCTCGGGCCGGTAGGCATCTGAGTTCACCTGAACACTCAGGGCCTCAATACGTGGTTCCCATCGTGCAAGAGCCTGCTCCACATGAAACCGGATCATCCCGGCTGTCTGGGCATTGTTGGGTGCAAACACGTATTCATGGATACCGCAACCGAAATCAGGACGCATCACCCGTTCACCCGGCGCAGTTTTCAATATGATCAGAATCGCCTCTTCCACGTCCTTTTCATAACGGGACAGGGCAATGTCTTTGCTCGATTCATCACATGACATGGGACAAGCCCAGCCCACCCCTAAAAATTCCTGGCCCATAGCTAAGCCCCCTTGGTGAACATGGTGGAGTGAACATTGGGAATGGCCGGAACCAGAGGCGGCGTGGTGGGTGCTCCCATGTTCCCCGTGTGCATATGGGTATTGAACGCCGTAAGGAACGAATCGTTCACAAGCGTCATGGACGCCCCCTGCCCCAGTTTGACACTGGTGCTGTCCAGGGTAATGCCGGATGTGGCGGCAATGGTGGCCGAACCCGTGACCTTGATATCGATGTTTCCCTGGCTGTTCAGTGCCTGGTTTCCGCTTGTATCAACGGTGAGAGATCCGGCGTTGGCATCAAAACACAGCTTGTTTCCGGCACTGTCTTCCATGGTGACTGTCCCACCTTCGTCATCCAGAGTGATGGCATGGCCGCCCGCTGTTTTCACCGTGATGTTTCCTGTACCGCTTGCGTCATCCAGTGTCACGCTGTGCCCGCCCTGACTGGTGATCCTTATGGCCGCTGCCTTGTCATCGGTATTATCGTCAAAAGAGACCACATGACCGCTTCGTGTATGAATGGCCCTGATATGGTTCTTGCTGTCGCTGTCCATGGTTTCGGGCGGCGTATCTTCGCTGTTCCATAAACTGCCAAGAACAAAGGGATAGTTGATGTCGCCGTGCTCGAAAGCCACCAGCACTTCGTCGCCGATTTCAGGAATAAAAAATGATCCCCGCCCGCTTCCGGCCATCAGGGTGGCGATGCGTGCCCAGAAACTGTGGGACCGTTCTTCCTGGTCGTCCGGCGATGTGGTATCGCTGTCTTCAGCCAGCCAGGGGAAATCCACCTTCACCCGCCCCAGACCTCTGGGGTCATTGATATCTTTTACGATGCCCACCACCACGCCGTAGATTCTTCGGTCTCCAGCCCGTCCGGGGCTTGTTGCTGCACTCATCAGGTTGAGAAGACTCATCGTCCATTCCTCTTCAATTCAAAACTGGTCAGAAAGCCACGGGCATCAATGGTATGGGTCACCGATGTCACGTAATAGTTTCCGCTGTACCGTTTGCCCGCCCCCTTGATTTTCACCACCTGCCGGGCTTTAAGGTCGGGATTTCCGATGCAGGAACCCCGTGCGGTGATAAATTCGATGCTTTTGGCTTCAAGCTGGGCCAATGCGATATCACGGGCTTCTTTCTGGGTAGCCACGGTGCTTTCGGTGATTTTCACCGGATTGTCACCAAAAATTTCCTTGGCAATCTCCGATCCTGTTTTATCACCCATCTTCACACTTTCTTCACCGGCTTTGGCCGTGCCGACCAGCGCGGATTTCCCACCGCCATTGGAGGTCTGGGAAGACCTGACGACCACTTCCGTGGGCATGCTGTAGGTCCCGATGCTGGGACTGAAATTATCCAGATCCTTTCCCCATTCCAGAGTCAGGGAAGGCGACGGGTTCTTGAGGTATCCCGGTTTCTGAAAATAAAGAACCTTTTCCTTCACAACCACCTCAAAACCAATGGGCCGTGCCTTTGACTTTAGAATGCTTTCGTAGGTCTCATCTTCAGACAAGGTGTGAGGATGCTCCGCGTCGGTTTTATCCACTTCGGCTTTAAAACCCATGTCCTTGGCAATTTCCTCGGCAATATCACTGGCCTTGGAACTTTCGAATGCCTTTGTTCTCCGTTTCCGCTGAAGCCGGTGGTAATGGCTGAAACCGCGCACCTGGAGTTCCGGGCTGCCCGAAGCCGGAAAACTGGCGCTCACCGCCGTGATTTCCCCTTTAAATTTAAAGGTCATATGGTTCACATACCCCAGCTCAATCTCAATTTCCGACCCCTCGTCAAACAACGCGCTGTCCATCCACTTGAGCGACGCCCCTGCGGCAAACCGCCCCTGCTTCTCATGGCGGTCACTGATCCTTAAATTAAACGAATCAGCCCTGTCGCAGGTATCGGTGATGCTGACCGACATCACATTCACACTGACACCATGACGCAGCTCTGTCCCGTTGATCTTGATCAGATATGAAGGTGAATAGGGTATCATTTACTTAAAAACGCCTCCGGTCTGGAACAATAAATATGCATCCACCCATCCTACAAATTACAGATTTTTTTGAACATCGAACACTGAACATCGAATGTTGAATGGGTTCATTCTCCACCGGTGGCTGTTTTTCAAAGATTTTCTCACTGGCGGTGCTGTATTAACGTTCAAAGTCGAATGCCCAACAGTGTAAATTCGGTTTTTCCCGAATTCATCCACAGGTCCATTCGTTGTTACTCATTGGAATTCCCCATTCGCCCTTATAAAAATGGCCCGATCCACAATTCGATGTTCGATGTTGGACGTTCAATGTTCGATGTTCATTTGTTCTTCATTCAGTACATTCATTTTAAATCAAACCTCTCACTCAATCGCCGGAATCACCAGCACCTGCCCCGGCTGTATGGAAAGAGGATCATCAATTCCGTTCTCTTCGGCAATAAAACGCCACAAACCGGGATCTTCATAAAAATGACCGGAAATTCCGCTCAAGGTATCACGCCGCTTTACCACATAACGCTTGGCAAAATTAGCGGACTGGAGATTAGCTCCGTGTTTTTTCCCGTCGAAATACTCCTTGAATGTCACGTCAATGGTGGCTCGAACAGGTGTTCCATCGGACAGAAAAAGATCATAGGTCTGTTCAGCCCGTTCAAGAACACAGACAAAATTCAATTGTCCCCAGCTGAACACCAGAACAGGCGGGGCATGGAGTTCCGAATTGATATCAAGAAGTCCGGTGATCTTTTTTGTATGTTCCCGGACATCTGTCTTTCGTTCAAACGTATCGAAAAAAAGCTGCATGGTCAGAGTGCTGGAATTTCCTTTGCCAAACTGAATCAGGGACGCAGGTAAACCCGGAACCGCCACTTCACCGAACTGATTCGACCTGGAAAGCCGGTACTGGGTGGGATTGAACAGCACTTTGATCGCTTCCCCCTTCACCTTCATGGCATCAGGATCGTAATGGCTGATCGTCGCTTTTTCCAGTTCCATAATCTCTCCCAAATATATAAACAGGCCTAACTAATATTAACCTTTTCACCCACGCGTTGATGGGTTACGCTTTGCTTCACCCATCCTACCGTCTGCTTCGAAAAATTCCTTCGAGTCCTCATCAGACCATCGTAGGTCGGGTAGAGGAACGAAACCCGACAAATGCCCCCATCCTTATAATAATCCGCCGCCACTCACAGCCGCCACCGCAATCACAACCCCAGACTCTCGCGCTCAACGGAAAGCCTTTCCATGATCAAGGCGTAAACCTGATCAGCCATAGCCTGGATGTCTAAAGAGCCCTGACCGAAACCCGCCGTTGCTGCTTCAGAAATGATAGCGGCTGACGGCATAGCTGGAGCCTGAGCTGATGCAACTCCTGTTGATTGGACATCCTCACTCCGGTTCATCCTGTTTTCAACACGCTGAAACACTTTTTCCATCACGTTTCCACCGGTCATTCCAAGGGACATGGGCATATCCATGGCGTTTTCATAAGGACTTGAAGAATCAAGAGAACGATCCACCTTCATCTGGGCAGAACCGTTTTCCTGTGTGCCACCTAAGGGATGACCCACGGACAGGACAGGAAGGACCTTATCCTGAACCATGGGTTCACTTACCATTCCAGCTGTTTGAATGGGCATCCATGATGATCCGACCGACTTTCTTTGAACATGCCCTGTTTCTTTTTTTCCTGTCCGATTACTCTGGCCGGTGGCCAAAGGCCGAAAAGGTCGAATCAATGGCTGCAAAAAACTTGTCGTTCCAGATGATGATACATTCTGGGCTTGGCGGATCACCGAAACCCTGTGTCCGATCCCACGTTCTGCTGTTAAACCTTGACCTTTATCTTCCCTACCCATGATCTTTGTTTGAACAAGTGGCAAATGAGCCACTCCATTTTCCAATGATTTTGCCTGAACAACAGAACCGGCTGATTGGGATTTGACATCAGCTGTCTGTGATTCAACCCGAATCGTTTGCCCCTTGGTCTGGGCCGAGGAATTTATAGTCTTATCTGAAGATGTGACTAGTTCTACCCCTGTCACATCTCCGAAGTTCTCTTTCCTGAAAACCAGGGCAGTGTTTTCAAATCCCTGATTTTCAGTTTTTTTTTGAATAGCAGGTATGACGACCTGAAAGGATTTGTTTTTGCTATCCACCGATGCTTCTGCCGATCCGGTTTCCGTTCTGATTCCTTGAGCCTGTTCCTTACGTTGTACAGCGATTCCGTCCAAATTTTTCTCAACTGTCAGTGGTTGCCTGGATTCGGATACAGCCATGGGCTCAGCCTTCGAACTTTCCCCGTTATCAGGTGCGAGGCTATTTGCTTCGGTTACTCCACGTTTCACAACCATGTCCGGTTGGTTTGTCCCGCTTGTTTGACGCTGAACAATAACTGCCTGTTCAGTGGTCACAGGTTGTGCTCCAGCCTGAGCTTGATCTACATGCAGAGCTTCTTTGGGTTGGCTGCCTCTGTCGCCTTCCATGGGGCTGATATTCGGAACATTTTTCGAGATCATCGAACGAATCGACGTCCCTGTGGGATTAACGGCAATTCCCTCACCTGATTTCCGGGCCATTGGCCGTTCAAAACTGGAAAGTGGGCCTGTTGCCCTGCGTTCTCCCGAGCTTTTCGCCTGAACAATGGGCCGATTGCGGGCCATGGTCACCCATGGAGTTTCCTCTTTGCTCCTGGTTTCAAGCCCAGAATCGTTTTTTGATATCCGCCCCCCGGATTCAATACTTCTTGCCTGGACAACATGAACAGTTGGCTTAACATCAGAAGCATCAAAAGTACCAGGGAGCGGTGTGGGGATCACACCTGTTTTTATATCCATCCCACGATTTGAAGCTTTGAGACCATATCCCTCCAAGTGTCTTGCCTGAACAAGAGGAAGGTCAGCCATCTTTCCTTGAACTGTCCTGTGTGATGTGCTGTAACGGCTTAGAATTTTTTGAGAAAGAGGTATAATGGACGTGACGATGTCATGACGGTGGAAAAGGGAGCGAGCGTATTCCGCTGCCGGAAAAACAGGTGGACGCCCGCCTGTTTCAAACCGTTTTAAAGGGTCCATACCTTCACCCTTGTTTTCATTGATTTCGCCCTGATCCGTCATAAATCCTCAAAAAACCTTTAAGATCTTTCAAGCCTGTGATGGGCAAGTTCCAGCGTTTCGATACCCACTTCGGCCCGCAGCGCATTCAAGCTCGGCCCGATCCATCGGACCGGATAGGCTTCATAAAAATTATAACGAGCCACCTCAGCCTGTGCCATATCCAGAAGAACGATGGACCCTGTTTTCCTTTCCACCACGCCGTTTCTGTTGTCCTGATACCAGTCCCACAACGTTCTGTCCGCAGTGAAACCGTTTTTCAGCACAAGATTCTGAACATAGCGACTGGGACCGGCCAGTTTGTGGATATATCCGTTTTCACCGCCTTCACGGTATTCCTTGACTTCCGTTTCAACCTGAAGGCCCGTGATTTCTGAAAAGCCTCCCACAGCCACCCCCTCGATTTCGATCAGGAAGTTGCATGAACGGTAGGGGTCGTTTCGTTGTCCGATCACCATGGAGGCCTCTCTTTTCCGTTGTTATCCTCGTTCATCCGCCGGTTGATCCTTGCGATTTCAGAAACCCATTGCTGTCTGTCCCGATGTTCCATGGACATGATCCGGTCCTGATCCCAGTTGAAGTGATATGCGACATAGGCTATCTCCTCGAACAGCCGTTCGAGGGGATAGCTCTTTACTCCCCCGAGATTTGGGTCTCCACATGAAACTCTTTTTCACAATGGGGACAGACCACACCAAGTCGGCTGCTCCCATGATCGTTGATCTTCTGATAAAAATCCTGAAGATAGGCAAGATCTCCCGAAAATATGCCCTCAATGATCTTGGGGTTCAGGTAATCCAGATTTCCCAGTTTCGTGATCACCCTGGACAGCAGGATAATGATCAGATAACCGGGGTTTGCCTGAACCCTGGGATCTTTCATGGGGACAATCTCATCGTAAGCCGTTGCCAGCCGCATGACACCTTCCCTGTGAACATTTCCTTCGGAATCCAGATAGCCCCTTGGCAGCGTAAAAGGGAATTCAGTCTGCATGGTCATGATTCTTCAATTCCTTATGCTTTTTCCAGTCCCTCATGGGCGATTTCAAGAGTTTCAATGGCCACTTCACTGGCTTTTGCGTTGAATGTGGGGCCTGTCCATTTTGTGGGCCAGCCGTTTCGGAAGTTCCAGCGCACTTTTTCAGCACCGGTGGCGTCGAGAAGAACGATGGAACCGTTTTTCCTCTCATCCTTGCCGCTCATGATGATTTTGCGCCAGTCCATGAGTTCGCTATCGTCCGTTGTGCCCCATTTCAAAGTGATGTTGGAATATTTCACAAGACTCGTCAGCTTCCGCACCGTGATCGGGTCCTTTCCTTCCCTGTATTCCACCGGGTCCTGAGCCGTATCAAGGCCTGAACAATCCTGAAAACCTGCCCGTGCAATGCCGTCGATCTCCACGATGAAATTAAACGAACGATACGGATCAATTCTGGTTCCAGTTGCCATATGTTTTCCTCCTGTTTGAGTTGGTTAAGTCTTTTTTGTTTGACGTTTGTTTATTAACTATATCTCGTTGTATTTTTGGCGATTCCGCCTACCATCTATTAAGTTTCGTAATCAAGATGATGATTAATTTTTAGTAACCAAAGGGCAGACACAAGGTCCTGCCCCTACAAGTCCCGCACAGCCAGATCAGCAACCATTCGATGTTGAATGTTCGATGTTCTTCATTCATAACCACCCCGGGTTACCTCCCAGCATAACCATAAACACAAACCGTTCGCCCCACCCGATCACGAAGCACAGCCTGGTCACCGGTATTGTTCCACACAGCATGGTTCATGCCCCAGAACAGATCCTGGGTAGAATCAGTTCCCGTCCTTGTCCAGATCCGACAGACATTGCCCCGACCGATGGTAAGGTTGGGAAAGGTGTACACATGCCCGGCCATGTCCAGCAGAGTCCAGTTGCCGAGTTCCATATCACGGGTGTCTCTGTTTTCAATCACCACGTATTCACCCCGGAAATCCGGTCCTTCAACGGTGTATTCAATATGGGTGATGACAACAGCCGGAAGCACGGGACTCACAACAGGCGTTACGGTTCCGCCCTGCCCCTGATCAATATCAGGCCCTTCACTTATCAACGTTCCGCCATCTGAATGAACAATGCGGATGATGATGAATTCGCAAGGTGACGCCGGGGCCAGCCCGATTTCTGTCACAACACAGCCCAGATCACGCATATCTTCCGTATTGGTGCTGCTGTCACAAGTCACGTAAAACGCCTCTTTGGCTCTGTTTCCCTTGAGGGCTCCGGCAAGAAACTGGCTGTTCAAAAATCCCGTAATCTCGCGGGTGATTCGAGCCCAGAGAGCCGAACCGTTGGGTTCGAACACCAGGCGCGTCATATAGCCTTCCAACCAGCGTGACAGGGTGAGAAACAAACGTCGCACGTTCACATAGGTCCATTCTGGATAACGGGATACGGTTCTTGCACCCCATATCCTGATGCCACGGCCCGGAAACGACCGGATACAGTTCACATGCTCCGGATTAAGGGCATCCTGTTCGCTGTTGCCGATCCATGTTTCAACATCAGTAACCCCTTGGATTTCCTCGTTGGCAGGGGCTTTATGAACTCCTTTGGCATCATCGCTGCGCTTGAAAATCCCGCATACATGGCCGCAGGGCGGAGCCATGACCTGTTCACCTGCGTCTCCTGCCCCCATGGTTTTAAGCCAGGGGTGGTACAACGCACCGTTATCACCTTTGAGACTCTTTCTCTGAACAATCACAGCATTCGTGTCCGCACCGGGAAGGGCATCCAGCACTGCAAACCGACCGGTAATTCTGACGCAATGGCCGAGCATCCTGTTCTGCATTTCGAAAACATCTTCCGCAGAAACGGTTTCATCTTCCCTGTACAGCCATCCCAGATCCGGCGCACAGATCAGATCCGCACCGGTGAGGTCTTCCAGTTCGAGAAGAGCCTGGGTCATGGCCTCGTGGACAAGGCAGAGATCGTCGTCGTAACACACCGGATGAACAAAGCATTTCTTCCCGCCGTTTTCATAAAAACCGCGCAGGGCAAGCCCAAGAAAGGCAAGGTTCAAAAAATCCCCCATGGCCTCTTTGACGGAGGCAAAGGTGGTGAACATGGGAAAATAATCCGCAAGCCCTGATTTGTAACCGTAGGCAACCTGTGACAGAGGTTCGACTCTGACCACCCCTGCCTTTTGGCTTGACCTGATCCGCGAACCCATCCCGGCAGCATCGAGATCTCGTTTCCTTATAAGACCCACAAACACGGGAATCCCCGTTTCAAGAACGAATTCCTTTTCGGGAACCTGGGATTCCAGATAAACACCGGGTGTCTTGTATGCCTTATTCATGGATACGGCCATGGTCATACCTTTATATTTAGAATTGAGCTGGGTCTTTCGAATCGCTCAACATGGGCGGGTTTGCAACCCAATGTTGTTGACTTAAGAAATTTTCAAGTAATGAACAAAAAAATGAACGTCCAACGTCGAACGTGTTGGCGTCCAATAGCGGATGACGGCCATTTTTATGGTTTATGCCGATTTCACTCTCCGGGGCCTGCCCACTGGCTGATACGGAAGATCACGAATTCAGCAGGTTTCACTACAGCCACCCCGATCTCCGTCACCACCTGACCCAGATCGCGGACATCGGGGGGATTGGTTTCTTCATCACATTTCACATAAAACGCTTCCTGGGGTGTGGCTCCGAAAAGAGCGCCGGACCGCCATACGTTGGTGAGGAAAGCCGAAATATTCCGTCTGATCTTGGCCCACAGCGCCATGTCATTGGGTTCGAAAACGATCCACTGGGTTCCTTCGTCGATGGATTCACGTAAGAAAAGGAACAGTCGGCGCACGTTGATGTACTTCCATTCGCCGTTTTTGTCACCACCGATGGTACGAGCGCCCCAGACACGGATATTGCCGTTCATGTCCCTGATGCAGTTCACACCTTGCGGGTTCAGACCGTCCTGCTGGGCTTTGCTGATATTGTATTTAAGCCCCAGAACGCCCATGGGAACTTCATTTGCCGGTGCTTTGTGAACGCCACGGGCCGTGTCAACCCTGGCGTAAATACCGGCCATATGGCCTGACGGCGGAACGCAGATCCTTCCGTTTCCTTTGGGGAACTGGATTTTGGTGGCCGGATCGAACACTTCAAGCCAGGGGAAATAGAAAGCAGCGTAATCCGAATTATCAGGCAGGATGTTCGCTGTGTTTGAAGGATCAAGCAGGGCGAGATTCAGGTTGCCTGAACTGTCTTCCACGGTTTCCGCGCTGTCGAAAATGGCGAAACGATCCGTTGTCTTGATCTTGCAATGGGTGACGATATCACTTCTCACGCCGTCATCAATCACTCCGGGTGCCGCCACAATGGCGATCTCGTCAATGGCTTCAAATTTTGCCAGAGCCGATGAGGCGACGGTTGTGGTTGCGGATTCCCGAACCACAAAGCAGCGTGTACCGCCATTGTTGAAAAAGCCGTAAACAGCATGGGCCAGCGCACGTTGCTCTGTGCTTGTGGAAAAACCCCCGAAAAACTTCTTGAACTCATTGAAATTGGTGCAGAGTTTCACTTCACCGGCAGCCAGAGGCGTAACGATGCTTGTCACGTATTCATAGACATAATCCCCCGTGATCACGGCATCATCGGCAGGAGCCGTTGAAAAAGTCACCTGTGACACTTCGCTTGTTGTGTCGTTTGACAATGTGGCTGTCACTGCTGCGCCGTTCACCCGGATTTCAAAGGAGCCGGATGTTGTGAGCACCGGATAGTTGTCCAGATTAAAAACAGTGGCGGTGCCGTCGCCTGTGCCAATGGCCTCGGCTTTGGCAAGGCTCGAACTCACAGGAATGGTCAGCGTGCTGTCTGAAAAAACGCCGATAAAACCGGCCGTGCTGGTGCCCACCCCTGCAATGGGCTGGATCCCGGATGGTATTTCTTCAACATAAACACCAGGTGAAAGGTACTGTGCCATGATCTTACCTCCTTAACTATGATGATAGGAAACGTAACTCACATTCATTCAAAATATCGCCAAAACAATTCATCATTCCGGCACCCCGTAAAACCCGTTAAAGAGGTGCAATCTGTATATTTAAAACAACTTCATCGCCAGCGGCGGGAAGTAGAACATCAAGGGTTCTGTCCTGATACCCCACGGCTGAAACGGTGATCGACCGTGGACATGCTGCCGAAGCCTCTATTCCGGCCAGAATGTAATCTCCGTTTTCATCGCTGTGGCTGTATTCAAGGCTTCCTGACACCCGGATTTCTGCCATGATCACCGGCGTGGATGCCCCCTGTCTCAAAATCCTCCCTTTCACCGTGCTTGGCGCAAGAAGAATATCCGATGAAACAAGAATCACATTCCCCTGGGGTGTGCGGCTTACCGTAACATCACGTTCGGCTGTTCCGTACCTTTTTCCAAACCGTTTACACGAAGCCGTCACCGTATAAGTTCCGTCCGGCAGATCCATAAAATGGAAATGGCCGTCGGGACGAGTCACGGTTCTGTCCGGGCGCTTGGCCATGGTTGCCCAGGCTGCACCGTAGATACGGGATTGAGTGTCGATCATGGCAAGGTATGCCGGAGGAGCGTCCACAATTTCAATCAACACATCCTCCAAAGGCTTTCCCGTGACCCTGTCCTTCACCTTTCCGGCGATGGTGACCTGATGTCGTATGGTTTCAAAAACAGCCAAGCGTTAGTCCTCCTCAGTGCCCACTTTGAATTTCAAGTGTTTGTCGATGACAGCCGGCCCTGAAACAAGGGTTTTATGAACATCAACACTGATAATGACCTTGTAATTCAACACAGCCTTGGGTTTTCCTCCCAGAGCCTGCCAGAACTCCCCAAGACTCTGGAGCTGTCCCGCCTGGAGTGTCACTGTGGGAAGGGGCGGTTCCTGATCTTTCAGGCTGCCTTTCAGTATTCCGTTGGGAAGAACAGGATGGCGGAGTAGAACTTTCATCACCTCGCCCAGCATATAATGTTCGTCCTGGGGTGGATTGGGCGTACTTTCAGCAGGCCAGGCCGTGATCATATAGGAGCATTCCACCCGGACCGGTGGCCGTTTCCGTGTTGTTGACCCGTCGCTGTTCTTTGTGATGATCCAGTCGTTTGACCGGAGTTCCATGTTTTCCCGGACATCGTACAGAAAAAGATCCACGGCAGGAAGTGTCACCGAAGATGGAGGAAAATCACCGTCCGGCGTGGCAAAACTGATGTTCACCGATGATCCGATCACAGGAAGCAGTTCCTGTTTCAGAAGCTCAGCAAGGCTGTTGTCAAGGTCAACGATCATGGCCGGTTTAATACTCCTTCATCAGTATTCTTTAGCATTTTGTGTAATCCAATTACTCCATTCAAAAAGAGGCACTTTTCAACTCCAGAAACTCGCCTCCCATCAGCAGCTTCCCCATCTTCCTGTACTCGTTCCTCGTAGCTTTCATCAGGTGATTCATGGTCACGGTTTTTCCGTTGGCTGCTGCGATAAACGCGGCATTCAGACAGATGTTTTTGATATTACCGCCGCTCATTTCAAAGCGTCCGGCAAGAAAATCAAAGTCGATATCATCTGAAAGTGGCAGCTCATGGGGCCAAGTTTTTGTCCAGATTGCCCGCCTGTCATGCTTTTCTGGAAACGGAAACTCCACCGCATACTGGATACGTCGAACAAAGGCATCATCCATGTTCCGTCTGAAATTGGTGGCGAGAATGGTGATCCCTTCGTACTCTTCCATTCTCTGGAGCAGATAGCTGGTTTCGATATTGGCATAGCGATCATGTGAGTCATGGACCTCGCTGCGTTTTCCGAAAATCGCATCGGCTTCGTCAAAAAAAAGGATGGCATTGCTCGTTTCCGCTTCTTCGAAGATTTTCGACAGGTTCTTTTCCGTCTCTCCGATGTATTTGCTGACCACACGGGCCAGATCAATCTTATAAAGGTGGAGCCCGAGATCAGCGGCCATGATTTCAGCCGACATGGTCTTGCCTGTTCCCGACGGACCTGCGAACAAAACATTCAGACCTTTGCCGTAAGACAGCTTCCGGCCAAAACCCCAGCTGTCAAAAACAAGGGCCTTGTGCCTGGCGTGATTCACAATATCTTTCAACTGCTCAAGTCTGTCTGGGGGAAGAACAATGTCATCCCAGGTACATGACGGTGTGATCTTTCTTGCCAGTGTGGCGAGTTTTCTGTTTGACTGGAGCAGACATGCTGTTCGAAGATCGTGGGCTGAGATTTTAGTTCCATCGGACGTCTTTTTTAGTGATAGACTTTTTGCCGTTTGAACCGCATCCCTGACCTGCCCGCCGCTGAACATGAATCCGGCTGCAAGAGAGGCTGGGTCCACGTCATGCCCCATGTTTTCAGCAGTCAGCTGTCTTTTCCACAAATCCATGCGCTGGTCATAGGAGGGGAGTGGAAACTCAAAGGGGACAAAGAAACCTCCGCAAAACTGATTCCGGGGCTCCCATGGGTTTGTTCCGGACAGAAAGCATAAAACGCCAGACGCTTCGATGGACCCCATAAAGTCACTCAACAACCGTTTTCTGTCTTCGTTAAACAGCGTTTCACCATGGTCCCAATAAATACAGGCATTTTGCAGAACCGCTTCCCTGATGATCTTACGGACAATCAGAGATACGTCATTGGCGTCCGGGCCGGTGATTCGACCCACATCCGCCACAAATAGGCTTTTTTCCCATGCAAGACAGATCGCTTCAGCAGCGCTTTTTTTCCCTGTTCCATAGGGTCCGTAAAAATAAAGAACGGTGCTTCGGTTTTGGTCGTGATTTTCTGAAAAAGCTTTTAAAGACGATTTGATATTCTCCGACAGGACCAGTTCTTCAAATCCCTTGTCCGGTTTAACGAGACGAACCACATTGTTCAGTTGAGGGTCCAAAATGTTTTCATCAAAAAGAAAGGCGACAATCCTCTCATCCACATGGAGGAAACGGGATATGAACGGTAGATTCTGAACAGCAGGATCATCATCCACATGGATAATCCGCTGATCTATGAGAGGTGACCCTGATCTCAGACGTTTCCGCAACATCATTTTTTCCTGAAATGAAGTACACAGGATATTGAGCGCCAGTTCCACCGAAGGTTTTTTTCGTGTGAAATCATCCTGAAGGTAGGCGAAAATCTTTTCATAACCGGAATTCAATTCTGATGCGAGGCAGATCAGAAGGAGGTCCACGTCCGAATGTTCAAGCCCGAACACCTGTGACATTCGACCCAGACGAAGGTCTATACCCAGCTTGTTGCTTTCAAGAACCCTTTTTTCTATGGCCTGCTCCAGATCAATATAATCTGAATAGTTTTTTAGCGAATGTTCAGAACGTGCCCATAAAGGAAGCCCAAGAGGATTTTTTAAATAAGTTTCAACTTCATCTTCCGAAATATATAAACCGTGGAATTCACCTTTCTTTTCAAATTGATGTTTCGCAAGCTGGTACTGATTTCTTATCAGCAGATCAATACGCTCCAACTCCGCAGTCAGGTGTTCAATGGAATTTTTGTAGTATTCTCCAGTCATTATTATTAGATCGCCTGAGACGAGTGTTCTTTTTATTTGTGTTTTTTGTTGATTATTTATTGATAATGAATAAATTTATCCTGAGCAATAATGATGCCACCAGTATTGTTTTTAATCACTTAAGAGGTAACGTACTGATAAGTTCTGCATTATTGAAAGGTTGATGAAATCATAATCATAGGGTCAGAAATAGTGATGTTACATAAAAAGAATCATGCGTGAAGCATCAATCAGAGAAACTTATTGATACTATTTATTATAATCGCAAGATTCTTGATATCAATATGTAACAAACAAGGAGCTTGCAATGTAACACATTGACACAAATCTATTTAAAAATGCATAGATTCAATGTATTATCACATGCAATAATGTCACAATATGTTTTTTCAAAATGAATTGGAGGGGGGGGGAATGAGGGTTAATTCTTAACGGGTAATTCGATATTTATTCATTTTTCTATACAGTGTCATCCGGGATACACTCATTTTTTCAGCTGCTTTCGATATGTTCCAGCCTGTTTCCAGGAGAACGCGCTGCAACTCGTCACATTCGCCGTTATGATTCTGATTTTTGGAATAAAAATGCATTCTGAATGATTCCGGGAGATCATGATACGTAATGATATGGAGGGGTGAATTAATAAACGACGCCTCGATGACATTATTCAGCTGCCTAACATTTCCAGGCCAGTCATATGTATGAAACAGGGTCTTAACTTCTGATGAAACCCCTCGAATCCTCGTATTAAGTTTCCTGTTCAAAACACCTATGGCGTAATGGGTCAATTCTTCGATATCTTCTCTTCTGTCTCTTAAAGGCGGGAGGTGGACTCGGGCAATATTCAACCTGTAATACAAGTCCTCTCTGAATTGACCTGTATCAATAAGATGCTCCGGATTACGGTTTGTGGCTGTAATCAGTCTGAAATCTGATAAATAGGGTTTATCCCCGCCAATACGCCATATCTCTTTTTTTTCGATGGCTCTCAAAATTTTGGCCTGAGCGCTCATACCCATATCCCCGATTTCATCGAGAAACAACGTCCCACCTGAGGCCATCTCGAACTTTCCTGGCCTTGCCGTCATTGCGCTGGTAAAAGCCCCTTTCTCATAACCGAACAACTCACTTTCGAGAAGGGTTTCAGGAAAAGCCGTGCAATTGACACATAATAGCGGTCGTATTTTGCGTATGCTGTTTTTATGAATGTATTCCGCTGCGATATCCTTTCCGGTACCGGTCTCACCGGTTAAAAGAACATTGCTGTCCGTAACAGCAATTTTTTTCAAGTAATCCTTTATCTTTTTCATCAGAGGGCTCTTGCCCGTAACAAAGCCATCTGATTCCGAATAATCAGAAGAAGGTTCCAACAGATTCTCATGCATCCTGATTTTAAATCTTTCAAGGATTGTCTTGGCCTGACATGGCCACTTGAAAAAATCGCTCATACCTATTTTAAGAGCTGCTTCAATTTGGCTTTCAGAATTATCACCAGCCAGCATAACGATGGGGCTATTCTTCGAATGACGTTTGATATGCTCCACAAGCTCAAGATCATCGATTTTCGCGCCATGGGGAAGTCCAATAATGATAAATCCCCCCATCATTCCCTCCGTATTTCTTTTCAAGGCGTGGTGGGCTGTTTGGGGTTCTGCCGTTCCCTTGACTTTAAATTCTTTTTTATTCATTGCCTGCCCCTCATTATTTCCTCGTCAGAACTTCGCCAATAATACATGAGACCCAGGATCAACTTTCATTGCACTCGGCATCATGGCCAAGCAACCGGAATTAAATAGGATCATTCTTGAACAAAGGGGTTACTTTAACGTATCAATCTGCGTGTGTTGCCAATTCTTGGTGCTTTCTTAATCTTGGCGACTTCCTCTCGACTTCCTATTGATAAGGCCTGTTTTCAGACTCAGACAGGGTAATAGCATGTTGTTTTAATGGATGCCCTTCAAAAAAGCAACAATGTACTTGAATTCCAGGTGACATGACTCTGAGATTCGCACATCACGTTTTTAAAAAAACAAGCCCCAGACCATTTCAATTTTTAGTGGCCCCAATTTTTATTCTGAAGAAAATAATAATTTTCGTTCGGTTTATACTCATTTTTTGTTTATTATTTTTTTGAACGACCGTCAATTTTATCATTGATTTTAATTTTTTTTTCCAATAGTTAAAGATTCGGACAAAACAAGACACCGTATTCTGTCTATAATTTTTTGTTGCAATTTACGTCACTTATAGAACAACCGGAAAGTGGCGAGACAAAGTTTTCATGGGTTACTAAGAACAAAACTAACTCTGATAAAAATTGAGCACGTCTATTTAACGCAAGGCATCTTGAGTAAGTGGCTCTCAGGGTAATCCTTATTTTATATTTAATTTACGCTTGAAATGTGAAATTTCGTGACACTTTGCGGCGAGAGTTAACAATGATAACGCAACATAACATTGTGCAGCTCTTAACAACACCTTCATTGGCCGGAATTCCTGAGCGGATTTGATCATCTTGAGTTTTTTTAACCATAATTAGAACAATGTTCATAATTGATCCGATCGTTTTCATACCCAATACCTGATCGATCGTCAAATTATGCGCTGTGTCGATAATGGCAATACCATCGTTTGTTTGGAGGAAAAAATGAAACTGTTTAAGCGTCAAAAAGCAATGAGTACAGCAGTGGCCATACTGGCATTGTTCATGTTCGGGTTCATGCTCGAAACAGATACCATAGCCTGTGATATCGCTGTTGTATCGGCAAAAGCATCATCAACTGGAAGGCCCCTTATCTGGAAAAGCAGGGATAACAGCCTGAGCTGGGAGCAGGAAGTGGCCAGTTATGCTCGTTCCGGCAATACAGATAATGTGGCGGCCGGGGGAAGCGTCAGAGTCATAGACAGAACCCGAGGTACAGCTGCACAGTCTGGTGGAGTAAATGAGGCAGGTTTTGCCATAACAAACACAACCGTTTATCAGGAAAGCCCCATCCACGAGTATCTTGCAAGTGCAAACCTCAACCTCATGTCCAATGCGCTCAAACGATGCACCACTGTTGCAGAGTTTGACGCCTACATCGCTGGCTGGCATCTGGAGGGTTCCAATCAAACTCGCATTCTCAGTGGTAACTTCGTTGTCATTGACGCCAAAGGCGGAGCTGCTCTTTATGAACTGACAACGGGGGAATCACAGACCGATGTCTATGCATATGGCGGTCGGATCAAAGTGCACAAAATAGACGCCAACACAGGTTTTGTAGCCAATGAAGACGGAGCCCTCATAGGAAATGACGGTGTAATCGGAAATATCACCGATTACCTGACGCATACAGACACACAGATCATGGGCCTTGACAGGGTCGTTACCCCCATGGGCTACAAGTTTTCAGCTGATAAGAAAAGCATTTTGAACAGCGCCGGAAAAGTGATCGACAACGGAAACAATTTCTGTGGAATTGTCAATCGCACCAATTCAAGCTTCTGGGTCGCTCTAAACGACGACACGCCTCGCGAAGACAGAGCCATGGATCTGATGCTCGAACTTAAAGCCCAGGGCCGTTTGAATTACAGAACCGTTCAGCAGATCGTCGCAAAAGACATCGAAATCGACCAGTACAGCCTGGAAACTTACCCGCATCTTTCCAATCTCGACCCGGGAACAGACACACAGAGAAGCACGTTCCATACAATCAGCCGCTACTGCACCAACCTTGCTTTCGTGGTGGATGGTGTGGCACCGGGTGGCAATGCCAAATTGGCCACGATCTGGGTGAATCTTGGTGAACCGTCTGTGGGTGCCGCAACACCATTCTTTCCTGCCGCAAACAGTGTATCAACATACGCTTATGCGGACACATCATTTCTCGGGATCACCATGGATCTTGGTCCTTCCAGCTTCATCAACCAGACCATACACGACATGAAGGCCGACCTTTATGATGCAAGCAGCATCAACATCCTTGCCATGCTTCCGCCCCTTGAAGTCTCTGCTGAACTCCTCCTCAGCCTTCTTCAGGTCAACTGGCTTTTCAGTTCGGGCGAAGAAAACTGGAGCAGTTTCGAAGGCGAGCTTTCAGAATGGCATGTCCTCTGGATGGCAAATATGGCAGCCAATGATGAAGCTGACAAAACAGTCGACATGCCCCTGCTACTGGGTATACAGAACTGGGCCATCCCTCTTGAAAACATCATTTTCGATAAAACCGAGGCGTATCTAAGCGCACTCAGACAAGATTCCACAAAGATAACGGAAAGCAATCTCCTAAAGTATTCAAACTACTGCGCCGAATTTTTTTACCTTAATTATGATAACCAGTCTTACTCTTACAAAGCATGGGCCTTCGTCAATCCATGGACCACAACAACAAGTTCCACAAGTCTTTTTAAGAAAATTTTCTGGTGGCTATAACAATAACATCGGGGGATGTTTATCGAAGGGGAATAGAGGTGAATTATGTCAGAATTATCAGTTAAGTTTTATTCTCGATATGAAATTTCATTCCAGGACCTTGAAGAAATGCACATCATTTTCAGGAAGTATTACAAAAATACAGAGCTGAAAACATTCAAGAACGATCTCGACAAAAAAAACGGCGCTTTTATCCTGAGGAAAAAGAGCACCGGCGAAATTGTAGGGTTCAGCACGCTCCTTGAAATGAAAATGATCATCAATGGGAAAAAAGTTTTTGGCGTATTCAGCGGAGACACCATCGTCGAAGAGGAATACTGGGGTAAAAATCCCCTGACATCGGCTTTTGTATGGTATTACATGAAGAAATTATTCGCCAACCCTTTCAGGCCCATTTATTGGTTTTTAATTTCAAAGGGGTACAAAACATATCTCTTGTTGACCAATAACTTTCTTAATTATTACCCTTGTTATAACAAGGAAAACCAGCATCTCGAAGATATCATGTCGGGGTATTGCAACTATCTTTTTCCAGAGTACTTCAACGAAAAGAAAAAGGTTCTTGATTTCGGAAAAGGGTCTCAGTCTTTAAAAGGCGGCATTGCTGAAATCACGTCGGAAATGTGCTCGAAATATCCAAAAATCGCCTTTTTCAACGAAAGAAACCCAACCTGGGATCTTGGAACGGAATTGCCCTGCGTTGGTGAAATGACATGGGGAACCATCTTCAACAGGATATTTGTCAAACCTATAGTTAAACAAGGACGCAAGCTCTCTTCCTTTCTTTTTCCCAGAAGAGAGGAACAGCGAATATCATCATCAAGAAGAAAAGCCATGCCCTGAGGTGCTTGCTTCTTATGGCCTATTTTGGCCAAAGCTCAAGCGATTCAGACTGGATTGATTCCGATTTGCTTTCATGATGGCCCAGTGATAGGCGGAGTAATACCCGCCAGGCTTACGCACCCCCCAGAATATCACTGCCATCGTGATTGCATACGGAATAAGAAACAAAAAGAGCCCGCCTATCATGATCGACGGCTTCTTTACATTAATATGAAGCAGGTTTCATGATGAACAGTATCTCAGCAAACGCCTTAGGAGCTACAACCCGATTTGCTCTCAGGTTGTTGTATGCTTTAAGTCTTAAAGGAACGAAACATTTTGACCGTTCTCTTCAAAATGTTGAAACCGCTCAGAAGAAAAAGCTTTTCACGCTCCTCAACGTGTTCGAACACTCCGAAACAGGCCGGAAATATGGTTTGAAAACGGGGATGACCTATGATGACTTTTCAGCAAAAATACCTGTAACAACCTACAAAGATTGGGAAGCTTCCGTTCTTGAGCAAAAAGAATCCCGATCTGCCATCCTCTCAAGTGAACGATGCGAGCGTTATCAGCCCACAAGCGGCTCTTCATCCAAGATGAAATGGATTCCCTATACTCCGGCATTCCTGTCCGAACTTGACCAGGCCATTTCACCTCTGCTTGTTGATGCGTTCCGATCCAACCCCGGAATTTTTAAGGGTAAACATTACTGGTCCCTTTCCTGGATACCTTCCCATTTAAGAACAACCATAACCCCGGATGCCAACGATGATCTGAAGCTTCTCCCCTGGTGGAAGCGCATGTTCATGAATCTCACCATGGCGGTTCCCACGGAAGTGTCGTATGCCGCAACGTCCGAAGGGTCCATGATTTCAAGCCTTGCCCATCTCATAGCATGCACGGATATTTCCCTGATATCGGTGTGGAGCCCGACCTTTGCCATCAACATGTTCGAACAGATGGCAAAACACAAAGACGAACTGATCAGCATCTTGAAACTGGGGAACTGGGGCGACAGGAGCAGAGAACTGTTCCATATCCCCTGCCCCCATTCTCAACGAGGGGCCGACATCCTTTCAGCATGGGATGGAGAGATCTCCCCTGAATTCTTGAAACGCATCTGGCCCGGCCTTGCCCTGGTAAGCTCCTGGGATACATCCTCATCCCGTATCTGGGCCGATGAATTGAAAAAGTTATTCCCAGATGCAGGGTTTCTCGCCAAAGGTCTCTGGGCCACAGAAGGCGTGGTGACCATTCCATACAAAGGCCAATACCCCCTGACTGTAAACAGCCATTTTTATGAATTCCTTGATCCTGACACCGGAAAGATTTACCCGGCGTGGTCTCTTAAAAAAGATCAGATCGTCAAACCGCTGCTCACCACTGGTTCAGGTTTTATCCGTTATGATCTTAACGACCGGTTACGGGTCAGCGGTTTTCTGGATTCCTGCCCCTGTTTCGAATTTCTGGGAAGAATGGAAGGCATTGATATGATCGGAGAAAAACTCACACCGGACATTGCTTCCGAAGTTATCAAAAAAACAGGAGAACGATTCGGAGTCAAAGCCCTGACCCTTGTGGCCACACCCGGTTTATCCTCAAAAGATGAAAAACCACGATACAACCTTCTATGCGAAGCCGGAAGGAATGCGGGACTTCAAGCAGAAATCGCCCGATACGCTGCCGCCCTTTTGGATGAATCGTTCCACTACAAACTGGCATCGGAAATCGGCCAGCTTGGAGACCTCCAGGTGATTTTCCATCCCGACTGCCGCAAAATATACCAACGGCGGAACGAAAGCCGTGGAATGATTTTAGGCGACATGAAAATTGAACCCCTTGTGCTTTGGAGCGAGAACGATATGGAGTTCATGCAAATCCTGACATCGGATTCTAAAAGTAACAGCGGCACCATGAAAGGAGTCTGATATGTTCTGGGGACATTTAGCAACAACCGCCCTTGAAGTTCATCTGAACCAGCTTCAAAGCCCGGAAAGGCTTAAAACATCCGCTGAAAAAAAACTGATCGAAACCGTTCGTCATGCCGGACGCCATGTGGCCTATTACAGGGAAAGTTTCAAACGGGCTGGTGTTGATCCCAATCGTTTCAACGTAAAAGAAGACTTGAAAAAACTCCCGTTCATCACCAAAGACGACGTGAGAAACGCCTTTCCCCATGCCATCGTGGCCGATGGAACCGATATAAAAAAATGCCATTATTCAGCAACCACCGGTTCCACCGGAAGATCCCTGCCGTTCATTTACAGCCCGAAAACATTCGCTTTTTATCTCTCAACAAACCTCAGAGTGTACACCATGATCGGATACAGGCCCTGGCATCGCACCTGTTACATCAAGTACACCGCCATGGACCCCATGAACATCGGCCCGTTTTTCAATTTTCACCACATCCCTTCTGTGGCACCCATCGAAAAACAAATGGGCATGCTCCGGCATTACAAACCGGATTTCATCGACGGTTACGCCTCCATCATCTATGAAATCTCAAGGCGGATGACACCGGAAGACCTCAAGATCATCAGGCCCAAAATGATTCTGTGCAACTCGGAAATGTCCACAGTTCACCAGCGCAACTCCATATCCGAGGTCTTCAACTGCCCGGTTTACGACGAATACTCCACCGAAGAAACCTGGATGGTGGCCTCCCTGTGCAAACGACAGAACTATCACCTTTTCACCGACAATGTGTGGGTGGAGTTCCTCGATCCTGATGGAAACGACGTCAAGCCCGGAGAACCCGGAGAAATTGTACTCACTTCTCTGAAAAGCCCGGCCATGCCCTTTATCCGATACAGAATCGGTGACATCGGACGCATGTCCACCCGAACCTGCGACTGCGGCTCCCCTTTTCCCGTGCTGGAATCCTTTGAAGGACGGGCCGACGACTCGTTCATCCTGCCGGACGGAACCTATGTATCCTCCCTCAAGATCCTCAACACCTTCACCATGTACATCAAAAAATACCTGCATCTTATGGAGGAGTTCCGAGTGATTCAGAAAGAGAAAAATCGGGTTGAGATCGAACTGGTCAAAGGAAAAGAATACAACGAACCCCAGTTCAAAGAGCTGACCGACTCCCTTTCCTCCCTTTTGAAGAACCAGGTCACCATCACCGTCACCATGGTGGACACCATTGATCTGAAAGGAAAAATCAAACGGAAAGCTATTGAATCCCGGGTCAGATAACAAAAAACACATCTCTATCGGAGTGATACACATATGATTGTCACAAAAATGAAAAAACTGTACGAAGTGAGTGCATGTAAAAAAATGAGCCCTGAAAAACTGGCTGCCTTTCGGGATAAACGGTTGCAGCAGATGATCCGCCATGCTTACAGAACAGCACCGTTTTACAAAAAACTCATGGACGACGCCCGTGTGAAACCTGCGGATATCCGGACGGAAAAAGATCTGCTCAAACTTCCCCCCATCACAAAACAGGATATCCAGTTAAATTACGACAGCATCATTTCCAGCAAGTTCCGTGAAGATGAATGCCTTGTCAGAACCACGTCCGGCTCGTCGGGCAAAATGCTCCGGGTTCTCTGGGAAACAGACAGTTTCTGGAACAGGCTCAGCATGTATTACCGCTGCCTTTCCATGCTCGGATATAACCCGTTCAAAAAGCTCCTTTATTTTCTGCCTGTTCCCGAAAAATCAGGATTCACCTTCGGGCTTTTCAGACAGATGGGGCTGGAACCCAAAACGCCTTTCGAAGAAATCAGAAAACATCTTCTGGCATTCAAACCCCAGATTCTGGCCATTTATCCGTCCTACGCCGTGGACCTGGCCAACTATCTTTCACGGGACGACATCAAAAAAATTGGAATCGAAGCAATCTCCCTGAACTCGGAAATGATTCTTCCCCATGACAGAGCAGACATTGAGCGCAAATTCAACTGCAAAGCCTACGATGAGTATTCGTCGGTTGAAATGGGTTTCATCGCCAGCATGTGTAAACAAAGAAAAAATCATGTGTTCACGGACAATGTAATTCTGGAAATACTGGATGCAGATGGCCATCCCGCCCGGCCCGGAGAGCGGGGAGAAATCGTACTGACATCCTTGACCAACTTTGCCATGCCTTTTATCCGATACAAAATCGGCGATTACTCCCATTTTGTGGAAAACGGACGATGCTCCTGTGGCCTGCCGTTTCCGGTTATCGGTCCCATCGAAGGCCGCAAGGATGATTCGTTCACCCTCCACAACGGGACCCAGATTCCCGCATGGAAAATATATGAAGTTGTGGAACGCCCCCTTGAAGAGTTCGGTATGGACAAGCTGGTTTTAACCGATTTTTACATGGTCCAGCGCCATCATGACCTTGCCGATTTCTACTATGTCAAAGGCCCCGACTTTGAAGACAGCTACCTTACCAAACTTCATACGGGAATCGACACACTTTTCGGCAACCATCTGACGGTCCATGTGAGTGCAACAGACAACATTGACCGGGTGAAAACCGTCAAACGGAAATACATCCACCGTGAACCCGGGTTAGGATAACAATCTGATTATGAAGTCCAGCCCCAGCAGTTTCACCCGTTATGCGACGATCATCAAATGGCTGATCGCCGTTGCTGTTCTTTATTATCTTTTCCGTCAGGTGGACCAGAACAAGCTCATCCTTGCCCTGGCCTCAGCAAACCTTGCAATCTATCTTCCCCTTGCCGTCTGTTTTGTGGCCCTGTGGTTTCTCATCGAATCCCAGAACCTGATGTTTCTGTTCAACATGTTCGGCCACGGTCTGACGTTCAAAGAAATGAGATTTATCCGGGGCGCCAGTTACATGTTGATGATCATCAACTACAACCTGGGCCTGGGAGCCATTGCCTGGTATCTGAAAAAACGCAACGGCATAGCCCTTACCCGGGCCGGAAGTGTGATGTTCTTTTATTATTTTGTCGAAAGCGTGGGCATCACCTTCTTTGCCATGGTGGGCTGCCTTCTCATTTATAATCAGTCCCCCGGAATATACGGAAAAATCATCCTGATCGCCGGATGTATGTTTTTCTCGTATATCGCCCTGTTTTTCATGGTCCGTTTTCTGCCGGGCCGGGGTTTGTTCACCCGATTCCGAAGCAGCGCCCTTCTTGCCACATTCTACGAAGCAGATTTCCCAAACTACTTCAAACTTTCAGGATTCCGGGCTGTTTACTTTGCTTCGTTCATCTTCTTTTTCTATTTCGGCCTGAAAAGCTTCGATGTCCATGTGCCTCTGTTGTCCTTGATCGGACTTGTGCCGGTGATCTTTTTCATCGGAAACATTCCTGTCACCCCTTTTGGCATCGGAACCATCCAGGCCGCCATGATGTTTTTTTTCAAGGGTTACGGCCCGGAAGAGAATATCCTTTCGTTCAGCGTGGCGTATTCTGCCACCCTGCTTTTTTTGAGAGCCCCCATTGGCTTGATCTACATGAGAGAAACAAAAACTGGTCTTTCGGATATCCGGGCCATGGAAGCGGAGGCGTGATAATTTTCACGGATTATGCTAAATGAACAAAACTCGTCCCAACAAAAAAACCGCTTACCAGGAGTTGTTATGAAACACGCTGTCACAAAGTCCCTTATCCTGTTCTCTATTCTGTTCTTTCCTCTGATAACACATGCTGAAACAAATCTTGTGATCACATCGGCAAAAAAAGATCAGAATATGACCGGTTACACACGTCCCTCCAAAACGGTTGTTCTCACCGCTGAGGTGGCGGGTAAAATCGTCCGTGTCAACTACAAAACAGGCGATCCCACCGGAGATCGGCCCATCATTGAAATCGACAGCACCTTCGTGGCTCTTTCCCTTGAAAACAGCGCCCTTCAGCTTAAGCAGATCCAGAGTAAAATCAAAAGCATGGAATCCCAGGTTGAATTCCAGAAAAGTTCCCACCAGCGCATTGTGGAGCTTAGAAAAAGTCAGAATATCAGTGAAGTCAAATTTGACGAGTCGGCCAACAACCTGACCCAGGCCATCAACGAACTGGATTCTTTGAAATTTGAAAAAGAACGGCTGAAAATATCCCATAAACAGTTGAAAGAACAACTCTCCCGCCACAGGATTTATGGTTTCAAGGGAGGAATCATCACCGGCATGCTTGTGGAAGTGGGCGAGGCCGTTCAACCGGGAACACCTGTTGCTGAAGTGTCCAATTACGGTACCCTTGTGGTGCCGTTATCCGTCAGCAACGAAGAACTGGCCGCATTCAAATCACTGCCTGCCCTGTTCGACGCCACCATTGACGGCATTCCCGTAAAAGCCCGGATCAACTTCATCAACCCCAGATTCGATGAGAAGTCGAGAAAACTCCAGATAGAAATTGCCGTGAAAGATTTCAACGGGAACCGAAGGAGCGGTCTCAAATTCCAGACCCAGCTCAAAGTAAAAACAGACGGCGTTCTCGTCCCGAAGCAGGCTGTAAAAAACAGATTCGGAAATCCCACCGTCATCATCCGTGGCTCGAAAGAAGCAGTCCCTGTGATGATTCTTGGAGAGACGGGAAACAGCCTGATCGTTGCCGAAACAAAAAAAATCAAACCCGGCGTCAGTCTCATTCCGGCCCAGACACTCTGAAGCGAAAGGCACGTGATTCATTTTGAAAACCTTTATTCATCGTATTCTCCAACGGTTTTCCACTAAGAGTGAGCCGAAGCAAAACGCCGGAAGTCATGATGAATCTCTCGTAAAGGCTGATGTTCCCGAAGCCAGACCCTTTGGCATGGTGATCAGCGACGCCGAAGATTTCATCTCACAGAAATCCTATAAAAAAGCTTTGGATCTTTACCGGATGCTTGACAGCCAGCTCGTGGGAAGTGGCGACCTGATGAAAATCAACTACGTCCGGGAAAGAATCGAATCTCTGGTCAGAATGATCATGGAAAATCCAACGCCCGAGACGATGGATATCATTGAAGAAGAAGCAAAGACAGCCGAAGAAAGATATAGATCAACAGTAGTTGAAGCTGAACAGTATTTCAGCCATGATCTGTTCAAAGAAGCCCTGTACCTTTACCGCAAGCTTGAAAAAGAATACACAGGATCAAATGACACCGAAAAAATAAAATCCCTCAAGGAAAAAGTCCGCCTACTCCGTGAACTGGTGGAAGACCCGTTCCACGTTCCAACTCAGCTCGGTGAAGTTGGCCAGATGGCCTATCTTGACGATGACGGAACTATAAGCGACGATCCGGTGGAAGGTTTCGACGAGGGGCCGGGCCAGTCCCCTTTCATCAAAAAAATGACTGCGGCATTCTTGAGAAAAAACGCATTTCTGAATATCGTTTATGTTCTTCTTTTTGCAGGAGCTCTGTACTGCCTGTTCAACATCCCCGTGGAAAACATGCCATCCCTGGATCTGGGGGAAGCTTACATTACAACCTATTATTACGGTGCTTCGGCTGAAGACGTTGAAAACCTCATCACAACCCAGATTGAAAAAGCCATTGAAGGAACGGAGAACGTGGAGTACGTCAAATCCCGTTCATACAGAAACATGTCATCGGTCAATGTTAAATTCGTTGATGATTCCGATTACAGGGACCTCTTTTCCAGAATACGATTGCAGGTTCTCAATATCAGAAGCAAGCTGCCCGAAGGATGTGAAGACCCCAAATTCCTCTTTGTAGACACACACTGGTGGAAACCGGTCATCAGTGTCAATCTTTTTGGCGAAGCATCCGAAACAAGCCGTAAAGATCTTTCCGAAAAACTCAAAACCGAACTGAACAGCATTGAGGGCGTAAGGGACGTTGAAATAACAGGCCAGTCCAAAAACGAATTCCACGTTTCCCTGTCGCCGGACAAACTCCGAAAGCTGGGTGTAACCTTTGCAGAGGCTGTTCAAGCCCTTCAGTCCGCCGGTAAAAAAATCCCCACGGGCAATTTCGGCACAGAGAGTTCCGAGTTCATCCTTGATTCAGGCACCAATTTTTCCCGCCAGGAAGATGTGTTGAACCTGATTATCCGTAAAGACGGAGCCGGAAACTTCGTAAGAATACGTGACGTGGTCACAAGCGCTATGATGAGTCACCCCGATCCTTTGAGCATCGCCTCCATCAATGGCAACGACACCACCAACCTCACCGTGAGAAAAGAAGACTCGGCCAACTCCATCAAAATCGCAAAACAGGTCAAAAGCATCTCTGAAACTTTTGCCCGGAAACACAGGGACGACGGAGTAAAACTCACCTACACCAATGACACAACCAAAGAAATCAACGAGTCCATAAGCATTCTTAACGGCAACCTCATTTCAGGTATCATTCTCGTTGTCATCACCCTCTGGCTCACCATCGGTTTCCGAAACGCCCTGTTCGCGTCCGTTGGCATTCCTTTCGCTTTCCTGTGTACCATCGCGGCTGTCATGATTGCGGGCATGTCTCTCAACTCCGTCAACCTTTTCACCTTCATTCTTATGTCAGGTATCATGGTGGATGACGCCATTGTCATCATCGAAAACATCTACCGGCACCAGCAGATGGGGAAATCGTTGAGAGCTTCTGTCATTGACGGAATGTCGGAAATTTTCTGGCCGGTGTTCAGCTCCATGATGACCACCATGGTGGCCTTCCTGCCCATGCTTCTGATCAAAGGTGCGGTGGGGTCTTTCTTCGCCATGATCCCCCTTGCCGTCACGCTGACCCTGATCTCTTCCTTCTTCGAAGCCATGATTTTCCTCCCCCATCACATCTTTGAATGGGGTTCCAAAGATGTGGAAAAAGTGGATTTTGACGAGATATCGGATGACGAACCGAAAAGAAAAGATATTGTAACGAGAGTCTGGTACTTCTTTGAACCAGTTCTTGAACTTTTTCTGAGGCACCGGTGGAAAGCCCTGGCAGGCACCGCCATTTTATTCATCGTTGCCATGTCCATTGCCCTTCTGTCTCTTCTGGGCATCGTCCCTCTGATCAAGGTGAAGTTCTTCCCCGGCAATTACGTCCGTTATCACATCACGGTCGCCCTGCCGTCGAGCACCCCGATAAAGAAAACGGACGCCATCGTCAGAGACATCTCCACGTTCATTCAATCTCTTGGGGAAAAACAGGCCGATTCCGTTTCAGGAACGGCCGGATACTACGAAGATCAGGACTACAGCGTGCTTGGCGGAAGCCAGTACGGTCAGGTTGTCGTGGCCATGCCCGAGCGTGAAAGGGCTGTTCTTCCTGACAATCCTGAAAAAGATCCGGTGAAGCACATCGACATCATCCGAAAAAAGCTCAAACAATACCTCACCGAAAAATACCCCAGCCCGGACGAAAGGCCGAGGGTCAAGGTATTCCCCGAAAACAACGGCCCTCCAAGCGGAAAAGCGGTCAGTATCAGAATCTCGGGAGACAACATTAATAAGGAAATTGAGGTGAGTGACCGGATCATGGAGTTCCTGAAGCAGAACAAAGAAGCCCAGGATCTCACGGATATTGGAGATGACAGGGCTTCTAACGTCAATGTGGTCCGGTACACTCCAAGTCAGGAGGCGGCCTATGAACTGGGAATTGCTCCGGGACGGATCACGGAAATGATCGCCGGTTCGTTGAACGGAATCAAAGTGGGGAATTTCCAGACACCGAACGAGGAAGTGGACCTTAAAATCCGTGTGGCCCGGAAGCTGGACATGGCCGGGCTCTCGGACAGCGGACTTGCAACGCCCCAGGACATTCTGGACATCCCCCTTGTGGAACACAGTTCGTCGCCCATATTCCTCCGGGATGTGGCCACAGTGGAATACAAAAGTGAGCCCGATTCACGGGGCCGTTTCAACGGGAAATCCACGGTAACCCTCACTTCAGACATCAAGTCAGGTTCCGACCTGTCACCCAAAAGGTTGCAGTTCCTTGTGGCTCAGTATTTTGATTCCATTTCCAGGGACTACCCGGATGTCACCCTCACGTTCTCAGGAGAGTCGGAAGCCACCGGCAAAACATTCGGCGCTCTCTACATCGGTCTTATCATCGCCATTATCGGAATATACCTGATCCTGGCTCTTCAGTTCGGCGATTACATGCAGCCGCTCATCGTCATCACCGCCGTGGCCTTCGCCTTCATCGGCGTGACCTTTGGCATGGTGATTTCCCGATCCTTGTTCACCGTGGGGAGCCTCATGGCCGTGGTGGGCCTTGCAGGCGTAACAGTCAACAACTCCCTGATCCTCATCGACTTCATCAATATCAGAATCCACGAGGGGAAAACCATGCGGCAAGCCGTCAAGGACGCCTGCCGTACCCGAATCCGACCCGTCATTCTCACCGCCGTCACCAACGTCATGGGCCTTCTCCCCATGGCCATCGGCATCCCCTACAAATCCGTGGAATGGTCCCCCATGGCCGTCACCTTCGCTGCTGGTCTGAGTACATCAACCCTTATGATCCTCTTGATGATCCCGGTTGAATACGAACTGGCTGCACTGGTCAAAACAAAGATAAAGGAGTGGTTCTAATCCTGATTCTGATTGGCATTCATCATGGCACGATCACCGGGCGGGTTTGGAACCCCATGCTGTTGACTTAACTATTTTCGAACGGCTTTACTCACAAGCTCATGCACTTACTTTACCCAATAAATATTACTGAGCAATGAATGAAAAAAGAGCGAACGTCGAACATCGAATAAGGGTACCGCTCAGCGTCCGCCTGGGGTTGATGCCAGCGGGTGCGCGGGGCGAATGCATCGTCTTTTCCTGATGTTTTTATGCTTGTTACAAAAATTTTGATCAGTTCCTCTGTTTCGTTTAAAACGTTGTTCAACAGTTCTGTTTTTTCTATAAGAGGGATGCGCTGTATGAGCTTCAGCCATCTCTGGGTTTCCCTCAACTCCTGTTTATCTCCATCAAGCGTTCACCCAAACCCGCTCCGCGCAACTGCCCAAATCAACCCCAGGCCGACGCTGAGCGGCTCCCATATTCGATGTTCGATGTTGGGTGTTCGATGTTCGATGTTTAATAAACCACCCGCCCATCGCAACCGCCCGATCCAACCCCCAATGCCATTGCCCTGGTCGAAATAGTCTTGACGTCCCTCACCAATTATGCCATGCCTTTAATTCGATACAAGATCGGTGATAACTCCCATTTTGTTGAAAACGGGAGATGCAACTACGTCTTCCTTTTCTGGCCATCGGACCCATCAAAGACTCAAAGCGGAAACAGATGGTCGTTAACAAAAAACAGACACGGTGTAAGTCTCATCCCTGCCCAAACACCATGAAACGAAAGGCATGTGAATCATATTGAAAACCATTATCAAACATTTCCTTGAAAAGATTACAGTCAAGGATGAGCAAAAACAAAACGCAGGATCGAACGATGAATCTTCCGTTGAGAAGGATGATCTCGCAACCCAACCCTTTGGTATATTGATCAACACCGCCGAGGATTTCATCATTCAAAAGTCATATAAAAAAGCATTGGATCTCTACAGGTTGCTTGAAAGCCAGCTCGTTGGCAGTGGGGAATTGATGAAAATTCAATTCGTCCGGGAAAGAATTGAATCCCTGATCAAGATGATCAAAGAAAATCCCAGGCCCGATACGCTGGCCATCATTGAAGATGAAGCAAAGGCAGCCGAAGAAAGGTTCAATACGACGATTATTGAAGCTGAACGCTATTTCAGCCATCATCTCTATGCCGAAGCTTTGTTTCTATATAAAAAACTCCAGAAAGAATGGACCAATTCAAACGACACCCCAAAAAAATCGTTCATACAGATGAAAATCAAACGTCTGCAGGAAATACAAGATGGCATTTTCACAGACAATAAAGAAGCCGTTGAATGGGTTAATAATAAATCTTCTGCCAAGAAGGTTGAGGCCCCAAAAAAAACGTTTGGCATGGTTATAAGCGACGCGGAGAATTACCTTTCACAAAAGTCCTATAAAAACGCCCTGACTCTTTACAGGATGCTTGACAGCCAGCTCGTGGGCACTGGGGATCTGGTGAAAATCAAGTTCGTTCGGGAAAAGATTGAATCCCTGATAAGAATGATCAAAGAAAATCCCAGGCCCGATGCGCTGGACATCATAGGAGAAGAAAAAAGGGCGGCCGAGGAAAGATACAACACGACTGTCGCTGAAGCTGAGCGTTGTTTGAGCCAGGAGCTTTATAATGACGCCTTTGATCTGTACAGAAAACTCCAGAAAGAATGGATCAGTTCAAACGACACACAGAAAAAATCCTTTATATTAACGAGAATCCTCAGCCTCAGAACACTGATTGACAACAATTTCATAGAAAATAAAAAACCCGATGAAGGCGTGAAGAAGGAACCTCCTGTGAAAAAGGTTGACCCCACAAAAAAAACATTTGGTGTGGCGATAAACGACGCAGAGAATTTCATCTCACAAAAATCCTATAGAAACGCCCTGAATCTTTACCGGATGATTGAGAAACAGCTCATGGGAAGCGGAGAGCTGATGAAGATTCAGTTCGTACGGGAAAAGATTGAATCCCTGGTTAGCATGCTCAAAGAAAATCCCTGCCCTGATACGATGGACATCATTGATGAAGAAGCAAGGGCTGCCGAGGCAAGGTACTATACAACCATCATTGAAGCTGATCACTACTTCAAACATGAGCTGTACGCTGAAGCCCTTTATCTGTACAAAAAACTCCAGAAAGAATGGATCAGTTCAAACGACACACAGAAAAAATCGAATATAATGAGTAAGATCCAGAGCCTCAGGGAACTACAGGAAGATATTTTCACAGAGAATGAAGCACCTGATAGTGCAGTGGAAAATATCGAAAGGGGATGAGAATGATGGAGCATTACCGACATCAATATTCGAAAGTATGGCCATCTTAACGGACCAGTTCAACGCTCTATAATCATGCCATTGAAACCCATAATCCCCAATAAAAGTATGAAGTAAATGACATATCTTTCGTTTTTCCTCATAGTAGATTACACAGTATGCTGATATTATTATAAATATTAATACAACAACCATGGCATCATTTTTGCTTCTAAAAATCATGTTATTTATATTTAACCCGTTTGTAATTATATAAACTTAAGGAGTACGAATGAAGAAGTTAACCGTTTTATGCAGCTTTTTTTTATTGTTTTTTGGAATTATAGGCACTGCAAGTGCTGTATCCATATCCTATGAATCATCACCAGGTGCTGGCAACACACTCACAAGCGCTTATGACTGGGCCGTCGTTGAAACATTTGATAATAATTCTTTACTATGGACCTGGGCAGGAAGCGGACAAGTAGTAACTGGATCATTAAACGGCAAGTATGCAGCACCGGGTCAAACTGATACAACGAAATACATAACTGTTCCAGATCCCGATGGAGCAAGTTCAGGTTTTTACACTGCATCTCTTGGAGCAAATTACAATTATTTTGGTTTGTACTGGGGGTCGGTTGATACCTACAATACCCTTTCATTCTTCAATGGAAGCTCACTGGTTGCCCAGTACACAGGGACTTCGATCACAACACCGAATGCGGCAAACGGCAATCAAACAGCCCCAAGTACCAATTTATACGTAAATTTTTTTGATCTCCCCGATTTTAATAGCTTCATGATGACCAGCAATGGTTTTGCTTTTGAAGCAGATAATATCGCCGTGGGTGTTGCACCAGTCCCCGAACCTGCCACTCTGTTTCTTCTGGGCACAGGCCTGATGGGCTTCGCAGCAAGCAGACGAAAGAAAACGAAATAAAATAATTAGCACATTTTTTATGCGTTACAAAAACAGGGCCTATTAAGGCCCTGTTTTTTTTCACAAAATGGCAACCCCTTCACCTGAGAAATGGCCTATCATGAGTTGCTTGGGACGTCGTGGACTCAGTTGACATGGGCAGAGCGATTCCCTCAACTATAAAAGGCGGGATCATCCCCGCCTTTTCAAAAAAGCATCGATCCAAAGAACCCCTTAAAATTCAGCTCGAAAAAGCTTCCTCTTTTATAATGAGTGCTGCATCGCTGCAATTTCGGATGCTTTCCATTTTTCCCAGAGTGACGGGGAGCACGGTTCGGATGAAGTATTCGGCGGATTTGATCTGGCCTTCGTAGAACGAGGCCATCTTTTTATCGTCCTTCAGCTTTTCTTGCAGCTTTTCTTGCCGGGTGACGGCTGCCACAGCTCGCCATAGAAGCATCCAGGTCATGACCATATCGCCGGTGACTTCCATGAGAGGATGAGCGTAAATAAAGGCGATGTTAAAATCACCGGACGACGCCAGACGGCCTATTTCTGCTGCGGTCTGTGCGTAGGTTTCAATTGATTTCTGAAAACTGTCGGCAAGTTTGGCAAGCGATTCATGCTGGCTTGCCTGGGTCACGGTCTTTCCCATTTCACCGATCAGGGACATGAAAATTTTGCCCTTGTTCATGCCCAGTTTTCTTCCCAGAAAATCCATGGCCTGGATGCCGTTGCTGCCTTCGTAGATCGAACAGATTTTACAATCCCTTAAAATCTGTTCCACCGGATAATCCCTGGTGTAGCCATAGCCACCGAATACCTGCATGGCCTGGACGCAGACATCAAACCCTTTTTCGCTGCAATAGGCTTTCACAACAGGGGTTAAGATTTCCACCAATCCTTTATACAGCTGCCGTTCTTCCTCGGTTTCGGCGCATCCTGATTTGTCGATGCACAAGGCCACGTAATACGTGAAACTCCTCATGCCTTCCACATAGGCTTTCATGGAGAGCAGCATGCGGCGGACGTCGGGATGGCTGGCAATGGTCACCTGGGCTGAGGCAAGGTCAGAATCCCCCAGTTTTCGTCCCTGAAGTCTCTGGGTGGCGTAATCCACAGCATAGAGATAGGCTGCCGAAGCATGGGCAAACGACTGGGTTCCCACTTCAAGCCGCACATCGTTCATCATCTGGAACATACCTGCCATGCCCTTATTCTCTTCACCAAGAAGATAACCCCGGCACATGCCTTTTTCTCCCATGGCCATGCTGCATGTGGGACTTCCGTGAAGGCCCATTTTCTCTTCTATCCCGGTGCAGGTGATATGGTTGAAATCACCTAAGCTTCCGTCATCGTTGACCCAGAATTTGGGAACAAGGAACAGAGAGATGCCCTTGGTTCCGGCAGGTGCGCCTTTAAGCCGGGCAAGAACCGGATGGATGATGTTCTCGGTGAGGTTCTGGTCACCGTTGGAGATGAAGATCTTGTTGCCTTTGAGTGAGTAAGTTCCGTCACCGTTTGGAATGGCTTCGGTGGTAATGCAGCCCAGATCCGATCCGGCCTGGGGTTCGGTGAGGAGCATGGTTCCGCCCCATATGCCGGTATAAACATTTTTAAGGAAAAGATTTTTGATTTTTTCGCTGCCGTAAAGTTCGATGAGTTTGCCCGAACCACAGGCCAGAATGCCGTACATGGTCAGGGTGTAGTTGCTTCCAATCAGATATTCAAACACAGCCTGGGCTATGGTGTGGGGAAGTCCCTGTCCGCCGTATTCCGGGTTCTGGGTAAGAGCCAACCATTCACCTTCGCGATAGAGTTTATGGGCTCGTTTGTAACATTCGGGCACGCTCACATTTCCGTTTTCAAGTTTGACACCGGCCCTGTCCCCTTCCGTATAGGTGGGCAAAAATTCCTTGAGCGCAAAACTCCGTGCTTCAGTGACGATCATATCAAACATTTTTCGCGTAAAATCAGTGTATTTTCCTGTTCTGACAAGACTTTCCGCATCCAGTTGTTCGTAAAGCACAAAATCAATGTCCCGACGGTCGGCGATGGTTTGAGTCATGGTGTCTTCCTTTGAAATTAGCGTGTTGTTATGTTTTTATGGCTATGGAAAAAGGCCCATAGGCAAGGCATAGTGTTTGGCCGGGCGTGAAGGCGTACATGAACGTACGTCGAACGTCCGGCCAAACACTATAACGCCGCATATTGGTCTTTTTACGACGCCATCATTTTTTATCTTTCAAAAGCTCATTAGCAATAATAATCCGCTGAATCTGGTTCGTGCCTTCATAGATGGTGGTGATTCTGGCATCGCGGTAAAAACGCTCAACCGGGTATTCTTTAATGTATCCATACCCCCCATGAATCTGAATGGCCTGGCCTGTGACGCGCTGGGCCATGTCTGAGGCGTAGCATTTAGCTTTGGATGCTTCGGCCCGGCAGGGTTTTCCGGCCTGTTTTAGCGAAGCGGCGTTCAACATCAGGAGACGGGCTGCGTCCACATCCATATCCATATCTGCAAGCATCCAGCGAAGTCCTTGAAATTCCGAAATCTTTTTATTGAACTGTTTCCGCTGCTTCGCGTATTTCACCGCCTGGTCCAGAGCGGCCATTCCTATTCCCAGAGAAAGGGCCGCGATTCCAATACGACCATCTTCCAGGCCGGACATGGCGATCTCAAAACCCTGGCCTTCTTCACCAAGACGTCGTGATACCGGGACTTTGCAGTCCGTGAACAGAAGATCTGTGGTGTCTGAGGCGCACTGCCCCATCTTATCTTCCAGACGTCCCACAGTGAATCCGGGCATGCCATGGGTGATCAGAAATGCGGTGAGTCCTTTGCCTTTCTCTTCGCTTGTTCGCGCGATCAGAATGATCACCCCGGAATATTTCCCCGAGGTGATAAAACGCTTGGTCCCGTTGATGATGTAATGGTCACCGTCTTTCACCGCCGAACAGCTCATGGCCTGGGGATCGGAACCGGCTTCGGGCTCGGTTAAGGCAAAAGCTCCGATGCAGGTGCCCGCTGTCATGGGCAGCAGAAATTCCTCTTTCTGTTCCTCGGTTCCAAATTTCTGGATGCTGCCGCAGCAAATGGAGTTGTGAACGGACATCACCACAGCGGTTGACGCGCAGCCATAGGCGATTTCGGTGAGAGCCAGGGCATAACCCACAGCACCGGTATCACTTCCGCCATATTTTTCCGAAACCAGCATGCCCATCAGTCCCATATCGCCCATCTTTTTCAGGCTGGATGCCGGAAATTCGTGATGGGCGTCCCGATGCGCGGCCAGTTCAGCCAGCTCTTTTCGTGCGAATTCTCGTGCAGTCTTCTGAACCATCAGGTTCTCTTTACTCAATTGAAACATGATGTTATCCCCTTTAACGTTTCACAATCAAAGACACCGCTTCCCCGCCTCCGAGGCACAGCGAAGCAAGACCCGTCTTTTTCGAAGACCGCCGCATCTCGTGAATCAACGTGATCAGAACACGGCAACCGCTGGCTCCAATGGGATGACCAAGCGCCACACTTCCGCCGTTGACATTGACTTTTTCGGGATCAAGGCAAAGAACCTTGTTGATGGCTGCGGAGGAACCGCTGAACGCTTCGTTGATCTCAAAGAGATCAATGTCGTCTATACCGATTCCTTCTTTTTTCAGGCATTTGGGGATAGAATAGATCGGTGCCATAAGAACGTATTTCATATCGATTCCATATGATGCCTGAGCGCCAAGGGTGACAAGAATCTCGCAGCCCAGCTCAATTGCTTTTTCCCTGGACATCAAAACCACCGCACTCGCCCCGTCACTGATGATGGACGCGTTTCCGGCAGTACCCACTCCATCTTTTTTAAATGCGGGTTTCATGGCCGCCAACTGGTCGTAGCTTGTTTCCACCGGGCATTCATCCTGTGTGAAATGCCCGACCAAACCACCTCTCATGGGGACATCCACAGACAGGATTTCTTCCTGGAATTTTCCTGCGGCAATGGCAGCAAGGGCACGGCGGTAGGATTCGGCGGCAAAACGGTCCTGGGTTTCCCGGTCAATGTCCCATTTTTCACAGCACAGTTCGTTGGACATGCCCATGTGGAAATCGTTCACGATATCCCAGAGCCCGTCGTGGACCATGTGGTCTTCGATCTTGCTCTGCCCCATCCGCATTCCGAACCGTGCCTGTCGCATGAAATACGGAGCCTGACTCATGTTTTCCATCCCGCCAGCCACAACCACATCTGCATCGCCGCAGCCGATGGCCTGGGCCGCAAGCATCACCGCTTTAAGACTGGACCCGCAGACTTTGTTCACGGTCACGGATTCCACTGCCCAGGGAAGACCTGCCTTGATGGCCGCCTGTTTGGCCGGATTCTGACCCGCACCACAGGGAAGAACCATGCCCATGATGCATTCGTTCACCTCTTCTTTTTCGATACCCGCTCTGCGGACAGCTTCGGCGATAACAAGACCGCCCAGGCTGGTGGCAGCCACGGAAGCAAGAGAACCGTTAAAACTCGCAAGCGGAGTTCTGACGGCACTGACAATAACGACATCTTTCATATCATTCACTCCTCTGTTAAAGGGAATTACCGGTTGAAATCGCACATACTAACTACGTATTGGTTCGATCCATCGCATACCTTCATGAGTCCAGAGCTGCTTCCCCTTGTTACGGAGATTCTCCCTGACTCTATACCCAATAGATTTACGCACAGCAAATACGTGTCAGTCTTTCGTAGGTCGGGTAGAGGGACGAAACCCGACAAATGATCCGATCCTTAAAATAATCGGACGTTTATTTTGTATCAGTGTCATCTGTGAATTGAACAAGGTTTCTGTCTCAATGTTCAACACCTGTCGGGTTTCGTTCCTCTACCCGACCTCGCTGTACAAACCCTGAATCATAGATCGAGAGCGTTGAGTTCACTCATTGTCCCATTTTTAGGCCACAAGAATTTTCTTGCCGTGCAGACTTATCGTGAAAATCAGTAATTCTCCCCTGAATGCTGACCCGGAACGAAGGGCGCTAAAGCTCCACCCAACCTATGATTTTTCGTATGCAGAATGGTTCACTCCAAAACACGAAATGCCATATTCATGGGACCCATGAGCGAAAAATAACCCGATAAATTATTGACACTAACGTTAACGTCATATATTGATTTCCATAGTGAGTCAATGAAGAATATTCAATTATTGTCATAGCTGACAGGGGGCTAAATAAACGACTTATTCCGGTCATCAACTTAGCTCAGTTGAACATCGCCTGACCTTGAATCACACCCTGTGAGCGAATGATTAATCACCTATAATTATTAGTTTTTTGAAAGGAGTCACCATGAAGGATGTGGTAATAGTTTCTGCGTGCCGGACAGCCATCGGTACATTCGGTGGAACGTTAAAAGACATGAATACAGCCACCATCGCGAGCATAACCATGAAAGAAGCAATCAAACGGGCGGGTATTGAGCCGGGCATGGTGGATGATGTGCGATACGGCTGCTGCATGGAACCGGCAGATACTTTGAATGTAGCGAGGGTTGCCTCTCTGATGGCAGGCGTTCCCGACACACAGACCGCTGTCACTATCAACCGTGTCTGCATTTCCGGAATGGAAGCCGTGATCTCCGGCATGGCCATGATCCAGGCCGATATGGCGGACATCATCCTCGCCGGTGGTGCGGAACATATGTCCGGCGTACCTTATATAGTTCCCGCTGCACGCTGGGGCTGCCGCCTTCAGGACCAGACCTTTGTGGACGCCATGATCCGCGCCCTCCACTGCGGATCCTATGTGATGCCCGATGCAGCCGAAGGCCCGGTCAACGCCGAAGAAGCTCCCTTATGTTATTTCAAAAACAAACCCTATATCATGGGTCACACCGCCGAGTTCATTGCCCAACATTACAAAATCAGCCGGGAAGAAATGGATGAAGTGGCCTTGCGCAGCAACAACGAAGCGGAACGCGCCACAGCTGACGGGTCTTTTGCCGAAGAGATTGTCACTGTGCCTGTTCCCCGCAGAAAGAAAGATCCGTTGATGTTCAGCAAAGACGAGCACTTCAAACCCGGGCTCACCCTGGACGATCTCAAAAGTCTTCCTCCGGCCTTCATTCCCAAAACAGGAAAAGTCACCGCCGGAAATTCCAGTGGCCTCAACGATGGCTCCAGCGGATTGATCATCATGTCCGCAGACAAGGCCAAAGAACTGGGCCTCAAACCCCTTGCCCGGATCAAAGCCGTCGGGCGTGGCGGATGCCACCCTTCCGTCATGGGCATGAGCCCTGTCCCCGCTGTAAAAAATCTTCTTTCACGCAGCGGTCTCAAAATGGAAGATTTTGAACAGATCGAAATCAATGAAGCCTTCGCCGCCCAGTACCTGGGCTGTGAAAAGGAACTGGGAATTAACCGTGCCGTCACCAATTTGAATGGTTCCGGTATCGGCCTTGGCCATCCCGTTGGGTCCACCGGAGCACGTGTTATCGTTTCCCTGATTTACGGCATGAAAAACCGGAACAAAACTCTGGGACTTGCCACCCTTTGCGGCGGCGGTGGCGTGGCTATGGCCTGTGCTATTGAAATGTGTTGAAATCATAGTGAATGAATAAAAAATGAACATCGAACATCGAACGTTTAACATCGAACTGTGAATGAAGGATTGGAGCATTTAGTAAAGACCAATAACATCAGAATAATGAATATAAATTAAAAATTCATAACTGCATATCCTGCGAGATGGTTTGTTCAATGCGACAAAGAGCGTTATGAAACCCATTCACCATTCGATGTTCAGTGTTCGATGTTCGATGTTCACAAAAAAAGATGAAACCTATTCAAACGTCTCATACCAACATAAAAGATAAAGGAAAAAACCTTCATGAACATTAATAACAAAACCATCATGGTCACCGGCGGAGCCTCAGGTCTGGGCGAGGCCTGTGTTCGCTGCTTCGCAACTGAAGGAGCAAGCGTGGCCATTCTTGACATGAATGTGGAAGCAGGTGAATCCCTTGCAAAAGAAATTGGGGAAACCGCCATCTTCGTCAAAACCGACGTATCCGATGAACAAAACGTCCAGGCCGCCGTTGACGCCACCATGGCCGCCTTCGGCAGCATCCATGTGGTCATCAACTGTGCCGGAATTGTAATCCCTTCCAAAATTCTCGCAAAAGGCCAGCCAGCACCCATGGACAGTTTCACGAAAACCATCCAGGTCAACCTTCTGGGCACACTGAACGTGATCCGCCATACCTCAGCCAAAATGCTGCTGAACACTCCCAATGAAGACGGTGAAAAAGGCGTGGTGATCAACACCGCATCCATCGCCGCCTTTGACGGCCAGCTCGGCCAGGCATCCTACACCGCTTCCAAAGCCGCCATCGTCGGAATGACCCTTCCCATCGCCAGAGAGTTCGCCGATTACGGCATCCGAATCAACACCATCGCCCCCGGTCTTTTCGAAACACCGATGATGGCAAGCCTGCCCGAAAAAGTGAAAGCCGCCCTGATCCAGATGAGCCCTTTCCCCAAGCGCCTGGGCAAACCTTCGGAATTCGCAGACCTCGCCCGCCACATGGTGGAAAACGCCATGATGAACGGCGAAACCATCCGGCTTGATGCTGCAGTGAGGATGAGCGGGAAGTAAGTTTGTTGGAAGAAAAAAATGAGCCCGGTGTTGGGCAATACACCTTCCACCGGGCTCAGGCATTCATTTTTTTATTATCAGGTGGTTCTTTTTCAACCTTACCCTTCGTTTCAAAAAGCCGATAAACTTCTTCCGGAAAAGTTAACTTCAGACGTTCCCGCTGTTCCTGCCCGATACGGGCAAAAATCCTTTGGATTGATTTTGTTGCGATCCCTTGTTCTTCGTCCCATTTTTCCTTGATGAAACATGAAAGGGCTTTCTGAAAGTATTCCAGCGCATCTGGAACGTTATCCATCTCTTCGTAAACTCTTCCGATCTGGTGGAAGGTTTTGCCCAACGCATGGACCATCCCTGTTTTTTTATTACACTCATGAGCCTTATTATAATTTTCAAGGGCTTTAGGCCAGTCCCTTTGTGTCGCATACACAAATCCAATATTCTGCCATGTACTACTCAACTCATGGATCATTCCTGTCTTTTCATTCCACTTAAGAGCCTTGTGATAGCACTTAAGAGCTTTGTTCCACTGACATTGTTCTCCATATACTTTTCCAATCTGATGCCAAGTGCCGCCTAACTGATGAACCATCCCTGTTTTTTTATTACACTCAAGAGCCTTATTATAATTATCAATAGCTTTGGGCCAGTTCCTCTGATCTTCGTACAACCTACCGATCTGGTGCCAGGTGACACACAACTGATAGTCCATACCTGCCTTTTCTCCCCACATAAGAGAAAGCTGATAATTTTCAAGGGCAACTGACCAGTTCTTCTGTTGAGCGTATATCATGCCTATCAGATGATATATTGGGCCTATATAATCATAATTATCGCTTCGCTCGAAAATCTCACGCGCTTCATTCAAATATCCTAACGCTTGATTAATACACCTTCTCTTGACGTTTACTCTTCCTAAAAAAAAGAATGCTTCAGCCCTCGCTGTTTCTCCAAGATCTGTAGCCCCGATAACCGCCAATGCCGCACTGTAATACCGTATGGATTCTTCAAAACTAAATGCCGCCTCGTATTCCTCGCCCAGAGCTTTATAAACAGCGAGTTTCGAACGGGCAACCCGTTCCGTGGTGTCTCCTTTTAGGGGCATGTCATTTAATCGTTCTTCGAGTTCCATGATACGTCTTTTCCGCTCATCAGTGAGCCCCGCTCTAAGTTCCGGTAAACGAAACGCTTCATGGGAAACAGTCATGACTTCGCTACCTTCGAAACGGTAGCTGTATGTAATCCAGTCCCAAAGATCGGGAGCCTGTTTTTTAAGCTTTTCTGTAAAATGAGAGGTAGTCCAGATGATCAAACAGCAGGGGAATTCATGGAACAGATTTTCACGTTCCAAATTCAGTTCCTGGATCAAGAGAGACGATCCAATCCGGCCTTCCTTTGATATCAATAAGCTGTCTTCGAGGCCATAGATATGAAGCAGATATTCCACGGGTTTGGATGAAAGAACTTCTTCGGGAGCACGTTCCCGGACGGTTCTAAACAGAGAGGTGATGGACTGGCCCGAAAGGTCAAGAAGTGCTGAACGGTATTCTGGGAGAAGGCGGTCTATCTCGGACCGAAGTTCGTTACGTTTTCGGTAAGAGCCTGTGGAAATGACCACAAGTGTGGGTTTACTTCTGCCCGCAAGGACAAACACAATTTCGCCGAGCTGATGGCGATCAGCGTCATCTATCATTTGACAGCGGCCTCACCACCGCCGACAAATGAGCTAAGAAGAGGATTGATACCCCGTGTTCCGTTGTATTTCAAAACAGCCAGAGAAAAAAGAAGGTCCAGTGACTTCCGGTCAGCGGCTTGATAAGTTTTTTCCTGAAGAATTTTTCGATGTTCACTGTCCAGCTTGTCCCACATTTCTTGGCCCAGATAGATGCATGCCTGTTCCACATCCTTTGGAGTCATCTTTTCACCACGACGCTGAACAATGACTCGATTGACAATACGGAGCAACTGGCGCGGACAGCCGCCGGACATATCCACAGCTTTATCAAGGGCTCCCTTTGTAAAAAAAACACTTCTGTCAATGCGCTTTTCAATAATCTCAGCAAGAAGAGGTTTGCTGTCAGTGTTTACCGGAACCATAGGCAGGAGATGATTCTGGAAGAATTCCGACGAGGCGCTGTCGCTGATATTATAATAAGAGTTAATGGGAACGGTAAAAAGGATGCTGCTGTTAAGTGCCTGCAACATAGACGATTCTTTGATGAAAAGTTGCTGGAATATTTCATAACGCATCTTTTCAAACCCGTCGATGACGAACAAAATATCCTTGCCTTTTCCAGCAGACTCAAGAACCTTTCTGGCGTCTTCCAAGGCGAGGTTTATTCGGTTCACAAGATTATGAGGATTTTTCCTGACCTTTTCGCGGATCCGTTTCACTGTATTTGAACTGGAAGAAAACAAAGCCTTGAGACTCCCCTTCAGTTTGAGGAATCCCAGAAACCCGGCACTGGCGCTTACCTCGCTGGAGATATCCAGATTATAGGAAGTTTTCAGCTCGTTTTGGATCTCTGTTTCCGAAAGCCATTCTTTTATCAGGTCGCCTAACTGAGCAGTCTCAATGGAAAGTCCCTCGTCATGGAGCCTTTCCACAAGCTTGAATATCAAAGTAACAAAAAGGTCTTCCGGCTCAAAAGTGGTGATCTCCACCTCTTTCTCCATATCGATAAAAATCGAGCAATAGCGGCCTGGATGGTTTACATCTTTCTGAAAGCGGTGCAGCTCAGTACTCTTGCCGCACCCCCTGTGGCCTGAAAAAATGATTTTCGCATAGGAATCGGTCAGTCTGACAAGTTGCCCATTTTCTTCGTCGATATTCAGAACAAACTTGATATCCTTAAAGCAGTCAGCCGGTCTCACGGAATCCAGATCCACATAAAGTGCGGCTTCGTTTTCCGGAGCGATTTCAAAATCGAGTTCTGTCACTTGCCTTGCCAGAAATTTGTCTTTGACAGGGTAATCCATCATTCAGTCTCCAAATTTATTCTCATCCGGGTTATATGAATAGATTTCAGAATAACAATACATTCAACAATCTACGTTATCTTTAGTATTAAACTACAGGATAGTCATGAAGTCCATAGTCTTGTGTTTTGTCTGATAATTTGGTTGGATTTTGTAATAACATTTTTTTTAAAACAATAAAACAAATGACGACTTGATCTTCTAATGTTTTTCGCTTGAAACTGCTGCGGATAGAGTTGATACGCACGTAATTATTGAGCATTTACTATCGAGACTTTAAAAAGAGCGGGAGTCTGCCGCAGGCCAATCAGGAGATTGGCGTGCCCGGGGAGGGCTGCGAGATTGTGCGGGTCATTTTTTTGCGCAGGCGGGGCATCGGCCTTTGAGTTCGATTTCGGCGTTTTCGAGGGTCCAGTTGAGAACGGGTTCGCCTGTTTTGTCATCGAAGATGGATAGGCTGGAAAGGGGATTTGAGATGCTGATATCGACCACGCGCTGACAGACGGTGCAGATCATGTGGTGGTGGTGAGACAGGTTTGCGTCGTAGCGCACCTGGCCGTCGGTGCCGGGAAAACGGATAAGGAGTCCGGCTGCTGTTAGTTTTTCCAGGCTCTGATACAGGGTGGCGGTGGGAATTCGGATGCCTTTTTCAATCAGGGATGCGTTCAATTCTTCGGTGGTGGGATGGGTTCCCCGTTCGATCAAATGGCCCATGATGGCGGTCCGGGCCTGGGTGGGCCTTACTCCGGCGTTCTGTAGGAGGGCATCCGTCTGGATGGAATCGGTCATGGCATGATCCTTAGTTGATCCGTTAATCAAGAAAAAAATGCATCCAAGGTATCGCATGGAAGTGATGGGTTACGCTTTGGCTCCACCCATCCTACATGCGACAATCCGTAGGATGGGAAGCTTAGCGTAACCCATCTGGGATATCCAATTGTCTGTAAAAACCGGCACAGCAAAGCGTTGAACGCCTTGCTGTGCGACGGTTTCAAAATGTTATTCTAGTAATTTTCGCCCAGAAGTTCAAAATGGTCCTGGGGATGGGCGCAGGCCGGACAGGCTTTGGGTGCTTCTTCTGATGTATGAAGATAACCGCAATTTCTGCAACGCCATGTGACGGCTTTTTCGCGTTTGAACACCGTACCTTTTTCGATGTTGGCGGCCAAGTCTCTGTAACGTTTTTCATGCTGTTTTTCGGCAATGGAAATATTTTCAAAAATCATGGCCACGGCTTCGAAGCCTTCTTCCCGTGCGATTTTCGCGAATTCCGGGTAAAGCAAGCTGTGTTCTTCATGTTCTCCGTCGGCTGCGGCTTTCAGATTTTCAAGGGTGGTGCCGATAACGCCTGCCGGAAAAGAAGCGGTGACTTCCACCATGCCGCCTTCAAGAAAACTGAAAAACCGTTTGGCGTGTTCTTTTTCCTGGTTTGCTGTTTCTTCAAACACGTCTGCAATCTGAACATAGCCTTCTTTCCGGGCTTTGCCTGCAAAATAGGTGTATCTGTTTCTGGCTTGTGATTCTCCTGCAAAAGCTTTTAAAAGATTTTTTTCTGTCTGGGTTCCTTTAATAGAAGCCATGAATTCCTCCTGTATTATTTAAATGGTTGTTACTTCCGGTTATAATTCATAATCATTATGAGTATTATAATGACATTCATTTTTTTGTCAAGACAGACCGCATTTATTTTTGCAAGGCACTCTTCAGGGATCGGGGTTATGATGGTCGTTGCAGGGCGGGCTTGGAACCCGCCCCCTACGAACGCAAAAACCGTCTGGCATTACATGGAAAAAAGCACAATCCATTATTATCTATTGTATCTTACCCGGTCTGAAATGGCCTACAAGAACAAGAAAATCATGAACCAGATTTTCGTCTTTTTCTTTCCCCCCGTACCTCAATAAAACATAAAGCGACGTGATTCCACGGATCTCCTTTTCAAGATCCTTTCGTTCGGCGACGGCTTTTTCGGCAAAATCAAGAGGGCCGGAATAGGGTGGACAGATCACGCCCACGGATTCGAGTTTTTTCAAAAACCGCATATAGCCTTTTTTCACGGGATCTGTTCCGGCTCCGGTTTTCATCTGTAACCGCAAATAATAAAGCATCATAAGACCGGCGATCAGGGCAAGGCTTGAAAAAACCGTTTTGAGAATCCCGGCCATGCTGTCCAGAGACAATCCCAGTTTTTCAAGAAACTTCCGCTGGCTGACCGTGCTGTAGCCAATGACCCGTGAATACCACTGGTAGTTCAACGCATCCCAGGCCAATTGCACTTTGAGGCTGATTCCGTTGAAAAAACCTCCCCTTCCATCAAGCATCTCACCCGCCGATGAACCGGAAGGAGCTGCATCCCTTTCAACGCGCCGGTGATCGACAGCCGCTGTGGGGTCCACGCGCATCCAGCCTTTTCCTTCCATGTAGACTTCTGCCCAGGCATGGGCATCTTTCTGGCGGATCATCAGGTAATCGCCGTAAGGATTAACCTCGCCGCCATAATAACCGCCTACCACACGGGCCGGTACACCGGCTGCCCGCATAAGGTATACAAAGGCTGAGGCGTAATGTTCGCAGTAACCTTTACGGGTATTGAAAAGAAATCCGTCCACTGGATTTTCATCAAGTTCCGGCGGACTGAGGGTGTAGTAAAATTCCTGGTCCCTGAAATATCGGAGAATGGCGTTTGACAACTCTCCCACTGACCCGGACTGGGAGCGGAGCCTTTCGGCAAGGATTCGTGATCTTGAGTTTCCCGTGGTCGGCAGATGGGTGTAAATTTCTTCCCAGTCCATCAAAGGAGAAGGACTCGGGGCCGAATAGGACACAAGGGAATATCGTGCAGGTTTGACGAGCCTGTCCCGACTGCGGATGGTCAGGTCGTGGCTCAGGGTAAACCCTGGGGGTGATTCGCCCGGATAATCCATGGTCACAAGGTAGTGTTGTTGGTGAGGTTCGAGAATCACCGTGTATCGAACAGGGTCATCGCCCTCGGGCAGGGTTGTGGCATCGGGAATCTTCCATGAAACTCGCCATGATTTCCCGTCATAATTTTGGAACACGATGGCCCTGAAATACCGTTCTGCAACACCTGGAATTCCACCTTCGAAGCTAACCCGCATGGCCAGTTCGCCACTCTGGCGCATACCGGACAGCGACCCCGGAGACAAGGTGTCTGAAAGCCCCGAAGAGCCCGCACTTCCAGCCTGAACACCCCAGAGGCTGCCCTGAATTCGGGGAAACACCAGGAAAAGAACAAGGGAAAGGGGCAAAGCCTGGGCCGTGATGGTAAACGCCAGTTTAAAGCCTTTTGAAGGAAGGATGTCCGGATGGTTGACAAGGACAAGACACCCCGTGATGCCCACCACCGAAAAATACAGGTATATCGTCATCTCAAGGGAATTTGAAAAGAAAAGCGCAGCGATCACCATGAAATACGCCAGAAACAGGGTGATCATTCTGTCCCTGTGGTTGTTGATTTCAAGGGGTTTGAGAGCCGCCATAAGACAGAGAAGGCCAATACCCGAATCGCTGTTAAAGGTTCCCCTGGCCCCGATGACGATCCCTGAAAAAGCGGCAAAGGTGAGCAATGCCGTGAGCCATCGTGGAGGCAGGGGCCATGCTTTTTTTGGCCCCAGCATCAGATAAATCCAGGATAAAAAACAGCAGGCGTTTATCCAGGGGGAAAGAATCAGCACATGGGGAATGATGCCCATCACAAGGGCTGAAACAAGCATCGAAATATGCGGGTCTGTCCGCCTTGTCATGGCCTTTTTCCTTCAGCTCTTACCCCGCCTTTTCCATATAGGGCCAGGGCTTTCAAACAGAGGTGACGGTGAGCTTTGTCCTTGGGTTCGCCTTTTGGAATCAAGGTTCCGGGGATTGAAAGACCGTAAGACAGGTTCATGTCATGGGCTTTTAAAACCATATCGCAGAGCCGTGAAAGCTTTTTTTCCGTTTCTCTGAGCGAAACATCATCCCAGGCGATCATCACCGATTCACCGATATGGGCGGAAAATTCCTTGGTGTGGAGTCCTTTCCCCCTTGCCAGACTCTTCCATGAAAGCCTGCTCATCGGATCACCGGGCCTGTAAGGTCGCAACCCCTTGAAATCGTCCACGCCATCCGTTTCCCGTGAACCCTGGTTTTCAGATCCGTCTGTCGATGCTGAAGGATCGAACTCGCCACCCAGAGCGGTTGGATAAACAAGGTATCCCAGGTTCGGATAAAATGTGGACCATGTTCTGAAAAGTCCGAAAGGATAGGACGACGACACGGTCATGGACGTCACTTTATAATAACCTCGCCTCTCCGTGGGTAAGGGAACGGAAACTTTCCTGTTATCGTTTGTTGTCACATGGATGGTTGCTTCGTTTATCTTCACATCGAAGCATATGCCAGGCCTGGACCGTTCTTCCGTTTGAAGCAAAAGCTTCAGAACCCCGTTGTCGCTGGCAAAAACCGGCTGAACAGCAGCGGATCGGATCGTGAGCCCCAGCAGATTCCTGTGGGTGTGTAAAATGGAAATAAACACCATGGACCCCAGAAGGAAGGTAAATAGAAATCCCAGATTGTTCGAGTAGTTGATGGACCCGGCCAGCATGACAAAGAGAACCAGAATAAACAAAAGCCCCGGACGAGTGGGAAGAATGTAAAGACCTTTTCGCAAAAGCGTATGTGGGAAAACAACGTTCGTCTCTTTTCTCGCGATTTTATCCACCAGTTCCTCGATCATCCGCCATTATCCTGTTTCGCCAGCCCTGTTCGATGCCGTCATATTAACCGGCAACAAAATGCATCCACGGTTATCGCACGTGATGGGTTACGCTTTGGCTCCACCCATCCTACGCACTCCAATGATGCAATCAAGGTGACTTTTGTAGGGGCACGACCTTGTGTCTGCCCTTTGGTCGTCCATATTAATTCCAATTTGCATTCATCATGACACGATCACCGGGCGGGTTTGGAACCCGCCCCTACAGGACAACCCATCTTTAGTGCCATTTTGGTTGTAAAATGGATTAAGCATCATCTTGATTACAAAACCCGATCCACCATTCGATGTTCACCCGTTCACGGCACCGCCACATCCCGAAACAACGCCACAAGCCGATCAAACCCCAGCTCCCGGAACGTATCAGCAGAGCGCAGCCTGTGCCCTGTCACATAAGGAAGAATGGCCTGGATATCTTCCGGCAAGCCGTGCTTTCTCCCGTTGATAAGCGCCCAGGCTCTTGCTGCTTTTAATATGGCAAGGCCTGCTCTCGGTGAAAGCCCTGTATAAAAATGGGATGACGTTCGTGTGAATTCAAGGATATCCTGGATATAATCGAGAAGGGCGTCCGACATCTGGACCAGTTGCACTTTTTCCCTGATTTTGGCCACCTGTTCCGCACTGAACACGGGCTTGACCTGGGCAAGAAGATGCTGGGTATCACCTGCTTTAAGCAACATTTTTTCCGCCTGGCGGTTGGGATAGCCCATGCTGATTCTCAAAAGAAAACGGTCGAGCTGGGATTCGGGAAGGGCGAATGTCCCTGCCTGTTCAATGGGATTAAGCGTGGCGATAACAAAAAAAGGTTTGGGAAGCATTCGGGTCTGGCCTTCGGTGGTGACCTGAAGTTCTTCCATGGCTTCGAGAAGGGCGCTCTGGGTCCTTGGCGTGGCACGATTGATTTCATCGGACAGAAGAACCTGGGTGAAAATAGGCCCTTCATGAAATACAAACGTGGAAGACTGCTGTTCGAATACGGCCGAGCCGAGAATATCCGCCGGAAGAAGATCGCTGGTGAACTGAACCCGTGAAAAATCAAGACCAAGACACCGTGAAAGGGCTTTGGCCATTGTGGTTTTTCCGATACCCGGCCTGTCTTCGATCAAAAGATGTCCACCGGCAAAAAGACAGGTCAAGGCAAGACGAATCTCTTTTTTCTTCCCGTAAATTACGCTGCTAATGCGGTCCACAATTTCATCGAACATCGTTTCCGTACCTTGTGTTTTTTGAAGTAACACGTTATAGTTCCTTTCAAAGGGTATCAATAAGAGACGCAGCCCTTTCTTCGCGCCCAAACCATTGACCATCATACCCTGGGTCAGGGTTATACATAACAAAAATGAGCCTGAAAGGAGGGTTCATGCCTTTGATTAATTTTTATAAACCGCTCAGCGCACTCAGAGTATTTCTCGGAAAGACAGGACTTCTGCCCAGTTTCACGGGAAGATCATCAGCAGATCGAAGGGTTTTGAAGGATCGGAGAACCCGGTCAAACAACGAATACCTGATCACCGAAGGAGCGGACCGCCGTTTCCAGCCGGACAGGCGAAACCGTATCGAGCGGCGTGCAGGGACTCTAACCATCGAAGATCTCGACATAAGGATCTGACAGTGGACGTTCATTCGTGGTTACAAAGCCTCAATGCCAGTGGAGATACAATGTAAAAACCTTTATCCAATCTGCAAGGGACGGGTTTGGAACCCGCCCCTACAAGACTGACGACAGTTTCTGATATCTTGATTACTCTCCAAAACTTTGACCGGATCCCTTCTTCTTTTCCTGCTTTTCTTTCTTTTTTTCCTTAGGGGTTTTAGCGGGTTTCTTTTTATCTTCTTTCTTGGTGTCGCGTGCTTTTGCCATTGAAATACCTCCTGTGGTTATGGTGTTGTTCTTTTTCCCTGTTCAATTCGAAATACAACTCTTTCTGCCATTCTTTCGCTTTGTCCATGGGCATATTGTGTTCTTCAAGATACGTTTCCACTTTGTCCTCACGGGATATCAGACAGGTCATATCCAGCCCGATGATTCCTTTTGCCGTATGCATGTAAGGATGAAGCTGGCAAAGCCTCGGTCGCACGTCAAACGGAAGGGCACAGCCTTTTGCACCGAGAAGGTTGCAGCTCCTGTCTTCTTTACGTTTGAGGACCTTCAACTTCCCATCAGGCTGAAGCACCAGCGACAACCAGTCCGGATCATAGCAGGGCTCCAGATACCAGGCTTCAGGAAATTCGAATGAATAAAAATCCGTTCTTCCCAGATAAACCGAAACCCTGTCGATATCCTTGTCCGTAATGATGACCTGCCTCATCACGCAACATACAGCACCAGCCTTTTCGCATTCACAACATGGTATATTCACGAAATGTCATCCTGTATGTGGTTTTTTATGTGTCTTTCAGTCTCGTGTAGAATATGTGGTACGTGATTGATTTAATGTTAATATTTTATACCCCCGGCTTGTGAAATAATCAAGGGGTCAAACACGTTGAAGTAAAATGCTCCGTCAATAGCTCATAAAAACGGAAAACGAATCTTTTCTGGCATTGGCGTGCTGGACAACCATGGTAATCATATCCTGGGGTTTCAGCTTCAGACCCGATGCAGGAAGGCTGTACTCCAGCATATAATCTGTAAGTAAAACCGTGAAGCTGTTTCTCCTCCTCTCAAGAACAAGACCCGGCGTCTTTTCGCCGATACGGCTTTCAAGGTATTTCAAAAGCCAGTATTTACGTCTGTTGAACTGGATTTTGCCCACGTTGGAGATGGGGGTGTCCAGCATCTGGGTGATCCGGGTGACCTCCGCCTGACTATAGGGTTCTTCCAGCCCGAGAATAGCCCGGATCTGGCGCTGTGTCACCAAATCGTGGTATCTACGGATCGGTGAAGTGGCCGTCACATAAGCATCAAGCCCAAGTCCGGCATGGAACGCCGCCTTATGACTGATAATGGCCCGATTGACATACTTTCTCTGAAGACAGTTAAGAAAAAGGGAATCGCTTTCACCTCTGTAAAGCCTCTCCTTGGGCTCCTGCTGGGATCTGAAAATAGCGGGGACGTCGTTTCGGGCAAGAAAACTCGCCATCATCCAGTTCCCCATGATCATCATCTCCGCCACCATCATCCGTGAAGGACTCTCCCTGTCCACCCTGCTGATCATGATTTCACCCGCGTCGTCCAAGAAAACATTGACTTCGGGAAGGGTGATATGGGTTGCTCCAAGACTCAGCCGTTTTGCCCTGAACGCTTTGGCGATTTTGATGAGAACGTTGATATCCAGATCGTCCTCGGCCATGGCGTTTACTTCGGAATAGCTGAGCTGTCGGTCTACCTTGATCCGTGTGGCGATCACTTCGAAATCTTTGATTTCGAAAAAACGGTTGAGTGTGACAATGACACTGATGGCCGGACGCATCTCTCCCTGTTTCAGGCTTGCTGCATTTTCGGAAATATCCGGGGGCAGCATGGGGATTTTATCATCTGCCATGTAAATGGACGCCCCCCGTGCAAACGCCCGCCGGTCAATGGGATCATCACGTTTGATCAAATGGGCCACATCACTGATATGGATGCCGAGAACGTAGGCTTCCCCTATACGTTCAAGGCTTAATGCATCGTCAAAATCCGTGGTGCTCTGACCGTCGATGGTGACCACCCGCACATGGGTGTAATCCTCTCGTACCGAAAGGTCACTTATACTTGAAAGATGAACATTCATGCCCTGGGCCAGTCTGAGAACATCGTCCGGGAAGTGTCTTGGTATTTCCATACTGTAAAGGTCGATGTTTTCATCCTCCGAAAAAACCCCAAGTTTGACCAGGAGCTTGAATATAACCGTGTTTGAGCTGATTCCGGCCTCTGCCAGCATCTCTTTTCCCAGAGCATAATGGGGACTTTCCTTGTCAAATATATAAATAGATTTCAGGATCTTGGGAATGGGTGCAAATTCATCAGGAACCGTGGGTGACGTTTCATTGAATACCCTCTTGATGAACCGTCCGCCCTCTTCCACCAGGCGTTTCCGTTTTCTTTCCTCTTCCGCCTGGGCCAGAATCCGTTCAACCTGTTCGGGGCTGTGAGGAAGAAACCGTGTGTGATCGAATTTAAAATAAAGCCTGTTTGAAAAAACCGACCGGATCATAGCCGAGGTCTGATCCGATGTGACAGGGGTGGGAAAACGGAATTCGGTAAGAGTTTTGAGTTCTATCCATTCGTTTTCCCCGTTCACCAGCTCCCAAAGTTCCTTAAGGTCAATGGCATCGGTAAGTGCCCGCCGCCTCTCGGCTGTGGCCTTCAACGCCGCCACCATGTTTTCTCTGGCCAAGCCATACTCCGGCAGCACGTCTGACACGAAAAAAATCCGTGCCACCGATTGACTGACCTCACGGTCAAATTCATTGATAAGGGTCAGGCGGTTGTTTTTAAACTCCACCACGACGGCGCAAATGATCTGTTGTTGTTCGATATATTCGACTATAGTCCCCGGTATCATGGGCGGACATGTTAGCAGTGGTCCTTTTGAAAGTCAATGAAGCAAACCCTGCAAATGCTGTAAATTTGCTCTGATTCTGAGACCTTGCAATGATCGTTACCGGGGTCCTGAAAAACCTGTATGATTTTAGCTTTGATATTGCCTCCTTTTTGAAATATGCTTGAAACATAATAAAACACAACAAGACACACAACCTGGCAAGACAAACGAGCATTTATACGGAATTACACCATGCCCCATGGAAAACATGGAAAATATCTCCTTCTGATTATGTTCACGATTCTTCACATATTCGCCTGTTCGCTTGATATTGCCGTCGCCTTTGACGATGCCGGTAAAACAGCTGTCTATTACATCCGCCTCGACCAGAAAAGCAGAAATGGGATTTATGAAACGGATTCTATGACCATGGTTCCGGCGGATGAAGATTACAGAAGATTGTCATTCAGAAAAATCATCATCAAAGGACAGATAAACTCGGCGTCAAAAACCGATCCCCTCACCGCTGCAAAGCACGATGTACTGGAACGGCTGCTTTTGAAGGAAGGTATCAAATCCATCCGAAACAAATCTGAAAGAGATATGGATAATACCTACGAAGAAAGCGTGATAAGTTTTGAGGGATATTTCAGGACACCCTACAAAATTCTGGCGCAGGGCTATTCGAAAGACGGGGCTGTTTTCAATATCGATATGGAAGTTGACTTCGCCCCCATGTCTTATCCTCCTGAATGGTCGTTCCGCTATGTAAGAAAAAAGCTCAATGATTCAGTGGCTTATATTCTTTCGTTGTTCCATTAGAGCAGTACCCGCATGCGTATCTTACAGTTTTTTTGCCCACACCCCATATCCAAAAACACGTTGACAAAATAAACCTATTGGTTTATTTTTAGACCATGGATAAAGCTCAACGGACAAAAAATCACATTATAAAGACTGCCGCACCCATCTTTAATAAAAAAGGATATGTGGGAACATCCTTTTCAGAAATCATTAAAAGCAGCGGCCTTTCGAAAGGAGCGATATACGGTCATTTTGCAAATAAAGACGAACTCACCCTAACCGTTCTCGGACACAACCTCAAACTGGCCTCGGACATTATTTATTCCAATGTCAAAGAAAGACCCAGAGCTTATGACAAGCTGGTCGGCTTCGCCAGATCCTACAGTCTTTTCTATGAAATAATCAGTAACGCCGGAGGTTGCCCTGTAATCAATGCAGCCGTTGATTCCGATGACGGAAACAATGAAGTCAGGAAAGCGGTCACGAAGTTTATTGTCATGTGGCAGAATTCAATCAATAAAATTATAAAAGAGGGCATCAGCAAAGGTGAGCTGAAAAACACCCCTGAATTGACTGTATTTTCAGATATATTCATTTCATTGGTGGAAGGAGCAATCATGCTTTCAAAAGTCATGAATGACAGAAAATATATAGACAACGCATCGAATTATCTCGTTTCGCTTTTAGAAAACCAGAAAGCCTGACTCCATATTTTTTTGCGTATAATTATACCAATTGGTTTATTTTACACAAATAAAATTTACACCGAATAAAGGGGGAAACATGAAAAATTTTCAATTTGCAAATCCAACAAAAATCATTTTCGGGAAAGGTGAAATCAGAAAACTGACAAAAGAAATCCCTTCAGGAAGCAAAGTCCTGGTGGTTTATGGCGGAGGCAGCATAAAAAAAACTGGCCTTCTGGATTCGATCAGACAAGAACTTAAAGAATACAAAACCGGTGATTTCGGAGGTATAGAACCAAATCCCACCTATGAAACACTGATGAAAGCCGTGGAACTCGTCAGACGTGAGGGATACGATTATCTTCTCGCTGTCGGTGGCGGCTCGGTCATTGACGGCACCAAATTCATTGCGGCTGCTGTTCCTTATACCCATGACGATCCATGGGGGCTTGTAACAGGCAATAAAGCTATCAAAACCGCCTTGCCATTTGGTGTCGTATTAACCCTTCCTGCAAGCGGTTCGGAAATGAATGGCGGAGCTGTAGTTACAAAAAAATCAATCCAGACGAAACTCCCGTTTTTCGGGCCTGCGCTTTTCCCGAAGTTTTCGATCCTTGACCCTGTTTACACCTATTCACTACCGGAAAAGCAGATTACCAATGGCGTGGTGGATTCTTTCATGCATGTCATGGAGCAGTATCTGACCTACCCCGTTGACGCAAAAGTTCAGGACCGTATATCTGAAAGTCTGCTATCCATACTTATTGAAGAAGGTCCGAAAGCACTTGCTGACAAGGAAAACTACAATGTTCGCGCCAACATCATGTGGACGGCAACCATGGCTTATAACGGCCTCATCGGAAGCGGTGTGCCCCAGGACTGGTCTACTCATATGATCGGGCATGAAATAACTGCTCTTTATGGCCTGGATCACGCCGAGACTCTGGCCATTGTTTTCCCCTCAATGCTTGAAGTTATGAAAGAGACAAAAAAAGAAAAACTTTTACAGTACAGCCAAAAAATATGGAATATTGACACGTCATACTCTGAAGAAAAGAGAATCTCTCTGGCCATCGAGAATACCAGAAGCTTTTTCCAGCGCATGGGTATAAAAACACGGTTTTCCGAACACAATCTTGGCGCCGAAGTGATTGACAAAATAATCGGAAGCCTTGAGAAGCACGGCATCACCAAACTTGGGGAAAACGGTCATGTTACGCCTGACACTGTCCGGAAAGTATTGGAGATGAGTTTATAGTAGCTTGATTGCTTGCAACTGCAAAGAACGGTTAATTGTTATTGAAGTATGTCTATGCAAAAAAATAATGGATTCCGGAACGACACTTTCGCATCGTCCAGAATCCATAATGTGATAAAAAAACGTGATCTCTATCAGGCCGCAGCAGCCTGAAAACCCAGATCAAAGGCTTTAAGGTTGATGTCGGTGAACGCTTTTTTTGTCCGTGAAGCGATGGCTATTTTGATATTCTCTGCGGACACCGGCAGAACATTTGTCTGAGCCAGCGCGCCCAGAAGAACCATATTCACAGACATCACGCTGCCTGCTTCTGTGGCCAGAGCCACGGCGTCGAAAGCGATGAGCCGGGCTGTTTTTTCGGCAATCAGCTTTTGCACCTGAGTAAGTTCCGGGTAAACGCCCCGTCCGATGGCCACGGTAAATGGAGGCGACGGGGAAAGGTTCACAATACACACTGTATTTTTATTGCATTTTTTTAAAGCCCGGAGTGCTTCAGCCGGTTCGAAACTCACGAACACATCGGCCTCTCCATCTGAAATGATGGTACTTTCAGCATCACCGAACACAAGGGCCGATTCCACCACACCGCCCCTTTGGGCCATGCCGTGTATTTCGCTCATCCGAATGGGTACTCCAGATAGAAGAGCTGC
>JBAZWJ010000005.1:0-42819 GCA_041660385.1 Desulfobacteraceae bacterium | reverse complement strand
AGAACCCGCGACGCCAGAAGGTTACCCTGACCTCCCACGGCCACTATGATCAAACGTGTTGTTGTCATTTTTTCACCTTCCTTATTATTTCGTTTCCGATTTCACGGGCCGGATGGCCTTTTCAGGACAGATCTGGGCGCAGACCGAACAGCCGGTGCATTGTTCGGCATTGATCATGACCCTGTCTCCATCCAGGTAAAATGCGGGACAGGCGATGGTGCTGATGCAATCTCTGTGATTTTTGCATTTGGCCTGATCAATGGTGAAAGCCCTGCCTTTGAGCTGTTTCAGACTCTTGGCGTACAGCGTGCATTTTTCCTTGGCAATGATCACGGAAACACCCTGGAAATCAAGAGCTTCCTTGATGGTTTCAATGCTTTTTGAAAGGTTGTACGGTTTGATCACCGACACATGTTTAACGCCAAGGCCTCTCACCACGGACTCAATATCAATCCGGTTGTAGCCCTGGAAGTTCAGTTCTTCCATGTCCACGCCGGGATTGGGCTGGTGGCCGGTCATGGCCGTGATACGGTTGTCCAGAATCATCAGGGTGAAGTTGTGGTTGTTGAACACGGCGTTCATCAGTCCGGCCACACCGCTGTGGAAAAATGTGGAATCCCCGATAAACGACAGAACCTTTTTCCCTGTGGCTTTGGAGAAACCTGCGGATGTACTGGTTGACGCACCCATGCAGAGCACGAAGTCACCCATGGATAGGGGCGGCATAAAACCCAGAGTGTAACAGCCGATGTCTGAGGGATGAATCACGTCCATACCTTTCGTGGCTTGTTTCACTGCGTAAAACACAGCCCGGTGTGAACAGCCTGCACATAATGTGGGCGGACGGCCAGGCATATCCGGAAGATTCGAGAGATCAATGGGTTCAACCGGTGTAAAAGGAATACTGAAAACCTTGGCCATGACGTTCTTGACCATAGCGGGATCAAATTCGTAAAGGCGTGAAAAGAGCCCCTCCCCTTTTCCCTGAATCGGAAGCATAAGACCGTTTGTCTGGGCAATGGCCTTCACCGCTTCTTCCATATAGGGTTCGCCTTCTTCAACCACAAGAGCATCGGTGCATGTTTTAAGAAAATCAGCGATCAGCGCTTCGGGCATGGGATGGCTGAACCCGATTCTCAAAATCTTCACCTGGCCGTTGAGGCCAAGATCGGAAATAGCATCTTTTGCATAGGCGTAACTCACACCGTTGCAAATCACACCGTGGGGGCCATCCCCTTCGACGAAATTCCACCTGCATCCGTTGGCAATTCCCTGGGCCAGCTTCATATTTTCAAGAAGAGTGACGTGGAGGTTTCTGGATACGGCGGGGACCGTGACGTAGTTAAACGGGTCTTTGACAAAATCGCCTTTTGTAACCCGTTTTGCCATCTCGCCCAGCTCCACAACGGCTGTAGAATGGTTGATGCGGGTGGTTGTTCTGAAAATTACGGGTTCCTGAAGATCTTCGGACAGGTCAAAAGCGTAAGCGATCATCTCCTTGGCTTCGGCAACCGAAGACGGTTCAAGAATCGGAAGACCGGAAAGTTTCCCGTAATATCGGTTGTCCTGCTCGTTCTGGCTGGAAAACATGAACGGATCGTCCGCCGTAAGAATGACAAGCCCGCCTTTGACTCCCACATAGGCCAGCGTCATCAGGGCATCGGCTGCCACATTTACGCCCACGTGCTTCATCACGCACATGCTTCTGAGCCCGCAGTTGGCCGCAGCAGCAGCCACTTCGAGAGAGACCTTTTCGTTCACGCTGTATTCGAAATACAGGTCCGATTCCTTGGACATCTGAAAGAAATTGAGTGAAATTTCGGAAGACGGCGTTCCCGGATACGAGGCAGCAAAGGCAAGACCCGCTTCCACGGCTCCCCTTGCAATGGCTTCGTTCCCCAGAAGCAGCATCTTCTCACCGGGTTTCCCCTGGAGTAATTTATGCATGATATCCTTTCCTTATTATAATGAGTGTTTCCCCGGAGATTCAGAATATATACAGGCTTCCCCCACGGTCTCCGGGTCCATTTTTTGTAATCTTTCACAAACAGTACAGCCGAAAACTATATCAGGACGATGAGACCTGTAAAGATTTTTCTGGGAAGTTCTAAGGCAAAACGGGAAACTTGGGGTGCCGGAGATTTTAAAAACTTGACCCCTGACCTTTTTAAGGACTATATTTGGTCATTCTTTATTCAATAAACCATGAGGAATCCATAATGAAACTGTCCAGCCAGATCAAACCGATCAGTTATCTCAAGGCCCATGCGGCGGAAATCATCAGCCGATTATCTGAAAATGCGGATGTGCTTGTCATAACCCGGAACGGGGAAGCCAAGGCGGTCATTCAGGGCATTGAAAGCTATGAAAACACACAGGAAACCCTGGCACTGCTCAAAATTCTCGCCCTTGGAAACGCCCAGATCGAATCGGGAAATGTTCAACCGGTCACTGACGTCATCAAGAGAATCCGAAACAAGAAGGAGCCCCAGCCATGACATGGTCTGTTTTTTTGACAGACGATGCGGCCCGTGACCTTTCGGAACTTTATGAGTACATCGCCCGTCATGACTCACCCGGCAAGGCAGACAACGTCCTTGACCGCATTGAAAAAACATTTGAAAGCCTTTCCGAATCTCCTGAGCGGGGGCCTTGGCCCAAAGAGCTTCTGGAACTGGGAATCAAGGATTTCAGAGAACTTTTTTTCAAACCCTACCGTATCATTTACCGGATTATCGGCCCGAGCGTCTATGTCCTTGTCATCGCCGACGGCAGAAGAGACATGGCTACCCTTCTCGAAAGACGGCTTCTTCAGGGGTGATGCAAAACTGCAACTGTATTACAGACCAAAAAAACTTTTCTGCAACCCTGTAAACCTGAAAAGCTGTGTTTCCCGCAGATACACGGTTTTGAAAATACGCCTCAAATCCCTGTTTTATATCTTGATGCTTAATCGAATAAAGAAACTGCTTCAAGTGGTATGTATGTTGCTAAATGTTGCTAATTGATTATAAGCCTTAATGGATAAAAAGACGGAACAGGTTCTTAGCTTAATTTTTTTGAACGAACGAAGGACAGGAAGACGCATTATGGGAAGTCTTGATGATTTTTTAGATAACCTGCAACAGGAAATTTTTGACGAAGCAAAAGAAGCATTTGGTGAAAACGGCTTTGATCGCTGGCGTAACCCACGGTTTCAGGGCCGGATGGAAAAACCGGATGGCTGTTCCCGTGTGAAGGGTCAATGCGGTGATACCATGGAAATCTATCTGAAATTTGAAAACGGACGTGTTCATGATGCTTCCTATTTTACGGATGGATGTGCTTCAAGCGGCATCAGCGGTTCTTTTGCTGCTGAACTCGCTATTGGCAAAGATCCGGAATCCTTGACTGAAATTACAGGAGACGTTGTTCTCCAGCACATCGGACGTTTGCCAGAAGATGACAGACATTGTGCCGATCTTGCTGCCGGAGCTGTTCAGGCTGCGCTGGATGATTACATGAAGCAGCAGGCGAAAATGTAAATGAAGCAGAAAATGGACAAAGGAGCTCCGAACATGCGCGTCACTGAATTGTACGGAAAAAAGAAGCCAGTTGTATCCCTTGAATTTTTTCCTCCTCGAAACGAAAAAGCCACCGAAGAATTCGATAAAACAGTGGACCGCCTTGCTGAATCAAAACCCGATTATATGACCATGACCTTCGGAGCCGGAGGTTCCACACGGGACGGTTCCTATCAGGGCGTGAAGCTTCTGGTCAGCAAACAACAACCCACGGCGGCTTATATCGCTGGATACGGTCTCGCTCCCCAGGAGATATCCGAGGTTTTGAACGGCTATAAGGATCTTGGCATTGAAACCATTTATGTCATTCGCGGGGATATACCCAAAGAGGCCACATTTTCAAAACACCCCAAAAGTTTTTCCTATGCCTCTGACATGATCGCATACATCAAGAAGAACTTTGACTTCACCCTTGGCTGCGCCGGTTATCCCGAAGGCCATATAGAGGCTCAGAGCCTTGAAAAAGATATTGAACACCTCAAACAGAAGGTGGATAACGGCGCTGAATATGTGGTGACGCAGTATTTTTTTGACAACGATTTTTACTACAGCTATGTGGACAAATGCAGGGCCTCGGGCATTCATGTACCCATCGTTCCTGGAATCATGCCGGTTTATACCGTGAAGTTGATCCTGTCCCTGTGCAAAATATGCGGTTCCACCCTCACATCTGATCTTCAGAAAAAACTGGATGCTGTGAATCAGGAGGACAAAGACGCTGTTTTGAATCTGGGAATTGACTATGCCACAGATCAATGCCGAGATCTCCTTGATCAGGGCGTAGACGGACTCCATTTCTACACCATGGACCGGAGCCGTTCCACATCGGAAATTATTGGCAGACTTCGGGGTGAAGGGTTGTTGTGATTGGTGTGAACGCCAACAGACTAACTCTTAAATTTATACATTTTTTTCCCGGTATTGATCATCGTTTTAGCCATTGGTTAATGAAACGGCCTCCGTCTCGTATGTTGGAGTACGGGCACCGTCAATAAGGATCGGATCATTTGTCGGGTTTCGTTCCTCTACCCGACCTACGAGGGTCTGATGCAATCTTGTCATGCATAAATCTATCAGGTAAAGTCAGGAATTCTCCCCGGAATGCGCCCTACGTCGCACATCACGGGCTGTTTTTTTTATTTTCTACACACGTCCATACCTTAAAATAATCGACAGATTTTCCAATTATACTGTCTCAAATCGTTTCTTTCTTACTCGTATTTAGAGTGAATCGCTCTCTCAATTTTCGCTCTGTATGGTGGCGTTAATTAAGCGCTACTCGATACAAAAAGTAGCGCTACTTTTTTATCAAGCCATTGTCAGGACACAAAGAAACCATATTTAAAATTGGTATATTAATAATAAATATAGGTATTTATATTTATCTTCCTGCGATTGGGTCTGCGTTTTCGATTCTGGCACACTAGTTGATAAGTCTTAAAAGCTTGGTATTGATAATAGACCACAAACTGGAAGGAACGTGCATGGGAGCCTGTATAAATCATCTGGATCGAGAAACATTCTAATCATGGGGGAGGTCTATGCTGATCAATCGCCGGAATTTTATGAAAGTGATAGGAATTGCCGGAACATCGCTGGTGGCAAAGCCTGAAAGTTCACAGGCCCAGTCTTTCAAGAACCCGCAGGACGCATACGGTTGTCTGGTGGATTTAACCCGGTGCATCGGATGCCGGAAATGCGAGCAGGCATGCAATCAGACCAACCATCTTCCCCGCCTGACCAGTCTTTTGAAGACCCCACCGTGCTTAACAAAGAGAGACGACCGGATGAAAAGGCGTATACGGTTATCAATCGCTATTTTCCCGGAGGCTACGATGTTCAGAGCAAGCTGGTTCCGACCTTCGTAAAAATTCAGTGTATGCACTGTGCAGATCCTGCCTGTGCGTCCGCCTGTATTGTGGGTGCTTTGAGCAAGAACGAAAACGGGGCCGTATCTTACGATGTGACCAAATGTATTATGCCGTTACTGCATGGTGGCCTGTCCCTTCGAGATTCCCGCGTATGAATACAACGATCCCATTACCCCCAGAGTGATGAAGTGTACATTCTGTTTCGAACGTATCTCAAAAGAAAACGGGGTCCCGGCCTGTGCTGCCATCTGTCCGGTGGAGGCCATCACATTTGGTAAAAGGAGCGTCCTGGATGTACATATCCCATGTCCCGTTTGAACGCCTTGGTTTTATTCATGTCCCTGATAAACCGACGCCAAAGCTGTCTGAAAAAATTCAGCATTCCCTGTTCAGCTACCTCTGGTCCCCCATCGCCCTGTACACTCTTCTAAGCAGTGTCATGTGGGTTTCAAAAAGAAAAGAAGATCGCGCAGAATCAACCCATGGAGGCGAAGCATGACTCACAAAGCATATCCCCTGAAATCTGAATTCTGGACACCGGGTGTTCTTGTCCTTGCTGCTGTGGCCATGGCTGGACTTATTGTTATTCTGGCTCGTTTTATCGGGGGCATAGGATATGTTACCCATCTCAGTACCGCCAGACCCTGGGGGCTCTGGATCGGCGTTGATGTGGCATCTGGCGTGGCTTTGGCCGCAGGAGGATTTACCACAGCGTTTCTTGCCCATATTTTAGGTCGTCATTATTACGAACCGGTGGTGCGCCCTGCCCTTCTGACAGCCATGCTGGGCTACACCTTCGTTGTTCTGGGTTTGATGGTGGATATCGGGAGATCCTGGGCCATCTGGAAACCGCTTTTCAACTGGAACCCCCACTCAGTGCTTTTTGAAGTGGCCATGTGCGTGATGTTTTATCTGAACGTGCTATACATCGAATTTTTACCTGTCGTGGCCGAACAGTATAAAGGACGTGTCAATCTTCCGGGGCCGCTTGCCATACTGAATGCACCGATCAGCATTTTTCTCGATGTGGCGGACCGGATTTTAAGCAAAACAATGTGGGTGTTTATTATCGCTGGCGTTGTCCTTTCCTGCATGCACCAGTCAAGTCTGGGATCTCTCATGCTTGTAGCGCCGACCAAGCTCCATGCCCTGTGGTACACCCCCATTCTGCCCCTTTTGTTTCTGGTGTCAGCCATAACCGTCGGATATCCCATGGTGGTGTTTGAAACCACTCTCATTACCACATCCATGAATCTGGAGTCGGAAATGAAGATTCTTGCCCCTTTAACAAGGATAACCCTGATCCTCCTCGGGCTTTATGCCTCCCTGAAAATTGGTGATATGGTGATCCGAAAATCCTATGTTTACCTGTTTGATTTCAACACCCAGAGCAATGCGTTTCTTATTGAAATGATCCTGGGGGTTTTAATCCCCTGGTTTATGCTTGTTTCCAACAGGGTAAGGCAATCAAGGCGATGGCTGTTCACGGCCTGCACCCTGATCGTCGCGGGTGTGGTTATCAACAGACTCAATGTGTTTGTGGTGGGATATAAACCGCCGGTCAGCGATGCATTATACTTTCCTTCCATGGGCGAATTCATGACAACGGCTGGTTTGATTGCACTATTGATGCTGCTTTACCGTTTTCTTGTCACCCATCTGCCTGTGTTGAGCGCTAAGCGCAAGGAGGTGTGCTGATGAAACGGAGCATAAAGAAAATAACGCTGGGGCTGATGTTTCTTGCGGGTTTTGGGCTTTTGTTTTTCGGGTCTAAGTACACCGTCCAGACTGTTAATATCCTGGATGCCGCAGAGCTTTCAAAAATGAACAAGGCAGATCCAAAGAAAAAAGACAGGGGTGAAACCATTGAAACTTGGGAAGCGCCTGATCAGAAAGCTGCCAAAGAAAGAGCCATGGAGACCCTGCCTTTTGTCAGTGACTTCATAAATGAATGTTTATTGTGCAGGCAGCAGACTTTGCGGGACAAAGGTCTCAAAGCGAGCGATATCGAACACAAATATGTGCTTCTTGAAAGTCCGATTATAAAAAAAACCGAGGATCATTATGGCCCTGTAAGGTTTCTTCACAGTAAACATGCGGCATTGGTCAACGATTGCTCAGCCTGTCATCATTACCGTCCTGCGGCGAAAGATGCAAGTGAAACCACCCGTTGCTCGGCCTGCCATCAGGATTCGTTCCGCAAAGATCATCCTGAACGTGTGGGGCTTAAAGCCGCGTATCACATGAACTGCATTCAATGCCACCAGAAGATGAACCAGGGGCCGGTGGACTGTACAGGATGCCACCAGAAAAATGTACCGGATCATAAAAAACTTGTTGCGTTTAAGCACAAACCCTCGCCCACAGAGGTGACAAAGGAATGTCTGCGCTGCAACGCGTTCTCATCGGAGATAAAATTGACCTGAAATCAGAGATGGTTGACTTGACGGCACCGGTCGGTTGGTTCAAAGACCCCAAGTCAAAAATAACGCCTTTTAAAATTATGCAGGGCATCCAGCCCGCAGACGCAGTTCATTCCTATCTTCTGGTACCCCACCTTTTCCCGAGCGGCAAGGATGATAAAACAGCGTACTGGAAAAACAGGGACTGGCAGAAAGCGTTTACCACAGGAATGAAAGCAGCAGGACTGCCTTACAGTGGCTCATATACCTGGGTGAAAACCAGAATGCACTGGAACCTGAATCATGAAGTCATGCCGGCAGAAATGGCATTGTCCTGCGCTCAGTGCCACAGCAGTTTAAAAGGTGAACAAACCTGCAACCGCTGCCATCAGGACAACCGCAATGTGAATTTCAAAAAAATCGCCCACAAGGGAACAGATTTCAGTTTCATAGCCACGCAGGGCAGAGATGTAAAATCTTTGATCGGAACAACCGACTACATTGATTTCAAATCTCTGGGCTATAAAGGCGATCCCATCGTTTACGGCGGACGTTTCAAAACATTGCCCATGGGTTATTCCAAAAACAAAAAGGATTAAGAGGCTTTTCAAGGGGCAAGTTATGTGTTTAACCACACGATTCAGCCCACCAGCCCGGATGATCCCAAAATCGTTATGGAGAATGACTTTGTTCTCCAGGCCAAGGGCAATAAAGTTTATTTTCTCACTAATGTTCCGAAAAGCATGAAAACCAAAGCCGTTAACAAAGATGTTCGTGTTTATGGGAAAGTGAAAGAAAATGAGCATTGAATAAGCAGCCTGATGTTTTTAACAGCAGCAGTATGATTATTTAAAAATCCCCGATACAAAAAAGGTATCGGGGATTTTTTTCCTGTATTCGCAATGATTCTGGTTCAGGAAAGAGCTATCAGTTTCTGCAAAGCCTGTTCGGCTGCCACGGCAATGGCCTCAGCACTGGGTTCCGAATCAGTTGTTAAACGCGCTTGCCTGCTCTTCAAGAAGCAATTTCAGTCTTTCCAGAGACGTGGGACTGGCCTGCATGGGGATACGCATCCAGTCGCAGTACTCTAAAAATTCTTCCGTTTTTTCTTCCATGTAGGAGTCCATATAACCGATACCGTAAGGATAGATTGCTCATTATTTTTTCCTTTTGAACGTTTGAATCAAAACTTTAAGAAAAGCAGGTTGACCCAGGCGCGACCCAAGGATCAACCTGCAATGACAAGGAGGGAGGTTGAAGGAGAACAAATGCCAAGCATACCGCCTTGCCAGGATATAACAGGATCTCTCCTGTGTTATGCAGTGCATCAGCAGAACAGCATCCAGCCCGTCCCTTATTTTTAAAATGAAACAGGACGTTTAAGCAGGCGAAACAACACAGAATGATAATTCATATTACATGCCAAGTAATGATTAAATAGTGTCCTTGCGATTAATGTTCATAGTCTCTGGTTTTTTCCTCCCAGTTGCACAGGGGAACGAACTTATCACCATATTTCACGTCTATGTGGTTTACAAAAATGGTGTTACCCTCTGTTCCCAGCTTTGTTGCAGTTCCATATACTTTAACTTCGTTATTAATGGCTTTTGTCTTCATGCTTCGCGGAACATTGGGAAGAAAATAAACGTTGCCGTCTTTTGCCTGAAGAACAAAATCAGGCTCAAGGACAAGCTTCGGATCATTGGCACTTGTGGCCTGAACAGTGTGGTTCAGAACATAGCTGGCCCCTTGAATTTTTCCGTCGAATACCGTTTCTGCTGCGTTAGCGTTTGCTGCAATGATTACCATGAGTGAAAGAACAAGTGTCACGTGTTTCATAATCAAATCTCCTGTTTTATTGTTTATGTGTGTTGTTTATCTTTTTTTCAATCTGCGGCGTTGAAAGTTTCTTGTTATGATCGATTTTTACCTCCTTATACGTATTGTTTTTCTTTAATTATCAGACCCTTACTCTAAGACGGCAGTTGGACCACAAGAACCGGTTTTGTACAGTGTTTTATGACACCGCTGGATATACTTCCGATCATCACCTCACTCAGCTTGCCGTGTCCGTGGGTTCCCATGATGACCATGTCGTAATTTTCATTTTCAGCGATGGACGTGATGGTTTTGACAGGATCGCCCACTTCCACACGGATGTTCTGTTCTGATATGGGACACGATGGAATTTCTTTGGCGACCTGAACCGATGTGCGCTGGATGCGTTGTCTGATCTGCTCTCTGGCTGCGTCCACGGCGACCTTGTTCATGTCATCCCTTTTTTTGCCGGAAGCCTGATCCAAAAGGTCCATACCTGCTCCCATGGAATATTCTTCAAGAACATCGGGCACCACATGGAGTACGGTGACGAGGGACTGATATCTGTTGCCGATGCTGCACGCATACCTCACAGCGTATCTGGCCGATTCCGAAAGATCGGTGGCGTACAGGATTTTTTTGATTTCAGGAACCATGGATATTCTGCCTGAATCAAGACTGTCTTTGTCTGTCGCTGTTCCCTTTATTTCACTGCCCGTTTCCCGACTTGCTGCGCCAAAAATCTTATCGGTGAACCGCACATACCAGGCAGCGGACTGAACCTGGATGATATACGCCAGAGCGATGACAAGAGCCGCACTTGAACCTTCTTTGCCAAAAGCGTTGATGGAGATAGCCAGGGCAATGGACAGGTTCCGCATGACAGAGCCGTATACAAGGGCGATGGCGTCTTCCCGGTTGAAAAATATTCTGCCCACCAGGGTGCTTACAATAAAATTGAACAGGTAAATCAGAACAAGGGGTGCCATGATATACAGCAGCATCTGGGGTGACGCCGCAATGCTCTTTGCTTTCAGGGCAATGGCCACGAACACGATTCCCACCACGCCCAGAGTGGAAACGCTGGGAAACCGTGGCGCCAGAATCTGCTGAAACTCTTTCTGACCGAATTTTTTCACAAGGGCCTGCTGGGTCAGGTATCCGGCGATCATGGGTATGAAAACAATGACAAGAATCTGCTTGATCACAAGCCCGATCTGGACTTCAATGGCCGTTCCCATGAGAAACCGGAGATAAAAAGGTGTGGCCAGCGAACCCAGGGTAAGCCCCACAACCGTCATTTTAACAGCAGCTTCCACATTGCCCTTTGCAAAACCTGTCCAGGAAATGGTCATCCCACTGGTGGGAACCAGACCTGCGAGAACAAGGCCCAGTGCCAGATAGGAGTTGTCTTTGAAAAAGATCATCGAAAGGCCGTATGCCGCAAAAGGCACGATGGCAAAGTTAATGACCTGGGTCGCAACCTGGGCTTTGAAATCGCCGCCCTCAAGAACTTTCTTTATTTTAAGGGTAACCATCATGGGGTAAACCATGAGGAAGGTCAGGGGGACGATGAGATTTTTCAGGAAATCTGTGGGAAAAAATAATCCGTATAAAAATCCGGCTGCCATCATCACAGGAATGGCGATGATCAGGTTTTTGTTTATTTTACCAAGTAAATTCCACATGCCGGGGTTCCTTTGTAGTTATGTTTAATCGGTGATCGTCTGTTCAGGTAGGCCTTGATACGGTTTGCCGCATTCAATGGCCTGCCGTGTTCGTTGTAACTATGTTTATCAAGATGCGTGCCATCAACGGGGGCTGGAATTGAAATGATACAACTTGGGTATGTATCTTGCTGTAATCCTTTGCAGAACAGAACAGTAGCCCCAATGGAGTCTCAGAATAACAGGGATGAAAGACGGGTGTTGACATGAAATATGGCGCTACTATATGTTGATGGTTACAGAAAAGTGGCGCCACCACAGCGCAGTGGTGGCGCAATGCTGATTAAAAAGGAGCACGTTATGAAAACAACGGAACAGAATATCGAGTATGCCCGTTTTTCCCATCTGCTGCTGGATTCCATGGCAGACGGTGTGTTTACCGTGGACAAGAAGGGAAACATCACATCCTGGAACAAATCCATGGAACGGATCACAGGGTATCATGCGGATGAAACCATCGGGAAAAGCTGCCGTATCATCGGGTTTGACAGGTGTTTTGGAAAAACCTGCCCCACTGGGGTAAAAGAGTGCAACATCTTCAACAAGGGCATTCTGGACGGCAAAGAGTGTTTCCTTAAACATAAAAGCGGCATCGATATTCCCGTTGTGAAAAGCGCCAGAGTATTTACCGACAGCCATAACGCCGTTATCGGAGTGGTTGAGACGGTGACGGATATGAGCGAGCTTTACAAGGCCCGGCATGAAGCAGAGGAGCTACACCGGAAGCTCGGTGATGTCAACCGGTTCGATACCATCATCGGGGCAGGTGATGCCATGATGAAAATGTTTGTTGCCATCGAAGCCGCTGCGGGAAGCGATGTGACCACCCTTCTGCAAGGCGAAAGCGGTACGGGAAAAGAACGGGTGGCCGGAGCCATTCATTTTAACAGCAGGAGAAGAGAGGGATCTTTTATCACGGTGAATTGCAGTGCCCTTTCAGAATCCCTTCTGGAAAGTGAGTTGTTCGGTCATGTGAAAGGTTCGTTTACCGGAGCAATTCGTGATCGACTTGGCCGGTTTGAAGAGGCGGAAGGCGGCACCCTCTTTCTTGATGAAATCGGTGAGGTCAGTCCGTTTATTCAAGTGAAACTTCTGCGCGTTCTCCAGGAGCGTGAAGTGGAACGGGTGGGCGATTCGAAAAAAAGAAAGGTGGATATCCGCATCATCGCCGCCACGAACAAGGACCTGTTCACACTGGTCAAGGAAGGTCAGTTCCGTGAAGACCTCTATTACAGACTCAAGGTGTTTCCCATCCACATTCCACCCTTGCGGGAGAGAAAAAACGACATCCCTTTGCTGGTTCGTCATTTTATGGATATCCAGAATATAAAAACAGGGAAGGATGTCGCCGGGCTGAGTCCTTCGGCCATGAGGGCGCTTCTGGATTACAACTGGCCCGGAAATGTAAGAGAACTTGAAAACGCCATTGAACACGCCTTTGTGCTGTGCGCAGGTGACCATATCGAGCTGATCGACCTGCCGGTGGAAATCAGAGAAGATGGCCACAATAAAGAGCAAAATGCTCAGCAAAGCGAGATTGAATCGTCCACGGTTTCCAAGGACAAAGGGAAACTCACCCGTGAGCGACTTAGGGATGTGCTTGCGGTCAGCGACTGGAACAAGGCCGAAGCAGCTCGGAGGCTGGGTTTGAGTCGGGCATCCATCTGGAAATATATGAAAAAATGGGATATTCCCATGGATCAACCAAACGGAAGTGATTCTCTTACAGCTTCTGCCGTCTCGCCGTAGAGGCACGGCGCGCCGTGCCCCTACAAAAGCCCCCCCCCAGAATCCGAAACATTATCATGCAGAACGCATGAAAAAATGCCGTAGGGTGGGCTTTCGCCCACCACATATGGTGGGCGAAAGCCCACCCTACATACGTAAGGAATATTTGCGCTATGAATGCATCTTGAAAACAAATCAGAATAAAAAAAATTTTCCCGCACGCCCCTTGACCACTTTGTCTCCAAGCCCTCTCTGAATGTCATCGAACGCATCATCACCTGTGCAGTGACAAGGTACGAGCACGTCCGGTTTCATCTCTTTCAGGGCTGATATGGTTTTTTCCATTCGTTCAGCATTGGCGTTCACCAAGTGAAAACCTCCGATAACGGCCCTGATCCGAGAATCACCGCTGAGATATTTAACATATTCCAGGGTGTTTACGATCCCAGAATGGCAGCATCCCACACAGACAATGACGCCCTTTTTCGTTTGTATCCACAAGGCCATATCGTCATTGACCGGATCGGAACGAACCCCTTCCTGATCGAGAAAAAAAGGGCCTCCCACATCTTCATAATCCGTAATCCTTGGAATAGGTCCGGTGATTCCAATGGTTTCAGACAGCATCATCGGTTGAGGAGCCCAGTGAAGAAACTGGCGAGACAACTTATCCAGAGCCACCATACATGGCCGGGGCATCTGGATGGGAAAAGCCTCGCCATTCCTGATGGAATAACGGGGTTTGACCACTTCCGAATGGCAATAAACCTCCATCGCTGCCGGAGATCTTTGGAGAACCTGATCAATCCCGCCGGTGTGGTCATAATGGCCATGGCTGATCACCAGGGCATCGGTGTTTTCCACATCAATCCCAAGGACTCGGGTGTTATTGTCAAAAACAGTGCCCTGCCCTGTATCGAAAAGAATCCGTTTCCCGTCCGTTTCTATCCACATCGACAGACCATGTTCAGGGATAAGATCTCCCTCTGCCTGATTATCCACCACAAGGGTCACACGCACCTGATCTAAACTCATCTGACAACCACTCCTTTTTCACCGGAGGTCAAAACATTACTCTTTCTTTGCGTCCATATCATTCAATCTGTTTCTCACGCCTTCCAGTTCACGCTGCAATGCGTCAGCCTTATCTGAAAGCACTCTCTTCTCCCATTCAGAATCAGAATTAATGAATGAGCCAGAGGCTCTGCCTGCACCAAAGGTCATATTCCTTGCACCACGGCCCATTCCCCGGCCTCCGCCTCCGGCACCCCGGCATCCCCTGGCAAAACCCATTCCAGTACCGCGCCCTGCGCCTGCGCCAGTCCAGCCGCCGCCATTGGCAGCTCCAGGTGTGTTACTACCAGCGCAATAACCCTGTCCTCTTCCTGTCATCGATCCCATTCCCATGGGTCCCGTTCCATTTCCTCTTGGCATTGTCTTTCCTCCTTCTGGCTAAAATTGTTCATTCCCCTTGCGCGATGCCGTCTCTGTTTTCGGCATCCGGGCATGGCAAACCTGTCTTTTTCTATAATGCCACCCAGATATGCATCAATGATCTCGGGAAGACCACCGGCAACAAAAGGGATCACATGGATTCCGTAAGCAATGAGCACATCATACACTGGCCTTGAAACAGCCCCGCAGACCAGAACTCCGATATCAAGTTCCACAAGCCTCAGCACCTTTTGCACAGGTAGCTCAGACCCTATGGCTTCATTTTTTTCGTCTGTGATGTCGACACCCTGAAATTCCACAACGTGAATCGTTTGAGCTGTGTCAAAGACTGGCGCGATTCGATCATTCCAGGTTGCAAATGCGGTTTTCATCGTTTCTTCCTTCCATGTGTTCAATGATTGAATACAGCAATAGAAGGGCCAAACATGAAACATTGGCAAATATGATTATAATGATCTGTATTTAATATGGATTATTTTGATTGATGAGAAGATTGACGAATTAAAGGTTGCATCAGCGCAACTATTTGCCCCAAACAACAGATGCAATAGTGCTACTCTTTCTTTTTTCGATCCGAACGTCCGTCTTTTCCTTCAAAGGATAGGCCCAGTTTCTTGATCTTTCGAAAAAGCGTGGTTTTGTGAATACCCATTTCCCGTGCAGCGGCAAGCCGGTTAAATCCGTTACGTTCAAGAGCCGATTGTATCACCTGAACATCAAGGATATCGTGTATGCTGTCCACCGTGCTTGAAAAACCGGACATGGTTTTGGAAAGGGTCAGCTCTCCCGGAAGGTGCTCCACACGGATCTGTTCGTTGCCACAAAGAATAAAAGCTCTCTCAATGATGTTTTCAAGCTCCCTGATATTGCCCGGCCAGTCGTGGGCCATCAGGATTCCAAGGGCTTTAACATCCAGGCCCTGAACATGTTTACCCTGGAGACGGTTGAATCTGTGAACAAACCGCTCGGCCAGAAGGGGGATATCCTCTTTGCGACGCCGTAAAGGGGGAAGCTCGATACGCACCACATTCACCCGGTAATACAGGTCTTCACGAAAATCACCGGACCGGACCCGTTCGGCAAGATCCCTGTTTGTCGCAACAATCACCCTCACGTCGGCTTTTTCAGAACGGATGGAGCCAAGGGGGTCATAGATCCGCTCCTGAAGCACTCGGAGCAGCCGGACCTGGAGAGCCGGACTTACATCACCGATTTCATCAAGAAAAAGAGTCCCGCCTTTTGCAAGAGCAAAACGGCCGGGCTTGTCCTGGGTCGCCCCGGTGAACGCCCCTTTTTTGTACCCGAAAAGCTCTGATTCCAGCAGAGCATCAGGCAGAGCCCCGCAGTTCACCACCACAAAAGGCCCTTTGTTTCTCTGGCTCAGGGCATGAATGGATTTGGCCATCACCTCCTTGCCCGTCCCTGTTTCGCCAAGTACAAGAACGGTGCTGGGGCTTGCCGCAATGGCGGGCAGAACCTCGAAAATCCTCTGCATCAAAGGGCTTCGGCTGGTCATATCACCCAGCTTACGTTTTCCTTCAAGCTCCCTGCGCAGATCCTCAACCTCCGACAGATCCCGAAATGTTTCAGCCCCACCGATCACACGTCCCTGGGAGTCTTTGAGCATGGCTGTTGAAATGCTTATGGGAATTCGGTTGCCGTCCGCGTCAATGATATAACCTGATTTTCCGATGACGGGCTTGCCTGTTTTTAGTGTCTGTTGCAATGCACAATCTTCCCCGCACATATTTGACCGAAACACGTCCGAGCACCTTCGACCGATGGCCTCATCCCTTGAAACACCTGTGATCAGCTCCGCAGCCCTGTTAAACGACGTAACGCACCAGTCCAGATCCACTGTAAAAACACCATCTGAAATACTCTCAAGAATCGCATCAGTCTGAGCTGGAATATTGACTTTTAATTTTTTTCTAACATCGCTTGCCACAGGTGTATGATCGCCTTTCTTTCCCCGTTCAGATTGTCATTCTTCCTAACAGACGCCTCACTACCTGGATATTTCTACAAACCCATCAGAATTCCCCCGGAGAAGATAAATCATTTTCTCCGCCTCACCTGATTCTCCAAACGAGGTAATCCCAGTTACGCCTCTAACGTTCTGAAGCTCCGCAAGCATCCGTTTGAAATCGCTATACGATGCCGGTTTCTGAGCGATCACATGGAAAGCCATCAGGGCCGTATCATAAGCAATGGCCTCCACAAATCCGGGTTTGCTGTTATAAGCTTCCATGAAACGTTCCACGAACCTCACCACCTGAGGTTCTTCACTTTCAACGAAAAAACCTTCAGGAATAACGGCCTGCTGGAGATATTTCCCGGCCATGGAAACAAGTTTATCAGAATGCCACAGGTTACTTCCAAGAAGAATTACGTCATTCACATCGTAAAATCTGAGCTGGGGCAGGATAAGGCCCACTGTTTCAGCTGCGTCGGGAATAAAAACACCGTCGATACCGACCATGGTTTCCGGCCATTCCTTATTCGGATCATGTGCGATGTCTTTTTTACCTGAAACACCGATGATCCGCTTGATCTGCTTCCCGAAGTCGGTGGTTTTCGGGGCATAGGACTCCGCAGCCACCACCACCCCATCACGACGCTTCACTTCCGTTTCGAAAATCTTCATCATATCCCGACCATAAGGTTCGTCAGGGTAAAGCACGGCAAAACGGCGGAGTTCAAGAGTATTAAATGCATATTCAGTCACCGATTTCACCTGCATGGTCTGTGTAAGAAAATGCCTGAAAACGCAGTCTCCCAGTGATGTTATCCCGTCTTTCCCGGTGAGTGTGATAATGGGAATCCCAAGGGCTTGAGCCTCTTTTGCAGCATCTTCAGCAGGACCAACAGGACCAATAATGGCAGCCACTCCCAGTTCAGCCAGTTCCCGGATAGCCTGTTTCGTTTTTGCAGGGTTGGAACCCGTATCTCTGTATTCGATCTGGAGCCCGGTATTGTTGCCGTTGGCAATGAATGTCAGGTAAGCCAGATCAACCCCCTTCTGAGCGCTCACACCGTAATTTGCGTAAGCCCCGGATGTGGGCAACAGACAGCCGATCCGCTTCACATTGAACTGAGAAGAAACTTTCTTTGCCTTTTCTTTTGCAAGAGGTTTTACTTTGACCTTTTCGCCAGACAACACCGGTGAAAAAAACAGAAAAACACTCGCACACAAGACGAGTCCCGACGTTATCAGCGTTCGTTTTGAAATAAACTGTCCCATTCGTATCCTTTCAGTCCTTATGCAGTAAACCCAATGCCGCTTCCTTAAAGAAATATTATACAACGCCCATTTTAACCGTAGGGGCGACCTGCTGGTCGCCCTGCCCCGCATAACCATGAACGTTTATGTATATCGATTAGGGCGACCAGCGGGTCGCCCCTACAACGTTTCGCCGGTTACATTTATATTTAGGAAACGGCATTGAGCATTGAGATATAACCTGATCCGTCAGCATGTTTTCCAAGAAAAATTACCGCCTTTTCTATGACTGTATCCACATCCCCCGGCTCGACCCACTGAATATCAGAATCAGCCCTAAACCAGGTCATCTGCCTCTTGGCGTAGCGCCTCGTGTCCCGCTTTAACAATATCACGGCTTCGTCAAAGGTAAATTCACCATTTAAATAACCTGCCATATGCCGATAGCCCAGAGATCCCATGGATTTTAGCGATGACGGATACCCTCTATTGATAAGAGACTCCACTTCCCCAAGAAGCCCCTGTTCGATCATCAGATCCACCCGCTTATTTATCCGGTGATACAAGAGTTCCCGATCCATGGAAAGACCGATTTTAAGAACCCGATACGGCTGATCTGCAAAACCATGTGCAGCGTGGTATTCTGAAATGGGTTTGCCTGTGGTCGCAAAAATTTCAAGCGCCCTGAGGATACGGAAACGATCATTGGGATGAATCCGATCAGCAGCTTTAGGGTCAACAAGGGCAAGCCGTTCATGCATAACCGCTGTTCCCAGCTCATCTGCCTCCCGTTCCAGACGAGCCATCACAGCGCTGTCCACCGGCCTTGCCCTGAAAAGTCCGCTGACCAGAGATTTGATGTAAAGCCCGGTTCCACCAGCCACAACAGGAACAACGCCAGCCTGCTGATATGTCCTTATAAACCCGTCAGCAAGAGTCGAAAACCTCGCCGCATCGAAATCCTCGTCAGGATCAACCACATCTATCAGATCATGATGGGCTTCCAGCCTTTCTTCCAATGTGGGTTTTGCCGTTCCGATATCCATGTATCGGTAAACCTGCATGGAATCTGCACTGATAATTTTCCCATTCACAGCCTTAGCAAGCCCGATGGCCGCCGACGTCTTGCCAATACCCGTAGGCCCGCAGATCACAATGATATCCGGTTTTTTCATGTCGTTATCGCTGTCTTTATTGCTCATTCCGGTAAAACCTCATAAAACTGCCCCGATCCACATTTTTTACGGTACCATCAATTTTTGATGTTCTCTAACCGATTTTCACTATCATATCCAGGCCCCGATTCATACGATTTAAGCACCGATAATTCTGTTGACAACCCAGGCCTTTAACGGTAGTAGGTATATTTGTTCATTTTACACTAGAATGGTGAAATGGCTTAATATTTTTAATAACCACATGATATTGCAAGTCATTCATGTGAAAAAAATCGGTAATCGTTTAAGTTTATCAATATGTAACGTTGCAGAGCTGCTCATGATTGTCTTGAACCAGCCATGCATTACTTTTTAACAGGAGAAAGAAGCCATGTCTAAGGATGTAATCGGATCAGTCATGGTCGTGGGCGGCGGTATTTCGGGTATGCAGACCGCTCTCGATCTTGCCGATTCAGGCTACTACGTGTACCTGGTCGAAAAAGGCCCGTCTATCGGCGGTGTCATGTCCCAATTGGACAAAACCTTCCCAACCAATGACTGCGCCATGTGAATTATCTCACCCAAACTGGTCGAGGTCGGCCGGCATCTAAACATCGAGTTAAAAACACTAAGTGAAGTTATTGACATCAAGGGTGAAGCAGGCAATTTTGAGGTTCTGCTCAAGGAAAAACCACGGTACGTCAACACGGAAAAATGTATCGCCTGTGGTCTCTGCGCGGAAAAATGCCCCAAAAAAGTCACGGACACCTACAACGCGAGTCTGATCAAACGTAAAGCCATTTATGTGGAATACGATCAGGCTGTTCCCCTGAAATACGGCATCGATCCTACCCAGTGCATCAAGCTCACCAAGGATAAATGCGGGAACTGCGAAAAAGTCTGTCCCACCGGAGCCATTGAATACGATCAGAAAGAGAAGGATGTGACCTTAAACGTGGGTTCCGTCGTTCTTGCAACAGGTTTCAAACCCTTTGATCCCAAAATTTTTGACACATATCAGTACTCCAAATTCCCCAACGTGGTCACAGCCCTTGAGTTCGAGCGCATCCTTTCTGCTTCGGGCCCGACCAAAGGCCATCTGATCACACGCTCTTCAGATCATTCCGAACCAAAGAAAATTGCCTGGTTCCAGTGCATCGGTTCCCGTGATATGAACAGATGTGACAATGGTCACTGTTCTTCAGTATGCTGTATGTACGCAACTAAAGAAGCCGTTATGGCAAAAGAACACAACGGTGACGAACTGGATTGCGCTATTTTCTACATGGATATGCGTACTCCAGGCAAAGATTTCGAAGCGTACTATGAAAACGCCAAGAAAAAAGGCATTCGTTACGTCAAAAGCCGTATCCACACCATCAACCCGGTCGCCGGTTCGGACAGCCTTGAAGTCCGTTACGTCACCGAAAGAGGTGAGATGGACACGGAAATCTTCGACATGATCGTTCTTTCCATCGGCCTTGAAGCGGCGCCTGACAGTATCGCCCTTGCCAAGAAGCTGAATATTGATCTCACCAGAAGCAACTTCGCCAAAACCACATCCTTCGAGCCTGTGAGCACATCACGCGAAGGTATTTACGTCTGCGGCGCATTCCAGGGTCCGAAAGATATTCCCGAATCCATCGTGGATGCAAGTGCTGCTGCTGCCGCTGCTGGTGAATCCATCTCGTCAGCCCGTAACACCTTGACGAAAAAAGCCGAAGAGATCATTGAAACAAACGTCCGGGGCGAACGTCCCAGAGTCGGCGTCTTCGTGTGCAGTTGCGGCACGAACATCGCTGGAACCGTAGACGTTGCCCAGGTGGCAGAATACGCGAAGACACTTCCATACGTGGAATTCGTGGCAAACAACCTGTTCTCCTGCTCGCAGGACACACAGAACAAAATTTCTGAAATCATCAAAGAGAAGAACCTGAACAGGGTTGTTGTTGCCGCATGTACACCCAAAACCCACGAAGGCCTCTTCCAGGAAACACTCCTTGCAGCAGGTCTCAACAAATATCTGTTTGAAATGGCCAACATCCGTAACCACAATTCCTGGGTTCACAAGAACGAACCGGAAGTGGCTACGCAAAAAGCCAAAGACCTCATCCGCATGTCAGTTGCTAAAGTCGCCCTGTTCCAGCCCCTCGAAGAAGCTGAGCTCCAGGTGAATCAGACAGCCATGGTTCTTGGCGGCGGTATCTCCGGCATGACCACAGCCTTAAGCCTTTCCAAACAGGGTTACAATACCCACGTCGTTGAACGTAGCGATGCTCTGGGCGGCCAGGCTGTGAAACTTTTCAGGACTGCCAAAGGCGAAAACATCCAGGAAAGGCTTGCCCAGCTCATCTCTGAGGTTAACAGCGACAGCAAAATCACTGTCCATCTGAACACCAACCTCACCGATGTTCAGGGTTTTGTGGGTAATTTCGATTCCACCTTGACGACAAACGGAAACGCCATCGCCCTTAAACACGGCGTAGCCATCATGGCCACCGGTGCTTATCCTTACCAGCCCACGGAATACTCCTACGGCAAGGATCCCAGAATCGTCACCAGTCAGGAACTGGACAAGAAATTCATCGACAACGATCCGTCGATCAATAACGTCAAGTCAGCCGTCTTCATCCAGTGCGTGGGATCACGGAATCCCGAACGTCCTTACTGTTCGAGACTCTGCTGTACCCATTCCGTGGAAAACGCCATTGAACTGAAGAAACGTAACTCAGACGTTAACGTCTACGTTCTCTACAGGGACATCAGAACTTACGGCGAACGTGAGTACCTTTACAAGGAAGCCCGTGAACTGGGTGTCATCTTTATCAGACACAGCTCGGACAGACTACCCCAGCTCACCCTCGACGGCGGCAAGATCATGATCAAAACGACAGACCATGTTCTTCACCGTCCTCTTGAAATCGAGGCGGATCTTGTCTCCCTTGCAACCGCCATTCTCCCGTACAGAGACGAAACTGTGGCTCAGTTCTTCAAACTGCCCATGAACGACAACGGGTTCTTCGTTGAACGCCATGCTAAACTCGGTCCGTCCGAATTTGCAACAGACGGCGTTTTCCTCTGCGGTATGGCCCATTACCCCAAACCCATTGATGAGGCCGTTTCCCAGGCGAAAGCCGCTGCATCGAGAGCCATCACTCTCCTTGCGCGGGAAACCATCCACACCAGCGGCCAGGTGGCCAGCGTCAACACCGCCCTTTGCAGTTCATGCGGTGTCTGCGTTTCTGTCTGCCCCTACTCCGCTCCTTCGTTTATCGAAGACGGGAGAGACGCCGGTAAAGCAAAAATCAACCCGGTTCTCTGCAAAGGCTGCGGTCTCTGTGTGGGGTCTTGCCGGTCTGGCGCCATCAACCACAGAGGTTTTGACACGGATCAGATTTTCGCCCAGTTGTATGCATTGAACGAGGCGGTTTAAATCATGTAACATCCTCTCCCGCCCTTATGTTTAAGGGCGGGGGGATACATATTAAAGGAGAAATGAACCATGGCTGATTTTGAACCTAAAATAGTCAGTTTCCTGTGTAACTGGTGCAGTTACGGCGCAGCTGACCTTGCAGGTGTTGGAAGGGGGCAGTACCCCACTAACATCAGGGTTGTAAGAATCCCCTGCACAGGCCGGATGAGCGCAAAATTCTTCCTTGCAGCCTTAAGGGAAGGCGCGGATGCCGTATGGGTATCCGGCTGACACCCCGGAGACTGCCATTACCTGGAAGGTAATTATTATGCACGTCGTAAATTCGCCCTGATGAAAAACCTTATGGAACACATGGGCGTGGAACCCGGTCGTTTACAGTTTTCCTGGATTTCGTCCGCCGAATCCACCAAGTTCGTGGACGTGGTCAAACAGGTCACCGCATCGGTGAAAGAACTGGGACCGAACGAAAAATTCATCAAGAAAACAGTTAAGGTAGCCTAACTATGGACGCATATATCACTAAAATCAAAGCTATATCAGAACGGCTCCTTAAAGACGGCACAGTGGAAGCTGTGATCGGTTTTCGTGAAGGTACGATGCCGATGATGAGCGAACCCTGTTTCATCAAGAGTTCTGATGATGTCAAGGACCTGGTGTGGAACGCGAACTGCCGGATCAACCTCGCCAACTATCTGACCAACCGGAAAGAGAAGATTGCGATTGTTGCCAAAGGTTGTGACTCCAGAAATATTGTGAACCACATCATCGAAAACAAGATCAAACGTGACCAGCTATTCATCATCGGCGTGCCCTGCAAAGGCATGAACGATAAGAACACAGGCGCACTTCAAGACAACTGCGGTACCTGCACACACAGAAACCCCGTCATCTATGATGAACTGGTGGGGGATCTGGTGGTAGAACAGACCGGAGTGGACAAATACGCCGACGTCAAAAAAGTCGAAGCCATGAGCACCGATGAAAAATGGGCGTTCTTCGAAGACATGTACTCCACATGCACACGCTGTTATGCATGCCGGAATGCCTGTCCTCTGTGCTACTGTCCCACCTGTTTCGTCGACGAGTCGAAACCCCAGTGGGTAGGCAAGGCAACCGATCCCATTGATGTCAGAACCTATCATTTCTTAAGAGCTTATCACTGCGCAGGCAGATGTACAGACTGCGGATCATGCGAAGCCGCCTGTCCTCAGAACATCAAAGTGCGTCAGTTGACAAAGAAACTTGAGAAAGACTGTGCTGAATTGTTTGGCTGGGAAGCTGGACTGACACTTGATAAACGTCCACCGCTTGATACATTCAACGTCGATGATCCCAACGATTTCATCAAATAAGACGAAGTCGATAGGGACAAGATTACGAATGAAACATTATCTAAAAGGGCTAATATGATGAAGGTCATAAACATTGATAAACAAAAATGGGCCGGCGGTGTAGAAAGTCTCTCAAAAAGCTACCGTTTGTTCGGTCCAATGAAAGAAGATGATTCCCATAATTTCAAAGAACTCAAAAAAGGCGAACTTCCCGACCTCGCTTACGGAAACACAAAGCTTTCTCCGAAGTCTACTGTGTTTCCTCCGTCGGAAGCCATGTTCACCTACACGCTCGATGAAAGTAAACCGGATCATCACATCCTCCAGGATGTAAAAAAAGATTATTCACCCCGCGCTGTCCTCGGTATGCGACCCTGCGACGCCAAGGCTGTAAGCCTGGTTCGCATGAACTTCGATACCCCGGAATACCGCGATCCTTACTGGATGGACGCATACGAAGCGACAACTTTCGTAGGTCTTGCCTGTGACGCTCCCTGCTCCACTTGTTTCTGTACAAGCACAGGCTGCGGTCCTTTCAACGAAGAAGGCCTTGACGTTCTTCTGGTGGATAACGGAAATGCGTATATTGCCAAAGCACTCACGGAAAAAGGTGAAAAACTCTTAGCCGCTGCCGGTTTTGCCGATAAAGGCGATGATGCAGCAGTTGCCACCAAGAAAGCTGCTGCCGAAGCCAAAATCACAGCGAAAATCGAAACAGACAAACTCAGCGAAAAAGTCATCATGGATCTCTATGATGCTCCGTTCTGGGCTGACATCGCTTTTTCATGTATCAACTGCTGCACATGCACCTACGCCTGCCCCACCTGCTGGTGTTTCGACATTCAGGATGAAAACAAAGGCAATGAAGGCGTGCGTATGCGTAACTGGGATAGCTGCATGACACCTCTTTTCACCATGCACGGTTCGGGACACAACCCCCGTGACAAGAAACCCCAGAGGGTCAGACAACGTTTCATGCACAAACTGAAATACTTTGTCGACAAGTATCAGAAAGGTATCATGTGTGTGGGCTGCGGCAGATGCGTTCAGCAATGCCCCGTGAATATAGACATCCGCACCGTCAGCAAAACCATGAACGACTACGTGGCTAAGTGCTGAAGCGAACAAAAGGAGAATGACTATGCAAAATCCGTATAAGGCATATCCGGTTCGCATCGACAGTATCGACGTTGCGACGGAAGACAAATCACTGAGAACATTTAAATTCGTTTTCCTGAATCCCGAAGACGAAAATAAATTTGCTTATGAATCCGGTCAGTTTGCTGAACTTTCCATTCCTGGTAAAGGTGAGATCCCCATCGGAATCGCCTCTTCTCCCACGGAAAAAGGTTTCGTGAAATTCACCGTGTTCCGAACAGGTCTTGTCACCAACCACCTTCATAACATGAAAGTGGGCGACATCATGGGCGTGAGAGGCCCCTTGGGCAACTCGTATCCCCTGAAAGCTCTGGAAGGCAAAAACATCGTGATCATCGGTGCCGGTTTCGCGTTCACCACGCTGAGATCCACCATCGTTTACATGCTGGACCCCGCAAACCGCAAACGCTTCGGAAGCATCGACGTGATTTACGGCGCCAGGAACCCCGGCATGCTTCTTTACAAAGACGAACTCACCGCTTGGGAACAGCGTGACGACATCAACATGCACATCACCGTGGATGGAACTGATGATCCCACCTGGAAATACCATACGGGTTTCGTGCCCATGGTGACTGAAAAACAGGCTCCTCAGGCTGATGACAACACATACGCCATCATGTGCGGGCCTCCTATGATGCTCAAGTTCACCAAACCCGTGCTTGACAAACTGGGCTACAAACATGAAAACATCATCATGAGCCTTGAAAACCGTATGAAATGCGGTATCGGCATCTGCGGACGCTGCAACATCGGAAAAGAGCTGATCTGTAAGGACGGCCCTGTTTTCACTCTGGCACAGCTCAAATTTATGCCGGAAGAAGATACCTGATGAAACCCGAATAAATTAAGATAATTGAGCTCGCCTGACGAAACTGTCGGGCGAGTTCAATTCTCGGGTTGACATTGGCTTTGTATTAGTATAACTTTGGCATTCCAGAAATTTGGAATTACAGGGATAAGCCTTTAAATATAATAATTAACAGGAGGTTTAGTTAAGATGGCAGAAACAGTAGAATTCAACGGAAAATCATTTGAAGTCGACGAAGATGGTTTCCTTCTTGACTTTAATTCATTCGCACCCGAATGGATCGAAATCGTTAAAAAAGAAGAAGGCATCGCAGAACTCACAGCTGAACACACCATGGTTATTGACGTTCTTCAGGACTACTACAAGAAAAACGGTATTGCCCCCATGGTTCGCGTTCTTTCCAAGCTAACCAACTTCAAACTCAAGCACATTTACGAACTCTTTCCTTCAGGACCTGGAAAAGGAGCCTGTAAAATGGCTGGCCTTCCCAAACCTACGGGTTGCGTATAAGGCTTCAGTTCTTTTCTGTTTGAATAGAATGATGATCAAAAGCGGCTCTGCAAATTTCTTTGCAGAGCCGCTTTTTTAGTTCTAAAGCACCATCGCCATTCATTTCTGAGAAAAGAGATGATTGCCGCTTAACATAAAATATCCTGACTAATCTCAAACAACAGGAAAACGCGATGGAAATCACTGTCACAAGCAGTAAACGCAACGAAATGATCGACATCACCGACAATATTGCTGAACTCGTCCGGTTGTCAGGCGTCACAGAAGGGCTTTGTTACGTTTTTATCCCACACACCACGGCTGCCGTAACCATCAATGAAAATGCCGATCCAAGCGTACAACGTGACATTCTGAAAACCCTGGCACAGGTGTTCCCGCATGACCCTGCCCATGAGCACAGTGAAGGAAATTCAGATGCCCATATCAAGTCGTCCCTGGTGGGGGCATCCGAGATTATCGCTATCGATCGTGGCCGCCTTGTTCTTGGAACATGGCAGGGTGTTTTTTTCTGTGAATTTGACGGCCCAAGGACACGGAAAGTCCAGATCAGGATTATATAAAAAGGATAATGCCGCATGAATGCTCCGCTGAACAGCCCGACAAACAACCTTGATGAAACGGACAAACGTATCATCAACCGCATCCAGTCCAGGTTCCCCATTGATGAAAGGCCCTACCGCATTATCGGTGATGAACTTGGCCTTGCTGAATCCGATGTCATCGAAAGAGTAAAAAGACTAAAGGACAATGGAATTATCAGGCGGATAGGAGGCAATTTCAGTCCGGAAAAAGTGGGTTTCTTCAGCACCCTTTGCGCTGCCAAAGTACCCGTGGATAGGCTGGAATCCTTCTCTGAATGCGTAAACAGCTATACCGGAGTTACCCACAATTACATAAGGGAGCATGGGTTCAACGTGTGGTTCACCGTCATCGCCCCTTCGGTTGTTGAAATCGAAGATTCCTTAAAAGAAATCCGGGAGAAGACAGGCGTCACCACAATCTTGAACCTTCCGGCCACCCGTGTTTTCAAAATCAGCGCTCAATTTACTGTGTAGAGGATCAAGCCATGGGTGACATCCGCGTGGCGACAGCGATCTTCAACGCCCCTCTTGGGGCAATTGATCGGAACCTTGAACGGATAGGTGATTTCTGCCTTGAAGCTGTGAAACAAGGTGCCAATTTAATCTGCTTCCCCGAAATGGCCATCACAGGCTACAGTACATCTAAAGACATCATACCTTTTGCCCTGACCCGGGACGACCATCGTCTCCTGAACATCAAGAGCATCTCGGAAGCCAAAGACATCACCATCCTTGTCGGCATGGCTGAAAAGGACGATTCAGACAGAATGTATGCCAGCCACCTTGTGTTCGTTCCGGGTAAACCCCTTGGAGTATACAGGAAAACCCATATCGCCCCGCCTGAACGAACCATTTTCTCAGAAGGATCTGACATCCCGGTTTTCGAGGCCCATGGCTTCAGATTCGGAATTCAACTGTGCTACGACTCCCATTTTCCCTTTTTATCAACACGAATGGCTGAAAAAGGGGCCGATATCCTCTTCATTCCCCATGCGTCACCCCGGAGCACTCCCGAAGAAAAATTCCATTCCTGGATGCGCCATATCCCGGCCAGAGCTTACGACAACGGCCTTTACATTGTTGCCAGCAATCAGACCGGTGACAACGGAGCAGGTCTTTCTTTTCCCGGCCTTGCTTTTGTCACCGATCCTTCGGGTCATGTTCTTGCAAAAGACATCACAGGCAACGAAGGATTGCTCTTTACCGATCTCAGCCAATCTGCTCTGGATCATGTCAGAAATCACCGGATGCGTTACTTTCTACCCAACATGAGAAAAGACATTGGATAATCAAATGGTAGCCTGCCGGGTTAATATAAAACCCCGACAGGAAAAAACCTGACGGGGTTTTGGTTTTGTTCTCTTTGTTTTATTCGATGACCACAGGCTCACAAAGGTCATCGTTCGATACGGAGCCTCTACCGCAGTCACCACAGTAATATTTCAATTCAACCGAAACGGGATTCACGATATTGTCCGGTTTTGAGTAATTTTCTCCACAACGGCTGCATTGATAAACTGTTTCCACTGGCTTGGGTTCACACAGGTTTTCCGGGTCAACCCCCACCTTACCGCATATGTTACATCCAAACTGTTTCATGATTTTACTCCTTTATTATCAAGCGTTTTAACCCATATTATCGAAATACACAGATGTTATCCATGGACAACGCCTGCTTCGCTAATATGTTTGATAATAAGGATGCTTTTCGCCATGGTCAACCAGTGCCGGAAATAACCATTTGTCCAGATTTTTAAAATCTGGCCGCCGGAGGCATCCATCTTTTCAAATGAAATAAAGAAATAACTCATAGATTTTTTTGATGATCCGGGAACCCGGTTGCGGGGGTTCCCGGACCTGATAACCGTCACGAGGAGGCGTGGGCGGTCAGCGTGATGCTGAAGTTTTTCATCTGGTAGATCAGAAGACCGTCAACGGTGAGGTAGCCGTCGGCGGTGATGACGGGGTTTTCTCCTTCCACAACCGATGTGATCAGGGCTGTGACTTCGACTTTTTTGTTCCGGGGGATGACCTGGCCGCGATACAGCCACTGGTGTTCCGTTCCGGTGACGAAGTCGATACGGTGGGTGTCGGCAAGGGTCTTGAACCGTTCGATGGCCGCGAACTTCATCAGCTGGATGAAGGATTCGATGCCCAGAGAGCCGGGGCAGACCGGGTCCTGATAGAAATGGGCTTTAAAGAACCACTCGTCCACATCCACGTTTTTATAACCCCTGACATAGCCGAGACCTTTGGGGCCGCCGTCCGGGATGTAGCATTCCACACCGTCCACCATGAGAAGGGCTTTGGCGGGCAGAGATGCGGCTTTAAACGGATCAGCCGTGCCGTCATCCGGTGTCAGCGGAGCCTGCGCCGGAAAATCAACGCTTTGCGCTCTTGCCAATTCATCATCCGATGGTTTGTAGATGATGGAATCCGGGTTTCTGATGCCCACCTGCTGCGCCATGGTTTCGTTGGTGAAAAAACCGAAGTTGGTAGAGCCTTCGTAGAGCATCTCTCCATTGTGCAGAACCTGGAGGTCGAAATCCTGGATGATGATTCCGGCGGCTTCGGATACCCTGCTCATGCGGGTGCGCATGGTCAGCTTGCCGAATCCGCGTTTCACCTCTTTGTAAAGAATGGCTTTGCCACCCAGGTTACGGAATTTCAGCTGCTTATCACTCCGCAGAGCCGAACCGGCGTAGGCAGCCAGCCAGCCGCAGGGCTGGAGGGCAATTTCAAGAAGCACGCAGAATGGCATGTTATCCGATCGGTTGGCCCTGAAATACCAGTCGTCTTCCGGCACATGGTATTCGGCTTCAATCCATCCACCGGCTTTGAGTTCCCAGGGTTTATGATCGGCACTGGTCACACAGTCCATGAAGAAGTATGGAGGTCCGGGAAGTCTCGCGATGATCCTTTCTTTGTCAAATACCTTGTACGGATCGCCGAAAGCTTCCGAAGGATTGCCGATGGCATAGTCCAGAAGTTTTTTTCTGTCAAAAAGAACACCCTGTTCTTTTTCCGTGTGCGCAACTCCATCAGCCTTTCCGAATGTCCCCAGAAGGGATTCATCCATCACGGCTTCGTATCCGCTGATGGTGGCCACCACATTGTTTTTCTTATCAAGGAATGTGAAATCCGAGGTCATCTTGTGTTCGGTCAAACCTTTCACTTCCATCACAACGGTCATGCCGTCATGGGGGTATTCCCGGCTGTACTGGCGGTACGACGCGCTGTAACTAGGAAGCGACACAACCCCTTTCTGCTCGTAGCACCAGAGAATGGCCATCTGGTAGGCGGAGTCGATGACAAGGGGATCTGTGACCCAGTTTGTCCGTAAAGGATCGGCGATCCAGGATGCGGGCGGAGGAGCGGAAGAAACGTCCGCCACCATGCCCCGTGCTGAACAGCCTCTGATGGCTTTGATGCCATGGAGATCCGGACCGTGGAACAATACCTGTTCGTAAGCTTCGCCGATACTTCTGGAGTAGGACCCGGCCAGAATTTCAGCAGGAATGGTGTACGTGGGAGCATCGGGCAATCGTTCCAGAATCAAGGCGTGGGCTTTGGAATGAACCACTTCCTTGTCCAGATTGCCGTTTCTGATTTCAAGATCCACTTCGAAAACCCCGCCTTCTTTTTTCACGGGTTTCCCGCTCATCAATCGAATGGTTTTAGTGTCTCCTTCAATTTTAATTCCTTTGAGGACACGCATGTTATCAAGACCGTGGAGCAGGAATCCTGGGCTTTTGTGCATCGCACCATGCCCAAACCATTCGGTCATCAGGGCAAAAGGCACCACAGGTTTTTCTTTGATCATGTGGGATTTGAGAATGGGATACAACTCAATGTCCACGTCTTTTTTAACGACAGGGAAAGGTGACTGGCTGGCACATGCTCAATGCGGACCGGAGCAGCCGCAGCCGCTTTCATCTCCGCAAGGTCATCCATGCTGGTGGGAAACGTTCCGCCGATCACCACTTCCATGGGGTCGCTCAATGGCGCGGCCATTTCAGTGACCATGCATTCAGCCCCTTCTTTCAAGGGGATCAGTTCCACATGTTTTTTGGCGAATTCCTTTTTAAGGCTTTCCGTGACCATGCCGCCGTCCCAGGGGCCCCAGTTGATGGAAACAACCCGGCAGGCTTTGTTGTGATCCGCATAGGCCCGTCCCACTTTGTTCAGCACTTCGTTGGCCATGGCATATGCCACCTGACCTGTGTTTCCGATTCTGGCGCTAACGGACGAGAACAGAACCAGATAACGCATGTCTTCTTCAGGTATGGCTTTCAACAGGTTTTCAAGGCCATTCACCTTGGTGTTGTAAACCCGTTCGAACTGGTCCATGGTCTGGTCCACGATGAACCGGTCTTCAAGAACACCTGCCCCGTGGATCAAGGCTTTAATCGGTCCAAAAGCGGCTTTCACTTCTTCGATGACGCGGCTGATGCTTGAAAAATCCCTCACGTCTGCCGGGAAATATGCAGCGTTGGAACCGGCTTTTTTAAGCTGGGCAAGGGTTCCTGAGATCTCACGGTTTCCCATGATGGTTTTATACGCCTTATCCACCTGAGCCGGAGTGACTTTCTGGTCTTTGAACTGGTTTTCCAGAATCGCTTTTTTGATGGCCGAAGACTCAGCCAGACTGCTCAGCCAGGCCGGTTCTGGCCCCGGTTCGTCTGACCGCCCCATAAGAACGATGGTGGGTTTTGATTTCCGTGCCAGAGCAAGGGCGGCGGCTGCGGTTACGCCTTTGGCTCCGCCGGACACGATCACCACATCTTTGGGGCCCAATGCCAGTGACCCCACAGTGGCTTCTACTTTTTTCAAATGCAGTATGACGCGGTCCGAATCGGTAAGACCCACTTCCACAGCACCTTTGTGGAGAATTTCATCAACAATGCGTTTGGCAAGATGGCTGTTTGTTTTGGCGTGGATATCCACATCTAAGGCTTTGCAACTGACCGATTCCCATTCCAGAGCCGCTGTTTTGGTAAGACCTGAAAGGCCGCCAAGAACAGGTGCCGCAAGTTTTCCGCCGCCAAACCCGAACGTTCCGTCAAGTCTTGTTACCGTGGCAAAAAAGGCTCCGCCGTCCCTCGCTGATTCCATAAGAGCCGCCCCTGTTCTGTGGGCCAGATCAAAGGATTTTTTCAGGGTTTCTTCATGATGTTTGTCCCAGATCTCCGCTTCTTTTTTCTTGAAACCGGGAAGACCGGCCAAGGCGCCCTTCTTTTTCAGCTCGGGAACGATCACAAGGCCTGCGGCGTAAGGTGTTTTGTCATCAAGATGGATAAGGACCGCTGAAAGTTTCCGGGATCTTAGTTCGTTAACAATGGCAGAAGAAAGACCACTTTTGTCTTCGGTGACGTAGATTTTTCGATTTGCCGGAACAGAGATGGACTTCTGACCTGACAACGGCTGTTTTTCAACAACAACGATCTGGCGGTTCACAGTGACCGGTTCGGTGTTTTCCACGATCTTTTCCTGTACCGCTTTTACAACAGGAGTCGAAGGCGCCGGAGTTGAAACAACTGTGGCTGGCTGGGCTGAAGCCACGTAATCAAGAATCTGTTGAAGCGTTTTAAGACCACCCATAACTTCGGGGTCCACCGAGGGAAGATCGGGCATAAGGCTTTCAAATTCGCTCATGATCTCAACACGTTTGATGGAATCAATGCCTAAGTCCGCCTCGATGTCCATGTCAAGTCCCACCATATCTTCGGGATAACCGGTCAGGCGACTCACCACGTCTTTCATGGTTTTTGTGATGGTCTTGATGTCCACGGCGGCCTGCTGTGGCTTTGCATCCTGGCTTACAGAACCTTGAGCAGCAGATGTGGAAAAACTCCGGCCCACATGGGACACAATGTCACCCAGGGTTTTAAGGACCGCCATGTCATCGGGTGACAGAGGCGGAAGATCGGGAACGCGCTCTTCAAAAGCGCTCATGATCTCCACACGTTTGATGGAATCAATGCCCAGATCCGCTTCGATGTCCATATCAAGGCCGATCATGTCCTCCGGATAACCGGTGAGTCCGCTCACCACATGCAGCATGATTTCCGTGAGTTTTTTAATATCGGCAGCCGGGGCTGTTTTTTGACTGACCGGAGCTGCGGAAGCTGCCGGGGCAATCGTTTTCAAGGATTCACCCACATAGGCAAGAATTTCGCCCAGAGTTTTGATGGTGGCCATGGCTTCCGGGGAAATGGACGGAAGATCGGGAGACCGTTCTTCAAAGGCGCTCATGATTTCAACACGCTTGATGGAGTCGATGCCCAGATCCGCCTCAATGTCCATGTCAAGCCCGATCATGTCCACCGGATAACCGGTGAGTTCGCTGACCACATCCAGCATGATTTTTGTCAGTGAAACCATATCCACAGCAGGTGCGGCTACACTGACTGTTTCATATTCCGGGGCAACTGATTCCTGATTTCCCGCTTCATCGGCCACATAGTCCAGAATTTCGCCCAGTGTTTTGATGGAAGACATGGCTTCGGGGGAAATGGGCGGCAGATCGGGCATCCGTTCTTCAAAGGTGCTCATGATCTCCACACGTTTAATGGAGTCAATGCCAAGATCCGCTTCGATGTCCATGTCAAGACCGATCATGTCCACCGGATATCCGGTGAGTTCGCTGACCACATCCAGCATGTGTTTTTCAATTTTCTTTCTGAAATCCCCTGCTGATTTTTTTGGAGCCGGGACCGGTTTTGCTACGCTGTCAACCACCACGGGTTCTTTGGGTTTTGGTTTTTCCGCGCGTGGTGTGGGTGCGGGTATGGTTCTGACATCTGATGGCACTGTCACCTTCGCCGCAGCCTGGGGCATGGTCACTACCGGTTGAGAAATAGCAGGTGCTGGAACAAAGGCACGTTCGGGCATGGCCACACGACCTTCGCCAGAGAGCATCTGCCGTGCTTTTTCCATAATATCCTGAAGTACACGGCCTGCTTCGGCCTGGGCTTGGAGGAACCGGTTATGGGCATCGGCTGTCTGGCTCTGAATGGCCTGCATGGATTTCAACCCTTCGGAAATCACTTTAAGTGCGTCGTTGTTCACAATAGGCTGGGCCGACATCACGGCAGCTTTTTGAGCTTCAGGAACAGACACGGCTTTAACCTCTTGTTTTTCCGTTGTTTTCATGGGAATGGCAACCGTTTTATTTTCTATGGGTTTATGTTCAACAGGTCTTGGTAATGTTTCTGGCCTGGCCGAAACTGCTGCTGACACAGGCGCAGATACAGGTATGGCAAAGGTGGTTTTCGGCCGTGGTTTCACCGGATTTCTGTAATTCGCACCAGTGATGGGAATGCTCATCCCCTGCTTTTCCGGTTTGGTCACAGAGTCTTCCCAGGCTGAAAACTGGACGGGACAGCCCAGAGATGCAAGCCTGCACAAGGTTTTGGCAAGATCAAGAACGCCCGATTTCTTACCGGACGAAGGGTCAAGAGATACCACATTCGCGCCCTTGTCAGACATCATGGATTTCACAAGACCTGTCAGCACCGGTTTTGGCCCGACTTCCACAAAGGTTTTAATGCCGCTTTTACAGAGGTTTTCAATGTTGGCCACAAAATTCACAGGATTTAAAAGCTGATTCCCAAGAATCTTCTTTATGGCTTTTGGATCGCTTGCCGGATAGGCATCCCCTGTTGTGTTTGAGAACACGGGGATGGCCGTAGGCTTGATGGTGCAGCCTTCGACTTCCTTGCTGAAGGGTTTGGCTGCCTTTTCCACAAGACTGCTGTGGAACGCTGCGGCCACGGGGAGTTTCGTTGTTCTGTAACCCTTTTCTTTGCACAGAGCGTCGGCCTTGTCTATGGCTTCGAAAGAACCTGAAAGAACGCCCTGATCGTAGCAATTCCTGTTGGCAAGAACCACGGGAATGCCGCTTTTTTTGATAAGCTGGTCCAGTTCGTCAAGGGGCGCTCGCACAGCCAGCATGGTTCCGGCGTTTTCACCGCAGGCAGCCATGTAACGACCACGGGCCACCGCAAGGGAGAGGAAATCGTCTTCACTGATCCATCCTGCCGAACACATGGCGGTGAGTTCACCGAAACTGTGACCGCACACAGCTTTGGGTTTTAGTCCAAAACGCTTGAGCACTTTATCCATGGCAAGGCTCACCGCACCGATGGCTGGCTGGGCTTTGTCCGTTTTCCGCAGGGTTTCTTCTGCTGTTTTGGGATCTGTGATGTGGTCGGGAAGTGGATACATGATATCGGAAAGCCGGGTATCCGTTTCTCCGAAGGCCGTGTTTGCCTTTTCCAGAACAGCCCGGGTCTCGCCAAAGAGGTTGATCATGTCTTTACCCATATGGGTATACTGGCTGCCCTGGCCTGGAAAGATAAACGCCAGATTATCCGAAACAGCCTGCCCGTTTCCGAAATACATGTTCGGCTTTTCAAATTCTTCACCGGCTCCTGACGCCAGTGCCTGAATGGCCTTGTCCACCACATCGCAGGGACGTTCGTCCGTGGTGATGATGAGAAGAAGCCGGGCTTTTTCTTCGGCGTTGAAAGTCTGGCGGGTCAAAAAGGACTGATACCTGAAAGCGGCATCGCATTCAAAAAGAGGTTTGTCCATGTCTGCCGACGATTTGAAGTCCTCCACTTTTTTCAGCACGTCCCCATGGGATGCCCCGGAAAAACTGAGGATCTCCACAGAACCGTCCCAGGACGTTTCAGGTTTTTCTTTGGAATACTCTTCCAGAATCACATGAAAATTGCTGCCTCCAAAACCGGAAGCCGTGACGCCACAGCGTCTGGGGTGGTCTTTGGACGACATCCAGGGTCGGGACTGGGTGAGAAAGTAAAACGGGCTTTCCTTGATGTTGATTTTGGGGTCCAGTTTATCAAGATTGATGATGGGCGGCATGACCTTATGATGCAGGGAAAGAATTCCCTTGATCAGACCGGCCACTCCTGCAGAAGCTTTGGCATGACCGATGTTTGATTTTACGGTGCCCACGCCGCAGCGGTTTTTTTTGCCAGTTTCACTTGAAAAAGCCATGGTGAGTCCCTCGAACTCCACCACATCACCACGGGTTCCTGTGCCGTGGGCTTCAACCATTTCAACGGTATCGGAATCTATTCCAGCCTCGTCGTAAGCCCTTCGAATGGCTCTGGCTTGTCCTTTGGCGCTGGGGGCGTAAATGCTCAGGGACTTTCCGTCGCTGGACGAGCCCACGGATTTGATCACCGCATAGATTTTGTCTTTATCTTTTTCAGCCTGATCCAGCCGTTTAAGGATCAGGATGCCGATGCCTTCGGCAAGAACCGTTCCGTCTGCCGTATCGGAAAAAGCTTTAACATTACCCTCGTGGGAAAGAACGCCGGTCTGGGCAAAACACATGTGCATGAAAATATCGTTCAGAGTGTCCACACCACCGGTGACCACCATGTCGCTGCGACCTGTCTGGATTTCCATGAAAGCCAGATTCAACGCGGTGAACGAACTGGCGCAGGCTGCATCCAACGTGGTGTTTGTACCGCCGAAATCGAACCGGTTGGCAATGCGCCCGGCGATCACGTTGCCGAGAAGGCCGGGAAATGAACTCTCCTGCCAGGGTGCATAGGATTCGGAAATCCTCTCCACAATTTCCTGTGCTTTATCAGCGGGAATGCCTGAATCTTCAAGAGCTTTCCGCCATTTGGGATGTCCGAGCCGGGAACCCAGTGAAATCACCAGCTCCTGAGTTACCGTTGCGCCGATCATCACGCTGACCTTGCTCCGGTCATAGTCCCGATTTTTTCCGTAACCTGCATCGTCAAGGGCCATGCGTGTGCCCACCAGCCCCAGAAGCTGGGACGTGTCCGTGGCTTCAAGAATGTTTGGAGGAATGCCGAACTCCGCCGGATTGAACGGAACAGCCGAAAGAAATCCGCCACGAGTGCAATAGGTATGATCCTGGGTTTTCGGATTTTCCGAATAGAAATCCTTGGCGCTCCAGTGTGTGTCCGGAACCTCTTTCACAGCGTTTTCGCCTTGATAGAGAAGTCTCCAGTATTCTTTAAGGCCCGGTGCTTTCGGAAAAAGACAGCCAATGCCGATCACGGCCACAGGCGACGGTTTCTTGTCATGATTCATGTGGTAAACCCCTTGAAAATGATAATGTACCTTATTGTTCCGCCTTAAGCGACGGCCTGAAACATCGGTTTGTCAATAACCGAATGATTGTTTACATGAGATGGGATAGACGATAATCGGATTTGACGGAATTGAACATAGAAAACAAGGGGGTTACATTTATTTTACATTGCTAACCCACTGTAATAAGTAGGAAAATATTGACTGATTTACAGAAGACTTCCAAGGCCGGTTCGAATCATTTCAAACATGTCCTAAATTCTTTTGTCAGCTGAATATTTGTCCTGCAAAGCATTCGTAAGAACCCTTATTGATATCCTCCACCGGGATAGAGCAATAACACCATTTATTCGAAAGTAATGGCAAACGAAGGAGATTGGGTAACGGATATTTACATTGCTTTTAACCCCAATTTAACCTATCGTCCGGCAAAATTACCGGGCAGGGAACCCTTGTTTAAAAAGGCCCTTTCCCCGAATCGATGAACCTGAAAACCCGTAGGCTCTGGTGACGCTCTGACTTACGATATCAAGGATATTAAGCCAGATGGAGATATCACCTGAACAGGATGCGGTTAAATCCGCTGCATTAACAATTGCCCTAAATACGATTGAAAACGATCTCTCAGACAATTTTCTGCTGAATATGATGCAACATCTGATTGCATTCAGTGATCAAATCATCGACAAAGCGGAAAGCAATGATGAAGATTCCCAAATTGAGTGTTCCTCCGGCTGTAGTTATTGCTGCCATATGCAGGTCAAGGTGACACCGCCGGAATGCTTTCTTATCTTTGAGTATATCCTTGAAACATATTCTGCACGAGAAATTGAACGTCTCAAGCAAAGAATCAAACACAACAGAGGTCTCACTGACGGCAGATCATTAAATGAGAGAGTCCTTTTAAAAAGAGAAACCCCCTGTATCTTTCTGACCGATCATGCGTGTGATGTCTACAAGGCCAGGCCGCTCATCTGCCGGGCATGGCATTCATTGAACAGAAAAGGATGCAAGCAGGCGTTTCTGTCTGAAAATTCCAATGCGGAAATCGAAACCGCCCCATTGAGGAACTACGTGCTTGGCATGATCAGAGAAGCCATTCATACTGTTTGCATTCAAAAGGACTGGGAGTATGACACCTATGAACTCCCCTTCGCCCTGTTCAGTTGCTTTAATCATTCAAATCCCATGCAAAACTGGTTACAGCACCACAATCAGTTTGAAAAGAGCTGAAGAAATCGGGTACGGATCAATAAATACAATTGATGTCGTTCCATACTGATGCATTTAGCGCCGAAAGCCCCTGACGTGGTTCATATGACTGATTGCATAATCCAAATTGGGACGGTTTTTCGGCAGCTGATTTGCGGTGTTTAGTTCCATGGACAGCGTACTTAATTCAAGCCTTTAGCTGTAATTAAGTATGCTGTCCCCTGAACCTCTGTCCCCTGAACCTCGTGTGTGTCCCCTGAACCTCGTGTGGGAACGCCCGCAAGAAACACTGGAGAATGAGCAAGGTCAAGTGGGTTGCCATAGCAATGCCCGAACACTATTTCATCAAGAAAGATTATACTTGCCCGGAAATTGATCTTCCTGATCAGCCGAACCGCCGAGGTACGCGATCCGTATGCCAGGTGGTGTGGGAGGGGCGCTCAGTGATGGGCGTCCCTATCCCTATAGCGATTTTGAGCACAACTACTCATCCGGCTCAACAGCTTTAATCCAATCTTCACCGGAAATAGATATGCTCGCAGGTAGTTCTTCAACAACATCATTAACGGTCTCGATAATCCAGTCTGGATACCGGTTTTCTTTCACAATAGCCTCAGCCGCGCTACGCAGACCTTCTCTCAGAAATCCTGGGTTGACACTCTCATACAAAATCATTTTCGTCGCTTCGTCTTTAGCTTGCTTTCGCAACTTTGGATGTGCAAGGGCTTTTATGATATGACCGGGATAATAACTGTGCTTATTTAGATAATCTAACTCATCTTTCCATCGATTCAGAATAGCTTGGCATGGCTGTTTTAAAAATTCTTGATCATCAAGATAATGGTTAAATACACATTCTAAAGTTGAACGGTTATACTTTCTCCAATTCTTTATAATTTTGCGGGTTTCTTGACGCCAACATTTGATTTTAGGAAAGGGGTAGCGCAACACTTGAAAATATAACCAGTCATTTTTGTTGTTAAGCGCAACGCAGATCAGCTGCTCCGCTTGCCGACATTCTGGAACAACATTCAGGCAGCGCAACACAACATTCATTGGATGCACTTTCCAATTCTCTAAAACCGCCAGCGCATAATCTTCCGCTTCTCTGCCCAGCAGGCCTATTGCGGTGCAGATGACCTGATGTCCCTGCCCCGTTTGTTCGAGGAGTTTTTTAGCAAAAGGCCGAGCTTCTTCGGGTTCCAGCAGGCCCAACGCGGTACAGATGGCTTCTTTATCCTGCCCCGTTTGTTCGAGGAGTTTTTTGGCAAAAGGCCGGGCTTCTTCGGGTTCCAGCAGGCCCAACGCGGTACAGATGACTTCTTTAACCTGCCCCGTTTGTTCGAGGAGTTTTTTGGCAAAAGGCCGGGCTTCTTCGGGTTCCAGTACCTTCAGTGCAGCGGAAATCGAAAGGCTACTCTGTCCATCCGTTTGTTCGAGGAGTTTTTTAGCAAAAGGCCGAGCTTCTTCACGCCCCAGCATTAACACCAAGATGAAAAGCGAAACTCCATGTAAACCATCTGGAATTTCAAACTGTCGATGAGCAAAATCCAAGACTCGCTCCGGTGCGAACTGCTTAGCCCATAGAAGAAACGAGGAATTAAAGCTATGATTAGTTTCGACGATTTCAAGATAGCGTTGAATCAGTTGCCAGCGTTTGCTTTCATCGTCAAGTACATTGTCATATAGCAACGCTTGAGCATATGCATGATGGTTATTGTCTTGCTGCAAAAGATGCTCAATCAACTCTTGTTTTTGTGCAAAAGTCCATATAAAAGGACTTATTTGACAAACCTTAGCAAATAACACTGAAGCAGAATACTTTTCTGCTTCTCTTATTAAAAAGTCTAAATCTACTGCCCAACGATTTTCCACATGATGATGCCCATGTTTATCCAGCGCAGCTATACTTTCAGCAAAATCATCTTTGATAAATGCAATATAATATTCGTTATTCTCCCAGTTCTTAATGGGGTTCCGGTGGGTGTACAAATAATATTTCAAGATTCCCCAGTCTGCCGGATGTGAACTCGTTAATAAGGGGTAAGTAGGATTATAGCGGTCAGATAGTTTCACAAAAGCCGTCCTGCTCAGGTAGGGGCGGTATTGCATATGCAGATATGCCATCGTGCTCACCGCCGCCGCCAGACCTTTTTTATAGTCATCTCGCCATAGATTTTCCAAATCGTCTTGAATGATGTCCAGAAAAATATGCTCGAAGCCCAAGCTGCTGCCACGTTTGGCGATGAGCTTGGCCCGTAGGTGGGCATCCTCGGATAGGCGCATCAGCACAAACAGTAGATGGAAAGGCTTGGTTTGCGCCATTTGCGGGCTGTGCAGTTCCTGCGCGGCGGCATCCCAGTCGGATCCGCCCAACTGTGCCACGGCTTTGTCCAGCAGCACAGGATTGTCCCGCGCCAGATTGCCCAACTGGTCGAAATCGAACAGACTGTTGGCGTAAATTAGTTTCCACGGCAGTTGCTCGGCCTGCCAATAACGGCTGGTAAGCACGAATTTAATGGTTTGCCCGTCGCCGCTTTTTACCAAATGCTCGAACCAGCCGCGCAGGGCTTTTTGGCTGTCCGGGTCGAGGGACGACCAGTCGTCCAGCAGGATGAGTTGCAGACGACCGCTTTCCAACAGCTTGGCCTGTGCGTTTTCCTGTTCTTCCAACAAAGTCTGCGGTTCGTCCAGCCACCACACATCGACTTCTGCCGCGAGGTCGACGCCCAAGCGGCGCAGCATCACCGATTTGCCCATGCCGCCGCTGCCGTGCAACAGCGCAATTACCGGCGGATAAGCAGCGTGGATGGCTTGGCGCACGTGCTGCACCACCGCCTCGTAAAGGGTTTGTTCCGCCACCAAGCCATTAATCACGCCCCACCATTGCACGGGTGGCAGAGCGCCATAGAAATTTTCCGGGGTGTACAGGGAGCCTGTTTTAGCGCTCTCCGCGTCAAGAAAGGCGGGATTGACACACACCAAACCGGACAAGAGCAAATAGGGATTGGCAAGCTCGGCCAACACCATGTCATGCTTTTGTTTGGAGACTACGGTAATCTCCGGCACTTTGTCGGTAGAAGCACGGTTATGATCCGTTACTCTGTCGCGCAAATAGGTCAATAGGGCATTCAAGTCGACGCTGGAATTCTGTTTTACATTGGCAAGGTCAGTGGTCAGCGCGTTGTGCAGGTGATGGCTGAGAAACCCGGCTTTGTGGTCTTTTAGTTCCAGGGCTTTCTCGAATGATTCCGAAGCGGTGAGTACCAGATAGTTGTCCGAAAAATCAAAATCGGTAAAACGGAAAGCAGTGCCGGCGTGGCAGCAGTCCAAAATTACCAATTTATTGCTCGTATCAGCGGACTGTAACACTCCGCTGATCTCAATCATGGACAGGCAGGTTTGGAGAGGATTTTGACGGGAATTGTAAGTCTCTAGTAGAAGGTAAAGAAGGCCGTTATGCACAATACCATGCCCGGCAAAGTAAAACAGCAGCGTATCTTCCGAGCGGCAGGCGGCGGCAAAGTCTTTGAACCGTGCGATAAGCTTGTGATTATCTTCCTCCGGCGGTGGAATCAACGGTTCGGGCAGTTCGTATCCGAGCGATTGCAACACCGTTGCAATCCGCTGCGCGTCATCCACGGCGTACTTCAACCCGTAATTCGCGCCGACCACAAATGCCCGGTAAGCCATAACTCAGGAAATCTCCTGATGGGTTGCGCCGATTACCAGGGATATGTCTTCCCCCGCTTGAAACTGCATGCCAACCGTGGAATTTCCCGCCCGAGGTTCCAGTAGTACCGGGGTTTCGTCCTTTTCAAACAGAGGCTTGCCTTTAGCGTCGAACACAACGTTACCGTGTCCGTCTTTGACTATTCGACGACGACTGGCTATCTGCATGGTCGGTTTTTTGTTCATGGTTTTGAGGATATTATTGATAGTGATTCCCAAGGCAGCAATTACCACTGCCGCTCCGGTTGTGCTTGCCAAAACTAAACCGATGTCACGTTGGACGACATGTTTCTCATCATCGTTATCGGTTTTGAAGGGGTTGGATTCGTGGCGTTCGCTCACAGCCACCCCTTGCTGCTTGAGTAATTGCGTCAGATTGGTACGGTGCTGTGCCAGATACTTTTCAACCTCGGGCGGCAGTTCGAGAAATAGTTTTGTTTGTTCCATATCCAAAGTTACCTCCGTTCTATGTAAAAAGCCTTGTAGCCAGTGGTCCACGGCCGATGTAGCGTATAAAGAGACCCGTGAGTCATGTTGGAAGAGTGTCCGCATTGGAGATGCGGAAGACAACTCCCTATTTTAAATATAAATAGAACTTCCTCTCTTTTTGTCGAAGTGCGGGCATTAAATTATAGACTGGTTCATTGCGCACAATCTCCTATTGAAAATCGGGTAGCCAGGAGCCGTTACCAGCTCCAAGCCCCCTCAGAACCGTACGTGACAGTTTCCCGTCATACGGCTCAAGCATTTCTAAGGCTTGGGCCTTGCGGGGTCGCCCGGCTGTTTTTGGTTAATGCCATTTGGGCAAGTTACAGGGCTTGCCACATACATTCGATAGGAGTAAGGCAGGGGTTTGCGTATCTTTGCGGGTCGTCGCTTAAGAAAGTAGTCCGTCAGATCGGGATCGAACGGATTGGCATTCCGCCTGATTTTAATATGCCTTACGATATGTATGCTGTTTGCTCGGATGAGTTCATAGGTTTTGGGTTCGCCGCGTTTGTCTTTG
>JBAZWJ010000004.1:94632-137038 GCA_041660385.1 Desulfobacteraceae bacterium | reverse complement strand
CCATGCGGCTCAGGGTCTCTACGATGTGGTGGTTTCCATGTACCACGATCAGGGCCTGATCCCTTTCAAACTTCTCCATTTCAAAGACGGGGTTAACACCACCCTTGGACTTCCCATTATCAGGACATCAGTGGACCACGGTACAGCATACGACATCGCAGGAAAAAACATGGCTGATCCGTCAAGCCTCATCGAAGCCATACGTCTTGCCGCACGTCAGGCGTCCCACACGAAAGGTTATTAATATGGAAGCTTCTGATTCCATAGAAATCCACGGGGCAAGACAGCACAACCTCAAAAACATCGATGTGTCCTTTCCCCGAAACAGTCTGGTGGTGATCACCGGTTTATCAGGCTCAGGCAAATCATCTCTGGCTTTCGACACCCTTTACGCCGAAGGCCGGAGGCGCTATGTAGAGTCCTTGTCCACCTATGCCCGGCAGTTTCTGGGTCGAATGGAAAAACCGGATGTGGACACCATCATCGGCCTTTCCCCTGCCATTGCCATCGAACAGAAATCCGTTAGTCACAACCCCAGATCCACCGTGGGGACGGTCACCGAGATCTACGACTACCTCCGCCTGCTTTATGCCCGGGTGGGAACGCCTTACTGCCACATCTGCGGTAAAGAGATCGTTTCCAGAAGTATTGATCAGATCATTGACCAGGTTCTTGCCCTTCCCCACGGCAGCCGGATCATGATCCTTTCACCCATCCGTGAAATTGAAGAAATCTCACCTGACAAACACTTGAAAAAACTAAAAAAAGACGGGTTCACCCGTTTACGTATAAACGGAAAAACCATTGAAATCGATGATATTTCCAAACCCGAACCCTCATTATTCCAGAACACAGAGGTGGTCATTGATCGGCTGATCGTAAAAGAAGGCGTGAGAAACCGTCTGGCCGATTCACTGGAACTGGCTCTGTCCCAGTCAGGGGGACTTGCCCAGGTGGAAATTCTCCCTGCCGCCGATGGAGAAGCGGGCAGTGAACTGGTTTTCTCTGAAAAAGCCGTGTGCCCGGACTGTGGAATCAGCTATCCAGAATTCAGCCCTGCCAGTTTTTCGTTCAACTCTCATCAGGGTGCCTGTCCTGCCTGTGAAGGTCTTGGAACGACAACAGACTTTGACCAGGAGCTCATCGTCCCCAATCCCTCTTTGACCTTGCGTGAAGGAGCCGTTCTTCCCTGGGCCAACAGAGAATCCATGCAGTTCTTCGAGTTCTTGGATGCCCTGACAACCCATTACAAGACCAGTATGAACGCGCCCTTCAACGAACTTCCGAACACATTCAAAAACATCCTTTTGCTCGGATCAGGCGATGAGGAAATTCCGTTTTATTTTGAAAAAGATGGACGGAGGGTCGTATATAAAAAGGTATATGAAGGAATTATCCCCGGCTTGAAAAAACGGATGGAAGAAGAGGGCGGCGCAAAATCCCGGGAAGAACTCAAGCAGTACATGGCCCACAAACCCTGTTTCCAGTGCAGGGGAAGCCGCCTAAACCAGGCTGCTCGTTCGATGAAACTTGGTCCCCTCACCCTTCCTGAATACACAGGTTTATCCATATCTGAAGCCCGAAACTATCTGGAGACTCTTGAACTCCATGGCAAAAAGAAGGCCATCGCCCAGCGCATCGTTTCGGAAATATCCAATCGGCTCCTATTTCTCGAAAACGTTGGCTTGAAGTATCTTACGCTGAACCGGTCTGCTGAAAGTCTTTCAGGCGGAGAAAACCAGCGCATCAGACTGGCCACCCAGATCGGTTCCAAACTCACCGGCGTCCTTTATGTTCTTGACGAACCAAGCATCGGACTTCATCAGAGAGACAATCAGCGGCTTCTCACAACGCTGAAACAGATCAGGGATTTGGGCAATACCGTTCTGGTAGTTGAACATGACGAGGAAACCATCCTTTCATCGGACTATGTGATCGACATGGGACCTGGTGCGGGAGTTCATGGCGGTCATGTGGTTTTTTCCGGGAAACCCACAGACCTGCTCCAAGATCCCCTTTCCTTGACCGGTCAATATTTTTCAGGACGAAAACGAATTCCTGTGCCTGAAACGCGAAGACCTCAAATCAAGGGGGATATCACCATCCATGGGGCAAGGGAAAACAACTTGAAGAACATCGACGTTTCCTTTCCCATCGGCTGTTTTACATGCGTCACCGGTGTTTCAGGCTCGGGCAAATCCACCCTGGTTCTCATGACCCTTTACAAAGCTCTGGATCAGCATCTCAAACGATCACGGATTCAATCGGGAGAACACGACCGCATAACAGGAATCGACCGGGTAGACAAGGTCATTGACATCGACCAGTCACCTATCGGGCGGACTCCACGGTCCAACCCAGCGACCTATACGGGTATTTTTGGATTCATCCGAGAGCTTTTTGCAAAAACCCAGGATGCAAGAGCTCGCGGTTATCAACCGGGACGTTTCAGTTTTAACGCCAAAGGCGGGCGTTGCGAGGCCTGTTCGGGTGACGGCATCATCAAAATCGAAATGCAGTTCTTGCCTGATGTATACGTCCCCTGTGATGTCTGTCATGGAAAGCGATATAACCGTGAGACGCTGGAAGTCAAATATAAGGGGAAGACCATTGCAGATGTTCTTGACATGACGGTGAATCAGGCTCTGCCTTTTTTCACCAACATCGGCAGTATCCGGGAGAAACTCGTCACACTCATGGACGTGGGGCTTGACTACATCCGGCTTGGACAGCCCGCCACCACCCTTTCAGGCGGTGAGGCCCAAAGGATCAAACTGGCCAAGGAACTGGGCCGATCAGGAACGGAAAAAACAGTATATATTCTGGATGAACCCACCACAGGGCTTCATACGGAAGATATCAGCAAACTGCTTAACGTATTGAATCGGCTGGTTGACTCCGGCAGCACCGTGATCGTGATCGAACATCATCTGGATGTGATCAAATGCGCAGACCATATCATCGATATCGGCCCAGAAGGAGGAGTTGACGGAGGCTACATCGTTGCTACGGGAACACCAGAACAAATAGCCGCGTCAAAGAATTCACACACAGGGCTTTTCCTGAAACATGTGCTGCAAGGAACCGTGGCGGTATAGTTAAATGGAGATGGCCACCTGTAGCGGCGTGTTCCAGCCCCGCCTGATGATTGTGTATTAACCCAGCCCATCCTACTTCATGAAGTAACGGCTTTCACGTTATTGGCATATTTCGTTGCCAATTTATTATGAGGAATGCAAAACGAAATTTAATGGTTACGAATTTTTCTTGGGTTTTGACAAAAATTTCATTTGAAGGCGACCCAGAGAAAGGATATCGGCATGTTCCAGCTTCACGGGCCCTTTAATTTTTTCCCCATTGACGTAAGTTTTTGCCCAGCTTTTCATATGGGAAATATAATACCCGTCGTTTCTACGGGTTACTGTGGCAGCTCTGGCACCTACAAAAAAACCCTTAGCGATGATATCATTTGTGGCTTCCTTGCCGATGCGGGTGAACTTGTTACGTAAAACTACTTTGCCCTCCCCACCCTTGAGGTACAACAGAACGGGAATCGGCGCCTTTCGTTTTGCTCCATCCGCTTTTTTTGATCCAGCGGTAAGGATATTGGATAACATGTTCCTGTGTTTGCTTGTATCCAGAACCATGGTGGAGTCGAGAACCGACGAAGGTGTACCTGTTGGGCCGCCTGGATACACCCGTTTACCTCCATCCGAATCCGAAAAGAAGAGTTTGTGTTTCCCGATGACGATTTCATCGCCATCCTTCAACCGGCAGGATGTAATAGTTTTTCCGTTGACAAACGTCCCGTTCTTACTATCTAAATCACTTATGAAAACACCATCATCTTTACACTCCACCTTGGCATGATTTGAAGAAACAGCCAGGTTGGTGATCACGATATGATTTGTTTCCTTTCTACCGATCGTGAGAGGGCAACCGTATTCCACAGCGAACTGGTCAATCTGCTTGTTTTCGAACATCAACCTCAGGTTGGGCATGTAAATCCTCCCGGAAAGAAAGGCCGCTTCATTCAGTTCAATACACAGTCGAAGAGCCTTTTGGGGCTTATACGACAATACCTGATCTTTATGTAGTTTGGAGAGTTATCGGATTTGATACAGGTTTACTATAATCGCCTCGCCCAAAAGGGTCAAGAGCCTTTTTTAAAAGCAAAAAGGAGCTGTACCCGCAACGGCTACAGCCCCCTTATTGATTTTACAAATCACTGTAATCTCTTCTCCACCAGAAATCGGTGGCAAGCATACCGGTCTTACTGACCTTATTTGCCGAGAAGTTCAGCGATCATCGTTGCCTGAGGATGTGCATAGATGAGGATAAGAGCAACAACCAGAGCATAGATACAAAGAGATTCGATCATGGCGAGACCGATTAGCATGGTTACAGTTACTTTACCTGATGATTCGGGATTTCTGGCGATACCTTCAACAGCCGCTTTAAGACCCATACCCTGAGCAAGACCACAACCAAAAGCTGCTATTGCTATTGCCATTGCCGCTGCGAATGAACTGACCACAAAAAACTGTAATGCTTCCATCTTCACTTCTCCTTAATGAAAATAAGTTAAATTCCTGGCTTCTTCCAATTTCCCATAATTATCTAAAGCCAACACGAACTAATACACGTTATATCCGCTTCCAGGACTAATGAGCGTGCTCAATTGATCCTGAGAAATAGATGATCGAAAGCAGAAAAAATACGAACGCCTGAACAAAAGCAACGAATATGCCCAGCGCCATAATGGGCAGCGGAGCGAAATAAAGACCGGCCAGCATGAAAAGAATCATGAGAACCAGTTCGTGACCCGCCATGTTTCCGAAAAGCCTGAATGTCAGAGAAAGAACGCGGGCGACATGGCCTATGATTTCAATGGGCATGATCAGGGGAGACATCCACCATACGGGGCCCATAAAATGTTTGATGTAGTGGGCTCCATGATGTTTCACACCGAGGAAGTGGGTGAACACAAAGACCACCACAGCACATCCAAGGTTGGTATTGATGCTTGCCGTGGGAGGAAAGAAACCGGGGATCAATCCTGAAAGGTTGCTTACAAAGATAAAGATAAAGATGGTGGCTGCAAGAGGAAGGAACCAGCGGCCTTCTTCACCGACGATATCCACCATGAAATCTTCAATACCACCGATCACAAGTTCAAAAACGTTCTGGGCTTTTGACGGTATTAGTGTTGTTTTTCTTGCGGCAACAGCGCCAAGAGCGATCAGAATGATCATGATCAGCCATGTGTAAGGAACCTGTTTGTATAAATGGGCGTAATGGTAAAGGGTTCCATTGACATCAAATAAATCGACTAAGAACATAAACGGATGAGTCATCCCTCAACTGCCTCCCTAAAGAAAATTTGTTTCGTTAGTTCACACATCGTGGCAAGTGTGATGCTTACAACCACGACTGAGAGCCCGAGCAAGAGCCCCAGCGGGTCAACGACATGCCTGGAAATCAGGAAAAAAATTATCAAACCGCTGAAAAAAAAGCGGATGTAATACTTGGATAGAACAACGTTGCTTGACGATAGCCGCCCAGGAACGAAAGACCGTTTGAGTGTCCGCGCCAGAAGATGGAAGTTTGCTGTTACGATGACTCCCCCCGCAGCAAAACCTGAAGCAAACAGCAGGGGTTGATTGATCAAAGCAAAAGCACTACCTGTTAAAAAAAGAAACCAGTTGCAACGTGTGACAAAATCTAAAATTTTTTGCTGAACGTTCATGGTTTCAATTTCCTCGTTACATTTTCCTGCTTTTCTTCACAGCAAGCCATATGTTCTTGAACCCTGCCGCTATTCCGAAACCCAGAAAAATCATGGTAAATAAAGGTGTCTTATCCCAGGTTTTATCGAGCCAGAGACCGAAAAACAAACCGATAAAAACTGAAAAAGCCACTTGCAGACCAAGGCTGCTGTAGTAGGCGAGATCTTTAAAGGTCCGCACCGTCTCTCGTTTCATCTTATTCTGAGCCTGGGCTTTAGTCTTATGACAAACATATTGCAAACAATAATATTAAAGAACAGCACCTAACACAGGATTAAAATCAAGTCAACTTTTAATCCGGAAACAAGCGTTTTATCATTAACACGTGTTCTATCCTAATCGTGGTCATGCGGTCACTTTATTTGAACAATGAAAACGGCCAAAGATGCCTATCTGCATTGCAATGCGGACTCAGACGATGTCCACACACCCCGGATCGTCAGAGCCGCAAACCTCACCGAATATCACACCCGGAATCCCCTGATCGTTCATCATTCTGACGCAGGTCATGGCATCGCTCGGCGGAAGTGCAATCACAAGCCCACCGGAAGTCTGGGGGTCGAACAAAAGATCAACGGTTATCGAATCAGTCGATGGAGAAATCCGAATCTTTTTTTCACAATATGCCCTGGTTTTATAACTTCCTGCGGGAAGAAGGCCCATGGCTGCGTATTCCCGCGCCTTTCCCAGAACTGGGACAACCCGGCTGTCAATCCGTATGGTTTTATGTCCGTTTGTCGCCATTTCAAGCGAATGCCCCACAAGGCCGAAGCCTGTCACATCGGTACAGGCCGTTGGATGAAAGCGAAGCATGATCTCTGCTGCTCGCTTGTTCAGAGTCCCTGCTGTTTCAACCAGAAGTTTGAGGTCAGCCGCATCCGCAAACTTTCCTTTGATGGCTGTTGCTAAAACACCGGTGCCCAGAGGCTTGGTGAGGATAAGCATGTCACCCACACGGGCTCCGCCGTTTCTGAGGATTCGATCCGGGTGAACCCGACCTGTCACCGAAAGGCCGTATTTGAATTCTCTGTCATCCACGCTGTGACCGCCCACCAGAACAGCCCCCGATTCATGGATCTTTTCAAGGCCCCCTTCAAGGGTTTCCCTGAGGACCTCTTCAGGCAGATCATCCACGGAAAAACAGACGATGTTCATGGCCGTCAATGGGATTCCACCCATGGCGTACACATCTGACAGCGAGTTGGCCGCAGCAATTTTCCCAAAATCAAAAGGAGAATCGGTGATGGGTGTCAGAAAGTCCAGAGTCTGAATCAACGCAATATCATCGCTGATTCTGAACACACCGGCATCATCGGGCGTATCAATCCCCACAAGGAGATCGGGATGACTCCTCACATGAAGACCGCTGACAATTCGCTCCAGGACCCCCGGATCAATTTTCGCCGCTCAACCGGCTGCGCGGACTTTTGATGTCAATTCGATGGGCATATTGGACCTTTGTTTTTTTATATTTTTGTTAATTTATTTCCATGACAATTCGTGTGCGTCAAACACCGGGCCGTTTTTGCATACGTGCATATAAGAACCGTCGTCGTTCCGTTTGGTTACAGCGCAACCCAGACAGGCGCAGATACCGCAGGCCATAAGTGTTTCCACAGAGACCTGACAAGGTGTGTCTTTTTTCTCACAGATGTCGGCCACAGCCTTCAGCATGCCATGGGGGCCGCAGGTGTAGACCATATCAGGTTTTGATTGATCAATAGCGCTATCCATGGCAACGGTGACAAGACCTTTTTCTCCCAGACTTCCGTCATCGGTGGACACGTGAACGGCCATTCCCATGTCTTTAAAACGGTCCGCGCATAAAACGTCTTCCCTGTTTCTCCCACCGATAAGAACCCTTATGTCTCCGGGTTGTATTCCACTATCCACAAGCCAGGAGCCAAGATAAACAAGGGGTGCCACACCTATTCCGCCACCAACAAGAATGACGTTTTTCGCCCGATCCGGCAACCTGAACCCCTGCCCCAGGGGAGCCACCAGATTCAGAACATCACCCTCCCGGAGCCCGGCCATGCGTTCGGTCACCGACCCCACCACTTTATAAAGGAGTTCAATGCCCGTTATCACTCCAGCCTCCACGATGGCCTGATGGACTGAAAACGGCCTTCGAAGTAAGGGGTCCACCCGTGATCCCGTCCTCAACATGACAAACTGTCCCGGTGCAACGTCCCGGCAGGCTTCAGCACAGTCAAGCCCCATGTGCATGGTGTTTTTAGCAACAGCCCTGTTCCATACTATTTTTGCGTTTTCCTGTGGCATAATCTTAATATCCATCCGTGGTGCGATACCCACGATCAATTTTTCTTGGCTCTGCTTAATCTCAGTTTACATGGCCTCCGGCGGCCCTGCCGGGAGCCAAACTTTTGAAAAGTTTGACAAACATGTTTTATGCAGGGGCACGGCGCGCCATGCCCCTACGATCATACCCAGACCCATTTGTCCAGATTTTTAAAATCTGGCCGCCGGAGGCATGAAAACAAACAAAGATACTAACAATCAACAAGAACCAAATTTCATGTTTCGTTTTTAAGGCCGATCACATTGGCCAGCCGACCCGTCAATTTATCCCTTCTGTACGAAAAAAACAAATCTTTGTTGTCATGGCAGGCCGTACACAATCCGCTCACACGGATGTTACCCGGTTTTACGCCTGTCTGTTCCAGCTGATTTCGGCTGATTGACCAGAAATTAAAATGATGGCGGTTGTCCTTGTACATCCAGTATTCTTTGGGAATTTCATCTTCGTAGTTCACAAATTCGGCACAGCAGGGGCCAAGTGACGGTCCCACACCTGCCAGAACATCAGCGGGATCAGAACCGTATTTATCGACCATCACATCCATGGTTTTTCCAATGATGTTGGCCACGCTTCCCCGCCACCCGGAATGAATATTCGCAACCACTCCTCGGACAGGGTCCAGCAGCAGAACAGCCTGGCAGTCAGCGGTTTTGATCAGAAGCAGAACGCCTTTTTCATCGGTGATCACCGCATCGGCGATGGCGGTTCCGTCAATCCCGGAACCGCTATCCCAGCAAAGCACCTCCGTTCCGTGCACTTGCTTAGGGCTGACAAGACGACTCGCGTTCATATGATCAAGCACGGCTTCTTTGTTCCTGTCCACCCCATGATCCAAATCACCCGTCCCCACTCCCATGTTGAGGCCCTGATATGGCCCTTCGCTGAATCCCCCTTTTCGGGTAAACAGCCCATGGACAACACCCGGATGCTCTGCAAAATGGGAAAACTCATAATAATGGAGGCCGTTTTCTTTTTTTTCTATCATCGTTTTCCTGCATTTTCAGGCACAAACAGAGCCATAGTTATTGGGATCATTCGATTTTGATACCTTGCGCCTCCGGCGGCCCTTCCGGGGCATAGCCGTCAGTCTAAAGGCAAAAATCAGTTTTTTTTGCCCCAACGGGGCTGCGTCATAAAGCCCAGGGTTGCGGCGAAAGCCGCTACCCTGGGATATGTCCGATGATGATTTTCAACCCCAACGGGGTTGCGTAACATTCCCATGAATCGTCCATATCCAGACTCAACCCCTCTGGGGTTGGGGGGATTCGCCGGTGAATCCAGGGTAGCGGCGTTGCCGCAACCCTGGGCTATGATACGGAATCCCGTTGGGATTCGATGCGGATTGTATCATTTATAAAGCCTTAGCCTGACGGTTATGCCTTCCGGGGACCAGATTTTAAAAATCTGGACAAATGGGTTTGGGGTTGGGCCAACAGGCCACCCTTATCATATCCGTTTGTCAAACTTTTCAAAAGTTTGGCCCCGGCAGGGCCGCCGGAGGCGACGTTGGATGTTCAATCAATTATTGTATTCCCTTAAATATTATTGACTCCATTCCCATAAACTCCGGGTCGCCTGTCCGCAAAACACGTAATCGTCTCTCTCACCTTCGTTACATCGGAAAGTGAAAATTCGGCAAAAAGATTGGTTTCCGAAAATTCGCCCCGTGCAAGGCATTCACCCCAGGGCGTGACGATCATGGAGTGCCCGGCATATTCTTTCTGTTCATCTTTTCCGCATCGGTTGGCGGCCATAACAAACACCTGGTTTTCAATGGCCCTTGCTTTCACCAGAGTTTCCCAGTGGGCCAGCCGTGACAGGGGCCACTGGGCTGAAATCATAACAATCATGGCCCCTCCAAGAGCCAGAGCCCGGCAGAGTTCGGGGAATCTCAGGTCGTAGCAGATCATAAAACCCATCCGCCCGAATTCCGTGTCGCAGACCATGGGCCGGTCACCTGCTGAAAAATGTTCGTGTTCTCCGCCTGGAGAGAACAGGTGAATTTTGGCGTAATCCGACTGGATGTTCCCCATTTCATCAACAAGATACAGGGTGTTTTTCACACCCTGTCCATCAGCCTGGGGAAGTGAGCCCGCAATGGCCACATGGCATTCACGAGCCAGGGATCCCAGATCACACAAGATATAAGGTGTCTGAGCTGCATGATGTCCCATACGATCATAATCAAAACCGCAAGACCACATTTCAGGCAGAAGCACCACATTGGCGCCTGCCGCTGCCAGTTCACGCACAGCCTGCCCCACTTTGACAAGGTTGGCTTCCACATTGCCAAGCTCCACATCAAATTGAACCACACCGGCCTTCACGATATCCATTAAACTGTCCTTGAAACGGTTAGAATATCCACTGCTGTAGCTCCGCCACCCAGCAGTACTCGGGCGCATTCTTCGGCTGTGGCACCCGTGGTGTACACATCATCCACAAGAAGAATGCGTTTTCCTTTCACATCACAATCAGGAGAAAGGGCAAAAGCCCCTTTGATATTGGCTCGTCTGTTTTTCTTATCAAGACCTGCCTGGGGTTTGGTCCAGCGCGTTCGAACAAAGCCGTCACGGGCTATGGCAGGCTGACTGTCCGGGTGTGCCCCAGGAAAAAGTTCCGGCCATTCCCTCATCAGAAGATAAGCCTGGTTAAATCCCCTTTCCCTTAAACGCTTTTTATGGAGAGGAACCGGCAAGATCATATCCGGCGGCTGGTTTGACCCTTCTGCTGCTCCGTAACACCGTCTGTAAAGTAGAAAAAGAAGCTGGCCCAAGGGTCTGGCAAGCTGGGTTTTGCCCCTGTACTTGAACGCCCGGATCACATGCATCAACGATCGATCATAAACACCCAGCGCCCTGGCAAAGTTCACACGTTTGGGATCTGTCAGACATTCCCCGCAAAGATGGTCATCTGAAACCCTTTCCCGAAACATCATGCCGCAACGCGGACATAAGGGCGACTCAATAGCCGCAAACCCCGACAGACATCCATCGCAGAGAAACGGAGACATCAGCCTGTTAAAAGCCCCTTTGTCCGTTTCAGCAAAACCCTCTCCCACGATATCCAAAGCCCCGGCCGTTTCCTGTTCCTTCCTGACAAAAAGGCTCCGGCATGCCATGCACCTGGTGGGAAACACCGCGTTGCGAATGGCGCTACATATTCTTTTCAGAAACATAAGCTATTCTTCACCGTAGGGGCAACCTGCCGGTCGCCCATGCCCGCATGGCCACAAACGTTTTTATTAATCGATACGGGCGACCGCGGGTCGCCTCTACAACACCTCGCCGGGTCAATATGTTAAGGAAATGAAACCAGACCTCTACAAAGATTCAAAAGTCCGATCAAACAACGAAACCTCTCAACGCCCCCACCCATTCAACGTTGGATGTTGGGCGTTGAATGTTCGACGTTCATTTTTTCTCACCGCATCTCCGCCACAACCGCCTCAGCATATTCAGAACACTTCACTTCTTTCGCCCCGTCCATCTGACGGGCCAGATCATAGGTCACGATGCCTTTCTTGATGGTTTTCTGAACCGCCTCGATGATTTTAACCTGGGCTTCTTTCCAGCCCATGTATTCCAGCATCATGGCTCCTGAAAGAATCAGGGATGTGGGGTTCACTTTGTCGAGTCCGGCGTATTTGGGGGCTGTGCCGTGGGTGGCTTCGAACACGGCGCAGGTGTCGCCGATGTTGGCGCCGGGAGCAATACCCAGCCCACCCACCTGAGCAGCAAGCGCGTCTGATACGTAGTCGCCGTTCAGGTTCGGGCTGGCAATGACGCTGTATTCATCCGGCCTTAAAAGAACCTGCTGGAACAGCATGTCGGCAATTCGATCCTTGATGATTATTTTACCCGCCGGTGCTTTGCCATCGTACTTGTCCCAGAGTTCGTCTTCGGTGATGGTCTGTTCCGGGAACAGTTCTTTCGCCACTTCGTAACCCCAGGTTCTGAAAGCTCCTTCGGTGAACTTCATGATATTGCCTTTGTGCATCAGGGTCACGCTGGGAGCGTTGTTGTCGATGGCGTAGCGGATGGCGCTGGCCACAAGACGTTTGGTGTTCACGGCGCTCATGGGTTTGATGCCGATCCCGGCATGTAGCGGCAAATCCGCACCCAGTTCGTTTTTAAGAAAGGCTGCCAATTTTTCCGATTCCGCACTGCCCGCCTCATACTCGATACCGGCATACACGTCCTCCGTATTTTCCCTGAAGATCACCATGTCCACTTTTTCCGGTGCTTTCATGGGGCTGGGAACAGGATCGATATAGCGAACCGGCCGAACACAGGCGTAAAGGTCCAGTTTCTGGCGGATGGAAACGTTCAAGCTCCGAATTCCTTTACCCACCGGCGTGGTCAAAGGGCCTTTGATGGACACCACGTAATCTTCCATGGCGTCAAGGGCTTCCTGGGAAAGCCATTCCCCTTTTTTCTCAAAACCCTTTTCACCCACCAGAAGTTCAAGCCATTCGATTTTCCGTGTGTCTCCGTAAGCCGCCTTCACAGCGCCGTCAATCACGATCTGACTTGCTTTCCAGATATCCGGTCCGATTCCGTCTCCTTCGATAAAGGGGATAATGGGATCGTTGGGAACGTTGAGGGAACCGTCGCTGTTTTTTGAGATTTTATGTCCTTTTTCCATGGTCTTTCATCCTTTCAAATGGTTTATCCACAGTCCTGTCATTAAACTGCGGTTTATTATCGTCCGTATCGCTGCCGCACCACTTCATACATGGCAATCGCCCCTGCCACCGAAGCGTTCAGAGATTCCACCGGGCCTTTCTGGGGAATAAACGCCAGATTATCACAGCTTTTTCCCACCAGATCCCGTAAACCCTTACCCTCACCGCCGATCACCAGGGCCAGGGCTGATGTAAAATCACATTCATAGAATGCAACCTTCGCATCTCCATCAAGTCCTGTAATCCAGAACCCTTCTTTTTTAAGATCCCTAATGGTGTTGTTGATGTTGGTGATCAGCACCACCGGTATATGCTCCAGCGCCCCGGCTGACGCCTTAACGGCCGTGGGCGTGGGCAGGGCCGCCCTGTCCTTGGGAATAAGAATGGCGTCAACGCCTGCTCCCAGTGCTGTCCGGGAAAGTGCCCCCAGATTCATGGGGTCTTCAACGCCGTCCAGAATCAGCAGAAAAGGTGGAATGTCGCCTTTCTTTCCAAGCACATCGGCCAGATCGGCAAAGGGATAGGGGCTCACACGGGCCACCACGTTCTGGTGAAATTCCGTTCCGCTAATCGTGCGGATATGGGCCGAAGATGTCTTTATTACCGATATCCCCTTAACTTCCGCATCTTTCACCAGGGCATCTATGCGTTCCGAATGTTTGTCATCGGGAACGAACAACTCGATGATCCGCCGTTTTCCAGCCTTCATGGCCTCAATGACCGGATTGATTCCGTAAAGGATTTCTCCTTCAGATGATTTCGGTGTTCTGGGTGATTCTTTTCTTTGCGTTTGCGGCGTTTCTTTTTTCCGCCAGGTTTTATTTTCTTGTTTCAATTGACCTCACAGTTGTTACGCTTGATGGGTTATGTTTCACCCATCCAACATTTTTTTCATGGCCACCAAGGCGGGTTTGGAACCCGCCCCTAGCCGTGTAGGGGTGGTTCCAAACCCACCTCGGTAGATGGGAGAGCAAAGCATAATCCCAATCATTCCCCAGTCGGTTCCAGCCAGGCTCTGACAATGGAAAAAAGCTGATTCTTCGCCGTTTCAAGATTGTCGTTCACGATCACATGGCGGTAGAGATCTTTTTGCTCCATCTCCGTCACAGCGTTTTTTATGCGCTTTTCAATGACTTCCGGGCTGTCCGTTCCCCTTTTCCCGAGCCGTTCCCTCAATGCCTCCATGGACGGTGGCATGATAAAAACTGTCACCGCTTCCGGGTATGCAGCCCTGATATTCGCGGCCCCCTGGACATCGATATCAAGAAGAATGTCCCGGCCCTGGTCCAGACTCTGCTGGATGAATCCAAGGGATGTGCCGTAGTAGTTGTCGTGAACCTTGGCCCACTCCACCAGTTCCTGGTTGGCGATCATCCGTTCGAATTCTTCCACAGTAACAAAATGGTAATCCGTTCCGTGAATCTCGCCTGCTCTGGGTTTCCTGGTCGTATGGGATACAGAATAAGAAATCCCCTTGAACTGATCCATAAGCAGGCGGCAAAGAGTGGTTTTTCCCGTACCTGACGGAGCTGAGATCACTATCAATAGGCCTTTTCGCGTCGTATGCTTTTCCATGGGCATCATTCCTTGACCGAGGAATCGCTTTCGTTCAGCGCAGCGAAACGCTGGGATATGGTTTCCGACTGAATGGCCGAAAGAACCACATGGTTGCTGTCGAGAACGATGATGGAACGGGTCCGCCTTCCATGGGTGGCGTCAACCAGCCGTTTCTCTTCTTTGGCGTCGTCCTTCAACCGTTTCATGGGAGCTGTGTTGGGAGAAACAATGGCCACCACCCTGTCAGCCACCACGCTGCTTCCGAAACCAATGTTTAATAACTTCTGATCCATAGTACTCCTTTATTGATGGCGTCGTAAAACGTCCCATATGCGGCGTTATAGTGTTTGGCCAGACGTTCGAAATACGTTCATGTATGTCTTCACGCCTGGCCAAACACTATGCCTTGCCTCTGGGCCATTTTCCATAGCCATCTGCGACTTTTTACGGGTCCAACTTTATTCCACATTCTGAACCTGTTCACGCAATCGTTCCAGTTCCGATTTCACATCCACAATCAGGTGTGAAATTGATGCATGACCGATTTTCGAGCCCATGGTGTTGAATTCTCTGTTGAATTCCTGGAGGAGGAAGTTGAGTTTCCGTCCCCCCGGTTCAACATCGTCCATGATGTTTCTGAACTGGATGATATGACTTCTGGCGCGGACAATTTCTTCGGAAATATCACTTCGATCGGCGAGAATGGCCGCTTCCTGGGCGATGCGGACCTGGTCCAGTTCCACAATTCCGTCAGTCAGGTTTTTGATCCGTTCGGCAAGTTTTTTCTGATACTGGGGAACAAGATCGGTGCATTCGCCTTCGATCCTGCCCACAGCCGATTCAATAAACGCAAGGCGTTCTTCAAAATCGTTTTTCAGATAATCCCCTTCCGTCTGCCTCATCTTTTCCAACTCGGTCAGGCATTTGTCGATACAATGCTCAATGGCGGTCCATTTCCCTTCATTGTCCACGGTCACTTCGGCAGGGGTTATCAGACTTTGTGCCCCAGCAAAAAGGCCAATGGGGAGTTCAGAACCTATTCCCAGTGTCTCGGCCAGAGTCGCAATCGCCTTGTGATAGGCCTTGGCCTTGGGAAGGTTCACATCATATGCGCAGGATTCCTCGGACGTATCGGTGACAAAAAGCCGTATCTCGACCCGTCCCCGGGAAAGCCGTTTGGATACAAGGTCCTTGATCTTGTCCTCCATTGGACCGTAACCGTGGGGAACACGGATCTGATAATCCAGAACCCGGCTGTTCACCGTTCTTATCTCCACAACCACGTTCAGTTGATTTTCCGTATTTTCCGCTTTTGCATAAGCAGTCATGCTTTTGATCATTAAAGCCTCTCGTATCTCATTTAAACTACAAAGCCAAAGTAGATGGCATGCCTTTCAAATCACATGCATATCTGTTTCTCACCAATAGAAGATAAGACGTCATCATTGTATCTGCATAGTCAGGATAGGTCCACGGCAAGGTCTGGTATGTTCCGCGCTTGTAAATCAGGGTAAGATCAGCGTAAATTCCTTTTCCGATATAAATCCGGTGGGCAAAATCCTTGCCTGTGGCCAGAATAAACCGGGAAAGGAGCATGTAACCGGGATCGATATTGACCTTGCGCCGACCGGAGACAAGGCATTTACTTTCAATCCCGTTGGTTGTCACCTTGATATCTGCCAGGGCTTCCTGGCTGATCAGCGTTTCAAAAGACACCATCCGCCGGAACAGGTTTTTGCCCATTTCGGCTTCGTAGTAATCCGTCCGGTCAAAAGCCATCCAGTCGCTCACCGTGTCGGTTCTGCCGTAAAGCCCTGTCAGTTCTTCAAAAATGGGATCAAACAGGGTTTTATCACCCGTATACACACCGATCACCAGTTTCGCTGGATCAGGGGCCGAAGGAATGCTCATATCTCCATCAATCCTTCAGCGGCTTGGCTTCGTCAATCAGCATGATGGGGATGTCGTCCTTGATCTCGTAAACCAGTTTACACGACTTGCAGATCAGGCCGTCACCTTCATTGTTCAGCTCAACAGGTTGTTTGCATTTGGGGCAGGCCAGAATATCAAGAAGCTCCTTTGCGATAGCCATATTCATTTTCCTTTTAAAATTAAAGGGTTGTTTTGAAAAAATATGGTTCTCTTTATCAGATTCCGAACTGGCTTGCAATTGGAGATATGGAGGGGTGCGGCATTTTTTTATTCACATCTTGTTAGCCCAGTCGCCCACCCGGGCACGCCAATCTCCCGATTGGTCCACACGAAAGCCAAAGGCTTTCAGATATTAAACAGTAGCACCAGATAGGGATCCCTAAAACCGTGAGGCTTTCTCAGAGCCAGTCGGCGAATCGCGAAAAAGGTCCCCATCTATAAGGTGCTTTTGTGATCGTGGCGTTGTTTTCTGTTCAAGCGGCTTGTGATAAAAGCGAACAGTGCCGCCAGAAGGCCCAGTCCCGTGGCTCCTGCCGGACATGATGCCTGACCGCAGACAGGGCAGCGGACCGTTCCCGCGAACAGGCCCGCAAATGCCGAGAAATGGAAAAGATACCGTTTGATCGGTGCTGAAAAAAAAGAAAAAAAGCTTTCGTCACGGGCTCAATCCCCACCTTTTCGCGAGTCCGCGCATGGCTGCCCTGCTTGCCTGGAACATTGCCAAAGACATTGAAAAAGCGGACCCGACTCACGCCAATCAGTATTCTGACAACGCCGAGGCCTACGCCGGAAAATTGAACGCCTTGGCCCGGCAGTTCCGTGAAGCGGGAAAAACGCTGAAAAACAGACGTATCGTAACCCAGCACGGAGTTTTCGATTATCTTGCCAGAGACATGGGCCTTTCGGTGGTGGCCGTAATCTCGGCCCATGCCGGGCATGAGTTGTCCGCGAACGACATTCTTCATGTGGTTTCCGTGGTCAGAAAGGAAAAGCCGGGCGCTATCTTCACCGAACCGCAGTACCCGGATAAAGCGGCAAAGACCATCGCCTCGGAAACGGGCATACTCCTTTCAACCCTCGATCCAGTGGCGTCGGGCCCTGACAATCCGCCTCTTGATTATTACGAAAAGACGATGAAAAAGAACCTCGAAACACTGGTCGGAATTCTGGGGAAGTGAGGGCCTTGATTCCATTCTCGGATAGCTGGCAAACTAGGGCCTTGAAGATATCGGGGGCACCCATTAAAAGCCCGCCAATTCCTCATTCCTTTCAAGGAGCAAATGCAAGTCATAACAGATGCATCAGACGGGTTTAGTAGATTTTGACCGGGGCCTGGATATGCCGCTGCTGCTTGACCGTTTGCAGGAAGCGCAGCTTTCTTTGCATGTGTATTCTTCTTCCAGATTCCGTTTCACATAGCTTCCGGGAGCGTCATCAATACTTTTATATTTTCCTTTGCCGGGGATTCGCGTGAGGATCTGTTTCCCTGCATACACCGTATTCCAATCATGCCAATTCAGCCACCATGAGCCTTCCTGGCAGTTTGCTGATTCCAGGAATTTTTCAGGATCATCGGTCAGATTGTCAGAGAAACGGTAACCGTATTTTTGTTTGGCCGGTGGATTGACCACGCCGGACACATGGCCGGATTTCCCCAGAACAAAGCGGACAGGCCCTGAATGAAGCCGGGCACCTTTGAATGCCCCTTTCCAGAGGACAATGTGGTCTTCCTCTGTTGCCAGAAAATAGGCTGGGGTTGTTATGTCCGCGATATTGATGCCCACACCATTCAAACGGATTCCGTCCGGGTCTTTCAACCTGTTTTCGATGTAAGCGTTTTTCAGATAGAAATTATACATCTTGGCTGGCAGGTTTGTGTAGTCGGAATTCCAGTACAAGATATCAAACGGTTCAGGCTCCTTGCCCTTCAGGTAATTGTTCACCGCATATGCCCAGATCAGGTCTGTGGATCGCAGCATGCTGAACATCTTTGCCAGATGACGTCCATCCAGATAACCCAAGTTTTTCACATCAGCCACAACGCTTTTTACCTGATCTGGGGCGGTGAAGATTCCCAGTTCTCCGGGGTAGGAAAAATCAATGAGCGTGGCCATGTATGTGAGAGAGGCGAACCGGTCTTCCCCCCTGGCAGTAAGATATGCCGCTGTTGTCGCGAGCAGCGTCCCGCCGGTACAATAGCCGATCGCTGACACCTTTGGGCATTTTGTGATGGATTTTACCACGTCAAGAATTTCGACATGCCCTTCCAGCAGATAGTTTTCAAAAGATTTACTGGCATGTTGTTCATCGGGATTTACCCACGAAATCATGAACACCGTGTAACCATGATTAACCAGCCACCTTACAAGGGAGCTCTGCTCATTGATGTCAAGAATGTAGAATTTGTTGATCCATGGCGGAGAAATCAGCACAGGGACTTCAAACACCGTTTCCGTTGTGGGGCTGTACTGAATCAGTTGAACCAGATCATTCTGGAAAATCACTTTTCCCGGTGAGTTTGCGATGTTTTTGCCGAGTTCAAAGGTGTGGGCGGTTGTCATTTTAATGGACAGACTACCGTCATTGCAATTCACGTCATTCAGGAAATTATCGATTCCGTCCAGAATATTTTCACCGCCGCTCTCAAAGGTCAGCTTGATAAGCTCCGGGTTCGTTGAAAGATAGTTGGCGGGAGAAATGGCTTCCAGAAACTGGTGGGTGAAAAATTTCACGCGTTTCTTCTTTTCTTCATCCATGCCCTTGACCTGAGACACGGCATAATCAATATTCCGGGCGGAAAACAGGTATGAATCCCGGATGAGCTCAAAAATGGGATTTTTAGCCCACTCATCACTTTTAAATCGCTTGTCAGCCAGTATTTCAAACGGATCATCTTTGTTTTCCTTAATACCCATGATCTTACGCCCAAACCGGTCGTAGAGTTTCATCATTCCTATAATATATTCCTCCTGGGTCGATAGCAGGGTCTTGCTATCTCCGGCAAGCAGGACCATCAACTCCACGAAATCCAAGAACAAGGCCATGTCTTTTTGAGGATCCGCCTTATTCGGTGATTTGAAAAAAGCAGACAGAACGGCATTCTGTTTGTCTAAATATTTAATCATTAAACTCGGAAGTCTAAAAAAATCAAATAGTTTTGTATCGTCGGCCATAGTACTCACTTTCACGATAATTTTCTTATTATTGATATTTCGCAGGGGATCTGATCTAAAACCCACTCGTTTTTTGAGCGCTACAGAATTTAAACCAATAGAATAATCACATATCAGCACAGCAAAAAAATACATCCAAGGTATCGAACGAAAGTAATGAATCCGCGCTGGCTCCATCCATGTTGCATACTGGCATATTTAATTGCTGGTAATAACGTTCAGAGAACGTCCGATTCGTTGATAATGATTAATATTAACAGATGTTGTTATCGACATCAATTACAATAAAAGGACATGACAGGCGATCGCATCTCTTTTTTGTGAGTTAAAACAATGAAATTTATTTGAACGCCTGATCGTTGAGGAGAATTGGGTCAACCTTGATGTGTGATTTTAATTTATTGTATTTCAACCGCATTTCCTGATCATTTAATGACCTGTTGCTGATCACCGCATCGCGGCTGCTGACGGCTGAATATGAAAGACCAAATAGCCATCATCTCATAATTGGAAAACCCACCTGTGTCAGGATAGTATCTCAATTTTTCTCGTAGGACTTCCGTTTTTAAAAAATGTTTCCGGGCGGGCTCATGTCGCTTATGCGATTTACATAGGATTGACATGGGAACAAAAACGTTTTACATAAGTTCCAGCCAAACGAACAATCTCTATTCAACACGCTGAAACATATTTTGTACAAACCTGTGGGTTGGTTTTTCTTACAAACCCTGAGCGATTCTTTTTTAAAAATCTGAGGAAGTCCTGAAACGTTGATCTCTATTGTTTTTGCATGTTTTTACAAGGAGGAATCATGGGCATGACCGAAAAAGATTCAAAATTCTATCCTGATCCATCGTTCGTTGAAACATCACATGTCAACAGTCTCGATCTATACCGCAACATGTATGAACGATCAGTTAATGACCCTGAATCATTCTGGCGTGACGTGTCGGAAGAGCTGATCTGGTTCAAAAAGCCCCACACCATCCTCAGATACAACTTTGACCATCTCAAAGGGCGAATCTTTCATGAATGGTTTCTGGGCGGTACCACCAACATGAGCTACAACTGCCTGGACCGGCACATGGGAACGGAAAACGAGCATAAAAAAGCTCTGATCTGGCAGGGCGAACCCAATGAAGAATCGCGGACATTTTCTTACCGCGAACTCCTGACAGAAGTCTGCCGTTTCGCGAATGTCCTCAAGAAAAAAGGCCTTAAAAAAGGAGACCGGGTGACCCTTTACATGCCCATGGTCTGGCAGTTGCCGGTGGCCATGCTGGCCTGTGCCCGTTTAGGTCTTCCCCACAGCATTGTTTTCGGAGGCTTTTCGGCTGAAGCCCTGATGCACCGGGTTCAGGAAAACGAGTCCATACTGCTGATCACCGTGGATGAATCCATACGTGGCGGTAAATGCTTCGATCTAAAAGCCAATGCCGATCAGGCCTTACGTAAATGCCCCAGCGTAGAAAAAGTAATTGTGGTCAAACGGACCGGCAAGGTGTCAGCGTGGAAAGAGGGCCGTGATCTCTGGTGGGATGAGGAAATGAGCGAGCCGGACATCGAAGATTTCTGTGAATGTGAACCCATGGACGCCGAAGATATCCTTTTTATCCTTTATACCAGCGGAAGTACGGGCAAACCCAAAGGCCAGGTGCACACAACGGGAGGCTATATGACTTACGTGTACCTGACCCAGAAACTGGTGTTCGATTTGAGAAAAGATTCCATGTACTGGTGCATGGCCGATATCGGCTGGATCACGGGCCACAGTTACATCGTGTATGGACCGCTGCTGAACGGTGCCACCACGTTCATGTACGAAGGCACGCCGCTCTATCCAGCACCTGACCGTGCCTGGGAACTGATCGAACGATACGGAATCACGATCTGCTACACAGCCCCCACAGCCATTCGCGCCCTTTCCCGCCAAGGCGAATCCTGGCCGGCAAAACGTGATCTCTCAAGTTTGAAACTTCTGGGGTCCGTGGGTGAACCCATCAATCCCGAGGCGTGGATGTGGTATTACACCCATATTGGCCGTCAGAACTGCCCCATCGTGGATACCTGGTGGCAGACGGAAACAGGCGGCATCATGATCGCCCCCCTGCCAGGTGCTGCCCCGACCAAGCCAGGCTCAGCCCAGTTTCCGTTTTTCGGAATCATCCCCAGAGTCTGTGATCCGGGCATCGACGACTTTGAAAGAAGGGGGCAGAAACTGAAAGCCGGAGAGACCGGCCATCTGTGTATCGAAAAACCCTGGCCCGGTCTTTCACGGACCATCTATGGTGACCATGACAGGTGGGAACAGACCTATTTTTCACAATATCCGGGCATGTATTTCACGGGAGACGGCTGCTTCGTAGATTCGGAAGGATACCACTTCCTTCAGGGCCGGGTGGATGATGTGATCAACATCTCCGGCCACCGGATCAGCACGGCGGAGATTGAAAGCGCTCTGGTTCTCCACAAGGACGTGGCGGAAGCCGCTGCTGCCGCAAAACCTGATGAAATCAAAGGCCAGAGCATCTACGTGTTTGTAACCCTCAAGCTGGGAGTGGAACCCACAGATGCATTGAAAAAAGAGCTGATAGACCATGTGAGAAAGGAAATCGGTTCCATTGCATGCCCGGACAGACTTCAGTTTGCACCGGCTTTACCTAAAACCCGCAGCGGCAAGATCATGCGGAGAATTTTAAGAAAGATTGCCGAAAACAAAACCGAAGATCTGGGCGATGTGAGTACCCTCGAAGATGCTGACGTGATCCGTGATCTGGTCCGAAACAGGGTTTGAATGGGGAATTTGTAACAATGAATAAATAAAAAAAACGAGCGTCGAACATCGAATGAAGGATTGTGCCATTTGATATGTGCTAAGGATCGGGTCATTTGTCGGGTTTCGTTCCTCTACCCGACCTACGAAGGTCTGATACATTCTTGCTGTGCACAAATCTATCGGGTAAGAGCAGGGAGAATCCCGGAACGCGGGCACTATGGGCGATTTCCAATTTCATGGAATCCGTCGGTTTTGTTTTTCCAGGCAAAACCGATTGACAGGCTTTCCTCGTTTTCTTAATATCCCTTCGCAATCGAAGTCCGTCTTTTTATGAATACAACAAACCAGGACAAGCGGAAAAACCATGAAAACGAGCGCGGCCATCAAAACTCTTTTTTCTCTATATAACCTGGGCTGGGCTGCTGCCATTCCTCTGATGAAACGCAATCCACGGATTTCGGATGGCTTAACACAGAGGATGCTGGAATCGGAGCTTCCTCCCAAGGCGAACATCTGGATTCAAAGTGCCTCGGCCGGTGAAGCATATCTGACATGGGAGATCTTGAAAACTCTCGATTTCACAGAGCAAATAACCATCCTCACAACGGCCAACACCCGGCAGGGGTTGGATATTCTTGAAAAGGCTGCGGCTGAAATAAACGGTCTGGATGGCTCTCTCCATGTTTCTGCACGTTTTTCTCCTTTTGACCAACCCGTGCTCATGGAAAAAGCTGTGAAAAGCGTCAATCCGTCACTGATGGTTCTCGTTGAGCTTGAAATCTGGCCCGGCCTTCTCAAATCCTTGAAAGATAACGGCTGCCATGTTCTCATCGTCAACGGACGACTGACAGAAAGAAGTCTGAAACGATACCTCATGGTTCCATGCCTCTGGAAACTCCTGGCCCCGGCAAGTGTGTGTGCCATGTCTGACGATGATGCAGCACGGTTCAGAATTCTTTTCCCCGAAAGCCGGGTGACCACGGTTCCCAACATTAAATTCGACCGAGTGCCCTTGTGTGCAGGTTCGGAAGCCCATGATGAAGAAAACCCTCTGAACGGTCTCGTTGAACACGGAAAACCCCTTATAGTTCTGGGTTCGGTAAGGGAAGAAGAAGAGGAATCCGTGGGCAACATCATCGAAAAAATCACGACAGATCTGCCGGAAACCCGGATTTTTCTTTTCCCACGCCATATGCACCGGCTGGAGGCGTGGGCAGCCCGTCTTTCGGCCATGGGCTCCGATTTTGCCTTGCGATCCAGAATCACATCGGAACGACCGCAGGTGGCGCTGTGGGATGTGTTCGGCGAACTCACCTTTGCTTATAAACTGGCCCATGCCGCTTTCATCGGTGGAAGTCTCGCCCCTTTAGGCGGTCAGAATTTTCTCGAAGCCCTGGCCTGCGGCGTGATTCCCGTGACCGGCCCTTCCTGGACCAACTTCACCTGGGTGGGACAAGGTATTGTGGAAAAAGGCCTTCTCGATATGGGCATCGACTGGAACGCAGTGGCCGAAAAACTGATACGCCACGCGATGAACCCCATGGAGCGAGTCAAGGTTAAAACCATGACCGACGAATACCTTCTGCCGTTAAGAGGCGGAACCGAAGCGGTTTGCCGGGAGATTAAAAAAATGCATTCAGGTTCGGAGCAATGTGGACATTGATCCTATTGACATTTTTTCCGTTTCTGCTGTCTCCCGTAGGGGCACGGCGCGCCGTGCCCCTACAAAAGCGCCGATTGCCAAATAAACTAAAAATTGTACAGAGGCAAGTAACGTTTTAATCACACCATGGCTCATAAAAAATGAAGCCATCCGCTATTGGACGTTGAACGTTCGACGTTGGATGTTGGACGTTCTTTTTTTCATTCATTAGCTATTCAATACAGGAGTAATATATGACAACCCGCCCCGACTGCCACGCCATCATCCCATGCAGGTATGCGTCAACCCGTTTTCCGGGAAAACCCCTGGTGGAAATCCTAGGCCAGCCAATGTTTTATCATGTGTATCAGAGAGTCGTGGAATCGGGCTGTTTTGCCTCCGTCACAGTGGCCACCGATGATAGCCGGATCTTCGCGGCGGCAAAAAAACGCAACGTCCCTGTGGTGATGACAAGAGATGACCATCCCAGCGGAACGGACAGAATTCTGGAGGCGGCCCGGATTTTAAACGTTTCCGGCAATGCCGTGGTGGTGAACGTACAAGGAGATGAACCGGCCTTGAATCCTACCATCCTCACCGAACTCATAGCCCCTTTTGATGACCCGGAAACCCAGGTAACAACTCCGGCTGTGGCCATTTCTGCCGAGGAAGCCCTTTCTCCCGATCTTGTGAAAGTTGTTTTTGCGACAAACATGACGGCCCTTTATTTTTCACGGTCGCGTATTCCCTTTGACCGGGACGGAGGTTCTCCTGATTATTTCGGTCATATCGGTCTATACGCATTCAGAATGAAAACCCTGGAAGCTTTTGTGGGTATCGGAAAAAGCAGGCTCGAAGATATTGAAAAACTGGAGCAGTTGAGACTTCTCGAAAACAATATCCCCATTCGGATGGTGATCACGAAACACCGGACCGTGGGGGTGGACAGGCCTGAAGATATTGGAAAAGTGGAAATTCTTCTGAAATGATAGACCAGCTGCTGGGTATCGTGATTCTGATCTAAGCCCGTTTATTTCTTTTTTCCAGAGTCCAGAGTCGCCCGGACTTTGTCGGCAAGATCTTTCATGGTAAACGGTTTCTGAATAAAATTCACTCCTTCATCAAGAACCCCGTGGTGAGCGATGACATCGGCTGTATAGCCCGACATGAACATGCATTTGAGATCCGGGTCTTTGGCCATAAGGCTCTCCGAAAGATCCCGGCCATTCATTCCGGGCATGACCACATCAGTTAACAGCAAATGGATCTTGCCTTTATGATTTTCCGCAAGGCGGATCGCTTCGCTGGGAAGCCCCGTACTCAGAATATTGTAGCCCAGATATTCAAGCATCATTTCTGCCATTTCCAGAATCATCGGCTCATCTTCCACGACAAGGATGGTTTCGGCTCCACGGCTGGCCTCTGATTCCGTTTCACCATTCACCTTCTCCGGTTTGCCAAGGTGCATGGGAAGGTGGATTTTAAATTGGGAGCCAATGCCTGGTTTGCTGGAAACATCAATAAATCCGTTGTTCTGTTTGACAATCCCATACACCGTGGACAATCCCAGACCGGTTCCGAGCCCTGCGCTCTTGGTGGTAAAAAAAGGTTCGAACAGCTTATCCTGGATTTCGTCGTCCATACCACAGCCATCGTCGCTCACGGACAATGTAACGAACCATCCTGAAGCAATTCCCAGATGGTTGGCGCACTTCGCATCATCGAGTTCGACAGTTCCCGTTTCAATGGTAACCTTCCCCACACCACCAATGGCGTCCCTTGCGTTAACACAGAGATTGGCAAGGATCTGGTCAAGCTGACTGGGGTCTATTTTGATCGGTGGAAGGTTTTCACCCGGCTGCCAGACAAGATTAATATCTTCGCCGATCAGTCGATGAAGCATCTTAAGCATACCCGTCAGCTCATCATTCAGATCCAGTACTTTGGGAGCAACGGTCTGTTTCCGGGCAAAGGCAAGCAACTGACGGGTAAGGTCCGACGAACGTTCTGCGGCTTTTCTGATTTCCTTCAAATCCTGATACAGCTGCTGTCCGGGATCAGCTCGCAGCAAACCGATTTCCGTCCGCCCCAGAATCACCCCCAGCATATTATTAAAATCATGGGCCACCCCTCCGGCCAGGCGCCCCACGGAATCCATTTTCTGAATCTGGTTTAACTGGCCCTGAAGCCGCTCTCTTTCTTCTTCGGCCTGAACCCTGTCTGTGATGTCAATAACGGAGATGATCCCGGCAGGTTTTCCACCCAGATAGGTTGTGGCTCCTGACAGATAAACCCATTTGACCATTCCATTTTTGGCAATAATCTTGAATTCATAGCGAGATGGAGCCGCTTCATCTTTCTGGCGTTTCAATCCCCGCTCACGAATCATCCCTTTTTCATCGGGATGGACAATATCCCAGAAATCCATGGTCCGGAACTCATCCAGCGAATAACCGGTGATATCCGTTGCGGCAGTATTGACATACACCCATTTATCATTCTGATAGAGCATGATGGCGGAAGGGGAGGAGTCGGTCAGAATACGAAATTTTTCTTCGCTTTCTTTCAGAGCGGCCTCTATCTGTTTGCGGTGAGAAATATCCCGGAGGGAACCGGCCAGACCTGTTACCACTCCATTTGAATCATGAATGAGATGGGCTGCCAGGGAAACCCAGGTCCTTGTTCCGTCTTTTTTTATTAGACTGATTTCGTAATCCCTCAGATAACCCTCTTCTGCCATAGCTTTTAGAAGCGTTTTTCTTGCCCCTGGATCATCATAAACCATGGTCACAGGTTGACCTACAATCTCATCCTGGTTCCAGCCTGACAACCGGTTCAGTGATGGAGAAATCATGGTTACGATACCGTTCAGATCTGTCTGATAATAAAGATCATCAAATGTTTCAAAAATGGCTTTTAAATTCTTTTCGCTGGCCTGTAATTCACGGGTCCGTGCACCCAGAAGATCATGCATCCGCAGCAAATTTCTCTCCCTTAAAGCCCTGAAACATCTTTCAACGAGGTACTCCGGGGCAAAGGGTTTTCGCAGGCAATCCACCTCACCCTTTCGCATTAAAGCAAGGAGGGAGGTGGGCGTATGGTTCCCGGTCATCATGATGATAATACACTCCGGAGCCGTGTTCCGAAAATCAGAAAGTAGCCTGTCACCCTTCCCGTCGTCCAGACCACAATCAATCACGGCAATATCATAAGACTCTCCGTTAAATGTTTTGGAAGCCCTTTTCAGTGAAAGCATTATGGTCACTAAGTACCCATTGGTTTCAAAACATTCCCGGAGAGCCATGGCAAAGGATTTGTCTTCATCTGCAATCAATATGCGAAGTTTATCCCTGACGTGTTCACCATCCAGAATTTCACGGACACATCCGATAAAACGTTCGGTTTCCACAGGAAAAGGCAAAAAAGCTTCGACGCCGAGATCCATGGTTATACGCCTGGCATCGGCACCGGAGAAGGCGGCGGAAACTGCTATAATCGGGACCTTGTGAAACGAAGCATACTCGGGTGACCGGAGCAGACGGCAAAACCGCCAGCCATCAATACCGGGAAAGCAAAGGCTGGTGACAATAATTCGCGGGGGTGACGTAGTCTCCAGAGCTGATAAGGCTTCTTCTGGACTACCAAAAGAAAGAACAAGGTAACCTGTTTTGCAGAGAAGACCGCTCAACAGATGACGCTGTGCCATATCGCTCATGACCACTATGGCGTCAACGGCCTTACAATGTGAAGGTTCGTCCATTATTTCACTGTCATTTGGGTTGTTTTATAAGTGCCGCTGGTCCATCAAAGAAAAGGACTCCGGTAGCAAAACTGCATTTCCTCAAATGCAACGAAGGCAACCAGCCGCTCCATTTACCTGAACGCCATTCATTTCTATGATCGACACAGCAAAAATCATATATGCAGTGAATAGCCTTGGCAACTGAAAACTGCTATAACATGCCGGTATCGCCTGCTTCTTAAAGAGTCGTCAGTTTTCTAAGTTTTTCAGCGATCACACCGTACGTGAACTGCTCGTTCACACGCTTATGGCCGGAAAGGCCCATGGCCGCAGCATCGGCTTTATTATTACACAACCAGGAAATCTTTTCTGCAATCTCCTGCTCATTGAAAGGATTTTTAACAAGAAGCCCAGTCTGTCCGTCCAGCACAGCGTCTTCGATGCCTCCGGTGGCTGAGCCGATTACCGGCTTGCCATAAGCGTTGGCCTCAAGAAAAACGATACCGAAGCCTTCAACCTCCTTTTCTTTATCCGACGCATGGGAAACCATGATAAAAATATCACTATACTTAAAAAAGTGCCGCACTTCTTCATAAGACTTGAAACCATGAAAAAAGACCCTGTCTTCAATCTCCAGGGATTTGGCAAGAGCCTGATAAGGAGCGGCATCTCCCCCTCCCACCACATCATATATCAGTCCAGGGTATTCGTTTTTCAACAAAGACAGGGCTCCAATGACCTGGCTGATCCCCTTTCTCTTCACAAGACGCCCCACGGTAAGCAGTCGAACAGTCTCCGGCTGCCTGAAAGGAGGTTCGGGCGAAAGGTTTTCAAAATCCTTCGCCACTCCCGGGTTGAGGACGATAAGTGATTTATCGTTTTTGTATTGAGGTGGAATCAGATCCATCACATAGCGGCTGTTGGCGATGAAGCCTCTGGCAGCATTCAGCATCCGGCTGTAAACGATCCTTTTCAGGATATAACGGTCCATTCTGGCCATGATCCGCATAAGGTCGTTTCCATGAAAAAAAATATGGTATGGCAAACCGTAAGTTTTATAGATATCATAGGCAATATCGCCGTAAGGCCTTACATTGCCGCATAAAACAACGTCGATTTTTTCCTTTTCAACGATGCTGTACGCTTCAGCCCTTATCCGCCTTTTACCGAAAAAAGTTCCACTTTGAGAACCACTTACCGTGGACCGGAACACCCGGCAGGATAGCTGCTTTTCTGTTGATTTATCCGCCGCCACCGTCAGAACCACCATGGAATCCGGCTCGAAAGCTTCGGCGATTCCTGTATAGTAGTGCGTCATACCACCGATATTATTGGGGTAAAAATCGTTGGTGATCAGAAGATATCTCATGGTTTATCCTGGGGTATTGTATGAGAGAGAATCTGTTTATATAGTGCGATGTTCTTTTCCACAGTCTGCTCAATGGAAAAAGACTGAACTGTTTCCAATGCTCGTTCACCATAAGCTTTCCGCTTTTCAGGATGATCGACAAGATCGGAAATGGCACGGGCAAGAGCGTCACTGTCCCGTGGCGGGACCAGGCAGCCGTTATCCCCGTCATAAACGATTTCAGGAATACCGCCTGTTCTGCATGCAACCACTGGCAAGCCTAAAGCCTGTGCGTCAAGAATGGATGTCCCGAGGCCTTCAAGGTAAGAGGCAAGGACGAATATGTCAAAAATTTTAAGGAAACGTCCCACATCCTTTCGGAATCCTGTAAATATGAATCGGCTTCCAAGGCCAAGCTCTTTTGCCAGGGTTTGGACGGCCTCTTCGTCTGGGCCGTTGCCCACGGCGCAGAATGTGACGTTGTCATGATTTTCAATGATTATTGCGGCTGCCTGCAAAAGATTGGGGTAGTCTTTATGAGCTGCCATTGCAGCCACTGTTCCCACAAGAAGATGCCCACCCGGAACGCCAATGGTTTTTCTAAAATCCTCTGCAACATCCACTCGATCGAATTTTTTCAGGTCAACACCACTGTGGATGGTCACAAGCCTTTCATCTTCAATTCCGTCACTGAGAAGGACTTTCTTAATTCCATGGGAAATACAGACGATTTTATCGAGCAATGACGTGGTGTATTTGAAACGGCTGAATTTGTTTTTTTTTATGGGGAAATCTACCCGACGTACGGCGATAAGACGAAGTTTTTTATAAAACATCCTGGCCCACAAGCCGGTGGCCAAGGCATGGGCTGAATGGAGGTGGAGAATGTTAAAACCGTGCTTTCGACATAAACCCGCAATCCTGTAGCCTGCTGTAAAATCCAGCTCACCGTGCATGGACACAGGATAAAAAGGCAACCCATTATCCCTGCAGTATGATTCCATAGCAGATCCAGGTTTTGAAACCATGGCTGTTGCAAAACCCAGGTTATGCATCCGCTCGATCAGATAGGCCGCCTGTTGCTGTCCTCCGCGCCAGCCTTTTTCTGAATCGATATGAAGTACTCTAATATTCGGATCATTCATTGTATTCTACCATTCAGATCCTTGAGATTTAAATCATGGAAAAACTTTCCCTTTACTATCATAACAGGATCTTCTGTATTCCATAAGAAAGGAGGATTGACATAAAAATAGTCAAAGGGATGGAGATATGGGGCCCTGTGAGCCGTATAAAGTGGGTTTTATCTGAGATAATTCCATTTTAAGGCCCATTTTTTCTTCAACTTGCCTTTTTTGAAGACAACCGCTCATAAGCACCACGTAGAAAACAATCCCCCCATATCGGTATAACTCGCCATGGAAAAAATACATAACAAATGCACCGGCAGTTCCAATGATTGTCCCGATGCAAAACGTTCTCGCCTCAGTGTCTTGAAGTTTCACAACCATAATGCAAAGAACATATAAAATCCCCGCGAGGTATGCTGCGAGAAATACAGCCCCGCCTTCAGCAGCTATTTGAAGAAAACTATTGTGAAAGTTTCCGGGGTGATCCATTGCATGAGCGTATTTTTCCTTAAACGATTTGCCCTTGCTGTTGAAAAATGGCGTAAAATCTTCTTCGGAGTTCTTATCACCCGTTCCAAAAACCAAGTGTTCTTCGATCACATAGACCAGCCCGGTTGAAAACAAATGAAGTCGGGTTAAATTGCTGGGGTCTGTTTTAAGATCTACAATGGATTTAATCCTTGTCGCTAAAGGGTTGTCCTTTTTTACCACCAGAACACTAACACAAGATAACACTATTAAACCAACCAGAAATTTCCTGTTAAAAAAAAGAGCATAAACCATCCAACCCATATACAAACCCAGCATGGCACCCCTTTGTCGTATAACCAGAATGGCGGCGATACTCAATCCCAAGGATATCAAAAGCCCAATGCGTACAAAAAATCTCAACGACTTATCTTTCACATCAAGCTCAAATAAAAGGACTGTGTTCATCAGACTGAGACTGGCCAGAAGGTCAGAATTACGGCCCACGATGAGCAGCCCTTCAAAGTCGAATGCCGAATCAGTGAGATGGGCTTGGATAAAACCGTAGACAACCGCAAGACAGCCTGAAAGGCTTAAAACAAAAAACAAGATATAGAGGTGTTTCTTTTCCCGGACAAATGCCATGAAAGGCAGAACCATGAAAAAAAACCGGTACCGTGACAAAAAGAAGGCTGGGCCATCCAATCCTGCATCAGAAAACAGACTGAGGGCAAGGCCTAACAGGAGAGGGAGAATGAGCGCAAGGAACAATCGGTTTTTCAAAAGCTCCTTATATGTCCCGTTGACCCAAATATCCAGCAGTGAAAAAAAGAGCGCAGCACCACTGAAGATATTCACAGCAGCTTTGGATATGAACGCAGAAAAAGCGAATAGCATGAAAAAAGTCAGCCCAGCTTTCCGAATCACATTCAATCGAATCGTATTTTCCAAATCAAAGACTCCATGCGGAGCATCCCGCACCAACCCGGCATTATCCTATCGTTTTCAAACGTTCAGCAGTTTTTTCCAGTTCTTGTGATTGAAATCAAGACCTGTTGACTGCTCGATGACCGTAAGTAGCCTGTTTTTTATTCGTTCGTGCTTGTGGGGTTTACGTTGAATACTCACATCAGGACGATTTTCTTCATGTAACAGATGTTTCCAGTCACAGTTTTGTATCCTCTCCGCCATCACTTTCGGATGGGTATTTGTATAGCGGGGAAGAACGTTTAAAGGACCGTAATCAAATTCTTCCGGTTCACTTTTAAACATGTTTTCCATAGCCTGTTTCCCAACATATAACGTCTTAAAGGTCTTTTGCTTGTTCTGCATCAGATAAGGAGGTCGCACGCATCCATAGTGAAAAATCCGTGCCCCGGAAGAAGCCACAGTCAGTTTCTTGTCATCTGCAATACGGAAACTCTGAGCGTCTCTGACAGACTTTACTCCAATCCCATTTCTGACAATTCTGATTTCACGAGGATACCATCCGTGGCTTTTCTGGTAATGGTCATAGTCCCCCCAGAAATGGAGATAGTTGAAAAGAATGCCTTCAACATGCTTATTGCCCTGAAGTTTTTCGCAACGGGACCTGATAAGAGGAAGGTCATCTTCATGAACCACTTCATCGGCCTGAACATAAAAACACCAGTCGCCGGTACATTCTTTCAAAGCGAGGTTGGTCTGGTTTGACATCACAAGGCCCTGCTTCGTTTCAGCCGGGTCCCACACCGTGTCAATAATACGAATTTTAGGATCCCCGATGCTTTCAATAACCTCGCGGGTGTTATCTTCCCCTTTTCCCACAGCAATGATGAACTCATCACACAAGGGTAAAATTGACCGGATGGATTCTTCCACCGGATAATAAAGTTTTACAGCGTTTTTCACAAATGAAAAACCGGATATTTTCACACGAACTCCTTATTATACATGGGATTTTTTCCCTCGAAACCTTCGTCTGACCACCCTGTCTGGAGATATTTTTCTGGGATATTAATCACCACCCTGAGGATTTGTCAACAGATCAGATGGTTTTGTCTTTCAATGTCATTGTCGTTGTGGTACCTGTTTTTCCATATATAACATCGCTATTAAACATAATAAGGTAAAGGAATGTACCATGCATATCCGTAAACGTGTTCTTGTCACCGGAGGAGCCGGTTTTCTAGGCTCATTCCTATGCGAACGTCTCTTGAACGAAGGCAGCGATGTGATCTGTGTGGACAATTTTTACACGGGCTCCAAGCAGAACATCGTCCATCTTCTTTCAAACCCCTACTTCGAAGTGATCCGCCACGACATCACGTTCCCTCTCTACATTGAGGTGGATGAAATATACAACCTGGCCTGTCCTGCGTCACCCATTCACTACCAGAACGACCCGGTGCAAACCACAAAAGTCAACGTCCACGGTGCCATCAACATGCTGGGCCTGGCCAAGCGGATCAAGGCTAAAATCTTCCAGGCATCCACATCGGAAGTTTATGGCGATCCGGACATCCACCCTCAGCCGGAAGAATACTGGGGCAATGTGAACTGTATCGGCCCAAGATCCTGTTACGACGAAGGAAAGCGTTGCGCCGAAACACTTTTTTTCGATTACAGACGCCAGCACAAACTTGAAATCAAAGTGGCCAGAATATTCAACACATACGGCCCGCGCATGCACCCCAACGACGGAAGGGTGGTGTCGAATTTCATCATGCAGGCTCTCAAAGGCAACCCCATCACAGTTTACGGAGAGGGCTCACAAACCAGATCATTCTGTTATGTGGACGATCTTATTGACGGTTTTATCAGACTCATGGCATCCCCGTATGAGGTTACCGGCCCCATCAATCTGGGCAACCCCGGTGAATTCACCATTCTGGAACTCACCCGGAAGATCATCGAGCTCACAGGTTCCAAGTCCGAACTCAGGTTTGATCCACTTCCCCAGGATGACCCGAAACAGAGAAAACCGGACATCACCAAAGCCAAGCAGATTCTCGGCTGGGAACCCACCGTGCCCTTGGTCGAAGGCTTGAAAAAAACAATCGATTATTTTGACAACCTGATACGGGCGGGCTTGTGCTGATCAAGAACAACGAAAAAAAATCACAGCCTCGATTAAAAATACTGATTGTTCAGACGAGTTTTCTTGGGGACACCATTCTTTCAACAGCTGTAATCGCTGCTTTGAAAAAAATATACCCAGAATCCGAACTGTGGATGATGACCACACCTTTGTCCACAGCGCTTGTCAAAAAAGACCCACTTCTGGCTGGCGTAATCGGCTACGATAAGAGAAAAACGGACAAAGGCTTCAAGGGACTTTTCGCCATGGCCGCAAAGCTCAAGTCCATGGGTTTCAGCAAGGTTTACTCCCTTCACCGCTCATACCGGACATCGTTTCTGTTGTTTCTAAGCCGAATCCCCCGGAGGATCGGCTTCAAGGAAGCGAAACTCCGTTTTCTGTATCACGAAACCTGGCCCAGAAATCCGTCTGAACACGATGTGCTCAGGAACCTTTCCATCCTTAAAGGCCATGGAGATCCCCAATCCTTTGATACGGATATGCGATTGTTCGCCCCGGACATCCATGAACTCGGCGAACCTGCCCGTACTGCTGTTGAAGGGAAGGACAAACCTTACGCCGTCCTTGTTCCGGGAAGTGCCTGGGCGACCAAGATGTGGCATCACGAAGGTTTCAGGCAGACAGCCCAATACCTTATGGACAAAGGGTTTGACGTTGTTCTTCTTGGTGCACCCGAAGATATGGAGACAAACAGAAAGGTGGCTGAGGGTCTTCCTGTCACGGATCTCGCCGGGCGAACGAGCATAGCCGATGCACTATACATTGTGAAACACGCGAAGCTCGTGGTTTGTAACGACAGCATGTCACTTCATATGGCTTCGGCGTTTAAAATCCCCACGGTTGTTTTCTTCTGCGCCACCTCCCCTAGCTTCGGCTTCGGACCGTGGAAAAACAATGCAGTGGTGGTGGAAAAGGCTTTGCATTGCAAACCATGCAGTCGCCACGGCCAACGGAAATGCCCCAACAACACTTACGCCTGCATGCGGGAAATTCCTTTTGAACAGGTTGCAGCAGCCATCGAAACCGTTCTTGGGACAAAATCCGAAAGTTGATAAACGAAATGGCTTCACTATGAAACTGATAAGAACCCACTACCCCTACTTACTCGGCACAGATCTTGAGCTTGAAAAAAAAGACGTGGACCACCTTGTCCGTTTATTTGAAAAGAAACCTGATCTGGTTACGGAAATTCTAAACGGAAGGAATTCTGTGGTGCGGGACAGGATTTTCGAAAGCATCCCAGTGGTAATCAAATTCTACAGACGGGGAGGCCTGATCCGACATGTGATGCGTGACGCCTATTTAAGGTCCGGCCAGGCCAGATCCACAGCCGAATACACAATGCTGAAAAAAGCAAAGGAACTTGGAATTTCATGCCCCGAACCCCTTGTCTGGGCCATGAGGGGCGGGCTTTTTTACAAAGCCTTCCTCGTCACACGTGAAATCGAAAACCAGCGATCCCTGGTGGATCTGTGTCAAGATAACACGGGCCTTTGTTCAGAAGCCTTACATAAAACCGCAGCTCAGGTGGCCCTCCTGATCAAAAATCGCATCCACCACGTGGATCTCCATCCTGGCAACGTTCTGGTTGACAACCACGGTAACGTTCACGTCATCGACTTTGACAAAGCACACGAAAGCCCCCTCAGCACGGAAAAACTGACAGATGCTATCATCAAACGCTGGAAACGTGCCGTGTCCAAATACAATCTGCCGACAATGATGTCCAATGTCTTTGAACGCGATTTGAGGTCTCTCATAAGTTTGAACTTATCATGATCAAGTTTATCCAATTCCCGCACCGCTGCGGGGTCAAGTTCAATCTTCCAGGTCACATATTTTTATTATCAAGCATCTTCACCGCCCATACACATCCAGGGCGTACTTAATTTTAGCAAACACTTCATCGGCACCGATTTCAAGCATTCGACCCTTCTTGGTCCGTCGTGTAACCTTATCTTTTTCTTCACCAGAACGATTGTATGCATCGATCAAAAGATCCTGAAACCGTTCATAGGGCCCACAGCGACGCGGATCGGAAAACCCATAAAGGGCAACGGTGGGCACATTCAACGCCACAGCCATATGCATGGGCCCAGTGTCAGGAGCCACAACCACTTTAGAACCGGCAAGCTGGAGAAATGTGTGACGCACGGGTTTTTCAAGAGCGAGCAAAGGTTTTGACCGGCACAGTCCGATGATCTTTTCCGCCAGGTTCCTTTCATAAGCGCTGGGGCCACCCACGATCATGGGCTGAAGCCCAAGCTTTTCATCCACATCGTCCATCACCCGTGCATAACCTTCGGCTGTCCAGTCCTTGTCAGGCTTGGACGAAGCGATAACAAAAGCCACAACGCCCCTTGGGATGGCATCAAAAAAAGCTTCCTTATAAGCCAGTTCTTCGTCTGTAAAACGGATGTCCCAATCCAGCGGCGCATCCGGCAGCCCCAGAGCATCAAGAAACTCAAAAAACTGGGATAGGACATGGCCCGGTCGTTTATGTGGAATCCGGCGGTTTGAAAACAGCCATTGAAGCTCTCTGGACCGTCTGAAATCAAAACCCAGTTTGACCTTTGCTTTTGCACACAGGGAAATGAAGCTGGCTTTAAGACTGACCTGAAGCATGAACACCAGATCGAACACCTCTCCCTGAAGTTCTCCGAGCAATTTTTTATAGGCGGCAAAGCCACCTTTCCTGTCAAACACCACAAAACGGTCCACGTTGGTCTGGTGTTTCACAAGATCATATGTCAGGGGCTGGAGAATCCAGGTGATATGCGCCAGAGGTTTGGCTCGTCTCAACCTGTTCACAAATGCCAGGGTATTGACAACATCACCCAGGGCCGAAAGCCTTATAATAAGGATACGCTCGTTCTTCATCTTTTCATCCTATGCATGACGTAAAAATTTTGCGTTTTTCATTGAAAGCACCATACGTTTAAACGAAATCACGATCAACCGTTTTTGTCTCACCATTCCATCTTAAATACAGGGCAATCAATTATCTTTTTTGAGAAAAAAATGACACGTCCAACAAGCATATCACGCAACAGCCTCTTGTTCCGTGGAGAAACCCTGACTTTACCCGATAGATTTATGCATAGCAAGAATGCGTCAGACTCTCGTAGGTCGGGTAGAGGAACGAAACCCGACAAATGATCCGATCCTTGCTTGACATCGAATGGCCAGATCTTTATAGTGCATTTTCACAACGACGGTATTTTTCTAAACAAATCCATGTTCATACAAGGAGATCTTTTGTGAAAATCGACATCTCAACCGGCGAGCTGGTGGACAAGGTCACCATCCTTTCAATCAAGCAGGAAAAAATTTCAAACCCTGAAAAACTTGCCAATGTCAGGAAAGAATATGCCATCCTTATAACACCCATGAACGATGCGGGACTCTTCGTGGATTCTGATGAATTCCTCCGGCTCAAGGACATCAACCTCAAGCTCTGGGATATTGAGGATCGTATCCGCGTAAAAGAAGTTGAAAGCGCCTTTGACGACGAGTTCATCTCTCTGGCCCGCAGTGTGTATTTCATCAACGATGACAGAGCTGCCGTGAAAAAAGAGATCAACCTCAAATACAATTCGGATCTCGTTGAGGAGAAAGAATACGTGGATTACAAAAACAAGCCATGAGAATCAAGCACAAAAATATCAAAAATATCTGCGTCATTCAGCTCCAGCCTTTTGGAGATGTTTTCCTGACCACGTCCTATTTCAAGGCACTTAAGGAATTCTATCCCGGAGCCCGGTTGACCTATCTGATGAAAGAGCCGTATCAAAAAATCGTCCTCAACCATCCGTACATCGACCGGATCATTACCATTAAAAAAGCCAAGGGGCTTCAGTATATTGCCGAACGAATCAAAACGTTTCACAAAATCAGAAACGAAAAATTCGATCTTGTAATCGATCAGCAGAACATGCCAAGCTCGCAGGTTCTTGCTTTTATGAGTGGAGCGCCTTACCGTCTGGGCTATAAAAGCGGTCGGAAGAACCTTGATTTTCTCTACAATATCCAAGCTGAATTTGGCCCGACCCGATACAGCGCAAATCAGAAATTCGATATCGTTAAGCCTCTTGGTATGGCTGAAAAACCATGCGCGCTGATTCTTCCCATACCCGAAGTGGATGAACAGGCCATGGGCCAATGGATGAGTTTACAGAATCTTCACCCTGAACAGACCTTGGTGATCTCACCAGGCAGCCGTTTCCCTCGGAAAAAATGGCCTGCTGATGCTTTCGCAAACCTGGCGGATCGTATGGCTCAAACTTTTAATTTCAAAACAGTCATCATCTGGGGACCGGGAGAAGAAACGGACGCGGAACTTGTCAAATCTCTCATGACCTCATCAGCAATAATCGCCCCACCCACCACATTCCAGCAAGCCGGTGCCATTTTGAAACGATCAACCCTTCTGGTCTGTAACGACAACGGCGTCAGCCACAGTACTGTGGCGTTCGGTGTCAAAACCATTACGATATTCGGGCCCACAGATCCCCGGTGCTGGTCACCTGCCAGTGCTTACAACACCCACCGGCACCTTCATAACCCGGCAGCGGAGAAACACGATCCCAGTTTTGGGATTTCTCCCGATATGGTTTTTGATGAAATTAAGGATTTTCTGTGTTTACCCTGAACGTCCGGTTACGGCAAATTATTATTAACAGGAAAACGATATGAAAGCATTCGTCTGCCATTACACGAAACTATCCGATAGAAAAAATTATCTCGATGCTAAACTCCCGTCCCTTGGTTTCAACGACGTGGAATGGGTAACTGAAAACGATATCCAGACTTATATCATTGATGAAGTTTATGATTCCTCACCCAACGCTCTGGCCAAACGAAATGAAACGGCTTTTGTCCGCTTTGGAACAAAAAAACAAAGGCCACTGAAAAAAGCAGAAATTGAAATCACCCTCCAGCATTTTGAAGCCTATCGGCGAATTGTGGATCAAAAACTCCCCATGGCCGTTGTGTTCGAAGATGACGTGCTCTTCAAAAAAACATTCTCAGACCGATTTAACCGATACATTGAAGAACTCCCCGAAGACTGTGATATTTTCTATTTTGGACGTGGATGCGGCGGTCATCACGCACCGATGACTATCAGCGAACGTTTCTCTAACCTCTTAGGGAAAAAACACGTGTTCAAGAACAAAGAATGCCGGAGCCGTTTTTCAGATTCCTATGTAATCACAGCCAAAGCTGCGGAGATGATTCTTTCACAATGCTTCCCGTTTCATATGCCCATTGACTGGGAGCTCAACTATCTTCAATCATCCATGTCTATGAACATCTACTGGTCTGAACCCACGATAACGTACCAGGGTTCAAAGTCCGGTGCATATTCGTCAAGTCTCAAAGCCCCGAAATAAGACGCAACCTGTTATTGGTTTTTTTTGGGTATGTATACCAAGCAAGCGAATAGCAGGAACCATCTTTTTTTCTTGAAAATTAACCGTTACAACCAACCTGGAGTTCCTAAACATTTTCACCACTGATTGACACGCCCAATCGATTTCTGTATAGTTTTAATATATTCTTTTCATTGAGTTATAAATCTCCAAAAACCATACGGCAGCTTTCTCTTTCAGAACAACGTCCTATAATAAAACTGCCATGTTCTCTCAACCTTTGAGCAGACCCTTAACATTTATGATAAAGATAAAATGGCATAACAGCATCCGCATCAAACTCGGCCTCATTCTGATAGGCGTGACATCCATGATCATGTGCCTCTATGGCTCGGCCCAATACGTTATTGACAGCCGAAACAAAACAACCGCCCTTGATATTTATTCAACTCAGACTGTAGAACGGATCGCCAGTCTCATTTCAACCCCACTTTGGGATTATGACGAACGGCAAATGGAAGACGTTATTGTTTCAGAAATGGTTGAAAAAAACATCTTTGCCGTTGTTGTTAAAGAGCCCCTTGAAAAAAAAATCATAATTGGGAAAATGCGAGACAATAGCTGGAAAATTACCCCATATCAAACGGCCATCAACGGGGATTTCATTATCAAAAAAAAGGAAAGCATTCATGGTAACACCATTCTGGGAGTCATTGAACTGTACACAAGTATGACTTTTGTAAAAAGTGAATTACGTCAAACACTTTACAGAATCATCATCGCCAATGTGATCACCAATGCTTTTCTTCTTCTTGCACTTTTTTTAAGTATGAATCGATACATCATCAAACCCGTTTATCGTATTGCCGATTATGCGGCCATTTTACGCAACGGTGATCTGTCATCAAGACTGCCCGAGGGAAACGATGAAATCGGAAAAATGAGTGCAGCGCTGAACGCCATGGCCGAAGAACTGGGCATCAAAGCGAAGGCCGCCTCAGATATTGCTCGTGGAGATCTTGGAACCACCATTTCCATGTTGTCTGAGAAGGACACTCTTGGATCTTCACTCATCCTCATGATCAGCAGCCTTAACACCATCGTGGGAAACCTTCTCGCCTCTGCTGAACAGGTGGATGCAGGCTCAAGCCAGGTGTTGTCTTCAAGTATTTCCCTGTCAGAAAGCGCATCCAATCAGGCCGCTTCCATTGAAGAAACAGCGGCCACCATGGCCCAGATCGGATCCCAGACACGGGCTAACGCGCACAATGCGTCTGAAGCCAGAGAAATCGCCAACTCCGCGAGGAATTCAAGTCAGAATGGTGTTGAAAAAATGAACCGCATGGTTCAGGCCATGGGTTCAATCAGCGAATCGAGCAAAGAAATATCCAAAATAATTAAAACAATCGATTCTATCGCGTTCCAGACCAATCTTCTTGCCCTCAACGCCGCCGTTGAGGCTGCAAGGGCAGGAAAACACGGAAAAGGATTCGCCGTAGTGGCACAGGAAGTTCGGAACCTTGCAGCCCTGAGTGCTAAAGCAGCTCAGGACACAAGCCAGCTTATCGAAAATTCGGTGAAAAGGGTTGAAGGTGGTGGGCTTATCGCCCAGCAGACAGCCGAAGCGTTGATTGAAATGGACGAAGCCATTTCAGTGGTGGCCAGCCTGGTAGGTGAAATTGCGGAAGCCAGTAACGAACAGGCACAAAGCATCGCCCAGGTCAATAAGAGCCTGACGTATATTGATGAAACCACGCGGCAGAACACGGCCCATGCAGAAGAAACATCATCAGCCGCTGAGGAATTGTCCACCCAGGCCCGCCATGTCCGGAACACTCTGGCCGCGTTCAAATTAAAACCTGACCTGAACAACCCGCTTCAAAATCATGACCCATCGCGTAAGCGCATCAATGAAATAACTTCCCATACGCCAAAACGAGATAAAGACGAAACAGAATCCTCTAATCGTTCCTTTAAGCCTGCCCATATGATCAAACTGGATGACCATGAGTTCGGCAAATATTGATAAAAAAAAGGGCCTTTTTAAAAGGCCCTTTTTAAATCAATCATAAAACGTAAAGGGCCGGTTTAAAACCAGCCCTGATGATCAAGGCTCGATTACCAACCTGAATCCCGTGTCACTGTAGCTTTCATTTGGACTGCGGCTAAACCGTTTTGCCAACCGGGAATTATAGGCGTAACTTGTCCAACCGCCGCCACGGACCACTTTACTTGTCCCTGCTTGCGGCCCAACAGGATCAGAGACTGCAGCATCAGGATAATTTCCAAGCCAGTCCTGGCACCACTCCATCACATTGCCGTGCATGTCATAAAAACCCCATGCGTTTGCCGGATATTTGCCTGTCTCCACCGTACCTTTGCTACTTTCACCCAGAGGGCATTTCTCCCATTTGGAACTGCCGTCAAAGTTGGCCTGGATCTTTGAAAGACATGGGCCGAAATAAAAACGGTCTTTTGTCCCTGCCCTGCATGTGTATTCCCACTCAGCCTCGGTAGGAAGTCTGAATGAATATATCCCTTTTTCTGCCTTGTTAATCCATTTGACAAATGCCTGGGTATCATTCCAGGAAACGCAGGTCACAGGATGCTTATCATTTTGAACAAAACCAGGAATGCGCCAGTTGTATTCCGAGTCTTTTTCCCAGTTGTAATCCACAAGAACGTAGGCACCATCTCCGGCTTCCGCTTCAGTTTTGTAATTCGAAGATTTCACGTACCATCGCCATTGAGCAACGGTCATTTCATGTTCCTGAAGGTAAAAAGGCCGGGTAATGGCCACCTGGTGCTGCTTTTCGTTAATATTCCGCATGGCGGACTCGTTCTCAGGACTCCCCATTGAAAATGAACCGGGATTGACCAGGATGAAATTCCCCAGGTTTTTATGCTGGATAACCTTGATCTGACTGAGATTAAACGAGTAAGCATTTGCTTCATTAACCTTAACAGTCACGTCATGAGTCGCTTTTTCGAAATACGGTGCAGAAATTTCAACCTGATAGTTCCCGCCCTCAAGCAGCATTCCCGGAGAATAGGGTGTGGCGATGTTTAGAAAACGAATTTCGGCCTTTGATGGCTGAGCGTTTATGGTAAGCGTCCCTTTTGTAGGCTTGATAACAATCTTCTTAAGGTCTGCTGTCATGGAAAGTGCCGTTTCTTTTTTTACGATCACAACTTTCTTGAAAGGCTCATACCCTTCTTTTTTTACTTCAATGATATGATTGCCCGGCAAAACAGCAAGCTTGACAACGCCACCTTTACCCATGGGAGTGTTGTCAAGAATAACCAGCGCGTCAGGAACGTTCACAATAAGTGAAATCACGCTGCCTTCTTCAATCGGTGCGTTGAGAAAACCTTCTTTTTTTGCGTC
>JBAZWJ010000004.1:41365-94622 GCA_041660385.1 Desulfobacteraceae bacterium | reverse complement strand
AGCTTTTTTCTCTTCAATTTTCTTGAGAACGGCCGGAACAAGAACAAAGACAGGCAACCCACCCTGATCTCCCGCATTTCGCAATGATCGGCACCGGGGTGGCTTCTTTGCTCCAGAGGAAATGACTGGTCTCACTTTTTCATAAAGTTCCTGTAGGGACATAAGGGGTTGTTCGTTTTCAGCGAGAGCTGTTGAAATCTGATCAGTAAACTTGTTCTTCGTTGAATCGTTGCCCGATGAAAAACCCCACCGCCCCTGTTTCTTGTAAATACCAAGATAATAGCGGTCGTCAATCACCCCAGGAAGTTTGTGTACAGATCCGAAATAGGTATCAGCATAAGCTGCGTCCGAAATTACAAGCACGGATTTCGACTTCATTTCAGCAACCAAGCTCTGAATGGTTTCATTGGGAACAAAAGTCGTTTCATCACCGGCTTTGGCATCTACGGGATACCAGAAGCCCTTGCTACCCGAGGCATCGGTCATGCCCTGCCCCGCAAAATAAATAACAGCGGAACCGTTCCGGCCTGCTTTCACACCAAGGGATTTGACAGCATTGATAATATTTTCTTTCGTAGCATTTTTGTTCATCAAAAACTGGGTGGAAAAACCATAGTTCCGTTTAAGGACGGAAGCAAGTTCACCTGCACCTTTTGTCGCTGTTTTAGCCATGGGAATCTTCCCATCTTTGTAGGAATCAATTCCGATGAGCAAAGCATGAAAGGATCCCATCTTCCCACTTTTATGGTCCATATCCTCGATTTTTGAAACATCGCAAAAAACCGTTTGGGCCATGACAGCATAAAAGAGGATGGCCATGCTCATGGCTGAATAAAGTTTTTTTGACATATATCTTTTTCCTCTGATCTCTTTAAAAATATCGCTTCTTATTTAATAAGGGCAGGCACAAGCCTTAATAAGGGCAGGCACAAGGCCCTGCCCCAACTTTTCGCCTTGGTTGCAACTGGATTTATTTCATAAGGTCTCAAACAATCCGTATCAATCATTTTGAAAATGTTTGTTGTCACCTTCATTGACTTTTGTTCTGCCCCGCATGCCGTTAATACCGGTATAATCACCTTTAGCTTTGTTTTCGCTCCCGCCCATAACACTTGAATAAGAACCGCTAGCACTGTTGTCACGACCACCAAGAATGGTACTGGAATCACCTGAGGCGGAGTTCCCATGACCACCTATCGCAGCAGCGAACTTCCCTGAAACCGTATTGCCTGAGCCTGAAACTATACTTCCGAATGAACTGCATTTGTTCTTGCTTCCCACCACAACGTTATGGGAGCCCGATCCAGGATCATCGTAACCCACAACCAGGTTTCCAGCCCCATTTGTCCTTCCCACAGTGCCGGTTCCGTTCTGGATAAAGACATTAACACCACTGAAAACGATATCGTTTCCACTGCGTGACACATTGGCGAGAAGACTTTCGAGTTTCTTGATTCTGGCTTCAAGTTGCTGGATCTTTGCTGCTTCATCAGGAACAGCCGCCCTTGTTTTCTCAACTTCTTTTTTTACGTACCCTTCAAGAGCCTCCCGCATTTCAACGTCTCTGGTTATTGCACTATCAATAAACTGCTCGGCGATGATCCCCGATTTGATCTGAGAGCCGTTCAACACGATTTCTTCAGGTTTTACACTCTCGGATTTTTTGTCAAGAAACACATACTCCGCACCCTTTCCCCGGAAGTATTCACAGATTTTTTCCGGAGTTACAGTACGATACTCCTCCAAATCCTGCTCACCCTGCCAGACCAGAAAAATGCTTTTATAAAATGATAATTCGTTTTTATTATCCTTTTCAAACAACAAGGCATATACAGCGGGTATCGGCTTGGCTTTCGCACTGACACCGGTTTTTTTTACACCGGCATCGAAGGAAATGGAGATAAAACGAGGGTTGATGATCAGAAGGTCTTTGGGATTGTCAACTGTCACAAGCTTCCCTTCACGCATCTTCTGCATTTGGGCCATGCTCTTTAAGGCTTGATCAATGATCCCCGCATTGTTCGGACTCCCGCCAGGCAATAATTTATATAGTTCGTCATAATTCTTGATCTCTTTGGCTGATGCCGTCCCTGATACAACAAGTATCATGGATGCGATGATGGAAAAAATAAAAACAACTGTCCTTCTTTGCATGGTGCTTCCCCCTGTTTATAATAATTTATCGTATATACCAAGGTTTGTTGTCGATCCTGTCCTGTAAAGCCTCCGTTGGATTTTGCGCTTCCGAGACCGGATCTATCTATCTGCTTCGGATATTTTTCTCTATAAATACCCGAGCCTTAAACCTGTGAATAACAAGATAACTCCTTAATATGCCACGCAAAACGGCGCATGACATGATCATGCGCCGTTTTAAAATCATCCGCAAGTCATTAGAAACTATAAGAAATCTTTGCTGCCATCAAATACCAGTCTTGTTCGGAATCCATAGAACCGTTAGGTAAAGCGTTATCGTCACTACTGTACATCAAGGCAGCACCATCCATCATGTGGCCTTCCAGTTTGAATATCCAGTTGGGTGTGATGTCAAAACGGGAACTCAGGCAAAGATCCTTCAACCACATGGCGTGTTCCTGGCCTGGTGGCAGAAGCGCCAAGTCACCACCTTGGACAGCTTTTTTTCCGTTCTTGTCGTCTTTGTCTCTGTAATATTCAGAGTAATAGGCGCCCAATTCTAACCAGTCCGTAAAACGGTAGGTCAAGCTGCCGTAATAACCTATGGCGTCAAATTTTTTGTGAATGACTCCGGCAATTGTGGTAGGAAGCGTCATTTCATAAGCGGTATTCATGTACTCTGCTGCAAAAACAAAATTTCCACGGGCGTATTCAATGGAACCCGCGGTGGACAAAAGCTTCAAGTTGAAAACTCTGGATTCTTTGTTGTAGATATAGTGATCGGGAACCATGGTTCCTGTTTGATCGAAAAGTGGGGAGACCGTCCCATCAATCAAATCAGATGTGGCATTCATTTCGAAATTGAATCCGCCACCGACAATCTTCAGCCCGTCAATGCCGAAAATTGTATCCCAGGCCAACTGGCCTCCAAAGGTGGTATCCGTATCTACTTCCGTAACATTAAGTTGAAGTATCTTTGGCATCGTTTCTTCGAGCTGACGGACTTCTCCACCACCCACCTTAACGCTGGTGTATCCTAAATCTGTATGGTATGTCAGATTGCCTACAACGCCCATGGGAACATACCCGTAAGCACCCACGCCGTTCAAAGCGTTCACCGAATCACGCCATCCTTCATAGTAAAAACTCTGAGGAAGAAAAACAAACGTACGAAGCATATCCACGTCACGTTCATAGTTGTAAAGACCATGGGACATCTTACATTTACCGGCCCTGACATTCAGCCAGTCTGCCACGCTGTAGTCTGCTACGGCCCAGTCAATGCTTACGTCCTTGTTGCCGGATTTTCCAAGATCCCTTGCAATAAACTGAACACCCAGTCTGAGTCTCTCGCTGACATCACTCGCAAAGTTAATGCCCGCCTCGTTGAATTGAAATGTTCCGTTGCCTTCCGTGTCCGCCATAAAGTTGTTTTCATCGGTCACAAGATAACCCTGTGTGATAAAACCATGGATATCGACTTTTCCTGTTTGGCTTTGCTCTATTGCGCCGACATTTCCGGAAAAAGCCATGCCAAGGAGCAATATCATCAGAGTAGCAAGCTTTCTTTTCATCATTTGACCTCCTGTATAAACGATCTTATTCGATCCTGTGGGCTGATTTTTGGTTTTGTCTGATTTTCGTCTCGACGGATTATTCACCATTGACCAGTATTATTTTGACATTATCCGAAACTGACTGTGACGAGACGTACCCCACAGCCCCTTTGGTCGTCGATACATATTCTACAAGATCTTTTTCCTTGTCGAATGAAGTCGGCGGCTTGCCGCCACCGGTAAACACCTGTTTTTTCCAGTACATGTTGAACGTATTCGAATTCTTTTTCACGTAGTTTTTCAGAAAACGATCGGTAACATCACCATCCCCCAGGGCGACAACAATAACCTTCATACCGTTGTCCCAGACCTTTGTTTTCCCGAGGTAGATATTCTGAATATCCGATTGAGACAATTCCGAAACGGGAACGCTCCTGTTGCCGATAATGACCAGATCGTCCGCCAGTGTGGGTCCTGGAAATGCTAGAGCCATTCCGGCGACGGCCAGAAACACAAATCCCAACAAACACTTTTTCCTCATACCCCTCTCCTTTTTGTTTTTGAAAAAACAGCAGGCAACTAACTGTTATAATGAAATGGAACATCATCATGCATAATTATCCCTTATCATTTCCAGGGTAAATAGCAAATCTTTTTCTAAGTTTTTGAGCGATTTTACAGCATCAAACATCGTTCTTCCAATAACTTGCGGGCAATTTCAATAAGTCCAGAAGCGCTCTTTTTCTTCTCTTTTCAATACTTCACGAGCTTCCCTGTCTTTCAGGTATTTGTATTTTTTGCTTATATATTCTATCCGGCATTCCTTGATCCGGCCTGGCCGCATCATTATCCGTGTGTCCTTATTTTCCCAGACAAACAGATAGCGGTCTTTCCCCTCCTCCACCGTGACAGGCTTACCATATTTATTTTCAAGATTCTTCCTGAACACTCTATGATCTTCGGATTTCAACACAGTAATCACGTAAACAGCGTCAACAAGATTGTTCTCAAAAAAACCGTAGATCAGATCTTGCTCCCGCCCCTGGATTTCCGGTTTGTAATGGATGTAATATGCGTCATAGGTCTCCGGTGAAAGATCCTCACTGGACATAACATCGAACCGGCTCATACCCCAAGTCACGTTTCTCAAACCCATTTTTTTATCCGATGCAGCGGTAATACCACTGAGAAAAAAAAGCACTGAGAAATACGTAACGACTTTCGCTGCTCTTTTTATCCTATATATATCAGCCATGGCTATAATTATTCTCCACCGGGTGAGTATCAAGGGTATCAAGTGCTTGCCTTATAACTCCGGCAAGTTCCGCTATTTTAAGGGGTTTAAACATCAGGTGGTCAATGCCGAACCCTTTGATGATCGACATATTGATATCTTTATGATAGCCCGTGCAGAGAATGATGGGAATGTCTGTTGAGATCATCCTGATTTTCCGCGCGAGCTGAATCCCTGTCAAATCGGGCATGGTCATGTCGGTCACAACCAGATCAAACGCAGAAGGATCATTCCGGAAGGTTTCAAACGCCTCAATGCTCCTGGTTTCGGCCACAACCTGATAGCCCAGGCGTCGCAGCATTTTCGCACCGATGTCGGTCAATGCTTCCTCGTCATCCACGAGAAGAACCCGTTCGGACCCCTGTGGGACCATGTTGCAGATTTCTCCAGCTATATCGGCGTCCATATCCACGATGGGGAAATAAAGGGAAAAGGTGCTTCCTTTCCCCGGTTCACTTGAAACTTCGATGGTTCCACCATGGGCTTTCACAATACCGTGTACCACGGCAAGCCCCATTCCAGTTCCCTCACCTTTGGGCTTGGTTGTGAAATAGGGGTCGAAAACCCGATTCATCACCTGGGATTCCATTCCGCGCCCGGTGTCGGTTATTGATAGCCGCAGATAGTCTCCAGGTTCAAGCCCCATCATGGCCTGACTGCTCAGCCCATCCGCCCGGTAAGGCTCAAGGACAACTGTTATCCGACCGTTGCGTCCTTCCATGGCATGGCAGGCATTGGTGCACAGATTCATGATGACCTGATGAATCTGAGTCGAATCTGCCTTAACACATTTGACTGGAGGACAGATGTTCTGACGGATATCCACCGTACTGGGGATGGATGCCCTGAGCAACTCAATGGATTCTTTCAAAATATGTTGAATATAGACCGGCTTTTTCTCATGGCTGTTCCGTCTGCTGAACGAAAGGATATGACCGACCAGTTTCTTTGCTCTGTGGGATGCTTTGAGGACCTGATCCAGACTGTGGCGAATAGTGCTGGTCGCAGGAACATCAAACATGATTAATTCTATATATCCCATAATTGCAGCAAGTATATTATTGAAATCATGAGCAATACCACCTGCAAGCGTTCCAACCGCCTCCATTTTCTGGGCCTGGTTCAGTTGACTTTCCAAGTCTTTGCTCGAATCCCAAAGGTTTTTGTATTGTTCTTCAACACGTTCAAGATCCTCTTCCATCCGCTTGCGGACATCCGTTTCCAGCTGAAGGGCTTCGAAGGTTTCCTGAAGATTCCTGTTCATTTCTTTCAATTTTTTTTCGCGAGTGTAAAGATCTGCGAAAACGCGAACCTTGCTTTGCAGTATCATGGGATTGACGGGTTTATAAATAAAATCAACGGCTCCCGCTTCGTAGCCCTTGAACTCCCAGGCTACGTCCCTTTCGAGTGCAGTAACAAAGATAATGGGGATATGGCATTTCAAACCTTGGGATCTGATTTTTTCAGCTGTTTCGAACCCATTTTTTTCAGCCATCATAACATCCATGAGAATCAAGGCAAAATCATGCAGCAAAACAGCTTCAAAGGCCTCCTGTCCCGAACTGGCCGTGTGAATCCCATATCCTTTTTTCTCAAGCATGCACGCCATAAGACGCAATGCTGAAGGGTTATCATCGACCAAGAGAATTTTTATTCCGGAATCTGACATCCGGTCTTCCTCCAACGGTTAAGCTGCATTAGCTTTAAAACGATTATATGCGGACTCTTTTTACACGTAGCTGTTATGCACATCCTACAAGGCGTGTTACTATGTTTATCGGCAGAGGTGCTTGATAGCTTTATAACTAATTCAGGGTTATGGTCATTGAGTTGGGGCTACCTCAGGTCGCCCCAACAACGTTTGCCGATTTTATATATGATAAGGAAACGGAATTGACCATCGCCCCTTTCACCCATTGGAATAATCATGTGACAAGCCTTGCATTTTAAAATCCCTGTGTTTATATTACCGTTCATGAGCGATAATAACGAAAAGATACCCGACCCCAAAGAGATTGAAAAAGAACTGGGCGAGTTTTTAAATAAAAAATTCGGTGGAAACGTGAAAATAATTTCTCCAGGCGTTCTTGCCCGTAAACCTCCTGAAGGCAAGACATATAAAGACTCAGGAAAAAAGCGGGACATACACTTCGACCTGAAACCCGAAGAACTCATCGCCTACCTTGATCAATACATTATCAAGCAGGATAAAGCCAAAGCCATTCTTGCGACCAAAATCTGCACCCATTTCAACCGCATCAAGCACATCGAAGCCTCGGGCGATAACAGAGACATTATGGTCGGGGGCATCAAGAGCAACATCCTGATGGCCGGTCCCACCGGGGTTGGCAAAACCTACATGATCCGTCTGATTGCCAAAAAACTGGGCGTTCCCTTTGTCAAAGGCGATGCTACAAAGTTCACAGAAACAGGCTATGTGGGCGGAAATGTTGAAGATCTGGTACGGGACCTTGTCAGAGAAGCGGATGACGATATCGAGCTGGCCCAGTACGGTATCGTTTATATTGATGAAATCGATAAAATTGCTTCAGCCCACAACCTTATCGGAGCAGATATTTCAAGAACAGGAGTTCAGAGGGCTCTGCTCAAGCCCATGGAAGATACGGATGTGGAACTCAAAGTTCCCCATGATCCGGTGTCCATGCTTCAGGAAATGGAGCGTTACCAGAAGACAGGTAAAAAAGACAAACAGGTGGTAAACACGGCCAACATCCTGTTTATCGTAAGCGGTGCCTTTGGCGGCCTGCCCGAAATCATTAAAAAAAGAACCGCCAAGCAGTCCATAGGTTTTGGCTCGGAAATCCTGACCAGTGATCTCTCCTATAACCTTCTCTCTAAAATGAAGACAGAAGATTTAGTCGCTTTCGGTTTCGAATCCGAATTCGTTGGGAGACTCCCGATACGCGCTGTGTTTGAGAGGCTCACCGAAGACGATCTGTTTTCGATCCTTAAAAACCCCAACAACCCGGTCATTCTGGGTAAAAAACTTGATTTCGCGTCCTATGGTATATCAGCCAAATTCACCGATCAGACCTTACGCCACATCGCAAAAAATGCTTATGCCGAAAATACAGGCGCCCGTGGCCTGGTAAATGCTATCGAAGAGCTCCTTCTTCCCTTCGAAACACGGCTTCCATCGGAGAGCGTCCGCTATTTCCCTATCACCCTTGATGTGGTGCAGAAACCCGAGGATTCCATCAAATCACTTTGTTCCCATGCCAGTGATAACAAATGGTGTGATCTTTACAAAAAAATTGAGGATGACGAACGTGAGGATATCCGGCGATTCGTGGATGCAAGCTGGAAGCAGCTTTCGCTCAGACATAACCTGACCCTAACCCAATATCGAATCGATCATGTGGCCCATTATTACAGCAAAAATATCACCAGCATCGGAAACGCTGTAGACAAAATACGCTCCTACTACGACGAAGTAAAAAAACTGGAACTTACATTTTTTTCAGAGCACGACATAAACATTATTTTTGAAGAAGACGCCGTGGATTTCCTTATCGGCGGCTTCATTGATCCGGGTTGCGGGTTTGAAGAAATATATGCAAAGTTTTCTTCTGACTTTGAACTCGGTCTTAAACTGATCCAGGAAAAAACAGGGAGAAACCGTTTTTTCATCTCCCGTGAAGCCTTGACCGATTCTGAGGTATTTTTGAACAACCTTGTGAAACGAGAACTAAGCCATCTGGAAGGTGACAAAAACCGGCCTGACGGCTTATAAATTTTAGATAGATTTTAACTGATCTGTATTGATCTAAACAACGAGATTAATTCTATGATAGGAATATCCAAACTCTACTGCGGGACAGTTGAGCCGTCCGACGCCCTGAGATATGGTCGCCATTCAGGGCAACTCCCATCTCACCTTCTCCAGTTTTCCATCGACAAAAAACCGGTTGTGGTATGGAACATGACTCGGCGCTGCAACCTCTCATGTATTCACTGCTACGCCCACGCCAAAGCCGTTGCCGACAACGACGAACTCACAACCGCCGAAGGTAAAGCCCTTATCGACGACCTTGCCTCTTTCGGAGCCCCGGTCATTCTGTTTTCCGGCGGAGAACCCCTGATGAGGGAAGACCTGCCCGAGCTTGCGGAATATGCTGTATCCAAGGGAATGAGGGCTGTCATCTCCACCAACGGGACTCTGATCACTCCTGATGTGGCCAGAATGCTGAAAGCCATCGGACTTTCTTATGTGGGTATCAGTCTTGACGGAATGGAGGCGATACATGACCGTTTCAGAGGCCAGAAAGGCGCGTTTAAAGCTTCTTTAGAAGGAATAAAAAACTGCCAGGCTGCCGGTATCAAAGTGGGTTTGCGATTCACCATGAATAATATCAACGTGAATGACATCCCCCCGGTGTTCAAACTGCTTGAAGAAATGGACGTCCCCAGGATCTGTTTTTACCATCTCGTATACGCAGGACGCGGTTCAAAGCTTGTGGAAGAAGACCTTTCCCATGAACGGACCCGTGAGGTGGTGAACCTCATCATGGACGAAACAAAAAGACTCCATGACATCGGAAAACCCAAAGAAGTCCTCACCGTGGACAACCACGCTGACGGACCGCTTGTATACTTAAGGCTTTTAAAAGAAGATCCTGAACGAGCCAAAGAGGTTCTTGAGCTTCTCCAAATGAACGAAGGCAACAGCTCCGGCCACGGCATCGGCTGTGTCAGCTGGAACGGCGACGTTCATGCGGACCAGTTCTGGCGGCACAAGAGTTTCGGAAACGTCAGAAATCGCCCGTTTTCCGAAATCTGGACCAAGCCGGAAGATCCCTTACTGCTCCAGCTCAAGGAAAAGAAAAAACACGTGGGTGGACGCTGCGCAACCTGCCGCTGGCTGGACATTTGCGCAGGCAATTTCAGAGTGCGTGCCGAAGCCTTGACCGACGACGTCTGGGCTGAAGATCCTGCGTGTTATCTGACGGCTGAGGAAATTGCGAAGCCTTAAATATTAAAATAGTGGGCTATCGCCCACCCTACATACGTAACGAATATTTGCGCTATGTTCTATGGCCTCCGGCGACCCTGCCGGGGGCCAAACTTTTGAAAAGTTTGACAAACATGTTTTGAAGCACCACAGGCGCTATGCCTATCGATACACCCCAACCCATTTGTCCAGATTTTTAAAATCTGGCCTCCCGGGAGGGCCGCCGGAGGCATCAAACAGAGATAAAAAAACACCTCGAATAAGGAGACCGCCCATGCTCTTCCCCGAATACAGAGCCCGCCGTTTAAGGGCCAATGATGCCTTCAGACGAATGATCTGCGAGACCGTTCTTACGGTAAACGATCTGATACTTCCCCTATTCGCCATCGGTGGAAAGAACGTGAAGAACCCCATTGAATCCATGCCGGGTCATTATCAGTTTTCTACGGACAACCTGAAAAAAATCGCCAAGGAAGCCTTTGATCTGGGCATTCCGGCAATTATGCTTTTCGGCATTCCTGATAAAAAAGATCCTCTTGGAACTCAGGCTTACGCCAAAAATGGCATCGTTCAGCAGGCTGTTAAGGAAGTGAAAAACGCTGTTCCCGATCTTGCTGTGATCACTGACGTCTGTCTTTGTCAGTACACCGATCACGGTCATTGCGGTATGGTGGACAAAAACATTATCGACAATGATGCCAGCCTGGACCTCCTTGCCAGAATCGCCGTTTCACACGCCAAGGCCGGAGCCGACATGGTTGCCCCCTCGGACATGATGGACGGCAGAGTGGGTGAAATCCGGGAAGCGCTGGATGAAAACGAACTCTCCCATGTCCCCATCATGAGTTACGCGGTAAAATACTGCTCGGCCTATTACGGTCCTTTCCGCGCAGCAGCCCATTCGGCGCCCAAATTCGGAGACAGACGAACCTATCAGATGGACCCGGGAAACGCCCTTGAAGCAATCCGTGAAGCCGTAATGGATGTGGAAGAAGGAGCAGATATAATCATGGTGAAACCGGCATTGTCCTATCTTGACATCATCTGCCGGGTGAAAGACGAAATAGACCTGCCCATCGCCGCCTACAGCGTGAGCGGAGAATACGCCATGATTAAAGCAGCCGAAAAAATGGGCTGGATCGACGGCCCCAAAGTAATGATGGAAACACTGACCTCCATCAAACGTGCTGGTGCGGATATGATCCTCACCTATTCTGCTTTGGATGCGGCTAAACTTCTGAATGCATAAAAAAATATTGAACCACGGAAAGCACGGAAGAACACGGAAAAAGTGAGTATATTATTCTGTGTCTTCCGTAGATATTAAAATCTGAACTACGGACGACACGGAAGAGCACAAAAAAATGAAAATATTATTCCGTGCTTTCCGTGTATTCCGTGGTTAATAAAAAAAGGACACCATACCGCTATGAATCACCCCCACGTAAAAGGTCATGGCCATCCAGGCGGAGATAAACAAGGGGCTTCGCTACGACTCGTGGCATGGGAAACAACCCGAAGTTGCAACCTCTCCTGTGCTCACTGCCGCGCTGCCGCTGATAAAGGCCCCTACGAGGGAGAGCTTTCCACCGAAGCATCGTTCAAACTGCTGGACCAGATCGCCACGGTTGGGAACCCCATCATCATCCTCACCGGTGGTGAACCCCTTTTAAGACCGGATATTTTCGACATCGCATCCTACGGAACAAAAATTGGTCTCCGCATGGTTATGGCTGTGAACGGCACCTTAGTCACACCGGACATCGCAAAAAAAATGGTGGAATCAGGCATCAAACGAATCAGCGTGAGCCTTGACGGCTCTGGCAGTGAATTCCACGATACGTTCCGTGGTGTTCCCGGCGCTTTTGACGGAGCCATGGAAGGCATAAGAAATGCTAAAGACGCCGGGCTGGAATTCCAGATTAACACCACCATCACAAAGGCAAACCTTACGCAGATCCCAAAAGTTCTTGAGCTTGCGGAAAATATTGGGGCGGCGGCCCATCACATCTTTCTTCTCGTTCCCACAGGCAGAGCCAAAGATATTGAAGATCAAGCCATCACAGCTCGGGAATACGAGGACACTCTGAATTGGTTTTACGACCAGAGGGAACGAACAAGCCTCCAGCTCAAAGCCACCTGTGCACCCCATTATTACCGCATTTTACGCCAGCGTGCCAAAGCTGAAGGTAAAACCATCACCTTCGACACCCACGGCTTGGACGCCGTCACCAGGGGTTGTCTTGGGGGAATCGGCTTCTGTTTCATTTCCCACACCGGCGTGGTTCAGCCCTGCGGCTACCTTCACACCGATTGCGGCAATGTAACGGAACAGCCCTTTGATCAGATCTGGACCACTTCTGAAAAATTTCTTGCCTTGAGGAACTACGATCTGCTCACTGGGAAATGTGGCCCCTGCGAGTACAAGAGGGTCTGCGGCGGATGCAGGGCCAGGGCATTTGAAGCAACAGGAGATTTTCTTGCTGAAGAACCGCTATGTACTTATATCCCGAAAAGTATGAGTAAAGAATTGGGTTTGAAAGACAATTAAAATCAGACGTCATGCACCATCTGACAAATGATTCTTGAAGTAAAAATTAAAAAAGCCCTGCCGGTTTCCCGACAGGGCTTTTCACTTTTTTTATGATTCAGATCAGTCCGGGACGACCACATTCACGCGGCTTGCGTTCCCGGTTGCAAGAGCTGCGCTTCCGTATTTCGAATCAGCTATCACACTATTCAGACCAAGTTGAGCTGTGGTATTTGTAACGTACTGGAGTAAACCCATCCATTCTTTAACTTCCTGAACACCTGCCGCTTCTGTATCACGATCAAGACGGGCACTAAGCAGGTTCGCCTGACTCAGAGCGACTGGGACACCATCAACCATGACCAACGGATTGATGGTAAGACCTGCCGCTGCCAAAAGAGCTTGCATAGAAGGATCTAAAAACATCAAAGCCGTATAGAGGTCAAGAACGCAGGGAATCGGGTTAGCCCCAAGCGCCGCGATAGGAATTGCCGCTGCACTCTGGCAGGAGAAATCTGTAGCGCCATATAGATACACATTTCCGGCAGTCACTGAATAGTCCTGGCCATGAGTGTAACGTACACCTGAAAAGTTCAGATAGTAATCAGATTTCAAATTCAGAAGCAAATAATACTGTTGTACGTAAGCCGGAACACCGCTGTTCAAAAGGGAGGTCATGAAAACGTCGTCATGGGCTGCAAGGGTCAATGCGGCCAGCTTGCAGAGGTTAAGAATGCTTGTCTGATTCAGATAGATCATGACCAGAGGATAACCCGGAATGGTCTGATTCGCCGGATCAAGGGTCATCCCAAGAGGCAGAGTGTTGTAGATATCAGCAAAACTAATCTGTTGACCTTGGGCATAACCGTTACGGACGACCCCGTTGGCGACGATACCCAGGGAAGGATTGCCCTGAGCCCCACCAAGAAGATAACGAATCGAGTCAGCAGCAAGATTGCCGATCCCCGTTTCTGCGGGGCCTTCTGGAATGGCCATATTGTTTGAATTGGTACCTGCAACAATATCATTCACCTCTGGAAGACCTTTAGCTACAATCGCTTCGTTGATTCCCGCATCCAGAGCACCCACAAGGAAAACCTGAACAAAACCGAACTGGACGAGGTCACTGTCGATAAGCGACTCATCCGCAGGTGCAAGATCAGCATCTGTCACGCCCGTTCCAACGGTTACTGTTACGTCGAGTTGAGCCAAGTATTCACCGTATTTTCCGGCACAAATAATCCGAGTACCGTTAACTACTACAACATCACTTGTCCTCTGGTGTTCGTGACCGGAAGCGATGATATCAATACCCGTGACTTTCTGGGCCAGGGTCACATCATCCCCGCCTGGTGTTCCATCAGGATCTGTGATACCCGAGTGGGAAAGAGCAATCACCACATGGGCACCGTCATTTCTGAGGGCATTAACTTTTGCCTGAATTTCTGCGACTACAGCGTTATTACTAAGATCATTAGTAAATGTGAGAGGAGCTTTCACCGGCGCATCTGAGGCTGCATTTTTACCAAGCAAACCGATAATGCCCACTTTAAGCCCATTATCCAATGTACGAATGAGGGAATCTTTAATCACCCCAGCCGTTTTAAGGGCGTCTATTCCTGTGTTTCCATGGGTCACCATATTGGAAGCGATAACTGGAACGTTAAATTTCGAAACAGGATATTCTCCAATGGCTAAAGAAAAGAACCCGGCAAGTGGGGTGGGACCATAATCCAGTTCGTGATTACCTATGGTAATGGCGTCGTAATCCATGCTTTCAAAAAACATCAGAGCTGCCGGGCTTGAGGCCAGAGACATATCATAAACTGTACCCATGAAATAATCTCCTGAATCCACAAGAACCGTTGGGATGCCCGCAGCGTCATTCACTCCTCTTATCGTGAGGATCCGGCGTGCAAGACGGGAGTAGCCACCCAGGGTGGTGTCATTTTCCGTTCCGTAGCTGGCGGAAGGTCCTGTACCCACCGCATGATGGTGAACATCTGTGGTCTGGAGAAGGGTAAAATGGACAGTGTCTCCTTCTTCAAGAACCGGTATCTGTACTTCCTCTTCACCCGGGGCAGTATTATCACTCGGAGAGCAGGCCGCCATGGAAAGTAAAAGGACTAATGACAAAACGTACGATAAAACATGTCTTCGCATTGATTTTCCCCCTGTAAATTGACTAATGCCACACCGTAAACAACGTATCGCCATAATTCGATGAAATGACACGAAAGGTCGTATCTTTCCATGGTCAGACTGAGATCCTTACTTTTTACTGCAACAGATTTTTCAAAACGACGATTTTCTTTCGGACACCTTGAGATATTAAAGGCTTATACCGAAGCCACACCTGTGTCAATCTTAAAATCCCATAAACCACAGTGTTTTATGAGTCATACTCCTCCTGGTCCCCTGATTTCAGACGTTAGAGGTCCATTAACACGCTTGTATCTCAAGATAAATCCTCGCTGCTGATGGAATTCAGCACCAGGGTCATGGGGCGTTCTTCCTCGCTTTTTCCCGTAAAACGGATCGGCCCTGGTTTTCGGTAGCGATCTTCACCGGGAGTTGCAGCAAGCCAGGAGTTTCTCATGGCCTTCACAACTCTGAAAGCATTGGAATTCATATCCACAAGGCTTTTTTCAAGAACAAGAGACATCTTTCCTCCACGCTCTTCCAGATGCATGAGAGGCGCTATGGGAATGCCGATGGGTTCCCATTGTGAAAAGTGTTTCTCAAGGTTTTTAATGGCTGCCATCTGGCCAGTGGCACCGTTGGCAACAAGACTGAACACGGTCATACCCAGATTATAAGTATACATGCAGTCGAAACGTGTGGGGTCGCCGCCTCTTCCGTCGTATCCGTAAAAATAGGTCTGGATTTTGAGTTTCGGAACGGATTTGTTATAAATTTTTGTAATGGCGGAAGGCACTTTGTCCTCTTCGGTGATGATTCCGTATTTCACCAGCGTTTTCTTGAGGGTTTTCTGGGTAAAGATATCTCCCTTGATCAGACAGAACGAATTTTCGTTATAATCCCTGAATATGGACGACCCGATCACATCCGGGTCAAGACCGGCTTTGGTCATGGTTTTTCGGAAGTACTCCCTGTCGATACCTATTTTATAACTTCCTTTTTCTTTAAGGATTTCAAGATAATCCTCCACCATCTGTGTCAAAATTATTTCCGTTTTAACCTGGGAAAACTGGAAGTTACCATGGCTGTCCCGCTCCATAAGCAGCCCTTCCTGAAAAAATTCAGGAATATCATTAAAAAGCTCGTCATCCCTTGAGTTCCAGATGGATTCCGACCCGGATTTTCTGATTCCCCGCATAAGACGACGCAGGTATTCCCTTTTGTCTTCCAGAAAAGGAAATGCAGTATGAAAATCCGTATCGTGTACTTCATTATATTCGGCAATGATGGAGTTAAGCTTGATGATAAAAACCTGAACTTCATCAATAAATTCCAGGAGACCCTCGGGAATCACGATCACACCATAGTTTTTTCCCACGGCGGCCCGCTTCATGATGGCTTTACAGATTATCCTGGAAAGGTGCCGTAGCGTCATGCCGTAAGCTGAGTAATCAACAGCCCCCGCCATCCTGGATTTATCAAGCTTTTCCTTATCAATGTAATTACACAGATCTTCTCCAATGAGAGTCATGTTGGCGTGGGTCTGAAGAGCCACTTCCAGAGCAAGATGACTGGCCACCCGGCCCATCACCTTGCACACATGCCAGTACTTCACATCCGAACACCCGTCCGAGCAGAGATCGCTGATGTTTTTGGCATAGGACCTGGCCGCCGTATGAAAACCAAAGGACATGGCACAGAGAATCTGGCCTTTTGCGTCCTTTACCTGAATATCACCGTCAATGGTTTTGGGAACGCCGATGACCTGGACACCATCTTCAAACATGGCCTGGGCCATGAAAGCAGCATTGGTATTGGAGTCATCCCCGCCCACCACAACGATGGCGTCGAGCCCCAGAGCCTTACAGGTCTCCCGTGACAACGTCATTTTCTCGGTGTTGTCAATCTTGGTTCTTCCCGTCTTGATCATGGAAAAACCGCCCACATTCCTGTACCTGTCCACAAGCGCCCTGGTAATGGGCACATAATCGCCCTCGATGATCCCGTCTGGCCCCATGAAAAACCCGATAATTTTATTACAAGGGTTGGCTTTTTTCGCCGCATCGTAAAGCCCTGCAATCACGTTATGTCCGCCGGGAGAAGGCCCACCTGAAAAGACAATCCCGATGGTCCGTGTTTTTGAAAAATTCTGTTTGATCGTTTCGATATCCGTTCTATCTCCGGATTCTACACCTTTAACACGCTGGACCTTGTTGCCGATGATATGGAAAAGATGCTTCCGTGTTTCCTTGTCAATTTCGAATTCATAACGTTCATCGTCTTCGAGAATAGTGAATGGCGTAAAAAAAACATCACATACGGGTGGGACAAAGGTCCTTCGTTCCTTGATTTCCTGGCTCACATCATCAATGATCACCTGAACATCACTATGACTCAACAGATCTTCGACGCTGACAGACCGATCTTCCGACATATCTTCCTCCGCAAACCTGAATAAACAGATCCGTTCTTAAAAAGCAAACACGGTTTTTTTTATAGTTAAAGTAACTGATAACACATGATGAAGTAATAAAAGATAGACGTGATATAGCAGATACTGTGAAAAGGTTGCAAGATCAATTACAGATCCGGGTGATTCGTCAGCAGGTTACCTATCAGGGCGGGTTTGAAACCCGCCCCTACAGGAGTCTGTTTTGATTATTAATGAAGGGGGTTCCACCCATAAAAATGCACCAATCCTTCATTTGATGTTGGATGTTCATTTTTTTACTATTCGATATTTAAAAATTCATTCACCTCACCACCACCTTATTCCTCCCCCCTTTTTTTGCCTCATACAGAGCCATGTCCATTCGGTTGAAAAGCTCCATGACACTTTTATCCGCCGGAAGAACACTGGTGATTCCAAGACTGATGGTGATCCGAAATGTGTCTTCCCGGTGAACGAATTCGATTTTCTCAACGGCTTTCCTGAGTTTTTCCCCCACCTCTTTCGCTCCGTCTGATTCGGTTTCCGGAAGGATGATCACAAACTCTTCGCCACCGTACCGGGATAAGGTGTCGATTCCCCGTAACAGAGGGGCGACCCGCTTGATGATCTCTTTAAGACAGATGTCGCCGGTGGCGTGACCATAAGTATCATTGACTGATTTGAAATGATCCACATCAAGCATCACAGTTGAAAAGGGTCGGCTGTAGCGGAGATAACGTTCGAACTCCTCTTTGATTCGTTTGTCGTAAGCCCCCCTGTTATTTGCTCCGGTCAAGGGGTCGGTGAACATCTCATGTTCGAAGCGCTCGGCCTGCTCACGGGCAGCTATGGCCTCGTTTTTCATCAGATCGAATTCGGCACGAAGGCGCCCCATGTCACTGTCCATGCTCGCCTTGAAACCCTGATCGCTTTCGTTTTTCCGTTGAACCGCTTTTTTTATGAGAGCGAGTTTGGCATTCACCACTTCTTTGAGTTCGTCAATTTTATGGGAATAACCCAAAGTTGTTTCAATATCATTCAAATCGTCGATCAGCGAATTCCCGAACCGGCTGTTGGCTGTGAACACATCATCGGTGAAATCCAGAAATTTCACCAAATCGATTTCAACGTCAACCAGCTTTCTGCCAATATCTTTTATGAATTCGGCTGCTTTGCTCCGGTCCTCCGAAACGGTGGACATGTAGTTGTGAAGAAGATCAAGGATATCTTTCCTCAAACCTGTAAAATCATCAAAGGTGACGGAACTATTGATCCTCTTGCCCAGCTGGAGAAGTTTGGGCAGAAAATCAAGCCCAAGATCCAGGCCCAGTTCATCCAGAATTTCCTGGTATGTGGTTCTGAACTGAACAACGGCCCGCTCATCAATAACACCCGTGTTATCCTTGGACATGAGACGGGACATCAACGATTTTTTCTTGGTGTCGGAAATTTTCTGAGCCATATCTCCATGGAGAACAGCTGTTTTCAACTTCTGGAAAGCATCTTCCACCATTTCAGGATTGGATCTCAGCCTCAATACGTCCTTGACGTTGGCGATGTGTTCGTCCAGCACCCCTCCGCTTTCCGCTCTCACCCAGTCTGCAAGAAAAATTACGACGCGTTTGAACACTTTTTCCGACTCATTGTGCTGGTCTTCTATCTCACTAAGCTGCCTGACAAGTTTGTCCTTCTGCGTTTTAATGCGTTCAAGCTCACCGGGCTGGGCTTTTTTATCAGAACCAGCGGTTAAACTCTTCTCCATTAACGTCCGCATCTTTGGGGAGTTCTTCAGATAGGCCGCAAGAGATTCGTTGGTCAGCTTTCGTCCCTCTTCCGCGATTTTCTTCAGTCCGGCAATGGTAAGTTCGGACAATTCTTCCAGAATCCTTGTTTTCTCATCAAGAGCCATGGCAATATTCCGTGAATGTCTTTAATAGTATGGTCGGTATCGGTCAATGAGATGGAGTCGAACAGATAAGAACTTATGATATGAAACGTATTTTACGTTCTGAGCCGTTTGCGGTCAAGAACAATTCCACGGTATTTCCTTAAGAATGTAGCGACAGGTTCCAAACCTGCCGTTGCCAGCAACACATTGCAAGTATTCAGACGGGTTTAGAACCCACCCCTACGAAGAATTTTGAGAAAAAGGTAGATATATATCCTTCCTGAATTTCTCACCGGGGATTCCCACGATAATGGTTGTCCCCTCACCGGGCCGGGAGTTGATTTTGATTTTTCCGTTCAAGAAAGCCACCCGCTGGGTCATGCTGTGGAGGCCCATACGTCGTTCGGCTATGGCTGAAGGCAAACGCCCCTCCACATCGAATCCTTTGCCGTTGTCCTGAATACGAATGATGATGTCAGGAACGGAAGCCACGAACTTCACCACCACATAATCCGCTTCGGCGTGTTTTTTCACGTTGTTCAGGGCTTCCTGAATCAGACGGTAGATGTTGATTTCGGTGTCCGGATCAAAGGCGATAGCCCCCATGCCCACAGGGAAAAAATCCACCCTGATCGTTTGTTTTTCGGAAAAATCTTCGCAATACCGGGCCAGGGTCTTGATAAGGCCCAGCTGATCAAGCCCCGGAGGGCGGAGCTCGTAGGATAGATCGCGGACAAAGGTCAGTGAGCGTTTGAGAACCCCTGAAAAATTTTTCATCTTGTTTCTCAGTTCAGGGCCGATGCCCGCAGAACCATCGAAAAACGTCTCGCAGGCGATCATAAGAGATGCGAGATTCTGCGCCACGTCATCATGGAGGTCACAGGAAATCCGTTTCCGCTCTTTTTCCTGGATGTTCATCAGTTCCTGGGTAAGAATACGGATATGTTCTTCGGCAAGTTTTCTGTGGGACACATCACGCATGATACACAAAATCCCTGTGACATCGCCATGGGTAATGATAGGCGTACCGCAAACTTCAACATAAAAAGGCGGTCTGTCCAAAGGTTTGTACAGGAATTCACATTCTATCGGTTCCCTGTGTGTCAGCATTTCCAGAAGCAGTTCCACGGCCGTTTCAATCCCTGCCTCATCAGCGATAAATTCGCTCACGTGTCGTCCAACGGAATTGTCAGGATCGTATCCTCCGAACTCAATAGACGCCGGGCTTGTGTATTCAATAAACCCTTCAGGTGTGACGATGAACACCACATCTTTAAGTTCCTCAATCAGCATCTTGTAACGTTCTTCGCTTTCACGACGCGCTTTTTCAGCCAAATGGCGGGCCGTCACATCGCTCACGTCGGTGACAAGCCGTCCTTCGGGTCTGTACTCATCCCTGACCAGCCAGGCGCTGATGGAAAGAAAAATCAGCTTGCCGTCCTGCCCGAAAAACTGGACTTCCCGGTCTTTCACCACACCATTTGTGAAAGCATCGTCCATGAGTTGCCTGACTCTCGATGGATAAGGATAGAATCCGTCATAAATAGACTTCCCGATGATCTTTTCCCGCTTAAGCCCGACCATCCGCTCCACCGATGGACTGATTTCAGTGATGAGGCCGTCTTTTTCCACTTCGAGATAGATATTCTGGATGTTTTCAAATATTCTTCTGTATTTCCATTCACTTTTTTCCAGACTCTCACTATAGAGACTCAGTTCCTGTCGTGATTCTTCCAGTTCCCGGTTTTTCTGGATAAGATCGTTTCTGGTATTTTTAATAATGCCCGATGAATAACTTGAAATCACAGCGACGCCAAACAGAGATGCCGCCACCATGACAATAATCCAGAATTGGAATATAAGACTCAATTGGCCGATAAGTTCAGGGTTCTGATGGGGAAGCAGGCCTGTATGTTCAACGACGGCCATGAACGCGAATGCTGCTGTAGAACATCCCGCAAGAATATAGGGATATCGTTTGGGGGCAATAACACCCACATAAGTAATTAAAGCGGCATAAACCGGGACAAGATAAGAGGCACGGATACCACCAAGGAAGTAGATGACACCGGTGTATCCTATGATCTCCACAAGGTTGATCATGAAGGAGGCGAGATCGAAAAGCAGACGATTCTTTATCGATTCTATGACATAAAGTGCCGGAAAATTCATCAGGATGACGAACATTCCGCAGAGTACACCTCCGGCGCAGGATTCATAGGATATACACCCGCTCATATAGAGCGCGAGGCCGCAGAGCACCATCACCAGCCCGCCGGCTGATCTCACCACAGCCCCTTGCAGATGTATCTTGATGTACTTATCCCCGTGTTCGGGAGTCAAACTTTTTTGTAACTTTTCTTCAAATTCCAAATACTGTTCCAGTCAATACATTCTGTCATTCAAGACAACTGGAGTCGGAAATGTCAAACGCACAGGTCTGATCGTCAGCTTGACTCATCGGGTCTCACATGGGGTTTTATTGGGATTCACATTGTATACAAAAATAATTCGCACTACTCATTATGTGATGAACCAAGGTTTGTCAATTGGAAAATCTCCGGGTAAATAATTAATCTATCCATTTGATATCACATGAAATCAATACAGTCAACCCCATGCTTTACAAGCCTTGGAGGGCATGTTATGAAACAGGCGTTTTCTTTACCATTATATTAACACTCATGTGCATTTTACAAAAGCGGATCTGTATATTGAAGGCTTTTTCCCATGCGTCTGCTCAAACTTGAAATAACAGGGTTCAAATCATTTCAGAACAAGACCACCCTGTTTTTCCCCCGAGGCATCACTGCCGTGGTAGGGCCCAACGGTTGCGGAAAAAGCAATATCGTGGATGCCTTACGCTGGGTTATGGGCGAGCAGAGCGTGAAGCAACTCAGGGGCAAATCCATGGAAGACCTGATTTTTTCAGGAGCCGATGGAAAACAACCCCTGAACATGGCAGAAGTTTCCCTTTTAATCGACAACAGCGCAAGAGACGAACGCAGTGGGCCTTCCACCGATTCGCCCATGGCTGTATACACAGAAATCATGGTCACACGGCGTGTTTACAGATCCGGCGAGAGTGTGTACATGATCAATCGTCAGGCCTGCCGATTGAAAGACATCCACAACCTTTTTCTTGGCAGCGGAACAGGCAAAAACTCATTTGCCGTGATCGGCCAAGGCAACATCGGGGCTCTGACCGACGCGTCTCCCGAAGAGCGCCGTTATTTCATCGAAGATGCGGCAGACATCACCAAATACAAAGAGCGTAAAAAAGAAACCCTGTCCCGGATCAAGACAACCCGTGAAAACCTTACAAGAATTTCCGACATTCTGGGCGAATTGAAAAGGCGCCTCGGAACCCTGGAGCGCCAGGCCGCCAGAGCAAAAAAATACAAAGAGTACAAAACCCGTGTCAAGACTCTGGAAATTTCCATCGCCCTCTGGTATTTCGAAAATATCTGCCGCGATATCCGTGAAAAAACAGTTTCTTACCAAGCAGTTGCCGATTCGGATAAAAAACTGGACACAGCCATTGCCGACCTTGAAATCATTCAAGACCGGATCAAACTAACACTTTACGAAAAAAAGCAGGCACTCTCCGGCCTGACCCAGAACACATTCGACATTCAAAGATCCCTGGACAAAAAAGAAAACGACCTGGAGCACCTGACACGTGAAATCCGGCGGATTATCAAAGAAATCAAGGAGGTCCGAAGAAAACGGCTGGAAGTCTCTGAAAAAAACGACACCCTTGGCCGGGAAATCGAGGTCGAACGTAACACCCATGTGGATGTGGACGATCTGATCATCACCAGAGAAAAATCGCTGACCAGTGAAAACGAACGATTTGAAGCGGGAAAACACCAGCAAAGAAATCTGGAGCAGACACAAAAGGAGCTGAACCAGACCCACATGGTTCTTGCGGGCGAGGAGGCGAAAAAAGCCAATATCCTCGCCAATGCTGAACAGAGAAAAAACAGTTTGATGCGTCGACTCAAGCAGGTGGATGACGAGCTCCTCCTTTCTGAAAAAGATCTGACTCAGGCCCGGCTGGCAAAAGAAAGCATCGAAAAAGAATCTAAAGAAGTTCATACAAAAACAGGAGCGCTGGCCGCTGAAAAGGCCGAAACAGTCCAGAATCTGAAAACAGCGAAAGACGAGCGGGACCGGCTGCGGGCGTCGTTAAAAAGCCTTGAAATAGAACTAAGCGCACACCGATCCCGCTACACCACGCTCAAAGCCATGGACGATCAGTTCGAATGGTATGGCAGCGGAGTCCAGTCGCTGATGAACCGTCTGAAAAAAAACGGTTCCACCCTCGTCAAAGGTGTTCTGGCCGACAAACTCCGCCCGGCCACAGGTTATGAAAAGGCCGTGGAAGCCCTGCTCGGGGACGTTCTCCAATACCTGATGGTGGAGTCATCTGAGAACGCTGAAGAACTGATCCGGGGCCTTGCCGATCATAACGATGGCCAGTGCGGCTTCATCGCCCTTGACACCCTGGATTCGCCGCCTGAAATCGAAGAGCCTTCCGGTTTCACGCTCCTTTTATCCCAGGTGACATATCTGCCGGAAGACCGTGAGATTGTCCGATTTATATTGAACAACGCCATGGTCGCAGATGATCTTGCTCAAGCCCTCCGCTTACGCAAAACCATGCGACCGGCTTTTCCCCTTGTGACACGAAACGGCGAACGAATCACCGAAAAGGGCCTTATCGTGGGTGGGGGTAATCAGAACGGTTCATCGATTTTTGCGAAAAAAGCTGAACTGGCCGAGACCCAGGCTGCTGTACTCCAATGGGAAGAAAAAAAATCCATGCTATGGGCCAGCGTCCAGGCGGCCGAGTCTCAGGTCAGCCAGTGGACTTTAAAAGAAAACCATGTAACTGAACTGATTTCCACAGCGGAAAAAGAAAAAGCACGGGTCGAAAAAGAACTTTACATGGCAACGGAAGCTCTTCGTCAGGCTGAACGGAAACGGGATGTTTTAAGCTTGGAACAGGAACGCATTGAAGGAGACGGTGAAGATATTGATACGGATCTGGCTATGGGAAAAACCGCACTCGACCGTATCCGAATCGATATCCGTGACCATGAAACCCGGATAAAAGATCTGGGAGACCAGCTTCACAACATTTCCGAGATCCTCGAAAAACAAGTGGGGATCATCGTGGAACTCAAGATGGATCTGGCACGCCTTAAAGCCGAGAGTGACAACCATCACAGTTCATTGAAACGCCTTGAAGATTTCCTCGATGACAGTAAAAAACGCCTCGCCCGCCTTACGCATGAAGAAACGGAAATGAAACACTTGATCCGGTCCTATTCCAAGAACAGAAATCTCGATAGAGCTGAAAGACAGGACCTGGTGCGCCGGTTAAAAATCCTCATGGAACAAAGCGAACTCAGCCACCGTGATGTCTCCGAAATTGAAAAGAACCTCAAAGAACAGGACGCTGAAAAAACCAATTTAGAAAAGCTGAAAACAAAAGAACGGGAAACTTTGAGAGTTCTCGACCTCGAACTTTCCCAGCTCAAGATCCGGCGGGAAAACATCACGGCAAGAATTGAAGAAAAATACCACCACCAGATCAATCAGTACAAACTGGAATTTGCGGAAAATGAGCACGACAGAATTGATGTATCCACTCTTAACATCCCCTTTCTTGAAACTGAGCTGGAGGACCTCAACACCCGGATCGCCCAGCTTGGTGATGTAAACCTGGGGTCCATTGCCGAATACGATGAAATCAAAGAACGTTACGACTTCATGGAATCCCAGTGCAAGGATCTGGAAAAATCCCTCACCGACTTAGAGACCATCATTGAAAAAATTAACGACGTCTCCAAAGAACGCTTTCTCAGGACCTTCGATGCCATCAACGAAAACCTTTCCACCCTTTTCCCCACCCTTTTCGAAGGCGGAAATGCCCGGATGATTCTCACCGATCCGTCCATTCCCCTTGAAACAGGCGTGGAACTGATGATCCAGCCCCCAGGAAAAAAACTCACACGGCTATCCCTGCTCTCCGGCGGAGAAAAAGCCCTGTCGGCCATCGCCTTTGTTTTCTCCGTCTTCCTCATCAAACCTGCGTCTTTTTGCATCATGGATGAAATCGACGCCCCGCTGGACGACGCCAACGTCACCCGCTTCAACAATCTTGTAAAACACATCGGTGACCAGTCCCAGATCTTGGTGATCACCCACAACAAGGTCACCATGGAATTTGCCGATATCCTCTTTGGTGTGACTATGGAAAAAAAAGGCGTATCCAAAATCGTCTCCGTCAGCCTCACCGATGCAGGCGACATTGAACCCGGCCCAGAGCCGACTACCGCAACCGTTGACAGTGCATGAAAATACATTTTCAACAAATTGATACCCACTTTGGAATCCAGACTATGTACTCTGTCCCATGTTCATGTTATTGTATGTTTTTTAAGATCAAGAGCTGGTCGATTTATCAAATCTAAAATGTCAAACAAACCGCTCCAGCGGGGCATAATACTGCCGCTGATTCGTGACGTTAGGCAATGTATTCTTAATCATTTTAACCACAAGGAGAATGAAATGAAGATTTATTTAGGTAATTTGTCGAACGAGGTCACCGAAGACGACTTGCGGCAGGAGTTGGAACCATTCGGTCAGATTGAATCTATCGCCATTATTAAAGACAGACATAGCGGCCAGTCCAAAGGATTCGGATTCGCTGAAATGGGCTCAAAAGATGAAGGTCAGGCAGCTATAGAAGGCCTCAATGGAAAAGAACTCAAAGGGAAAGCTCTAAGCGTGAATGAAGCTCGCCCAAAAACGGATAATCGCAGTGGTGGTGGTGGTGGTCGAGGCGGTTTCGGCGGTGGTCGTGGCGGACAGGGCGGCGGCGGTGGCAGAGGCGGATACGCTGGCGGTGGTGGCGGCGGCGGTCGTGGTGGTGCTGGCGGAGCCCGGGGCGGACAAGGCGGCGGTCGTGGCGGTGCTGGTGGCGGTGGTGGCCGTGGCAGCCAGGGCGGTGGTGGTGGTCGAAGCTATTGATCTTCAACCCCCTGTAAAAAAGACTATGACTGGGGTCAACTTTGATTATGGATATTCATTCAAGGTTTGGCCCCAGTTTTCTTATGTTCTTTCCAGCGCCCTAAAAAAGTCCTTTCACGTATTCCAAAAGGCTCTCCCGTGTATTTCTGTCAGGATCATCCAGAACAAAATCAAGAACTTTGTTCAATACCCGCCCAATTTCAGGGCCTTCTCTGTGTTTAAGGATGGCCATGACGTCGTTCCCATTGATGGCAAGATCAAAAACAGTCAGGGCTGATCTGCCGGAAGGGGGATAAAGCTCATGATGAATCTTCATCACAATTCCCCGGATCTGCTCCCGGCTGAAATCTCCTTTTTTCAGATTGCCTTTTGCGTCGGCGATAATCAGACGAAGCCAGTCTTTCCAGTTCACATCGTCATCTTTCAGTTTTTTTAATACCCGCCGAACGGTTTTTGGTTTATCCTCTTCTTCAATTCGTCGCATATGATGGCGTACAAGGGCGGTTACATAATCCGTTTCTTTCAGGCTGAATTTCAGAGTCTTCAGTTCTTCGGCAACCATGTCAGCCCCTGTTTTCTCATGGCTGATAAAAGACAATTTGTTGTCATGATATTCTGCGGTAGGAGGTTTCCCCATATCGTGAAAATATCCGGCAAGCCGCAACAAAGGTTTTTTTCCTGAAAGTGAATCACCCACAATGGCCACATGCTCGTCAATGGTTTCACCGTGGTAATCACCTCCATCATGGCCGTAGCAGGCTTCAAGGCCGGGTGATAGATATCCAAGGACGCCTGTTTCATGGAGCGTATTGAAAAAAAAACTTGGTTTTTCACAGGCCATGGCTTTTAAAAGCTCAAGACGAAGTCTCTCCGGCGCGACCTGTGCAACGGTTGAAGCTCTTTCTTTCATGGCTTCCAGACTCACCGGATCAAAGGTCCCTTTCAGTTTTGCTTTGAACCGGCATGCCCGAACGATGCGGCAAGGATCTTCGGATATCCTGTCCCACGGATTTCCCGTAAAACGAATGATCCTGTTTTTCAAATCCGCCTGACCTCCAAAAGGATCAACCACATCCCCGTTGTACGGACAGAACGCCATGGCATTGATGGTGAGATCCCTTCGCGAAAGATCTTCCGCAATGGTTTCAGCACTTTCCGTAACACAGATGGGGTCATCATTCCCGAAACCAACGCCTTTCCTGTAGCTGGCCACCTCAAGCCCATCCACAATGCAGATCTTGAAACTGAGCCCCACAATGGAAACCCTGCGGTCTTTGAACAGTGCAAGTACCTCTTCGTATGACGCGTTGGTCACCACATCGTAATCACTGGGCACCTCTCCATCCAGAATATCCCGTGCCGCACCTCCTGCTATATAGGCTTCGTGGCCCGCCTTGCACAGACGGGTTATGATGTCATAGGCTCTTTGTTCTTCTGTCATCTTATCCGTCATTCTTTCGGGTTCATCCTGTTTGCATTCTGGGATGTTTTTTCTCTGAAATCAAACCCTTTAAACACTTTCATAGCTCTTTTAATTTTCAGGTTATCTTGTCTCCGACGGCCCTGCCGGGAGCCAAACCCCTCTCTTCGCTGGGGCAGGCATTTTGAAAAGTTTGACAAACGTGTTTTGAGTCTGGAAGAGATGCACTCCGGCCCAATGTTGACGACTTAAGCATTTCCATTATCCCGACAACAAAATTCATTCACGTTTATCGCACGGAAGTGATGGGTTACGCTTTGGCTCCACCCATCCTACTCCCGCAATGATTTTGTAGGATGGGTGAAGCTCAGCGTAACCCATCAGAGTCTTTAGCTAACAGTATTGGGCGTCCGACTCCCCCAAACCCAAACCCATTTGTCCAGATTTTTAAAATCTGGCCCCCGGAGGGCCGCCGGAGGCATCAATCAAACATGAAAAACAAACAGAGTCTTACCCGGCCTTCAACGTGATCACCGGCCGAAACGTGGCGATCACGCGGATCAGTCCGCAATCGGCCATGGCATTGATCACCGTATCGATTTTTTTAAAGGCCTGGGGTGCTTCTTCATAGATCAGATCACGGTCATCGCAGATCACTATACCGCCAAGATCCGTCCGCCTCAGATCGTTCGCCGTCCATTTTTCTTTCAGTTTCCCTTTGCAGCTTCCCCGGTTCCACTTGCGGCCTGCACCATGGGCCAGGGACCAGAGATTCTGAGCCTGGGGCCCTGTGGGCAGAACAAGATAGGTAAACGTTCCGCGTGAGCCAGGAATAATCACCGGCCCTGCATCCGATGGAGCGGCGCCTTTCCGGTGAAGCCAGTGAGGTTCTCCGTCCACATCCTGCACGGAAATGGAGTTGTGGTTCAGATCAAGAATCGGCTCACAGTGTCCGCCTGTCACATCCATAAACTGCTTTGCGATCAGCCTGCGATTAACAGCTGCCCAGCGGATCGCATGGTCATAGCGACTTAAAAAAAGATCCGCATCTTCCGTTCCATCATGCAAAGGATCGGCCCCACGCGTTCCGGTATGATCTCTGTAAAGAGATTCACCAAGACTTCGAGAGCCACTGTGGACAAGGAGAAACAGAGTTTTCATGTCACAACCCAGATGTTCGAACGCCTCATCGTCCATAACGTTTTCCACCATCTGAAGTTCGGCAAAATGATTACCACCGCCAATGGTTCCAAGGGCAGCATCATGGGGACCGGTTTCAACACCCGCATCCATAAGGTATTGAACCTTTTCGTCCTCAGGCATACCGCCCCATTCGGCCAGTGCGGCGGCCCATTTCTCTTTTTTCATTTTCCGTGTCTTCAGTGTTGTCTTAAAAAAACCCATTCCGCATCCCGCGTCGTTTCCTATAATATGGGGATAGAACAAAGCTTTGCTTAAAAACACGCCGCCCACAGGGCTTCCTTTGCCGGGATGAATGTCGGGCATTCCCACGGCAGAGACCATTCCTTCACGCTCCGCCGTTTTTTTAAGCTGAGCAACAGCATCCCCTTCAACCCAGGTGGATTCCGAAGCAACCAACCGAACCAGCGGGGTATTCATCAATTGTTGAATCATATATTTTCTTTCTCTTTTTTATCTTTCTCTAAAAGTAATGGTCACGTACCGTTCCGTCGTAAAATTCCTTGAAATCCATCTTGAAATATACCTAATACAGGTATAATGTCATTTAATGGACTGGACAGTCGAGCTGACAAGTAAGGCTAAAAAGCAAGCAGAGAAACTGCCGAAGAAAATTGTTGCCGCTTTAATTCAGCTCATGATGGATATTAGAAAATCAGGACCTATCCGTGGTGACTGGCCGAACTACAGTAAACTATCAGAGGAAAGACATCACTGCCACCTAAAAAAGGGACATCCGACTTATGTGGCGGTGTGGCGTGAAGAAAGCAACCAAATCAAACTGGTGGAGGTCATTTATGTTGGGACACACGAAAAAGCGCCCTATTAGACAAACGATAGCGCGTTTTGCAGGGTCGCCTGAGGCCATCGCATATTTGCGGCGGTCGGCCAAAGACTATAATGTGACTGATATTACCGATGTGCCTGAGCTTACCACTAAAGAGGGGAATTTTACTATTGAAGGGGCTTTCCCTGAAGTCTGCTGGAACAGATGTGGTATTGCAATCAAAGGGTATCGAACACGTGAAGATCTGACTCAAAAACAACTTGCCGACTTGACGGGAATCAACCAGCGGCATATTTCTGAGATGGAGAACGGTAAACGGCCTGTGGGCAAGGAAAGAGCGAAGAAGCTGGCAACAGCACTGAATTGTGATTACCGGTTTTTTCTGTAAGATAATATCCCCGTTCTTTCGAAAAAATGGGATGTTAGATTAAAAGGATTTTGGGCAAAAAAGACATTCTAAGTCTGGTTACACCATGGCTTCAATCCCTTTACGGTCAAGGATATACAGCAGTTTTTTTGATGTGCCACCGGGATGCTTTTCACCAATCTCCCATTTTTGAACGGTAGACAGACTTGTGTTCAGTATGGCTGCTAAAACGGCCTGGCTGATTTTGTATCGCTCCCGTAGTGATTTGATCTCTACCGGAGAATAATCAGGAACCGGCGAAATACACAAGGCGTTGTAACGGTCCATGGCGCGTTTGTCAATAAAACCTGAACGGTGTAAATCCGACGCTGTTTCAAGCATTTCATCGAGTATTCTACTTTTCTTTTTCATGTTTAACCTCTATCAAAAACCCGTTACTGATAGCTTCCCTGATTTTGTTTGCGTTAAGCGATAAGAGATCGCTTGCTACTGCTTTGATGACTTCCAGTTCCTTTGGTGAAACATTCGCACGGTCATTTTTTTCAAATCCGAATACAATAATCCACCTGTTTTTCATATTTGTTGCCAGCAATGTTCGAACACCGCCACTTTTCCCTTTTCCAGGCAAGACACACGTTTTTTAAATACACCACCACCAAGATCTGCATATTTTTTTAGCGTCCAAATTATTCCGTTTCGTGAGCCCCATTTGGTTACACTATTTCATATAAAATTTTGAATCGTTTATCTTTTACTGAAATTTAAAAACGCCACTGCCATCTGTCCCTATATAAACAATCTGGCTATTGGTCGGATTTATCGCAAGGGCCAATATCGGACCAGCACATGGCCCTATGCTTTGTCATGAGGAAACAGTAAGTGTGGCAATTCCTGAAACACTTCCAGAAGTCGCTGTAATTGTGGTTGACCCCGTCGTTACCGTAGTGACTAAACCACCGGTTGCAATTGTGGCAACTGCTGTACTATCTGAATTCCAAGTCACTGAGGTCGTCAGATCCTTTGTTGTATTGTCAGAAAAGGTTCCTGTCGCATTTAATTGCTGGGTAGCCCCCAATGCTATATTTGGGCTTGCTGGGGTGACAGTTATAGTTGAAAGGGTTGGACTGCTCCCATCGCTACACCCAGCAAAAATAAATAAAGCAAAACAGTAAACTAAAAATAGCTTTGAAAAACCACCTCTTTCAATTGAATTCAATTTCATACTCCCTTAACCATCATGTGGTAGTAAATATACATAAAACAAGGCACATGTTATTGGGGTAAACTCAACATTCTCAGTGCCAAGTGCAATGAATCAAAATATGTTGCCCTTATCTTTCTGCTATTTATTGTCCTTCTGTATTATTGACAAAATTATTTCTAAAAAGAAAAACAACTATTAATATTAAAGGCAACTTAAAAGTTGCAAACATTTTATTACATTGAATATATTATGGAATTCCGTACGGGGACGCCATGCTTAACTCTATGAAGACGACTAATTACATGGTACTTGTACAAACAAGTGGACATGTTTATGGAAAGTAATTATACTTGTCCCATAATTTGAACAAGTCGGGGTGTATCATGAGAATTATTAATTTCAGCGAAGCCAGAAACAATTTGAAATCCGTTTTAGATCAGGTCATCAAGGATGCTGATTATACCATCATCACCCGCAGGGATTCCGAAGACGCGGTTGTGATGTCATTGGAAACGTTCAACAGTTATATGGAAACGTTTCACTTGCTGCGTTCTCCCGCGAATGCCGCCCATCTCATCAAATCCGTAGAACAGTACAAAAGCGGGAGCATCCAGGTGCGAGAGATTATAAATGAATAGGAAGCTCGCCTGGACGGATGAGGCCTGGACGGATTATATTTACTGGCAATCCCAGGATAAAAAAACGTTCAAGCGAATCAACAGGGTGATTGATGATGCCCTGCGGAATCCCTTTGATGGTATCGGAAAACCGGAGCCTCTTCGGGAAAATTTATCAGGATTCTGGTCCCGACGGATCGATGATACCAATCGTTTTGTCTATGCCGTTGATGATGATTTTTTGACGGTCATTTCATGCAGATACCACTATTAATTCTCTTGACCCCATTCATAGTCGCCATAACCAAAGATGCCAATGATTGACATTTTCCTATTGTACACATAATGGAAACAGATCATTAACGTGGAGGGCATTATGGCAAAAACACGAATCAATATCAGTACAGATAAAGACCTCGCTGATTTTATATCTTTCTCTAAAAGCAATTAAAAACCCTATCTTTTCAGCGAATTCCCTGTTGACTATTCAGAGTTCCTGGAATAGGTTCTTGGGGCCTTGATGATTTTCAAAGTCAATGACGTGGGCAGGTTTTAAAGGTCTTAGCCGATGTTATCGAGGCTTTCATTGTTAAATTTAATCATACAAAAACATTTATTCATAGGTCCGATATGAGCTTATTTACAACCCAAACGTTTTTTTCTCTCGCAGCGGAAATTCCCGGTACTGGCCATGCTCCAGCGCCCACCGGTTCAAACTTGCCTGTGTTTTTCCAGCGGCTGTTCCAGATCACCGATCCCTGGCTTGTCAAACTTGAAGGGCTGACCGGCCTTGAGCGCGGCGTCACAGCATGGATATTTGCCATGTCCGCTGTTTTCATCCTGGCTCTCGTTCTGATGCTTGTGGGCTGGCTTATCAGAAAAATGTCTAAAAAATCACGGCCCGATGACCGTGAGGACGTGGAGATTGAGATCATTTCCAATGAGGATCACGCTCCAAGTTTAGAAACGGATAGCGATATCCATGAAACCACCCCGAAAGCGACTGTTCTTGAAACAAAGGAGCGGGAACCAGAAAAACCCGCAGGAATTTTAAGAAGCATCCGAAGCGGACTTGAAAAAACAAGAAAAGCTCTGTCAGAAAAAATGGACGGCTTGTTCTCCGGGGGCGGTAATCTGGACGACGATAAACTGGAAGAGCTTGAGGAAATGCTGATTACGGCGGATGTGGGTGTGGAAACATCCATGAAGCTGATTGAATCCCTGAAAGGACGTCGTTCGGAAATCAGCGGGCCGGACGATCTGAAACAGATCATCCGTCAGGAGATTTTCAGCATCATCAATCTTGAAAAAAAATCAGCGGGCCAGACACCGCCAAAACCCAAAGTCATCATGGTGATTGGTGTGAACGGCGTGGGTAAAACCACCACCATCGGAAAACTGACGGCCCGTTTCATGGGAGAGGGAAAAAAGGTTCTGATCGTTGCCGCCGATACGTTCCGGGCTGCCGCATCGGAGCAACTGGCCATATGGGCCGAGCGTTCCGGTGCAGACATCGTGCGTCACAAAGACAACTCCGACCCTGCATCTGTGGCCTTTGACGGAATTGAAGCGGCGGTTTCCCGGGCGGTGGACATCGTGATCATTGATACGGCTGGACGGCTGCACACCAAAAAGAACCTGATGGAAGAATTGAAAAAAATTCAGCGCATCGTCTCATCAAAAATTCCCGATGCTCCCCACGAAACCCTGATGGTGCTCGACGCTACCACCGGTCAGAACGCCCTTCAACAGGCAAAGCTTTTCAACGAAGCCATCGGCGTAACAAACATCGCCCTCACCAAACTGGACGGCACAGCCAAAGGCGGCATCGTCATCGGCATCAGTCACAGCCTGGGCATTCCCATTTCTTATATTGGTGTGGGTGAACAGATTGAGGATCTCAGGGATTTTGATCCACGGGAATTTGCGGATGCATTATTATAGTTAAGGGTATGTCACAGTCAGCCTACAGTACAGTTCTCACTTGCTGACGTGCCGGAACGACTGTTCGACAGACCGTGGCAAATCGATAGGCACAAAAAATAAGGCGGGGTAAAGGTAGTCTTCCCCACTTTCATCAATAATTCGGATATCCCCTTCAGCTTCCGCATCATCATCGGGAAGAGCCCTGTAAATTTTGTGCTGTTCCAACGACGCCGGATAATGCCCGTTATCGATACAAACCACAAATTCGTGAAAGGTTTCTTTTAGTGTTTCCATGATTCACTCCAGATATTTTTTCCGTTTTATTTCCTTTTTGCCTATGCCATGAGATTCATACCAATGCAGCTCGGCAAGTTTTACGTTTCCAGAAGGAAGTCTGACATAAGCGACACCTTTCATTTTTCTCCAGGTTCCATGCCCATAGATTTTTTTCAGACGATCCAGCTCCCGGATTTCCGAACCCGTGGCAATTATTTCAACTTCACTGATTTCATTGATTATATCAAAGCTCATATAAGCGGTCCACGATTAAAACTTTCATAATCAAAACAGCATGATTTTAATTCCACCGTCGAGTTCAAACCTCAATCAAAGCCCAGCAATTCTCTCCTTCAACCCCGAAATATCAGCCTGAACATCGCCCACTTTCTTTTCCAGGTTCGCCAGATCTTCAAGAACCGTTTCCTTGTTCAGCTTCTTGTCGCGGATAAGGGTGGCAAGAGTTTCAAGATCGGTGACATAAGCCTGAAAACGGGCGGTGTGAAGATCAAAAAAGGCGTTGGCCACGGCGTCGGTGAGTTTAAAAAAATACTGGAATTTGATGTTTTCCCTGTAGCTTATGAAATGGGAGTGGACATTTTTCAGGGTTTCACGTTTTAAGGTAACCAAGCCGTCTTTCAAAGCCTGAACCTGATCACTTTTCCTGTCCATGGCTTTCTTTTTAAAGACCTTTTTCAAATAGCTGATGAAATTGTAAACCCCGAACTTCAAAAGGGCTTTCACCCGGACACTGGCCGAATAGCTCATCATCTGGGCCGCAGGCTGGTATTTCAGATTCACCATGCTTTTCAGGGTTTCCAGATCAGGGATAGCCCCCATGGTTTCACGATCCGGAATCACCATCTCGATTCCGAAATCACCCATGGCGTGGCCATAATCTTTTAAGGCGTTTTCAACCATATTGGCGTATGGACGGGTCATCTGGTCCAGATCACTGAGAATTTTTTCTTCTTGTTTTTTAATGAATCCCACCAGTTTGGGGGTCACCGACTCAGTGATAAAACCGTCAAGGGCCGTCTTGAAATCCTGGTACACGAGGTAAAGATTCTGGTTGAGACTGGCCACCGCGCCGCTTTCATAATAATTGTCGTAGGATGGCTCGAACGACATGATGAACTGGTCGATACCGGCCAGAATATCGCCTGAACGGTCATCGAAAAAGCTGTCAACATCTCTGCGGATATCGTCGGTTACTTTCTTAACGGCACCATCCAGTGTACTTCGGATCATGTCGCTGACTTTTCTCGTCTTTTCCTGATTCTTCACGATCTTGCGGATGATGTCTTCGGCGCTGTGGGAATCCTTTGAAAGGATCTCCCTGTTCATAGCGGCCCATTGTGAAAGGCCAGAAGCCACAAGGGCCATGCGCTCCGCATGATTTCCCAGAAGCAGGGCGTAACGCTCACGGGTCAGTTTGTCGTGAAGAACGTTTTCAAAACGTTCCCGTTCCGCCATGGACAAGGTTGTGAACTCGGTTTCCGTTTCCCATTGCTGGAGGCGGGTTTCGTCCTTTTTCGGAAGACCTGCTCCGTTTTCGGCTTCCTTCCGTGCCTTGAACAGATGGTACAACGCCGATACCGTGAACACCACAGGGTCGGGGATGATCAGAGAAATCTCACTTCTGATTTTGCCGAGAAGCCGGTTGAAATCCTCGAAAGACTCATGTTCCGACACATCGCAGTTCACCACAAACAGCATGTTGCCCATGATCCCCATGTCGCGGATCATGGAGAGGAAGCGGATATCAGCCTGTCTGAGGCCGGTTCGGCTGCTCACCACATAAACGATGAAATGGGTCACGGCCAGATAATCCTGAATCATGGCCAGATGAAGGGGGTTGGGCGAATCACTGCCCTGACAGTCTGCGATTTCAATGGAACCGTCCAGAACTCGTGATTTGATTTCGAGCTGGATATCCTTAATATAGACGGCCAGAATTTCATCACCGGCAAAAAGGCGATGTTCGGGAAACGATTCGTTGTCGTAGTGTTTCACCGTTTCATCCGGGCAGATGATGTCTTTCACCCGGTCATAACCGGCAAGATAGGAAGTCAGAAGAACGCTGGTGATGTTCCGGGTGTCGTTGGTGATCAACTGATCCGTTGTCAAAGATTCCAGAGTTTTAGTCAGCATCTCCCTGTGACTTTCTTTTCTCAGGTCAAAGCGGAAATCCTCTACTTCCGGTTTCCATGAGGGAAAAAACGACAATCCCTGTTCGATATCCCGGTTCACTTCGTCCCAGGATTTGAAGCACAGGGTGGCTTTGAGATCCTGACCGCAGCGGATGCGGGTTACGATGGAGGTGATGACTCCCGCACCTCTTTTTAAAAAATCATCCCGGAAAAGGGAGTTCACAAACGTGCTTTTCCCGGATTTGATGGGGCCCACAACAGCTACCCGCACCAGATCTTCCGTGATCTGCCTGCTTATTCCCGTCACCGTGTTCTTCCAGTTACCGAACACTTGACCGGAAACACCGGACAAAGCCCCAGCTTTTCCGAGAAGTTCAAGAAAAATTTCACCAACACTCAACAGGTTCGATTTCAATTCATCATAGGTATTCATATTTTCACCCTTGCACGATGGTCATTTTCATGTCCAATTTATAAGCCTTCGCCGTAACATTAAGGTTTTACGACCCATTTCTTATACTCTGTAACAAGAGGCTTGTCCAACCCAAAAACCTGTTGCAACCACTTTTGATAAGCTCGTAAAAAGACTTGAGAGGACTATGTGAAAGTGACACGTTTAAAGTCCTTATTACACTGGACATGATAAGCACACAACCTCCCCATTGCCTGGCAAGAAAGACAAATCACAGGATTTCACTCAGGAACGAAGCACCCGGGCACCATATCATGATACATAAGGTCATCAAACCTCAACAGATAGGGGCCCATCGAATCACATTCCGCTAAACCCCTGTGTTCATACATTTTTATTGACAGACAGTTGTCAATACTGTTACAGATAAAGGCATCTGCCAATCATTTAACCGGTGACCATCCCGGAAATCCTCTCGTGGCGAGAGATCCTTTTTAAGACCATTCTGGATGGAAGCCAAAAAAACAAAGGGGGACCTTTCATGACCAAAGCCGAACTGGTTGAAAAAATGGCGCAGGATGCAGGAATCACAAAATTGACAGCAGCAAAAACCCTGGACTCTTTCATGGATTCTGTCATTAAGACGTTGAAGAAAAAAGATGGTAAAGTGACTTTGGTCGGTTTCGGGACATTCACCAAAGTTAAACGGAAAGCCAGATCAGGAAGAAATCCCCAGACAGGGGAAACCATGAAAATCAAAGCCTGCAACGTCGTCAAATTCAAACCCGGCAAAAATCTCAAGGAAGCAGTCTGATCAAGTAACCCACTACCATGGGAAACGTTTATTGTACCTTTCGGCTTCCAACGGCATGACGATTCAATTCGAATTCAGGGGTTCTTTGATCTAAAGAATCCCTGATTTTTTTTATCTCTTCAAACCCTACACAACACGCTTTTTTCGCTATTATCGAACACTTTCTTACATTATTTTACTATTCGTATAAATAACAGTGTTGACAACATTGAATCTTCATACTAAGTTTTGAACACTTGTAATACCCAATAACACAAATCATTTATTCAAACCGAATACAGTTCCTGGCCATGTATCCCATGCCGGTTCTATGAGTGATCTGCCTGCATTGACAAGATGTGCCCATATCTTGTCTTATCAGATAGTTATCAACCAAAAACCAAGGAGAGTGTCATGATCAAGCGTTACGGTGTTCTGCCCGGATTTATTTCTTTATTATTGATGATTTTCTGCACATCACAGACCTTTGCCATGGGAGTAAGGCCTGACGAACCTGTCTTCAAAGCCGCCGAAGCCGCTTACGAGATATCCTGGCGTGATGATGTGAAAATCACGGCCCACGACAGCGTTATTCTTGCGGCCAATGTGTTCGTTCCTAAAACAACAAACCCTGCCGAACGCTTTCCGGTGATCATCATGCCCAGCAGCTGGCTCTGCGAAGAACATGAGTATTACCTTCAGGGCGCGAAATTCTGTGAAAAAGGCTACATTGTTCTTGAATACAGCCCCAGAGGCTGGGGTATTTCAACCGGCCTTGTTAACGTGGGTGGCCCTGATGACATGAAAGATATTCAGACCATCATCAGCTACGCCATAGCCAATTATCCTGTTGACGGTGTTGTAAAAAACAGTGCGGGCCAGATTACAGACGATTCCAAAGCCAAAGTTGGAATGTGCGGAATTTCATACGGCGGAGGTTTTTCCCTCCTTGGCGCGGCATTCGACCAGAGGGTCAAAGCCTCCATGTGTATGGTGCCTTGGGGTGATCTTGGAAGCGCCCTTTACCTGAATCAGACCACCAAAGATGTCTGGCACTGGCTTGTCCTCCTCGAAGCAGGTGACATTATCGGCAACCTGGATCCCAGCGTACGTGAACTCTCCGAGATGCTGTTCAGCCATGATCATGAATCCTATTACAACTACGTGATCAACTGGGCCATGGACCGGTCACCCATCGCCTACCTTGATGAACTGAATTACACCGACGACGGAAAACCCAGAGACATTGCCATCTGCATCAGTTCTAATCTACAGGATGAAATGTTTCCGCCCAATGCCACAATGAATTTGTTCTATGGCTTGAAAACTCCAAAAAAACGTATGGATATCAACCGGGGTATCCACGCTTCAGCTGAAGGAGCAGGCATCATCGGCATGGAAAACGTGGTGTGGAGAAAAGCTCACGCCTGGATGGATGAACATTTGAAAGGCATTAAAACGGGCATCATGGATCTCAAACCCATGAGTATCTGCAACAAGGACAACGGCGAACGTTACTATACAGACCATGTGTACCTCAAAGACCTGAACATGGGCTACCTGGATGGACTTTATGACACCGCCGACAACGTGAACACCATCACACCCGACCGATATTATCTGGGTGTCCGGTCAGCTGGCAGGCTCTATGGCAAACTGGGTGCAAGTCCCCTCACCACATCTGAGACCAACACCATCCAGACCGGCTCGAATTCAGGGATCACCACAGGTATCCCGGCGATCAGTTCACTTCTGGAGGCCCATACCAACTTTCTCCATGTGATCACCCCGTTCGCTCTAACCAACAGAAAGGAGTCCATCGTCTTTACATCTGAATCATTTACGAAAGACCGTCTGATCATGGGCACACCCCATTTGAAACTGAACGTTACACCTTCGACCTCATCGTTTCAGCTGATTGCCCATCTCTACACCCTTGACGCCTACGGAAACGGAACACTAATTTCCCATGCGCCCTTAACCATCCTCGGCAACGGTAAATTCATGCCCAATGCCAAGGCAGGCCAGAAATACACCAACGAGTTCAACTTCATCACCACCTGCGCCACCATTAAAAAAGGCGAACGTCTGGCCCTGGCCATCGACACCGAAGATTTGAACTACGGAAAAGCACCTGACACTGAATATAAACTGACATTCACTTACAACTCTGATGCGATGTTGAGCGTTCCTTTCTCCAATTAAACAAAGAAAGCCTGCGGATGTTCTCCGCAGGCTTTCTTTTTTCAAATGAACTCACCACCCCGTGGTGTTTATATTTTAAACGCTTTTACAACAGTTCTGAGTGCCCCAGCCACATCAGAGAAACTCACCGAACTCTTTGAAACGTCATTGCTGCTTTCCGCCATAGCCGCCGTCTCCTGTGTCATCTCTTTCATAAGATCCGTGATTCCGGAGGATATTTCGCTTGCAACAGCCGATTTATGTGAAGTCTCATCAATCCCTTTTGCCACTTCCGCCACATTTGATGCAATTTCCTTTGTGGTGGCGGACTGTTCTTCAACGGCCGCAGCAATTCCCGATACGATTGAGTTGACATCCACAATCACCTTTGTAATTTCATTCATTTCACTTGAGGCCTGGGATGTAGCGCCCTGTATTGCCTTTATTTTCTGAGTGATTTCATCTGTGGCATCCGCTGTCTGTCTCGCGAGTTCCTTGATTTCATTTGCGACAACCGCGAACCCTTTTCCGGCTTCACCGGCCCTTGCTGCCTCTATGGTAGCATTCAAGGCAAGAAGATTCGTCTGTTCAGAAATCTCCGAAATGACTTCTGTGACTTTACCGATATCCATGGCTGACTTTTCAAGATTCGACACAATTCCGGTGACTTTCTCAGCCTTTGTTTCTGCCTCATCCGATATGGCTCTGGCTTTTCCGGTATTCCTGGCAATTTCAGTTATTGTTGCGTTCATTTCCTCGGCAGCCGCAGCGATCATCCCTGTATTTGCGGACGACTGCTCCATGGCAGTGGCAACAGCCTGCATGTTTGCATTCATTTCTTTGGCGTTTTCAGCAGTCAGGATTGTTTTCTTCTGCATCACCTCCGACTGGGATGTCATGGATGATGATATCTCAGCCAGACTTCCGGCTGAGCTTGCAAGACCATTTGATTTTTCCGCCATTTCAGAAATGAGTGTATGCAACTTTTCAACAAAGGTGTTGAACAGTCTGCCAAGCTCACCGACTTCATCGTTCGAAAGATCAGAGATTCTTATGGTAAGATCAGCTTCGCCCATGGCGATATCTTTCATTCTTTCATTGAGTCTTTTGATGGGTTTCATGACAATTCGTTCTGTTTGGGTTCTTATGATGAGCCAAAGAGACATGAGTGTTATAAAACTGTACAAAATCATACTGTTTCTTATCTTTGAAGCGGCCTCAAAAACTTCATCAGAAGGTGCAGTCACGACAGCGATCCAGCCCTTCTCCTTTTCTTCCTTGAATACATATATTTTTTCAATTCCCTTGAATGTGTGGAACAGATAACCGTTTTTTTTGTCCATGATAGCCTGGATTGTGGGAAAGGTTTTGGCGTTGATCTTGAAAAGTTGTGATTTGTCGGGATAGGCGATGTTTTCACCGTGTTTATTAAGGGCAAATGCGTATCCGCTATTACCCACTTTTACAGTATCTGTGATCTTTTCGGCCATGGATTTGAGCTGTACGGAAATTCCAAAAACCCCGATTATATCACCGTCTTTTTTGACAGGGCTTGCCACAACGAATATCGGTTTGCCAGTGGATTTGCTGATCACCTCATCGGACAAAACCTGCTCGCCGGTTGCCATGATTTGTTTGAAATAGTCTCTGCCCGAAACATTGACCTTGCCTATGGATTCTTCTGTGGATGCGCTGATCATAAGACCTGCCGCGTCTGTTATGAATATATTGTCAAGTGCAGGGAATTGGGCGATCAGCGTTTTAAGCCTTTCCGTGGCTTTGGCCGATTTACCTTCTTCCCCTTCTATCGCTTCCCTGACAAAATTATTCTGGCTCCAAGCCAGGTTGAGCCTCTTGTTTGTAACCACATATTCGGAGATAGATGACGATGTGGATGCTATGATCGCTTCAAGCTGCAATATCGCAAGCCCCTGAATACTTTCTTTTATTTTATAATATGAAGTAGCCACAACGACTATCATTCCGGCCAGAACGGTCAGCAGCAAAGGCAATAACAACTTTCTTTTCAACCCGACATTCCGCGTGAACCTTTTTTTCATTTCAGTTCTCCATATTTATCATTTTAATAATTTTGCTTCGTATTAAGGGCATTCAAATCCTCCACCAGCAAGCCATTCCATTGGCTGGTTACCGTCTTTTCCAATTCAGACCACGATGGGGGAACCGATTAAGCGGTTATTCAGATAACTAAGTTTTAAACGTATCGGTTAAAGGAGGAAATTGCTTAAATAAATTCTCATCTAAAAACATTTTTTCACGGACGGCAAGATTCTCTAAAGGCTCTTTGATCCTAAAAAAGTATAGAGTAATATTCATTACAACGCTGTGATGACTATAAAGTTGTCTCTTGAGTAATTTTCAAAGACAATTCCCACATCATGATTCATCAGCCATGGCAGGGAAAACAGACCGCCACGTAACAAACACAAAAAAACAGGCGAAAAAGGCTCAAAAACCCTTCCCGCCTGCCACCTTGTCCAACCTCACATTGCAACAAGGAAAATCCTTTTTATACCGTCATCACAACCCGCCAAAGGCGTCATCGGAGATGGTGATGGCGGCATCGCATGTTTCTTTGATAGACTTGAAACGGGCCACGGTTTCATGGAAAGTGGTTTTGATGTAGAACTCTGCGCTCTTCACCTGACCTTCATAGAACGCCTGGTCTTTTTTGGATGCGCCTTCCATTTTGGGAATGGCCACGCAGGCTCGCCACAACAGCATCCACGCCATAATCACATCGCCCATGGAATGGAGAAACGGAAGGGAATGGGCCAGAGCCGGTTTGATCTTGCCGCCCATGGCAATTCCGCCCAGATGCATGGCGGCATCACCCATGGCGCCCATGCCTTTTTCAAGACGTTCCGCCAGCTCTTGGAGTACGGGGATCTGTTTGGCCGCTGCGATAGTCTGGCCGATTTCCCCCATGAATTCCATGAACACCATGCCTTTTTTCATGGGAAGTTTGCGGGCCATAAGGTCCAATGCCTGGACTCCGCTGCACCCTTCGTAGATCGAGGCGATTTTACAGTCGCGGGCGTACTGTTCCACCGGATAATCCTGGGTGTAACCGGCGCCACCGTAAACCTGCATGGCCTGGATGCAGACATCGTGACCTTTCACGGCCAGATATTCTTTGATGATGGGGGTTAACAGTTCAAAAATCCCGGCGTATTTTTCCCGTTCTTTTTCATCTTCGGAAGCATGGGCCCGGATGCCCACAATGGTCATGTAGTAGAAGAAACTTCGCATGCCGTCCACCAGGGATTTCATCCACAACAGGTTTCGACGCACATCCGGATGTTTGATGATGGGTACGCCTGGAGCATTTGTATCAAAGAACTGTTCAATATCCTTGCCCTGGATTCTCTGCCGGGCGTAGTTCACCGCCAGAAGATAGGCGGACGAACCGTAGGCAAGGCCCTGAAGACCGGTGGCCATACGGGCTTCATTCATCATGTTGAACATGATTTTCATGCCCTTTTTCTCTTCGCCCAGCAGGTAGCCGATACATTTCCCTTTGCTGCCCAGAGACATGCTGCATGTGGCGCTTCCGTGGATGCCGTGTTTTTCTTCCACCCCGGTGCAGATGATATCGTTTCGTTCGCCAAGACTGCCGTCCTTGTTCACCAGGAACTTGGGAACGATGAAGATGGAAATACCTTTGGTTCCTGCTTCATGGCCTTCAATACGGGCAAGAACAGGATGAATGATGTTTTCGCACAGGCCGTGCTCGCCGTTGGTGATGAAGATCTTGTTGCCCGTGAGTGAGTATGTGCCGTCAGGATTTTTCACAGCTCTGGTTTCAAGGGCGCCCACGTCCGTTCCGGCTGCCGCTTCGGTGAGGAGCATGGTTCCGCCCCATTTACCGGACACGACTTTCTTCACATAGGTGTCGATCAGTTCCTGGGTTCCGTAGTTCTGGATCATTCCGGCGGTGCTACCGCCCATGGCTGCGTAGGTATATAATGCCCAGCTCGCACCCATGAAATATTCGGACGCTGCACAGGCAACAAAAGGAGGCGCGCCCTGGCCGCCCATATTCTGATCCACCATCAGACAACCCCATTCGCCATCAAGAAGAAGGCCATGGGGCCGTTTGAAGCACTCGGGAACCGTGACCTCACCGTTATTAAAATGAACACCCACTTTGTCTCCTTCCTGAAGCGTGGGCAGCATTTCCTTGATCGCGAGGCTTCTTGCCTCGTTGATGATCATAGTGCATGATTTTTTGGTGAATCCGTCAAACACGGGGTTTTTGAGATACTTCTCACCGTCGAGCTGTTCCCAGATCACAAAATCGATATCTCTCCTGTCAGCAATTTCCTGCGCCATACGTTGGTTCTCCTTTTCTGATCACGATTGCAGAATATAACCCCATCGACCGCTCATTCCCCTGTTTTTACAAGCATTGAATGATTCGAAAACTTTATGAAATGTTTAAATTGTCATGAAATATGAACCTTATTCACAGAACACATTTGTGTCAATAATAAAGGAAGCGGCATTGATAATGACGAATACCACGCTGAAAAAACTATTTTCACTGTGCCTCGACTTCAGCCAGCGCCACGTCCTGATAGGCGTGGAACAGGTCATGGCAGAAACTGTCCCAGCGATCGCAGATGGCCAGCGTTGTTTCGTCGGGCACATATATGTTTTCATGGGCCACAAGTTCGGTCATTTCATTAGAAAGGCAGTCAATGACGGTTTTGTCTGCGCCGGTGAGGATGTCTCTCACGAATTCACCTGCGGAATACCACGCAGCCGCTTTCACGAAGTCCCGGTGAATTTGGGTCAGAAGCACGTTGCGCGGCCCTTCCCACAGTTCGTTGATGGCCGAATCCCTGTATAGTCTGGGAAGGGAGGAAAAATCCTCCATCACGCCATGGCCGCCGAACATGGACATGGCCGAACGAATCACATCCGTGCTGTCCCAGGACGCGGTTATTTTCTGGAGCATGATCAGTTCGCGCACCATGAAACGTGTTTTCCTGTCGCTTCCGTCCTCTTTGGCTTTGGCGGAAATTCCGCCTTCAAGCAAGAGGATATCCCGGTTGAGCTTGAAGGCTCCCGCCACGGTGCGCCTGGCTGCCTGTTCCATACGGCGAAGCTGGACGGCGGCCAGGGGAAACTGGCTGATTTTAAGGCCGAAGGCTTCCCGGAATTCGCTGTAAGCTTTGGCCTCGCGGACAGCGCGGGTCATAAACGCGCCTGCGGAAAGTCCCACAGTCATTCTCGAAAAAGTGAGCACGATACCCACCACATTGGCAACGCCCCGGTCCAGAGGCCCGACGGGAAAGGCCACGGCTCCGTTAAAGGTGATTTCCGCCGTAGTCAACTCGCTGGTTCCCATTTTCCACTTGATCCGGTTGATGGTGTAACCGTTCCGAATTTCCTTTTCCTTGTCGCCGGGAAGCCAGGACGGCACCACAAACAGGGCCACTTTGTCGCTTCCGGTGGGTTTGGCTGTAACCACCGCGTAGTCCGCGTGGGTTGCCGAACAGAAGAACTTGTCACCGTAAAGTGTCCACACCCCGTTTTCCTCAACGGCTTCAAGGACATTGGACGGGACATCTGAACCGCCCTGAATCTCGGACAAGTACTGGGCTCCGATGGCGAAATCGCCACTGATGCCCTCCTTTACATGCTGAAGGATATATTTCAACTCGTCGGAAGCCGGATATTTTTCAATCAGGGCGATGAGCCCTTCGGTGCAGGTCAGGGGGCAGGAGATGCAGGCTTCGCCGTTCTGATAAATCAGGAAAAGCTTGATGAATTTTTCCCACAGCGTGGTTTTGGACGAAAACAGCCCTTCGCCGAAGATCTCCTTTTCCATGGCCAGGGTTTCCATGGGGCGTTCGATCCGGTCGATGCGGTTGTTCAGACCGTCATACGAGGTCAGGTAGGGTCTTTTTTCGGGAACCGCAGCCGCGTTGGACAGATCCCGCCAGCGAAAAGAGGCTTTCTTCGAGAGAGCCCGCGCTGTGGCGTCCACCCGTTCCCACTCCTTGCCTGTATAAGTTTTCACCACCTTTTGAATGAACGGGTCGTCAGCGTAGTAATCGACACATTTACGCCATGCGATAAAATCGGAAAAACTGTATGGATTGTTTCTGCTCGAATGACTCATAACATCTCCTTTCCATAAAATGGGGATGATCCGAAGTATGACCGTTTCTTTTAAGGCAAAAGCGGAAAATTTCTTATAGCAAATGCCGGATTACAGGTCATACTGGATGTATTTGATTAAAAATCTTGTTTCATTTTGGCTGTTTGTTGAATATAAGCTAACAGTCTGAACCGGAAATAACAATGACCAGGACTCTCTTAATGACTGACAAAATCTCTCATATCGACTCCGGAGATTCACAATGAAAGACAACCGCGCGATGAAAGACAGACGATTGGTCAAGCCCACACTTCAGGCCCAACTCGTTGAAGATCTTCTCGAAGGGGTTAAAAACAAGGGGGTGGATGAACGGGTCGTTCTGGAAAAAGCGGGTGTGAACAGGGATTTACTGGAAAATCTGAACACCCGGATTTCGATTCAGATTTATTACCGGATTCTCAGCGCAATCCGGGAACATCTGAAGGATGAGATGCTGGGCTTTTTGCGTCATGCCGTTCCGCCCAGAGCCTTTTCCGTGTACTGCGAGGCAGCCACGGGTTATCCTGATTTTCAGAGCCTCTTACGGTTCGCAAACGATTTCTACGGACTTTTGACTGACGAATTCCGCTGGAGCCTTGAAACGGATTCCGCCAGGCGCCTGAGCACGCTGGCCATTGATTTCAAGTACGGGTTCGAAAATTATAAACGTTTTATCATTGAATTCCTGATGGTGACCACGTACAGGGCCGGGAGCTGGCTGATCGGCGAACACTACCCCATCGAGTCAGCTCATTTCACCTTTTCGAAACCCGAGCACATAGAGAAGTACCATTATCTTCTCAGCGACAGAATTGTATTCAACGCTGATCGAAACAGAATCATGTTCAATGCGGGGGTGCTGTCCCAGCCGGTTATCAGGAGTCACCGGGAGGTTCCGGCTTTTTTACGGTCCTCCATCGGATGGTTTCTGCTCAATCCTGACAGCTATCCCTATACCCGCCTGGTCAGAAAAACGCTTTCAACCAGGGACATAGCTTCGGGCTTCCCCAATTTCGAGCAACTGGCCCGGGGTCTTAACATCAGCCATCAGCACCTCTGGCGGAAACTGAATCATGAAGGCACGTCCTACCAGCAGATCAAGAACCATCTCCGGCGGGACATGGCCATTCATTTTCTGATCAACTCGTCCTCAAGCATCCACGATATAGCAGAGAAAGTCGGTTACACGGCAGAACGGCCATTTTACCGGATGTTCACTCAATGGACAGGGATGGCTCCGGGTGAGTACCGGCGGATTTTCCAAACCCGGCAGGAAAAGGATAAACGTCCAACATCGAATTGATGTTTAAAAACATGGCCGCAGGAAATTCAGATGAAAATACAAATTATTCTCAAATATTGAAAAATGACCCGTCTTCACTCCCAGCCTGAAATCCGGGAGCGAAGAGGTAACAACTAATGACGGATTAACCATTTTGTTTATGCGGCACCGTTTCATCGGCCATTTCTTCGACTCCGACTGAGGGAATAATTACGGCGACTCGTCTGCGGTCATGGATTTCCGACCTGTAAAAGCGCTGCTCGGAATGACCCATTGAACGGTTTCAGATTTGACTGAACCATGGGTTCTTTCGGCAAAAGTGATCCGGTCATCATGATCCACAAGAACAATAGCGGACGAACGCGTTCCATAAGTGGGACTTTTGATGAAAAGTGGAGACAGAAGCCGCTCCCAATCCAGCCCGATACCGGTGTCAGGCAGTTGATAGTCTGGCGGATGATGGGTATCGCTCAGCAGTTGGAACAGATCATCAACTGAAACCTCGTCGCTTCTGCCAATGGCATCGGCCAGAAATCTTTTACCCCGTTCAACTTTAGGCCAGGGTGCATCGAGAAAAGCATTGCTGAGTCCATGAACGCCTGATTCAACGCCCTGAACGTTTTCACCCATATTCGAATAATAGAACAGTCCCTCACGATCTCCCAGAAGGAGATTAAAACCGCTGTACGACTTGGCGTTGGGTTTGATTGTTTCGAGATAATCGCGGGGAGATGAATGGCCTTGAAGGTAATCCGAAACCAGAAGTCCACGGGACGGGCCGTCACTTTTGATGGCCTGAAGATTTCTGAAATTGGTGATAGCTGCAATTTTGCCGTTCCGGCTTGCGCCCAGCCAGGTTCCCAGATTCCGCTCGTCGCGTCCTGCAAGAATATCCGGGTTTTCTGGCCAGAAACTCAGCTGACGTGTGGGTCGTTCATAAAACTCGTCACGGTTCGACGCCATGATCATCTTGTAGCGGCTATGATTCATGTAAGAGAACAGAATTAAACACATATCTTTTCACTATCTTTTCATCGTTGTCTTTTTTAAGGCTATTTGGTATTCTATCAAACTAATATTTAGCAGATTTTTTAATGATAACAAAGGTTTTATATATTATTCATTCACTTCAATAAATGGAGGGTTACCATGAGAGATGTTGTTATTGTAAGCGGTTCACGTACAGCCGTGGGAGCATTCGGCGGCGGTCTGAAAAGTGTGGAAGTGATCGATCTGGGCGCAGCGGTCATGCATGAAACTCTTAAAAAAATCAACCTGAAACCCGCAGTCAGCGATGAGATGAAAACCATCGCACCGGACGCGCTGAAAGACCAGGGCCAGGTTGAAATTGAAAAAAAAGCAGCCGCCTGGGATGCTTCAGCCAAATCCATCGTGATAGACGAAGTGATCATGGGCAACGTTCTCCAGGCCGGTAAAGGTCAGAACACCACCCGCCAGGCCATGATCAAAGCCGGTTTCCCCAAGGAAACTCCGGCGTTCACCATCAACAAAATCTGCGGATCAGGCCTTAAAGCCATTGCTCTGGGAGCAAGCGCCATCATGTCCGGTGACGCCGATGTGGTTCTCGCTGGCGGTCAGGAAAGCATGAGCAACGCGCCCATGGCTCTTCCCAATGCACGCTGGGGTCACAGAATGGAACTCACAGGTGTCGGTGAAGTTTACGACCTTATGGTGTTCGACGGTCTTTACGAAATTTTTTACGGCTACCACATGGGAATCACAGCGGAAAACATCGTTGAGAAATACAACATCACCCGTGAAGAGCAGGATCAGCTGGCCCTACTCAGCCATCAGAGAGCCATGGCAGCCATTAACGGCGGCCTTTTCAAAGATGAAATCGTGGACATCGTGATGAAATCCAGAAAAGGCGACACCGTGTTCAACGTGGACGAACGCCCGATGGAAACCACCATTGAAAAACTTGCCGCCATGAAACCAGCGTTCAAAAAAGATGGCAGCGTCACAGCCGGTAATGCTTCTGGCATCAACGACGGCGCAGCCTGCGTTCTTTTGATGACTGCTGAAAAAGCCAAAGAACTGGGTCTTGAGCCCATCGTTAAAATCAAAGCTTTCGCCAGCGGCGGTCTTGATCCGGCATACATGGGTCTTGGCCCCGTTCCTGCTATCCGCAAAGTTCTCAAACGGACCGGTATGAAAATCGAAGACATCGACATGATCGAACTGAACGAAGCCTTCGCGTCCCAGGCCATTGGTTGCATGAAAGAACTGGGCATTCCCGTTGACAAACCCAACGAACTGGGCAGCGGAATCTCCATCGGTCATCCCATCGGATGCACCGGCGCACGCCAGATGGTTTCCGGTATGTACCACATGAAACGCAAAGGTTACAAAACCGGCATGATTTCCATGTGCATCGGTGGCGGCATGGGTATGGCCATGATCATCGAAAGATAGAAAACGGCTGTCGTTTAATTTAAGACGCGATAGTATCATTATAAAATTAAAAGGCGTTGACCGAACCGGTCAACGCCTTTTTCATTATCCAAGGTCTTCCGGTCATTTGAACAGCACATCAAACCTGCCGCTTCTCACGGCGTCAATACCCAGTTTGGCCATAATCTTGAGTTTGCCCAGTGATCCTTTTTTCTTTTCCATGATGGTGTCGTAAAGCTCTTCAACCGTTTGGGGCGGTTTGATTTCCCGAGCATTTTTTTCAAGAGTAATGGACTGTTTCGGGCATGTGGTCACACAGACGCCGCATCCAAGACACAAATTCAGATCCACTTTGGCCACAGCACCTTTTTCTTTGACATGAACCGCGCCCACCTGACACCGTTTTTCACAGACCCCGCAGCCATTGCATAACGCCCCGTCCACCGTGGCGTGGAAGTTAGCAGCCCAGTAATCAAGAGGCCTGGGAAGCATGTGGTGGATATCCAGAATGCCGCAACAGCACCCGCAGCAGGAGCAGATGAAATCAGCTCCCTGAGAATTGCCCGGTTGAAGGACAAGACCTTCCTTCTGGTTCTGCCCGATGATATCCAAAGCTTCTTCACGACTGATAGCCCTTCCGATACCGATGTGCAGTGCCCCTTCGGCCATATCAGCCATGGCGAGGCACGTTTCTTTCCTGTCAGTCACTTTGCAGGTTTGGCCTTCCAACTCTTTCTTTTTACGGCAGATACACTCCAGAATGGCAAAGGGCTCCTTTGCATTGGCGATAAGGGATACCACTTCATCAAAGGGACTGACGTGCCTTGTGTTTGAGATACTTTCGGCAATGGGGATTGTCCGCATCTGGGGCATCTCTGTGCTTAAAAATTCAACGCCGAAGCGTTTGTCTTTCGTGTATTTTTTAAAATGCTTGATGAAATCCGGTGTGAGGCGATGGTTCTGAAGTTCATACATCCCCACCACCAGGGGGGCCAGGGCGTAATACCGGACACCATCCGTAACTCTGGAAAGAATCCCTCCTTTTTTGAAAAGATCATCCAGGCTTCCTTCTAATTCTTCGACCGATGAAATCGATAAATTCACATCGGAAAGCCGTTTCATGATGTCGGCTGCCGTGTCAAACCTGTAGCTCATTCCAAGAGCGATCTGCGCGTCCAGGGGCGAAAAAATATGTTTGAGAATTTCGATCTCCGAACCTGACCATGTCGCTGGGTAGCCCACAGGCTGCTTGTCGAGGTGCTTTTGCAGTTGAACGTAAACAGGGTCGCGCTTCATGACATTCTCCTCTTCTTCTTTTATTATGGTTTGATATTCCTGTCCCCATAGCCATCTGATCCCGCATGGCTCCATAAACAAGCAGACATAGTCGATTGTATATTGTCGACTAAATGACATGCCATGATTTTTTTGTCAAGATGATTAACCAGGGATCGCTGAGTTGTCCTCGGCAATACAAATGTCGAGGACAGCTCGCCGATAATCGGACGAAACACGGCTATTCCATTTTCTTGGCCAACTGAATGGCAGCTGTCAGTGTGGGGTCCCATACAGGCCCGAAAGGCGGGGCGTAGGACAGATCAGACTGGATGTAATCTAAAACAGTCATCCGGGCTGAAAGGGCCACAGCAGGAGCGTTGATCCGATGGGCCACCCCTTCTTTCCCCACCATGAAAACCCCAAGAAGCCTCCCGGATCGCTTGTCCCCCACCATCTGAACCCAGATATCGGTGGAACCGGGATGTCCATGGGCTCTGGAGCGGGTTTTCACTAACTCCTGCTCTGCCTCAAACCCGGCTTTAAGGGCTTCGTCAAGGGTTAGACCTGTTCGGGCCACCTGGAGATCGAACAATTTAAACACGGCAGTTCCTGCAATCCCGGGAAGCTCAGTCCGAATACCGCACACCGTATCCGCCACAGCCCATCCTGCCCTGTTCGCCCTCAGTGCCAGAGGAATCCATGTTCGTTCACCGGTCACCACATGGTAGGCATCGGCGCAATCTCCTGCTGCGTAGATGTGTTCGTGAGAGCATTCGAGAGCCCGTGTCACAGCGATCTCCTTGTTTTTCCCCAGTTCAAGTCCTGCTTTTTCAGCCATATCACTGTTTGGAACGACACCCAGAGCAAGCAAAACAAGGTCTGCCTCAATCGCCATGGAATCCGTGTGCACCCGCAAACCGTTTTCCGTTTTTTCGATGCGTTTCAATCCCTCGTTGAAATAGAGGTTAACTGCCTTTTTTTCAGCTTCAGAACGGGCAAACAGACAAACCTCTTTATCAAGCCAGGGGATAAAATTACCTGACCGCCGGATCATGCTCACGTCAACGCCACGTTCAACCAGAGATTCGCACATTTCAAGTCCAATAAAACCCATCCCGGCAATCAACGCTTTTTTTACTTTGTTTTCAGCAAGATAAGCCTTTATTCTCCGCCCATCTTCCAGAGACTTCAGTGGAAAAACACCGGGAAGGTCCACACCCTCAATTTTTGGAATAATGGGAGAAGCGCCCGTGGCAATCAAGAGTTTGTCATAAAACACGGAAAAACCCTGCCCACCGGGGCCGGTGCCTTCCACGATTCGCTTTACCGGGTCCAAGATGAGGGCCGTATGCCCTGTTCGAAGATCGATACCCTGCTTCTGCCTGAAAACGTCCGCTTTTCTCACCACCAGAGTGTCCATATCCCTTCCGGGATCTGCGATATTATATGGCATTCCACATGCGCTGTAAGACACATCCATGGTTTTTTCAAGAACCGTCACGTCCATATCGGGTTTGTTCCGTTTGGCCCTGCTCGCAGCGCTCATGCCCGCTGCATCGCCGCCTATCACCAGAAATTTCATAAATTTTTCCCCTTTCTTCCCTGTTGCGGGATGGATTCAAACATACAGTTGAAGGAAACGATCAGGACCACCAATGTACATCAGCAGAACGTATTTGACAACAGACAGCGGGCACTACAAGCAACTGCCCGCCTTTTACAATTTACATCCCTTTTTTTCTGTGCCAAAATCACCAGAATAAAGTCTCTTCCCCCACAGTCCAATCAGAGAAGGATGTGACCTATGGACATCAAAAAAGCTGATTTTGCAGGTAGCTGGTATCCCGGAGATCCTTCCGGCTGCGAAAAAGAAATACGATCATTTCTTGCAGACCCAACCATCAAAACCCTTGGCGTCAGGGATTTCAAGGCCGGAATCGTTCCCCATGCCGGATGGTTTTTTTCAGGGGCACTGGCCTGCCAGGTGGTAAAACACCTTTCAAACAGTGAAAAGCCGGATGTTATCGCTATTTTCGGAAAACACATGCGTCCCAAAGACCAGCCCACTATTATGGTCAATGGTGGACTTGAAACGCCCTTTGGCAACATCGCCATCCATGAAGAACTGGCAGCAGCCCTTACAAAAGCCCTTGGTCTCCGGGAAGAATGGGCCGCAAATGCCGATCCGGAGAACACCATTGAACTCCAGCTTCCGTTCATCCGGTATTTTTTCCCTGACATCCCTGTTGTGGCCATGGGTATTCCACCAAACCCTGACGCCGCTCACATCCGCAGAAAAACAGTGGAGATTGTCGGAAACATGGGCCTTTCCATCAAAGTCATCGGTTCAACGGATCTTACCCATTACGGACCGAATTACGGCTTCGCGCCCCAGGGTGAAGGCCAGAAAGGTGTTAGATGGGTCAAAGAAACAAACGATCCGCGCATGATTTCTCTCATGCTGGCTATGGACTCCGAAAAAATCATTGGTGAAGCCCTGACATCGTACAATGCTTGTTGCGGCGGAGCTGTGGCCGCAACCGTTTCGGCAGCAAAAACGCTGGGCGCAGACCACGGCGATTTACTGTCCTACACCACCAGCTACGATAAAAGTCCAAGTCACAGCCTTGTGGGTTATGCTGGTGTCGTTTATTGATGGCGTCGTAAAAAGGCCCATATGCGGCGTTATAGTGTTTGGCCGGACGTTCGACGTACGTTCATGTACGCCTTCACGCCCGGCCAAACACTATGCCTTGCCTATGGGCCTTTTTCCATAGC